>JAFRIV010000046.1 GCA_017432615.1 Oscillospiraceae bacterium
GAAGTGACCGAAGATGCAACCTACACCGCAGCCTACACCAGCACGGTGAATCAGTATAGCGTCACCTTTGTGGATGAGAACGGCACAGTGCTGAAAGCAGCTGCATTGTATGACTATGGCACAGTGGCAGAAGCTATAGAGAAACCTGCTGATCCGAACAAGGAAGCGACTGCGCAGTACACCTACGCGTTTGCGGGCTGGACGCCGGAGATCACGGAAGTGACTGAAGATGCAACTTACACGGCGACCTACACCAGCACGGTGAACCGGTACAGTGTCACGTTTGTGGATGAAGACGGCACAGTGCTGAAAGCAGCAGAGCAGTATGATTATGGTACAGCGGCAGAAGCTATTGAGAAGCCGGCTGATCCGACCAGGGGAGCGACTGCACAGTATACCTACACGTTTACCGGCTGGACGCCGGAGATCGCGGAAGTGACCGAAGATACAACCTACACCGCGACCTACAACAGAACAGCACGGATTTACACTATTACCTTTGATACCGATGGCGGAAGCACGATCGACTCCATCACCTTGCCCTATGGAACGCCAATTACTACACCGGCAAATCCGACCAAAGATGATCTCATCTTTGCAAAATGGGAACCGGCACTGCCCGCAACAATGCCGGCGGAGAACCTCACTGTCAAGGCAGTTTATGTGTCCGAATACGGCACTCCCGATTTCACGCTTCCGGCTTTCCTTAAGACAGTAGAAGAAAACGCTTTTGAGGGGGCATCCATGACAGTCGTGTATGTTCCCGATACCTGCACATCTGTTGGGAAAGAAGCGTTTAAGAACTGTGAGAATCTGACGCAGATCCGCCTGCCGAAGAACTGCGCGATCAACGAGCATGCCTTTGATGGCTGCACAGCATTGACAGCAATCTATGCTCCCGCAGGAGGTACGACGGAACAGTGGTGCAAGGATAATCCGGCGATTCCATTCGTGGCCGAATAAGAAAACCTTCAAAGACGAGAGGTCGGAGCTGAAAAAGCCCCGACCTCTCACGATACTATCCTTACAGGATTGTACATGACGATCCGGCAGTTGAATAAATGTAATGACTCAAATGTCAAGCGTTGTAAACACCGTCACTTTGATACAGGAGACCAGTGAGGGAAAACAGTCTTATTTACTGCGTTGCTGCTGTCTTAACCTGTGTACAGGAGTGTAATCATCTGTCTATGTAAATAAAAACGGGAGAGGATCGTATAGGTCCACTCCCTAACGTTTTCTCGATATAATTCTGGAAGTCTTGACCGAATCTTAGCTTGGAAATGTCATGTGTTCTCAAACATGTCTTCAATCAATATTCGGAGATAATCCCGACGACCGTACAATATTCTGTCGATGCTGATAGCAGAGCCGTCAATACGATAAAAACTCAAATAGTCGCCTGTAACAAGAAAGCGATAACCAGCATCCAAATCCGTAATGGAAGAGAGCAATGGCCCCAACTCCGGGTAATCGACAAGCTGATCGATGTCCGCTGTGATTGCGTTGATGATTTTGACAGCAGCATTGACATTCTGATACTCATTAAGATAAAAGTCCCAAATCGAATCCAAATCCTGGCGAGCCATCAAAGAATAGTGCAATTCAACTTTCTTTTTCTCTTGCACGAAAATGCGCCCTCACTTCCTCCGGACTCAACCAGCCCTCTGTTTCGCCGGAGACGCGGCCTTTTTCCAGTTCACTGAGCAATTTGAGTGTAGCCTGCGTTTTTTCGTAATCACGAATATCCAGAATTGCAAAGCGACCGCGTCCGTTTTTTGTAAGGAACACCGGAGCCCCAACAGCAACATCGTGCAGAACCTCACTGTAGTTGCGAAGATCAGAGATGGGTTTAATGTTCGGCATGATTTTCAACTCCTTTCTATGATCAGTATAACTGAATCCGTTGTAAAATTCAACATCAAATTTAACATCATATTATATTGAAAATGGTTACCAGAGAGAGTTTTTTAAAAATCCGTAAGTTCTCACTGGTTCTTGTATCTCGTTAAGAACCTGCAAGAATGAGGAATAGGAAGATATATAGTGGCTGCTTGTGCAGTAGACAATAGAATAAGAATATTTATATTGACCTCAAGAAAAAGATTACATATAATAAAGTGGCAACAGAAGATTCGGATTCTAAAGAGTTGGTGTATACAGATTCTGTATCTAAAGGTTCGACTACCGTAATTATAGTTGAAAAATGAATATGTTTTATATAATAAAAGAACCGTTGAGAAAAATTTTTGTTTCAAACGGTTTTATATAATATTGCTAATCAGGAGGTCCCGGAAAATGAACTCTCACAAGGCAACACTTCTTAAAAGCGTCCTGCTTGTAATGGCGATGATATTGCTTTTGTCAGCAGGCAGAACATCTCCGGCGTTTGCGGACAATGCAGCAACTCCGTCAGATATTGCTCCAACAGAGAACAGCATTGAAGTCGGTGATGCTTACAATATCCGGAATATCGGAGCTAATTTTGATTTTGTTATAAGCACAACAGCAGATACAGCTGCCAACGGGTACCAATTCGGAATTGTATTCGGCGAGGGGCAGGATCCTGCAAACTGGCAGGGCAGGGCTGTTTTCGGGCCTCCGAGAACGAATATCATGAATGCACAAACAGCTACAGGAGGTAATTTCGGGAATTTTCTTCCGGGGATGGACGTCTACTATCAGGCAGCGCTTTTTAGCAGTCAGAGTATGAACATTCTGGCGAGAGGCAGCGAGATCCGGCATCTTGTGACGCCGGATACGACGGACGGATTACAGGAACTTTTCAAGGACAATCTTACTGCAGGAGTAGCCAGCCAGAATCTTCAGGGTGTTGTGGTATACTTCTTTACTGCCCCGGCAGACGGCAAGTATGTTGTGGAAGGAAACAATTGGACCAACCTGAGAATTCGCGGCGCTGAGAACTTGGGAAGTAACCCCGGACAGAACAGCTACCGCTTCGGCATATACCTGGAGGAAGGGAAGAAGCTATATATCTCTGCTTATTATGGAAGTAACCTGAGTGACTGCAATATACTTGTTACAGACGGTCAGACAATGCTGCCGGATAATATCCAGGGGCAAACTGTTTCTATCGGTGACGGAGAGGTTATGTCAAATAACTACGGCACAATTAATGAGATAGCAGTTTCAGGTCAGCTCGCAACCAACAGTGACCTTGTCGTGAGAAATTACGGGGTAATTGAAACAAATGGTGAATACGGCAGCATTATAGGAAACAATGGTCTTGTAAAAAGAAACTACGGACAAATTGAGACAAACTATTTTCGCGCGGATCCGGAGAATGGATTTGGAGAAGCAATCGGGGTCACGCGAAACTACGGTACGATAGCAAACAACAGCGGGATCATCTACTCAAATGAGGCCGGCGGTACGATTACCGAAAATAATGTTCTGGATACCAACCGGGGTACAGTCGTCAATAATAATGAAAACATCTTTACCAATGAACAGGGCGGCGTTGTTTCAACGAACAAAACACGTATAGGAGTGAACAGAGGAACGGTTTATGAGATTACTGTTACGGGACAGATTGCAACGAACAGTGACCTTGTCGTAAGCAATTATGGGGTGATCGAAGCAAACGATGAAAACGGCAGTATTACAGAAAACAATGGTCTTGTAAAAAGAAACTACGGACAAATTGAGACAAACTATTTCCGCGCGGATCCGGAGAATGGATTTGGAGAAGCAATCGGGGTCACGCGAAACTACGGTACGATAGCAAACAATAACGGGATCATCTACTCAAATGAATCCAGCGGTACGATTACCGAAAATAATGTTCTGGATACCAACCGGGGCATAGTCGTCAATAATAATGAAAATATCTTTACTAACCAACAGGGCGGTACGGTCATGACGAATAAGGCCCGGATCGGAAGTAACTACGGGACTGTTTCTGAAAACACGACGACCGGTACCGTTCTGAATAGAGAAGGCGGTCTGGTAACGACCAATAACGGGTTCGTTTTCAATTACGGCGGTACGGTTACAAGCAATATAGGCACGGAATATTATCAGGTTTCCATCGTTAATTCTGATCTGACGAATACGACCACTGCCACTGCAGGACTGACGGAAGACAGCGGCCTCCTTTGGCTTGGTGTAACGGGAAGTAATCCAGCGGTTGCTACTGTTACGATCATTCCTGCTGAAGGATACAGTATTTCTGCTATTCCCAATCTGCAGGAGAATGTTGATGCAACAGAAAATCCGGATGGTACATGGACGCTGACGGTTACAGGCGGCCGGTATACGGAGATCGTTGTACCGAGAGCCTTTGGCACTCCCGACTTTGTCCTTCCTGCAGACGTCAAGACCATAGGGGACAGCGCTTTTGAAGGCGCAGCAATGAGTATTGTCAGTATTCCGGAGGGTTGTGAGACGATTGGAGCGGCGGCTTTTAAAGATTGCCACCAGCTCAGGCAGATCCGCATCCCGGACAGCGTGAGGTCCATCGACGAAAGTGCATTTGCCAATTGTTCGGATGTGGCTGTTTTTGGCTCCGGTGCGGTTGCCCGGCAAATTGCTGAACTATACCAGGAATATTCTTTCGTTTATGTGGATGAGTCCGGAAACTGAACGGATGATCCGGTCAGGGAGGAGGCTTCCAAAGCAACAGCCATAAAGATTGATTATGAAAAAAGACCGGGACTCCGTCAAAAACGGAACCTGGTCTTTTATAATGACGATTGAAAGAATTTGGCGTTATGCAAGAAATTTCAGCAGCAGGAGAAGGATCACACCAGGGACCCCGAAAACGCCGGTGATGATGGCATTAAAGGTATTCATTTCCAGTGAGATTCCGACGTACTGACCGAAAAAGTTGATCAGGAACAGGATAACAAACCCGAACAGGGTGTTGACCAGCAGTTTGAAGATCCAGCGGATCGGGGTGGAAATGATTTTAATGGCAATGATAATGATCACCACGGCCAGAACGAGTGTTAAAACAGTATTCAGTGTGTCCATATCAGGCGGTCTCCAGTTGCCCTTTCAGGCGGGCAGCAACGGCATTCAGAAACTCATCGGTGGTCAGCGTCTGTACATCCGTACCGGGCTCTGCCATGGCGGCGAGATCTTTTGTCATCTGTCCGGCGTTCAGCGTGCTCAGCGTGGCATCTTCCAGCGCATCGGCAAAGTTGACCAGGGCGGAAAGACCGTCTTTTTCTCCGCGCTTTTTCAGCGCACCGGACCAGGCAAAGATCGTCGCAACGGGGTTGGTGCTGGTCTTTTCACCGTTCAGATAACGATAATAGTGCTTCGTAACCGTGCCGTGAGCGGCTTCAAATTCATATTGACCATCCGGCGTTACGAGGACCGAGGACATCATCGCAACCGAACCGAAAGCAGAAGAGGCCATGTCACTCATTACATCCCCGTCGTAATTTTTGCAGGCCCAGATAAAGCCGCCTTTTGAGCGCATGACACGGGCTACGGCGTCATCGATCAGCGTGTAGAAATAGTGCAGGCCGTTTTGCTCAAATTCTGTCCGATAGTCTTCAAACTCTTCATCAAAGATGGTTTTGAAGCGCCCGTCATAGATCTTGGAAATGGTATCTTTGCTGGAAAACCACAGATCCTGCCTGGTATCCAGCGCATAGCGGAAGCAGGCGCGGGCAAAGGGGCGGATGCTGCTGTCCAGGTTAAACTGGCCAAGCCAGACAGCGCCGCCGTTCACTTTCTGAATGGGGAGATGCTTTTCTTCTCCGCTCTCTCCGCGGAAGACCAGTTCACATTCACCGGGTTCTTCCGTATAGAGGTCTGCTGCCTTGTAAATATCCCCGAAGGCATGGCGGGCAATGGTGATCGGCTTCTCCCAGCCTTTTACGACGGGTTTGACGCTGTCGATCACAATGGGGGTGCGGAAGATCGTCCCGCCCATGATTGAACGTACCGTGGCGTTGGGGGAAGGCCACATTTTTGTCAGCTGGGGGTATTCCTCCATCCGCTTTTTGTTCGGCGTGATGGTTGCGCATTTTACAGCCACCCCGTATTTTACGGCAGCTCTTGCCGCTTCCGCCGTCACGGCATCTTCAGTCGCATTCCGATGTAGCAGGCCGAGGTCGTAATACTCCGTCTTCAGATCCACAAACGGAAACAGGAGTTTTTCCTTGATGCTTTGCCAGATCACGCGGGTCATTTCATCGCCGTCCATTTCCACAAGCGGCGTTGTCATCCGTATTTTTTCCATGATGGCCTCCTCAGTTATCTGCAGTGCCGTAACCGGCTGCATAGTAGTTCATCAGGCAGCCCTCTGTAAGGATCAGGCGTTCTTCCGGCGTCAGATTGCAGCAGAACAGTTTCAGATCCTGCACGCGCCCGTCGGAAGAGATCCGTTTTGCGGCAAACTCTTCCCTTCCGCTAAGAAGCCCGTCCCGCAGACAGGGGACATAGATGACGTCGCCCGGCCGGAAGTCAGCCGGATCCTCTTTGCTGATGGTGAAAGGCACAATGCCCCAGTTGATGCAGTTGGAGCGATAACGCTTGGTGGCATATTCATAGCAAAGATTGCCGAAGCCGCCCAGCACTTTCTGGCAGGAGGCAGCCTGTTCTCTGGCAGAACCGTCTCCGGGCCTCCGGGCAAAGATGGCGCTGCCGAAACTGATATTCTCCGCATCGGCACCAAGCTGACGGAGAAGCACCGTCAGCGTTTCGTCAGGCTTCCCGTTGTACAGGGCTTCGGCACGGTTACGCACTTCTTTGCTCAAAGGAACATAATCAGGGACTCTGCGGCTCAAGGCAAAGTCGGAAAGCTTCACCGGATTGGAACGGTAGCTGGAGGTTTCTCCGGAGGGGATCAGTTCATCCGTCGTGGTCACCTCGTCATGGATCACAGCGCATAGCTGGAGAAGGAGATCCCCTTTCATGCGGGGCATTTTCGGCCAGTCGGTAATGTTGGGGCCGAGACGCAGTTCTTCCTCGGGATGCGGCTTGCCGAAACCGTTATAGCAGCGCCTGGAGTACACTTCATCGCTGTATTTGTATTCCCTGGGGATATAGGTATACTCCACATCGGTTGCGGCAGTCAGGATGCCGCCGTTTTTCGCGGTGGCAGCAATCGAGCGGGCATCCATCAGGGCAACTGCCGCGATCTGTCCGTCAGCCGGGCGGGAACCTTCACGGTTGGCAAAGTTCCTGGTAGCGTGGCGGATCGACAGCGTGTTGTTTGCGGGGGTGTCTCCCGCACCGAAGCAGGGCCCGCAAAAACAGGGCTTCAGCACGGCACCGGAGGAGAGAAGCGTTTCGGCAAGTCCGTCGCGAATAAGGGCCAGGTTGACAGGTGCAGAGGCAGGGTAAACCGAGAGATCGAATTCTCCGTTGCCGATGCTCTGCCCCTTCAGGATGGCGGCTGCTTCCGCAACGTTATCATACATGCCTCCGCTGCAGCCCACGATCACTCCCTGTGCACAGTGCACTTTTCCGTCCGAGTCGATGCTGCGGCTCAGATCCAGCGTCACTTTGCCGTTGAGGGCTTTATTGCATTCCTCTTCCGCTTTGCGGAAAATGCCTGCCGGGTCGGCCTGTACTTCGTGGATCGTAAACGCCTTGGATGGATGGAAGGGAAGAGCGATCATACTCTCCATCTCTTCAAGATGTACGGTGACAAGAGCGTCGTACTGCGCGCCGTTTTCCACAGACAGAGCAGCAAAATCCTCCGGGCGGCCGATATTTTCATACCAGCGGCGCACTGTTTCGTCGGTTTCCCAAATGGATGTGAGGCAGCCCATCTCTGTCGTCATGACATCGATCCCGATGCGGAAGTCCATGCTGAGGTCACGAATGCCCGGACCGGCAAATTCCAGCACTTTGTTTTTGACAAATCCCTCCGGAAAAGTCTCCTTTACCAGAGCAAGGGCAACGTCGTGCGGCCCGATGCCGTGAGGCACTTTTCCCGTCATCCAGACAAGCACCACTTCCGGGGAAGAGATATCATAGGTGTTCTTCAGCAGTTGTTTGACCAGTTCTCCGCCACCTTCGCCCACACCCAGCGTGCCGTAACAGCCATAACGGGTGTGCGAATCGCTTCCGAGGATCATTTTTCCGCAGCCTGCCAGCTTTTCTCTGGCGTACTGATGGATCACGGCCTGATTGGGGGGTACATAGATCCCACCGTATTTTTTCGCCGCGGAGAGTCCGAACTGATGGTCATCCTCATTGATCGTTCCGCCCACAGCGCAGAGACTGTTGTGACAGTTTGTCATGGCATAGGGGAGAGGGAACTCCTTCATCCCGGAGGCACGTGCGGTCTGGATGATGCCGACGTAGGTGATATCGTGTGAGATCAGTGCATCAAAGGCCAGGTGCATTGCCTTGCCCGGCTCTCTGCTTTTGTCATGTGCCCGTAAAATGCGGTAGGCAATGGTCTGTTCCCTTGCAGAAGCATCATGGGTTTCTGCCGGGACGGGCACACCGGTTTGCACGGTTACAGGCAGGGCGTTTTTTTCAATCATTGCCATTTTCAGTATCCTCCTGCTGCCTGAGGTAATCCAGCAGTCTGGACCGCGCACTGGCAATATGGGCTGTCATTGCTTTTTCTGCCGCTGCCTCGTCCCGCGAGGCAATGGCATCCAGGACGGCGCGGTGCTCACTGGCAGACTGTTCGGCCTTGCCGGTGCTTTCAACAGTCGCTTTCCGGAATTTCTGAATTTTGGTGTGCAGCGGCATCAGGGTGTCATAATACACGGCACTGCCTGCCAACCGGTAAATATTCTTGTGGAATTCACTGTCAAGGCTTTTGACCTTTTCACTGTCGCCCCGCTTAGCGTAAAAGTCCTGCAGATCCACCAGTTCCCGCAGGGAGGCAATTTCTTCTTCGGTGGCATGGCCGGCAGTCGCAGCCGCCGCCATTCCCTCCAGGCGTTCCCGCATCTCGTAGATGATCTCTGCATCGCCGGCGGTGATGCTGAGCACCAGCATGCCTTTTCCGCCCTCTTCCACGATATGCTCCTGTGCAAGACGCTTCAAAGCCTCCCTTACCGGTGTGCGGCTTACGCCCAGAGAGGCACAAAGCGCCATTTCCGTGAGGATGCTGCCTCTGGGATAAACACCGGAGAGAATGTCATTTTCCAGGCGTTCAAAAATCTGATCGGCCAAGGATGTCGGTCTGTGAGTGATCATGCTGTCCTCCTTTAAAGCCTTCTCAGGGCGCCGCCTGAAAGCTCTTCAATCATTTTTTCCAGTTCCACAACGCTCAGCGTAGTGACGCGTCCGCCCTCGTACTCTTTGTCGATTCGTTCCTTGAGACGAATGACAAGGTCATCGTGCTTGGTCAGGCACTGTGACGGAGGCAGTGCGTAGTTCTCGTTGATCCAGTAGGCTATGCCTGCCAGGCCGGAAGATTTGCCGATCATCACCGAGGGTTTGCGGTTTAAGATTTTGCCGGTGTTGAAGATATTATAGATCGCTTCATCCTTCATCAGCCCGTCGGCATGGATGCCGGCACGCGTTACGTTAAAGCTGCTGCCCACGTAAGGCTGCATGGGCGGGATCTTGTAGCCGATCTCATTACGGTAATAGTCAGCGATCTCTGTGATCACAGTCGGATCCATACCGTCCATACTGCCGCGAAGGGAGGCGTATTCCATCACCATAGCCTCCAGCGGGACGTTGCCCGTGCGTTCCCCAATGCCCAGCAGGGTGCAGTTAACGGCACATGCACCGTAAAGCCAAGCCGTGGAGGCGTTGCTGACAGCTTTGTAGAAGTCATTGTGGCCGTGCCATTCCAGCATTTCACTCGGCACATCAGAATAGTGCTGCAGGCCGTAAATGATGCCGGGCACGCTGCGCGGCAGAGCAACTTCAGTAAACGGCACACCGTAACCGAGTGTATCGCAGGCGCGGATCTTCACCGGAACACCGGCATCCTGGCTCATTTTCATCAGCTCGTTGACAAAGGGGACGACAAAACCATAAAAATCTGCCCGGGTGACATCCTCCAGATGGCAGCGCGGTACCACGCCTGCCTCAAATGCCATGGCGACGGTGGCCAGATATTTGTCCATGGCCTGCTTGCGCGTCAGCCCCAGTTTATTGAAAATATGATAATCGCTGCAGGAAACCAGGATCCCCGTTTCCTGGATGTTCAGGTCTTTGACCAGGCGAAAGTCTTCTTTCGTGGCGCGGATCCATGTGGTGATCTCCGGAAAATCAAGCCCGAGGTCCATGCACTGGGCAATCGCCTCACGGTCCTTTTCACTGTAAACAAAAAACTCCGTCTGCCGGATAATGCCGTAAGGACCGCCAAGCTTGCTCATCAGCTTATACAGGTCGACGATCTGTTTTACGGTATACGGTTCTATACTCTGCTGCCCGTCGCGGAAAGTCGTGTCGGTGATCCAGATCTCCTCCGGCATGCCCATCGGCACACGGCGGTGGTTGAAGGAAATGCGCGGCACCTCATCATAACTGAAAAGATCCGGATACAGGTTCGGTTTTTCCACATCCTGCAGGGAATAACGGTAGTTTCGCTGCTCCAGCAGGTTGGTTTTATTGGATAGTTCAAGCATGTCTGCGTCCTCAATTTCTGAAAAAGAATATCCGGTATTATTGTATACAACAATACCGGATACGTATTATACACTTTTTCCTGCCGGTGTCAAGCGGAAATTGCCTGCCAGAGATCCCGTCAGCCCCTTACGACAGGTATATTTTTAAAGACGTGTAATATCGGTTTCAGCGGGGAGGCGTGAGAGGATGTAGTCCCTTACAAATGCCATATCTTCTGCCGGCACATAGATCCTGTGGGCTTTTCCTTTTCGCGTCAGTTCGATATACCGCGGGGAAAAGGTCGCAGAAGTCGTCTTATCGAAATCCGAATAAACAGCGCTCCTCCCGTAGCCAGAGCGCACATATTCCTCCGTCATCTGATACTGCTCCTGCGGGTCCTCTGCCGAAGCGTACAGGCGGAAAAGCAGCAGTGAAAGGCCGAGCACGCCGCTGATGATCAGCAGGGAAAGCCACAGCATCTCCGAGGAGCGGGTCATCACCGCGAACATCCCCGCTACCAGGGCGAGGACAGAAAATGCGATGATGCAGGCTGTTTTTCCCTGCTCTGCCGCTTTCTGATGGAAATCCCTGTCGATGTTGCAGCTCCAGCAGTAAATGCCGGATGCGTCTTTTGTTACTCTGTCCATAAAATGATCTCTTTTTTTTAACTTTATCAAGTCATATAATGGTCAATATTCCAACCGAGATATAAAGGAAGACTGATCGTCGGCGTTTTTTCGCAAAGGTTTTCGGCTATATTTTTTCGTGACAGTTTGAAACCAAGTCTGGGTTCATATTTTTTGCAAAACTGTCTGTAACTTTTTGCCTGGGTGTTATCTGCCGATTTCACTTCTACCGGTACAATCTCTCCGGAGAATTCAAAAACAAAATCGACTTCGGCGACATTTCCCGAGCGCCAGAAATACGGTTCTTTACCTTTTGCCCGCAGTTCATTTAACACATAGTTTTCAGCGAAAGCGCCTTTATACCGGATATAATTGTCTGACTCTTCCAGTATGGTCATTGCTGATACATTTGACTTTGCCCGCAGCAGGCCAATATCGGCCAGATACACTTTAAAGGCTGTTTTATCAGCAGATCCGGACAAGGGTAATTCCGGATTACTCACCAGTTCCGTCCGGATGATGAGCCCCGCATCCTTCAGCCATTGAAGAGCATCTTCCAGCTCCGCAGAACGCTTTCCTTCTTTCACATGGGAAAAAACAAATTTATTGTTCTCCTTCGCGAGCTGGACAGGTACAGAATCCCATATCCATCTTATTTTCGGTATCTCACTGACCGGCGCATGTTTTGAAAAATCATCCGCATAATCGTTTAAGATTTCTCTTTGAACCCCTTCCACTTCATCGGTGTCGTGTGTACTGATCCACGTTTTTACAGCTTCCGGCATTCCGCCGACAATATAATACTCTTTCAGCAGATTCTCCATTGGGACAGAATACAGAGGGGGAATTACCCGGTCCTTAGGCCAATCCCGAAAGATATCGATCAGATCCTGTCTGCCGCTGGCTATGATAAATTCTTTAAAACTCATCGGATAGAGCTGCAGCCGGTTCACTTTACCAACCGGAAAGGATATTTGCTCCCGCTTTAAAGCAACTCCAAGCAATGATCCGGCGCAGATAAGATGAAGCTCCCTCATATTCTCGCAAAAATATTTTAACGAGGTGATGGCCGGCGGGCATTCCTGGATCTCATCAAAGAAGAGAAGTGTCTTTCCCGGAATGATTTTTGTTTTGTAGCGTATTTCCAGTTCACTGAGGATTCTTTTGACATCGAAATCATAGTCAAATATCCCGGATATGTTATCAGCTGCTTCAAAGTTTACACAAAGAAAGCTTTCAAAGTTTTCTCTTCCATATTTTTCAACAATATAGGTTTTACCGCACTGCCTGACGCCGGTCAATAATAAGGGCTTCCGGCCTGGCTTGCTCTGCCACTGCTTTAGGGCTTCCATTATTTCTCTGTACATACTTCCTCCTGCAAAACTCCTGCGACTTTTGCAACAATTATAACAAAACTCCTATGACTTTTGCAAGTGTTTTTGAAAAACTCCTATGACTTTTGCAAATCTCCTCGTTATGAGCTCGATTTCGGCTCACTTGCAAAGTGAGGTTCCAGTTTGCAAGAGTACGCTCCGGTTAATCCAAATTTTCAAAAGAAAGCACTGAAAAGAAAGGCAACGGACAGAACTTAGTCTTACAAATCTGACGGTTAAGTTTGCAGGGCTGAAAATCAGCCTTGCAAACGGAAAGGCAGTTTTTTGTGGACACGGTGCTGTTTTGATGGTAAAATATTCTCCGGACGGCAGGGATCCCTTCCTGATCTGTCGGGAATGAAATGCTCCTGGGATCGATGTCGTCAGAAAGGAAAACAGAACATGAAAAAAATCATTCCGATGCTTCTGCTCGCGGCAATGCTTCTCTGTGCCTGCGGAAAGAAGGCTGAACCCTCTGAAAAAAGGATCGGCATCCATCACGTCGAAATCAATATAAAAGACTGCGGCACAGTGAAAGTCGAACTGGACGGAGATACCGCACCGATCACCGTGCAGAACTTCCTTGATCTGGCCAAAGCCGGTTTTTATAACGGCCTGACCTTTCACCGTATTATTGACGGATTTATGATCCAGGGCGGAGATCCCAACGGAAACGGGACCGGCGGTTCGGGCAAAAATATCAAAGGAGAATTCAAGGCAAACGGGGTGGAGAACGGTATCTCCCATACGAAAGGAGTGATCTCCATGGCCCGTTCCAGTGCACCGGACAGCGCCAGTTCCCAGTTTTTCATCATGGTTGCCGATTATCCCTCTCTCGACGGGCAGTATGCGGCATTCGGCCATGTTACGGAAGGCCAGGAAGTTGCAGACCGGATTGCAAAAGATGCCAGACCTGTCGATAATAACGGGACGATCCCAGCCGCTGAACAGCCGGTCATAGAAAGCATTGTTGTGATAGACTGAGAGACCGTCGCCCTCTGCCGGGGGCAACAGACACCAAGTGATCATTCTTTCCAGCGGCCGCTGAGATAAAAAATACAACCGATCAGAAAAGGCATAAATCCGGCAAGGGAATCGCCCATCCAGAAACCGAGACAATCCAGCTTCAGCCCGAAACCAAGCAGCGCGGCAAGGCCGATACGGGCAATCACACCGTCAATAATGGCTACCGCCAGGTTCAGTTTCGGCCTGCCAGAACCGTTGATCAGGGCAAAGCTGACGCTTCGTGTTGCCGCACCGAAGAAATTCATGATGATCGGGAGTGTAAGCACAGAGGCCAGACCCAGCACCTCCGCATCAGATGTAAAGACGGAATAAATGGCTTCCGGCCAGATCCGGAGAATGAGAGAAGCAAGTGCCGCAATGCCCGTGCCGATGGTCAGAATCAGCAAAAGGGTCTGATTGACTCTTCTGGTTTTTCCGGCAGAGAGATTCTGCCCTACCATGGTGCTGCCTGCCGTGGTAAAAGAGGTGGATATCACCCCGCTCATCACATTGATCTTGTTAAAGATCCCTGCCAGCGCAGAGTAGGTCACGTCAAAGAGGTTGATCCATGCGGTCAGAATAATTTTGGAAAAGCTGATCGCTGCCGACTGGATCGCCATCGGAATACCCAGGGCCAGCAGGCGCAGAAGGGCAGATCTGTCGATCCGGAAACTGGCAGGGCGGAAA
This sequence comes from Oscillospiraceae bacterium, assembly GCA_017432615.1. Classification (GTDB taxonomy): domain Bacteria; phylum Bacillota; class Clostridia; order Oscillospirales; family Oscillospiraceae; genus Limivicinus. The sequence continues at coordinate 14,204 of JAFRIV010000046.1, forward strand.
TCAAAGCCGAAGCTCTCCCGGTTGCGGTAGAGATAGACAAGCGCGACCAGAAAGCTGGTTCCCTGGCCGATTACGGTTGCCAGTGCTGCGCCGAAAACCGCAAGCCCCAGGTATTTGACAAAAAGAATGTCAAGCACGGTATTGAGAATGGCTGCAATGGCAATGAAAACAAAAGGACGCCGGCTGTCGCCCATGCCGCGCAAAATCGCACTGACGATGTTATAACCGTAGATAAATGCCAGCCCGCAAATGCAGGTTACGGTATAGTCCATTGTATACTGTGCCGATGCTGCAGGGGTATTCAGCCATTGTAAGATAGAACTGCGCAATCCGTAACAGACAAAAGAGATGACGATCGAACTCCCAAGAAGAAAGCTGAACATTGTTCCGATGGTCTTTTTTACCTGTTCCAGCTGCCCGGCTCCCACAGCCCTTGCAATGATGACCTGCCCGGCCGAAGAAAACCCCATGGCCACAAAGGTCAGCAGATGCAGGATATCCCCTCCGATGGAAACAGCGGACAGACCGGCCTTCCCGATGAAATTGCCGACGATGATCATGTCCACAAGATTATAGACTGCCTGCAGTGCGTTGGAGAAAAAAAGAGGCAGCGCAAAGCGCAGCAGCTGAGCAGCAACCGGACCCTTTGTGAGGTCCCGGATCATTGCGGGAGAGGATGCCTTCTCCATAAAAGAGTGTATTCCTTTCTTAAAAGCGTTTCAGGACGGCTGAAAGCATTATAACCCCGGCATCAAACCCTTGTAAAGCTTTCTTTCCTTAAGATATCCGGATCTGACTTGAGAAAAATGCCGGTACCTCTGCCGGCGATGTGAAGCAGAGGGAAACACCGAAGATCTTTCAAGGAGACGAGACATGAAAAAACAGTTTATCAGTATTTTACTGGCGCTTGCGCTTCTTCTGCCTTCTGCAGGGATCGGAATGGCAGAACAGGAGAAAGCGGCGGAGCTTTCCGAGGCTGACCGTCTGGCTCTTGCCCGTCTGGGAGAAGAACTGCAGGAACCGGCGGCGATGCTTATGAAGTACGGGGAGGATGTGGATGATATTTACTCCAGGCTCCTTTGGCCTTCCATTGCCGATACCTTCCCGGCAAAATTTGACCTGCGTGATCGCGGCGTCGTTACGCCGGTAAAAAGCCAGAACCCGTGGGGCACCTGCTGGAGTTTCGCAACGATGGCGGCGAGTGAAGCCAGCATCCTGAGTAAACTGGACCTGACGGCAGAAGAGTACGCGGAAAAGTATGGGGAAGAGATGGACCTTTCGGAAAAGCATCTGGCGTGGTTCACCACCAATGCACTGCCGCAGGCGGACGCCTATCCGGAAGGAGAGTATCCCTATGATATCAGCCAGGCGGGAGAAGGGGCTTATCTTCTTGGTGAGGATGATTTTTCGGCCTATAATTACGGCGGGAACTATTTTCTTTCCACCTCCAGCCTTGCCTCCGGCATCGGCGTCGTGAAGGAGGAAATCGCCCCCTACTGCGACAGTGAAGGCAATCTGGACCGCGAAGGAGACTGGAGCCTCCCCGAGGAACTGCGTTTTACACAGAGTTTCGAACTGAAAAATGCCAACATGCTGCCTTCCCCTGCGGGAAAGGATGAAAACGGAAACTATGTGTATCGCCCGGAAGGGACCGAAGCCATCAAAAGTGAGCTGCTGAACGGGAGAGCCGTCGGCATCTGCTTCCTTGCCGACCAGGCCATGCCGGATGACCCGCAGTACAGGCGTGATCTTTATCTTGAACTGTTTGCGGACAGTGAAGGGGTGACGGCGGAGGAGCTTGAAGAATATGTCGATTTCCGTGTCGGATTTACAGATGCCGATGCAGTATCGGATGAAGAACTTCAGAATCTGATGAAGATCGCCCAAAGAGTCTATCAACTGGAGGAGGACCCTTACAAAGATGCCGGGCTTGGCCGTGAACAGACGATCCGTATCCTGAGGTCCCGCTATATCGGCAAGCCTTATGACGAACTGGTTGCCTGTGAAGAGAAAGATGCGCGCACCTACATGTCCTTCGTCAGTGACGGGGATGCCTTCGTTTTTGCTCAGTACACCTATGAAAAGAAACAGGCTAACCATGCCGTCACCGTGGTGGGCTGGGATGACAGTTTCCCGGCGTCCTCTTTTCGGGAGGGATTCCGGCCCCCCGCCGACGGCGCCTGGATCGTGAAGAACAGCTGGGGAGATACCTGGGGGACGGACGGCTATTTCTGGCTCTCCTACTACGATCAGAACCTCAGCGGCGTATGCAGTTTTGAATTCGTGGTGGAGGAAGAGAACCGGGAGATGAACAGTCTCTCTCTGCTGGAATATGACAATATGCCGGTGGAGATCAACAGTTCCACTCTCTTTGACCAGCCGGTATATGCCGGCAATGTGTTCACCGTAGAGGAAAACAGCGTACTGCAGTACGTCTCCGTCATGACAGGCGATCTGAATACATCCGTTACGGTCTCCGTATATCTGCTGGATGACGATGCCGTGCAGCCGGCGGACGGGAAACTGCTGGTGAGTGCTACAGAGGTCTTTTCCTTTGCCGGCTATCATCGGCTGGAACTGGAAGAAAAGGTCTCCCTGCCGGAAGGGGCCCGTATCGGTCTGGTGGTCCTGGAAAGAGTTCCTGTCGCCGAAGGGACGGAATATGCCCTGACCAATACAGGCAGCCTCGGAGAAAAGGCACCGGAAGCTTTCGCGGAGCGGCACCCGGAGAGCAGCAATAACCTCCAGCGCTTCTGCAAAGCCGTTGTCAACCCGGGGGAGAGTTTTGTGAAGTTCGGCGACGGCAGCTGGATCGACTGGACGGATGCTGTCAGCAGCTTTGCAGAAGATGGGGACTGCGCATACGTCGCTTATGATAATCTGCCTATCAAGGCTTATCTGTATCCTGTCGATGAAGTGCTCCGCACGCATCGGTTTGGGGAAAAGATCCGGTCTGTTGCCGGGGAAGCCGCCATCTGCCCGGACTGCGGTTATACACTCATAGACTGTATTTCCGGGGCGGGAAATGGGGATCCGCGTCCGCTGCTCTCTTTCCACATCGGGAACTTTGGCATTACGATCAGCAGAGCCGGTGTGGCGGTGAACCGCTATGTCGATCCGGGGTCGGCGCAGGCCGAACAGGCGGAAGAGGAACTTCTCCTTGATCCGGAGATCTCTCCCATCACGGTGGATTTTGAAGCTCTCCGGCAGCGGAACGCTGACGTGACCGGGTGGCTCTACTGCCCGGAAACAGCTGTCAACTATGCCGTCGTACAGACAAAGGACAATATGTCCTATCTCCATAGCGATTTTGACGGCAATTACAGCTCCTACGGCACACTGTTTGTCGACTGCCTGTGTGAAAAGGATTTTCAGGGTGCCAACAGCATCATCTACGGCCACCACATGAACGACGGCAAAATGTTTGCCATGCTGGTCAACTATGCCAGACAGGATTACTTCAACCGCCATCCGGTCTTTTATCTCAGCACACCGGAGATGAATTACCGGGTAGAGCTGTTTGCCGGATATATCACCGGAATGTATTCCGACAGTTATGAGGTGTTTTTTGCCACACCGGAAGAAAAACAGGAGTGGCTGGACAGCGTGATCGCGCAGTCGATCTTTACCTCTCCTGTAGAAGTGCGCCCCGGCGACAGGATCCTCACCCTGTCCACCTGCACCTATGAATACGATGATGCACGTTTTGTCGTTCACGGCAAACTGGTTCCGATCCACTAAAGGCGGTGCAGGCAGGCCGGATTCTGAATTCCGGAAAAACCGACAATAAAAAACAGGCCCGGGATCCGCTGCGCCGCAAGAGAGGCACGGAAGATCCCGGGCTTGCTGTTTTTTGATAAAGAGGGGTATCCCTGACAGGCGAAAGGGAGAGACGGTTAAGGAGCGGGCGCTGGAGAATGCATTTCTGATCCGGCGGAAGGGAATACCTTGCTCACAGTCATCTTGACTTTGTTGCCGCGAATGGCGATTTTGACGTCGTCGGCGAGATTCAGCAGAACGGATTGTTCATAACCGTCCCAGTCTCCATCCTTCAGGGGGGCACCTGCCGTCTTCTCAAAGACTACGGTGTTGTTCTGCGCGCCTGAGGCAAGTGCCTTTTCAAAACTGCATCGGAGCTTTTCCAGAAAGTCTCCGGAGGCGTTTTTTCCGGAGGAAGAGGAGGCAAGCAGCATCTGCCGCTTTTTCCGGTTCATCTCGGTCTCAGCCGTGATCAGCAGATCGTAACGCGCACCGTCACGCTCGATCCAGAAGGAAGCCGTCATCGTGCCGGTAATGGAGCGGAGCAGATTCAGCATTTCTTCCGCAAACAGCTGCAGGCGCAGAGAATCCTCCCGGCTGAGGGCATTGCGCTCCGCCATTTTGCGGGTTTCCTCCAGCGCATCCGTGAATCCGTTCCCCAGGGAGGTGACTTCGATAACAGCTGAGCGCATATTGGTCGCATCAAACGTCTTACCGACGGTGAGCAGGACCACACCGCCATGGATCGAAAGGCGGACAGAGCTTGCCAGCCGGTAGAGGACGGACTGCTCAAAACGTACCACATCCTCGACAGCCGGCGTCTCTGCGGAAACGCTTTCCAGAATGCCGGCAGGCAGCATTTCCATTTCCTCCGCGTCTGTGCCGGACAACAGAGCCTGCTCAAAGCGCCGCCGGAGCCATGTGCGGAAGCTGTCCGGTTCCGTCTTCTCCGGGATCGTGGGGATACTCAGCATCTGCCGTTTTTTTTCATCCATAAGGGTCCTGGTCGTCAACACAAGCTGAAAGCGGTTCCCCTCACAGAGAACGCGGAAGGTGGCATTCCATTGGCCGGTCACACTGCGGATCATGCCGAGCATCTCTTCGGCAAGCAGCAGCAGATGGATCGTGTTCCGGGTGTTCAAGCCGGTAAATTCCGCCATCTTTTCAACTTCCGCCTTTGCCTGATCAAAGCCGTACCCGCGGTTATCAATATCGATCTGGTCGGAACGGATCAGAAGAGATTCTTTTCCGCCATTCTTCCAGCGAAGTTCTGCACCCATCATGGCAAGGGGCTTCCGGATCGTCTCTCCGAGGGTGTTTCCGATATGGATGGTCAGGAGTTTATAAAACAGGCTCAGCATATTCTGAACGGATTCTTCGTCCGGCTTTTCAAACGGGAGATCGATCTGCTGAAGGGGAGAAGAGCCTTTGCTTTTACTCGCCAGAAGCGCAAACAGGGTATTGACGATGAGCTCCCGCTGTTCGGAAGAGCAGGTCTTCAGCCATTCATGGACGGAGTGATCCAGCAGCTGGGATCTTCTCGTGTTGTTGTCGGCCATCAGAAAACCGGCCCCGAGGATCTCCCAGGTGAAAGAATTGTGCTGTTTGATTGATGTGGAAGTGGATCTTACCACACGATAGTTCGGATGGTAATTGAGAAGCAGCCCTACGACCGACTCGGCTGGGATCAGCGAGACCAGCTTGTCCCGGATGCGCAGGTATCCGTCGGAGACCATGGTTTCATCGTCCAGGCCGGGTCCGTCAAAGGAATAGACGGTATGCAGCCTTGCCTGGATCTGTTTGCTTGTATGCGCAGCGGAATAAACGGCCAGATTTCCACCCTTGCTGTGGCCGGTGAGGATCAGCTCTCCGGAGACCCGCTCTGAGATCTTCTTCAGGTAGGCAAGGGCCGCCGTCTGGGAGGGAACCGGCGACTCATAGCTCATCATGAAGTCTTCCTTCCAGCCCACCAGAGAAGAATCCGTTCCGCGATAGGCAATGACCGTTCCTATACCGGGGACAGAAAAAGTTATCGCGGAGAACTGAATATTGCGGCTCGCATCCAGCTCACCCGTCTGATCTAAAATTCTGAGATCCTGAAAACGCCTGCAGTTTATCATTTCCTCCAGTAAAAGCTCTATGTCGGCTATAAACTGGTTGTGAGAGGGAAAGGAATAGGTGGGAAAAACATCCTGCAGCGGCTGCCCCTCTTTGGCTTCGGAAGGGGACACGCTGAAGTCGGCATAGGAGACCGTCGCAAGGACCAGGGCGTCGATCTCATTCCAGGGACTGTCCGAAAAGGAGAGATCTCCGCGCCAGGCCAGATAATCCAGAAGATTGCCGCTGCGCAAGCTTTGTGTAACAGCCCTGTTCATATCCGGCGCTCCTTTCTGTTTAGGGATTTGGTGAGGATCCGCAGGGGAGAGAAAATGCAAAGGGAAAGGAAGCAGCTGCTTGCATTCCGGGGGGAAAGTAGAGTATGATGTCATCAGCCGATCGGCATACAGCCGAGAAAGGGGAAACAACACATGAGTTTAACAAAATGGATCGTAAAGAAAGCTGCGCCGCTGCCGAAGATCGAATCCTTTGACAGGTTCCTGTTTGTCGGCCCGCATCCGGACGATATTGAAGTGGGGGCCGGAGCAACAGCGGCAAAGCTGGCGGCTGCCGGGAAGCAGATCCGCTTCCTGATCTGCACGGACGGGCGTTTCGGCATAGACAATGCCCCGAAAGGGATCCTGCCGGATGCGCTTGCCGCAATAAGAAAAGAAGAGGCCATTGCCTCTGCCGTCGTGCTGGGGGTCAGGGATGTGCGCTTCGGAGGCTTTTCAGACGGAGCGCTCTACCGTCCGGAAGAACTGTTTACCGCTATCTTGCGGGAAATCGGGGAATTTCAGCCCCAGGTGCTCCTCTGCCCGGATCCCTCCGTATCCTCCGAATGCCATGCAGATCATCTGAACGTCGGAGAGGCATGCAGAAGGGCAGCCTGTTTTGCCCCCAACGCAGCCATTATGGAAAGCTATCAGACTAAGCGTGCTCCGCTGCAGGCAGTGGCCTTTTTCATGACGGCCGACGTCAATCAGATCATCGGCACCTCCGGTTATTTTGAGCGGCAGATGGAGGCGCTTGCCTGCCATAAAAGCCAGTTCCCGAAAGGCTGTGCCGCGGAGAAAAGCATTACCATGTATCTGAAGATCCGCTCCGTCGACTTCGGGCTGCATACGCTGCAGAAAACAGGGGAAGGATTTCGCGTGCTCGGCCAGACGCATATGCACTGCCTTCCGGAGGCTTAGCCGTGTGCGGCACATCGTTGATGATGCTCCTCCATTTTAAAAGAATAGCAATTCAGTTTATTATACCATTCCGAACCTAAAAAGCAATTCTGAAATTCTCTTTTTCACCGCCTGACCGTACAGATCGAAAAAAAACAAGCGCAGCACCCGGCTGTAAGCAAGCCGAGGCTGCGCAGTTTTTATGAAGGGGGGGTTCTGTCAGGCGGTCTGCAGATAATCTTTGATGCGTCCCGCTCTTGCCGGGTGCCGCAGTTTGCGCAGGGCTTTTGCCTCGATCTGCCGGATGCGCTCCCGCGTCACGTCAAATTCCCGACCGACTTCCTCCAGCGTGCGTGCTCTTCCGTCCGTTAGCCCGTATCGGAGGAGGATCACCTTGCGTTCCCTTTCCGTAAGCGTTGCAAGGAGCTTCTGCAAATCGTCGCTGAGCAGGGAAGCCGCGGCCGCTTCAAACGGGTCGTCCCGCGTGTCGGCAACAAAGTCCTGTACGCAGGAATCGGCATCTTCCGAAATCGGGGCATCCAGAGAGACAATACTCCCGGAGGCAAGCTTTGCCTCCAGCACTTTCCGTTCCGGCAGAGAGAGTTCTTCGGCAAGCTCCCGTTCCGTCGGCTCCCTCCCCAGGCTCTGCTCCAGCTGCTTCTGTTTGACAAGGATCCTGTTGACTGTCTCCGTCATGTGCACCGGGATGCGGATGGTCCGTGCCTGGTCGGCAATGGCCCGGGTAATGCTCTGGCGGATCCACCACGTGGCATAGGTGGAAAACTTGAAGCCAAGTGTCTCGTCAAACTTTCCCACGGCGCGCATCAGGCCGAGGTTTCCCTCCTGGATCAGATCCTGCAGAGGCAGCCCTCTGCCGCAATAACGCTTTGCAACAGATACCACAAGCCGCAGATTCGCCTCTGCCATCTGGTTTTCCGCATCTTTGTCGCCGTTTCGCATTCCGGCAAACAGGGCCTGTTCCTGTTCAGGCGTCAGAAGGGGATAGCGCCCCGCCTCTTTGAGATACTGCCCCACAGCACTCAGTTCACTGCCGTCCGCTTCACCGACCGGCGTCTCTTCTGCGGCTTCTTCCGCTTCAATTTCCTGCAGCTCACACACCTCCGGGGCATCCCGCTCCGGCAAAAGATCTGTTTCCTCCGCGGGGAAATGGTTTCGCTTTTCTGCGTTCATCATGCACATCGTCCTCCTTCAAAATTCCTGATTCCGTGTATTCGTTGCCGTGCCTGATTGACAGCGCAAGGGATCCGTCCTCTCTAAACGGCCCGATTTCATAAAAGCCGGATCGGGACAGGATCCTGCAATCTCCTGTTGTGTAAGATCGGATGCGAAGAAAACAGTATTCAATTGTCAGCGGTCTGCCGGGTGGCGTATTAAACCACAGGTCTTCCTCTTTGTCAACCCCTCCGTAAAACAAATTTTGTATCTCTTCCAAAATGAACAACAGAACGATCAGGTGAGATTGTTGACCGGATGGGCAGGGCTTTCTCCGCGCATGACCTTTTGAATATTGTCCCAGATGATCTGGTAGGTTGCAGCAAAGGAAGCTCCCGATACGCCTGCAATATGGGGAGAAAAGACGATCCTTCTCCGCACGGATTCCGGTGCGGTGACCAGAATGTTGTCTGTCTGAACCGGTTCATTGGCCAGACAGTCCAGGCCAGCCCCGGCAAGCTGTCCGCTTTCTATGGCCGAGATCAGGTCAGCGCTGTTTACAAGTCCTCCCCGGGATTGTTTTTAATCAAAAAGCCGTTTATGCAGCTTTCACTCGGCTTTCATCTGTCCTTCCGCCCACCGGTAAAGGGATTCGAGCACCGGGATCAACGTCCTGCCACGCTCGGAGAGAGAATACTCCACCGTCGGCGGGATCGTGCTGTACTGCGTCCTGGTGATGAACTGATCCTGCTCCAGCTCGCGGAGACATTTGGTCAGCATAGTCCCCACAATGCCCGTTACCTTGCGCTCCAGCTCGCGATAACGGAGCGTCTGGTTTTCGGCATCCGCAATATACCACAGGATCGGGAGCTTCCACTTCTGCCCGATCAGCTCCATTGCGTAAAGGATGGGGCACTCCGTCTTATCTGTGTTTTCTTCTTTCAACATGGGTTTTCTGCTCATGGCTTCCTCCATTACTGTTTTTTCTGCAGCGGAAAAGAGAGTCCTGCCTTCTTTTTTCCTGAAATTCTATTATAAACTAATCCTAACCTTTTGTAAAGAAAACAGCCCTGAAAGCATTTGCCTACAACAGCCCTGAAAGCATTTGCCTTCTAAAACTGTATTTTAGCTTAGAATAAACTTGAACTGAAAATACTATTTTGATATAATATAATAGATTAATTATATATATCTTTTAGAAATCAATTTTTATTTCTATGGTTTATTATTCGCAGGAGAAACAAAAATAATGATCCGGAAAATCTTTATACAGATTACTGTTAGCGTAATAATGCTTACGGTAATGATGAACAATATATTTGCTCTGGCTTCGTATGATGACAACTGGATAACTCCACCAGAAGTCGAATATGAAACAGTATGTAATTCTAGACAGGAGTTTTATTTCCAGGTTTCTATTCCTGATAATGAGGGAATTGTCTATCAGGTCAAAGTGGTAAAGATAGAAAACAATAATGAGCAACTTGTATTTTATGAATATCAAGGCAGAGAAGCAGATGGTTTCAGCCAAGAATTATGGGAGAATTGTGATTTTACAGTAAGAGATTCCGATCTCGTACCTAACAGCTGTTATGAAATCATTATAGAATACTGGGATCGTGATGATTTGGATCAGATGGTCTATGAGAACAGGTATCGTTTTCTCACAGCACCTGAAAACAGTATCCTCGGAAACCGTGTTAGGCTATCAGCACCTGCTTCCGCTTCCCGCAACGCATGTGTCGAGGTAACGGCAACTCTCTCCGGAGTAGTTGGTGAAGTCCAATCTGTTTCTCTATATAATTTTGAGGGGACTCTGATTGAAACTCTCCTTGGTGGAGCGTATACGAATTATACATTTTCGACAAGAGAAGATTTTGTTTACTGTGTAGTAACTACTTCGCAGAGTACCTATGTTAGCCAGGCGGTTGAAATCGTGCGAACAACTGAAAACGGGACGATCGGTCCGGTAGTTTTCACGAAAACGGAAGAAACGCTTGTCGGGACACTGGGTCTACCTCTCTCCGTCAGCTTTGAGGAAACTCCCGGCGCAGCATGGTACAATTTCGAGGTTTATGACGGTTCGGATGAATTTCAGTTTAAAACAGAAGAGATCACTGGTACTACAGTGATCCTCCCTACACAGGACTTGGAAGAAGGAACATATTTCCTTTATGCCTGGGCAGAAGGGCTCGGCTATGCTTCCGGGTCAGAATCAGTGCTGGAGTTTAAAATAGATGATATTCCTGTTCCGGAGCAGATGCCACCATTAACAATTGAATATTTTCAAATTCAAAACTATTACGATGGTCTAAGTTTTTCCGTTTCTGTTTCTGACGAATTGTCAATATTAGGAGTCTGTCGTGTTACCGTTTTGCCTGCAGAAGAAGCATCAGAAGATCCAATCTATATATCGGAGGAGGAAATCGAGTCTGATAGTTCAGAATACGCTTTCCATATAGATAGTAGCGAACTTGTCCCCGGCACGGTATATCGCATCTCTGTTGAGCATTTAAAAGAAGGCTATCTGCCTTGGGAAACGGAAAACTTTGTTGCAGTCATCGATCCTAAAAAAACGTTAACACTTCCGGAAAGTTTGCTCGAAGTGCAGGAAGAAGCCTTTTCTGGAGTTGATGCACATCTGCTGATTATCCCGGACACTGTTGAGACTATTCAAAGCTGTGCCTTTACAGACAGCAGTATTGTTGCAGTAATCTGCCCGGAGCCCTTTGAAATAGCCGACGAGGCCTTTCCCAATCATGATTTCGTGGTTCTGAGACAATGAAAGATTTTTTGGGATGATTATTAATACAGTTTTGCAATAAAATCAATTTGCTGATTCTTTACATTTTTAGGGATCATGCAATATTCAGGTTGCAGCCATTCAAAAAAGGAGTTTGGGTTGTGAAGCGATTTATACTCAGTATATTAATGTTTGTTTTGCTGATAGGAGTGCTGTCTGCTGACGCGTTTGCGGATGCGGAAGGAATGAGTGCTGAAGAAAGCTCTGTTGTTATGATGTATTCTTCAGCAGGGGATGTTGCAAAGCCGATCCTGACTGCTGACGGCAAAACAGTAACTCAGGTAGAGAAGTTCGAAGAGATCTATTTGAACCCGCTGTTCCCGCATGAAGAGGGGGAAGGACAGACACAGGTTGAGCTGCCTGCCTTTATCAGTGGGGGTACTCTGCGCGCAGCAGCCAGATTTGCCTCCGCGGCGATCAACACCAATGAGAGTATGTCGTATGATGAAAGTATCCCGGCATTGCGTTCGGCATTTGTTAACAGGACGACGTCTGTTTCTGTGCTGATCAACTGTGGGGCCGGGTCCCTGCCCCCAAAGGAACAGATCCTGGAGGATATCGTTGAGCATACCGGGGTCCCTGAGGAAGGGGATTATCTGCAGTTCCATTATGCTTCTTTTGGGTTTAGCGGAAGTATTTATACGATCGGTGGGGACAGGTATTATGATCTGATGTTCAAGCTGGCATATTATACCAACGCCGAGCAGGAAAATGTCGTTGCAAGCCTGATAAGCGATGCTCTTGCACAGATGGATCTGGGCGATGCTTCCAAGACGGATTATGACCGCTTCCTGCAGATCTATGAGTATATCGATGACACAGTGACCTATGACTATGATACGCTGAATGATAACTCATATGACCTGAAGTATACGGCCTATGCTGCCATTTCCAACGGGACGGCGGTGTGCCAGGGCTATGCCAATCTCCTCTACAGGATGTGCCTGACGGTGGGGATCGAGGCCAGGATCGTCTCCGGGGAGGTAGGCGGTACCGGCCATGCGTGGAATATCGTAAAAGTGGGGAATGCTTTTTATGTGGCGGATGCCACCTGGGATGACAGCCATGGGAATTATGATTACTCTAACTGCCTGGTCAGCGATGCGGATTGTGAACATCCCGGCTGTATGGATGATCGCAGCGTCAGCATCTGTAATTCCTGCGGGCTTTCGGGAGAGAGCTTTCCCTGCAGCCCCTATACAAGCGGGGTCACGTTTAATGCGCATACAGAGCCGCTGCATGAGTATGAAATAGGGTCAGATGAAGTCATTTGCACAAAATGCGGGGTGAGTCGCAGCATCTCCGCCCTTGCTGTTGTCCTTGATCCGGACTTTGTTCTGCCTGCCGGTCTTACCCGGATCGAGGAGAGCGCATTTGAAAACTGTGCATTCCACTGTGTGGAAGTGCCTAACTTTGTGGAGAATATTGACGGGAGAGCCTTTGCGGACTGCGAACTGCTGCAGAGCGTGCTCTTCCGCAATGAGACGGTCGAGATTGACGGAGACGCGTTCGCTGAAAGCACGGGGGTTGTGTTCTGTTGCCCGCAGGACAGCACGGCGAAGGCGTATGCGCTGGAACACCAAATTCCGTATTATATTCTGCCAATGAATTAGTACGGGTACAGGTGAACCCTGCGATTATAAAGGATGAGGAATGATCCAGGGGCTGTGAAGGGAAGAAAACTTCCGAACTTCACAGCCCCTGGTTTATTATGGAAATACAGGATCAGGCCGGTTTTTTGGCGAAGAGCACCCGGAAGGAATCCGACAGGTGCTGGTGACGGATCTCCGTGGCATCAAACCCCACGGTGTGAAAGGCAAACTGCATGATCGGCCCGGCGCCGAAGGCAAAGAGCAGCGTCCCGATTCCCACCGGACCGCCCAGCAGCCAGCCGATAAAGGTGGCAAGGCTGAGCAGTGCAATGCTTACTGCCCCGATGGGGATTTTTTTTGCGCGTTTGCTGAGACCCACCAGCAAAGTGTCGCGGGGGCCGCAGCCGAGGGAAGCCGCCATGTACCCGTACTGGGTGTATGCAAGCACGATCAGCCCCACGATCATCATCGGAATCCCGGTAAGAAGGGAACGGCAGGGAGCCACCACGTGGAGCCTGTTATAGAAGTCAACGGCCTTCCCCACGACGACAGCGTCGATAAACATGGCCAGACCGATGGGCTCCCGCAGGAGGATATCGATAACGAGGATCACGCAGGAAATGGCAATCGATGCCGAACCGTACAGGATGCCGAGGCTGCCGGACACGCCGAGATTTAAAACATCCCAGGGTCCTGCGCCGATGTTGGCCTGGATCGTCAGATAAACACCGAAGCCGTTGGCAAACAGGCTGACTGCAGACAGGATACAGTTCGTGAGGATCGCTGCGGGGGTGCTGTTTTCCCGCAGATCATTTTTAAAAAACATATCGTGTACCTTCCAAAATACAGATCAGGTCGGAGCGAAAGTTCGTGAACCCGGGATCATGACCAGAGCAGCCAGATCACCAGGGCGCCGGAGAAGGCGGCGATCAGCGTGAAGGGGATACCGATGCGCAGGAAGTCCTTCGTTGCGACTTTGTAGCCTTCCTTCTGCAGGATGCCGATGCCCGCGATATTGGCCGAAGCGCCGACAGGCGTGATGTTTCCGCCCAGCGTTGCGCCGATGAGCAGGCCGAAGGCAAAGAGATAGGGCTCCACATGAAGGAGGGAAGCGATGCCGCTGACCACCGGGAGCATGGTGGCGACGTAGGGGATGTTGTCTATAAACGCGCTCAGGAGGACGGATACGCCCACGATCAGCACATACATGAGCAGGGGAGAGCCGCCGCCCAGTTTCACAAACAGAGCGGCAATGGCATCGATCACCCCGGCCTGGGTGATGCCTTCGATCACCATAAAGAGTCCTGCCAGAAGCAGCAGCGTCTTGTAGTCAATGGATTTGAAAACACTCTTTACGACCTCGCCCGAGGAATTGCGAAGCGTCTCGTAGAGGATCCCGATCAGGGCAAGGGCGCAGCAGATGATGCCGTTTGTCAGTTCCGGCTTGTTCTTGAACTGGGAGGCGACGATCAGCAGCACGACTGTGCCGGCCATCAGCACGGTGGGGACGTAGTCTGTTACCACGGTCTTCACCTCGGACGTCACCTTTTCCTTTTCCTTGCGGAAGAGCCATAAAAGCACCGGCAGCGTCAGAAAGGCGCCGATCTCCACGGCTAAGGCGATGCCCGGTCTGCCGTGAAACCAGAAGAAGTCATTGAAGCTCATGTTCATGTAACCCGCCAGCAGGATCGACGTGGTATCGCCCACCAGGGTGGCAGCCCCCTGCAGGTTGCTGGAAACGGCGATGGAGATGATCAGGGGGATCGGATTGGTCTTCAGCTGCTTTGCCACGGCAAGCCCTACCGGGGCGACCATCAGAACGGTTGCCACATTATCGACAAAGGCGGAGATCACACCGGAAAAAACGCTGAGAGCCACTGCTGCCCACTGGATGTTTGGCACTTTCTGCAGCAGGCCTTCCGCCATGCGGGCGGGCATCCGGCTCTGGATAAAGAGCTCCACAGTGGCCATGGTGCCTGCCAGCATCATCAGGACATTCCAGTTGATTGCCTTCAGGGCGTCCAGCGGCGGTAAAAGCCGCACGATCATAAACACCCCCGCCGCAGCCAGGGCAATGATCCAGCGGTGCTCCGAGAAGATCAGGAGCAGTACATACATGACGGCAAAAAGAGCGATTGCCAGAATCATAGGATCCATTGTGAACCATCCTTTCAAAAAACAGGTATGGCCATGCCATACCTGTGTGGATTGCTGTTCTCTCATGGTTGGCAAAGCCTCGCATGAGTCTCACTTTTTAAAGCAAGCCAGGCCGCATGGCCGAGATTGTTGACTTGCTGCGCACGAAATGTGCCGCGCTAGTTACTCCCTCAATTGATGCGCCTCAGTTTAGCCTATTCAGACTCAATTGTCAAGCAAAAGAATTGCTGAAAAACCGTGGATTTTAAACACCGTCATAATAACCGTCTGTTTTCGCCCGGCGCTTATCTTCATACATGGCGGAATCCGCCCGCAGGACCACATCGTTTGCCGTATGATCGACGGAAGGGTCAAAAACAGCGGTGCCGACGGCAAGATCCGCTATATGCCAGGGAGACTCGCCGGAATGCTGCTGCTGTTCACTGCTGTTACGGAAGTGCTGCAGCAGTTCTTCCCGTCGGTTGAAATCCTCACCGGTAAGGATCGCGGCAAACTCATCCCCGCCGAGGCGGAACACAGGGCTGTGCTGGAAGGTGTGGCAGATCAGCCGGCAGGAGTTTTTCAGATAGAGATCGCCTTTGTCGTGACCGTACCGGTCGTTGATCTCCTTGAGACTGTTGCAGTCAAAGAAGCAGACGGCAAAATCCGTCTCTCCCCGGGGGATCCCTTCATTCAGCCGGTCGATCATAATATCGAATGCGGCCTTGTTTCGTACATGCGTCAGGGCATCCACATATACCTTGCTGCTCAGGTCCCGGATCGTATCTTTCAGATGATCCCGCATCTGGGTGAAAACGCCGGTCAGGATGCCGATCTCATCCTTTCCGTAGTAGTCCAGCACAACGCTGTAATCCCCCTCGCACAGTTTCAGGGCAGCATCGGTAAGGCGCTTCAGCGGGGCGGTAAGCCGTGCAGAGAAATAGGCCGTGATAAACATGAACAGTGAGAGAAACACAAACATGATCACGATGATGAATGCAACCATCCGGTTGAGCGTTGCATTGATCTCGGAGACCGGGGCAGTCACATAAAGGCGCATGCCGTTGGAAAGGATCCTGGAAGCGGCAAATTTCTCCACACCGTTGTAGTGGTAACGCAGTTTGTCTGTGCTGCCGGTCTGTCCGGTGCGCTGCAGTTCTTCATGAAATGCCACGGAATCCGATCCCAGAGGCGAGGTGGGATGATAAACCATACGCCCGCTCTCGTCCGTAAGGAAGGCATAGCCGGTCTTGTAGACGGTGAAATTCTCCATCTGGCCGGAAAGAGTGGCATACTCGATGTCGATCCCAATCACGCCCACGAAGGTCCCCTGATAGTAGATCGGGACAACATAGGAGATCATCAGCGCCTGAAGATTTTCATTATAATACGGGTCCAGCCATGCCGCCTCTCCTTTATCCCGGGGTATGGAGTACCATCCGACATGAGAGATGTCGTCGTCGTCAAAGGCGGTCACGTCCGTCAGAACCTGTGGAACAAATTCTGTGTGGCCGAAGCGGGAATACCAGAAGCCGCTTTCCTTTTCGGAAACTTCCGGTGCGATACGGTAATAGTAGGTCAGCACGCCGCTGGTGCTGCCGGCAACACTGCTGAAGATCATCTTCACATGGTCGAGATGCTGATGCAGCTGCAGATCGGAAAGACCTTTCAGATCTTCCGCGGCAAAGGTGGAGACCGTCGTTACAGCCATTTCCACGCTGCTGAGATAGTTTTCCAGCGCCCACTGGACGTTTTCGCAGCGGGAGGAAAGGATCTGGGCAGAACTCTCTTCTCCGAGCTTCCGTACGGCAATGATCCCCGTGATCCCCACGGCAATCGTGCTGAGGAGCACGGCTACGAGGGTAAGTGTTGTCAATTGGGTCCGAATGGAACGCATTTGATCATTCTCCTATAAAATCTCTTTATATAATATATATCTGTTATCCGCAAATTACAAGAAAAAAAGAATCGGACGGGTGGGAAATCGAAAAAAACAGGAGAAAAAGAGGATCTTCCCGCACACAATGGTTTTGCAATCTGCCCTGTACTATGCTATAATATTCTATCTTTAAACATAAGAGGTGAATGCTTATGGACCAAATCCAATCCCTGAAGTTAACGGCGGCGAAAGCACGGCTGCTGGCCGTTGACGCCATCCATGAGGCGAAGTCGGGGCATCCCGGCGGATCGCTGAGCTGTATGGATGCCCTGACGGCACTCTATTTCCATGAAATGAAGATCGACCCTGCAAATCCTGCCTGGGAAGACAGAGACCGTTTTGTGCTTTCCAAAGGCCACTGCGCCCCGGCGCTTTATGCCGTGCTTGCCCTGCGCGGATATTACCCGGAGGGGGATCTGAAGCTTTTGCGTTCCATCAAAGGCCATTTCTCCGGCCACCCGGATATGGTGCATATCAAAGGTGTGGATATGTCAACGGGTTCCCTCGGCCAGGGGCTCAGCTGCGCTGTGGGAATGGCGCTTGCCGCCAGAACGCTGAAGAAGGATTTTCGCACCTATGCCATGTGCGGAGACGGAGAAATCGAAGAAGGACAGATCTGGGAAGCGGCGATGGCTGCGGCCAAATGGAAGCTCGGCAATCTCTGTGTCTTTCTGGACAACAACGGCCTGCAGATCGACGGGCCGAACGACGTCGTGATGCCGTCAGCCCCGCTGGACAAAAAGTTTGAAGCCTTCAACTGGAATGTGATCACCATCGACGGGCATGACATCGCACAGATCCTTGACGCCCTGGCAGAAGCCAGAAAGTGCAGCGAAAAGCCGACCCTGATCCTGATGAAGACGGTCAAGGGGAAGGGTGTTTCCTTTATGGAAGACCAGGTCGGCTGGCACGGTAAGGCCCCGGATGACGAACAGTTCGCAGCGGCAAAAGCAGAACTGGAAGCTGCCATTGCTGCGCTGGAAGAGAAAGGAGAGTAATCATGGCAGGAAAGATCGCAACCCGAAATGCGTACGGCGAAGCACTGACGGAGCTTGCGGAAAAGTACCCGCAGCTCGTTGTTCTGGATGCCGACCTGGCAAATGCTACCATGACGAAGTTCTTTGCAAAGAGCTATCCCGACCGCTTTTTTGACTGCGGCATTGCCGAGGCGAATATGACGGATATCGCAGCAGGGATGGCCACGGCCGGGCTGAAGCCTTTTACCAATACTTTTGCTGTTTTTGCCGCCGGGAGAGCCTATGAACAGGTGAGAAACTCCATTGCCTATCCCCGGCTGAATGTAACGGTGGTCGGTTCACACGGGGGCGTCTCCGTCGGAGAGGACGGAGCGACCCATCAGGCCATTGAAGACTTTGCCCTGATGCGGGCGATCCCGGGCATGCTGGTGTGCTGCCCCTGTGACGGGCATGAGATGCGCCTTGCGGTGGAGGCACTGATCAACTATAACGGCCCCGCTTATCTCCGCCTGGAACGCCCCGCCACCGAAATCATTACGGATGAGGCAGAGGGATACACCTTTGAACTCGGAAAAGGCGTCGTGCTGCGCGACGGCACGGATGTGACGATCATTGCTACAGGCATCAATGTGCCCATGGCTGTGCATGCCGCCGAAATTCTGTCAGCGGAAGGGATCTCCGCCCGCGTTATCGACATGCATACTATCAAACCGCTTGACGAGGAACTTGTGCTGAAAGCGGCACAGGAGACAGGCTGCATCGTCACTTCGGAAGAGCATTCCGTGGTCGGCGGGCTGGGAGGTGCCGTCTGCGAGTACCTCAGCGGGAAGTACCCTGTACCCGTCGTGCGCCACGGCGTCAACGATGTGTTCGGCCGCAGCGGAACTTATGCGGCGGTCCTGGAATACTTTGGCATCACCCCGGAAGGCATTGCCGGGAAGGCCAGAGAAGCCGTATCACTGAAAAGGGGAAAATGATATGATCCGGAAATCACTCTTTGGTCCTTATAATCAGTACACGATCTCCAATGACGTTCTGGAGGTCTCCGTGATCACGCTGGGCGCGACTGTTGTCAGCCTGAAGTATCTCGGGCAGGAGTGCGCCGTGTGCTATAAGACCCCGGAAGATGCCCTTGCCGGGCACGGGTTCCTGTTCAAATCCGTAGGGCGGTATGCCAACAGGATCGGCGGGGCAGCCTTTACGCTGGAGGGCACGCGGTATGAGCTGCCTGCCAATGAAAATCAGAATCAGCTCCACGGCGGGCCGAATTCCTACGACAAGCGAGTCTGGACGGCGGAAGTGCTGTCGGATGAGAAAGTGAAGTTCTCTGTCTTTTCACCGGACGGGGATAACGGCTATCCCGGCAACCTGACCATGACGGTTGCGTTTTCCGTTTCCGGCGGCACCCTGCGTATCGATTTCGGCGGCGTGACGGATAAGACCACGGTCTTTGCCCCCACCACACATCCGTATTTCAATCTCGACGGGAGCGACAGTGTGCTGGATGCCGCGCTGCAGATCCATGCTGCCGGCCATCTGGACGTGGACAGTGAACTGATCCCGACGGGGAAGATCCTTCCCTGTGAAGACAGGTTTGATTTTTCCTCTTCGCGCAGGATCACCTATGATTTTGACGACTGTTTTGTGACGCCGGAAGAGCATGCCTGCACCCTCACCATGGGGAAGAGAAAGATGGAAGTCTGGACGGATTTCCCCGCGATACAGGTCTATACGGGAGCCAAGCTGCCGGCACCTTACCATGCAAATCAGGGGATCGCCATTGAACCGGAATTCTATCCGGACAGCCCGAACCATGCGGAGTTTCCCTCTACAGTTTTGAAGCCGGGAGAGGAATTTGCCAAATACGTGGAATATCGTTTTTCCTGAAAACAGAAAACGGACAAGAAAAAAGCCGCGAGGGGCTGAATGCTGTACAGCATCCGCCTCTCGCGGTTTTTCACGGGGAGGAGATCAGTATTCTCGTGTATCGCCGGGGAAAAGGCTGTCTTCCAGAGATTCCAGATCCTGAAGGAACAGTGCTGATTCCGCGTCAGAGGGCATACGGAAACCCGTACGCGGGGATACGCTGAAAGCACCGACAGACGGCCCGTCCATCAGGCAGCTGCGTTTAAACTGCTGGGAAAACAGGCGGCTGCACCAGCTTTTCAGCCAACGTACCAGTTCTTCCCGGCTGAACTCGTCCCCGAATGCCGCTTCCGCGAGGCGTATCGTTTTCCGGGGGGAGAAGCCGTTGATCAGTACCTGGTAAGTGAAAAAGTCCTGCAGGGAATAGGAACCCACCGACTCTTCGCTTTTCTGTTCGATCAGATCGTCATGGATGGGAAGAAGCTCGGGGGAAACCGGGCAATCCAGCACGTCATACAGCGCCGCTTTCAGGATGGCGTTGTCGGTCGTCGCAGCGAGATGGGAAACGGCTGCCCGCACCTGCGTTTTTGTCACCCCGATATTCACGTCGTAATTGGAGGTGTGGTCTCCGTTATAGGTACACCACCCGTCGATATATTCGGAAAGATCCTCCGTGCCCACATTCAGGCCGTTGACCTTGTTGGCCAGATCAAGGAGCACCATGGTCCGCATACGGGCCTGTGCGTTTTCAAAGGCAACGGAATAATCGTCACGGGCATGCCCGATATCGTCAAAATGCTGATATACGCTTTTGCTGATGTCGATTATACGCACGTCGCAGCCCCACTGCTCAGCCACGATCACAGCATTATTCTTGGTCCTGCTGGAAGTCCCGAAGCAGGGCATGGTTACGGCGATCACGTTGGTCGCCGGCAGACCGAGCCTTTTAACAGCCAGCGCGCTGATCATCACCGCCAGAGTGGAATCCACACCGCCGGAGATCCCCACGACGCAGTGATCAAGCTTTGCATACTCCATGCGCTTGACGAGGCCGGAGACCTGAATGTCGATCTGCCTGTCGCAGTAGGCAGGGAGATCCGCTTCGCATGCGGGCAGATGAGGGTGCCTGGGGATCGGGCGCTCCAGTACGGTCTCTTTCAGCTCACTGCCCCAGATCACGGTGGTGTAGGCGTTCCGGTTTTCCCCAAAAGCGCCTGACATACGGCGAAGATGCATCAGCCGGCTCACATCCACTTCAGTAACAAGCAGGGACTCGCTGTCTTCCTGCTGAGCAAGGATCTGACCGTCTTCCGCGATCATACAGAGGCCAGAATAGGCATGGTCGGTAGTGGATTCACCGCGCCCGGGAGCGGCAAGGATCAGCGCTCCGGACAGGCGGGAGGAATCGGAGATCATGCACTGTCCGGCACGCACGGACGAGGTGAACGTCTCCGGAAAAGAAGCCATCCGAACGATCACAGTCGCCCCGGCCAGCGCATGGGAGACGGAAGGGCTGAGGGGAGAACTGATGTCATCACCCAGTTCCGCCGCAATGCAGAAATTGTGCAGTTTGGCATGCTCAAAAAGCACATTGCGGGAAAATACTGCCGAGAACATGCCGTCCACTTCGATACTGCGGAGGACGTCACCTGCCGGCGTGAAAGGGGTGCCTTTTGTATTCTCCCGCGGAACGAGACCGAGAAGATAACCGTTGCAGATCGCTGCGGCACAGCTGTATACGTGGCTCCCCAGCTCAACCGGCAATCCCACGAAGATCAGCATATCAATGCCGACCGTCTCATGCAGAATATGCATCAGTGCCTGCCTCGCGCCGGCGAGGAGTACATCATGCTGAAAAAGATCGCGGCAGGTGCAGCCGGTAATACAGAGTTCCGGGAAGACCAGCACATTGACGCCCCGATCATCGGCATCGCGGATACAGTCAAGAATCTTCTCAGCGTTATAGTCTGTGTCGGCGACGCGAATGGAAGGAGAGGCCGCCGCCACTTTTACAAAGCCGTCTTTCATAATGCCTGTGCCTTAAAAACGGATCCTTTCGGCGATGTAGTTTTTCACTTCGCTGATGGGGATACGGACCTGCTCCATGCTGTCACGCTCGCGTACGGTGACGCAGTGGTCAGCTTCGTCGGTCTCGGTGCCCACCGTATTGAAATCAAACGTGATGCAGAACGGTGTGCCGATCTCGTCTTCACGGCGATAACGCTTGCCGATAGAACCGGTCTCATCATAGTCGCACATGAATTCTTTGCTGAGTTCCTGATAGAGTTCCATGGCGGGGCCGGTCAGAACATCCTTCTTGCTCAGGGGCAGGATCGCGCATTTGAAGGGAGCGAGTGCAGGATGCAGATGCAGCACGGTACGTACATCATCCTTGCCTTTTTTGTCCTGCCCTACGACCTGCTCATCATAGGCTTCACAAAGGAAAGCCAGAGCCACACGGTCGCAGCCGAGAGACGGCTCGATCACATAGGGTACATAGTGCTCGTTGGTATCCTGGTCATAATAGGTAAGATCCTTGCCGGAGGCCTCCTGATGGCGGCTCAGGTCATAATCCGTACGGTCGGCAATGCCCCAGAGCTCACCCCAGTCGGTAAACGGGAAGGCATATTCGATATCCGTGGTGGCGCGGGAATAGAAAGCAAGTTCCGCCGGTTCATGATCGCGCAGGCGCAGATTCTCTTCATGGATGCCGAGGCTGATCAGCCAGTTTTTGCAGAAGTCCTTCCAGTAGGCAAACCATTCCAGATCGGTGCCCGGCTTGCAGAAAAATTCGCATTCCATCTGCTCAAATTCGCGGGTGCGGAAGGTGAAGTTGCCCGGGGTGATCTCATTACGGAAGGCTTTTCCTACCTGACATACGCCAAAGGGCAGTTTTTTACGGGTAGTGCGCTGAATGTTGGCAAAGTTTACAAAAATGCCCTGAGCGGTTTCCGGACGAAGATAGCAGACGGAGCTGCTGTCTTCTGTCACACCGATGGCAGTTTTGAACATCAGGTTGAATTTGCGGATCGGGGTAAAATTGTGCTTTCCGCAGATCGGGCAGACAACGTCCTCGTGCTCCGCGATAAAAGCATCCATTTCATCAAAGCTCATGGCATCTACGTTGACTTCCGGATGCTCCTCACCGATCAGCTTGTCGGCGCGATGACGTGCTTTGCAGCTTTTGCAGTCAAGCAGCGGGTCGGAAAAGCTGGAAACATGTCCGGTGGTAACCCATGTCTGCGGGTTCATGATGATCGCCGCATCAAGCCCCACGTTGTACGGGCTTTCCTGCACAAACTTCTTGAGCCAGGCTTTTTTTACATTGTTTTTGAATTCTGTTCCCAGAGGGCCGTAGTCCCAGCTGTTGGCAAGCCCGCCGTAGATCTCGCTGCCCGCATAGATATAACCGCGGTTTTTGCACAGAGCAACGATCTTGTCAAGTGTCTTTTCATTCTGATTCATTTGTCTTCTCCTTTTCCCATGGCTGGATGCCACAGAGAGTATTATTGTTGCGGTTTCCCACACAAAACGACAGTATAACAGAAACAGAGATTTTCAGCAACAGAAAAAACTGATAAAAAACCCTTCTGCCTCATAAAAACAGAAGGGAAGAGAAAAGAATAAACGGGATTACCAGTTAAAACCGCAGTGTTTTTTCATAAGACGCGATCACGGCATCGATGATGGAAGCACGAAACGCTCTTTCTTCCAGCGTCCTCACACCCTGGATCGTAGATCCGCCGGGGGAGCACACGGCATCTTTCATCACGCCGGGATGCGCATGCGATTCCAGCATCAGTTTTGCCGTGCCGAGCATCATCTGTGCGGCGACTTCCATCGCCTGTATTCTCGGCATACCGCAGGCGACACCGCCGTCGGCCATCGCCTCAAGAAACATCGCTGCATATGCCGGGCCGCATCCGCCCACGACACTGCAGATATCCGCAAGGCGTTCTTCAATTTTGCTGAAACGGCCGGCCCCGGCCATCGCCTCAAGGAAACCCTGTTCCATCTCCTGCGTTACTTCATCGCTGCAGACGTATAGGATCATCCCTTCGCCGACAGCTACCGGGGTGTTGGGTAAAATACGAATGACCGGCGCATTGCAGCCGATTTTCTCCTGGATCTGCGCAATTGTACGCCCTGCCACCATGGAGACGACGGTAAAAGAGGACTTCCTGGTTTGAAAAGCCTCTCGTACGTCCTGCAGCATTTCCTCCAGCATCTGGGGTTTTACCCCGAGAAAAACATAATCGGCATCCGTAACGGCCTGGAGGTTGTCACATACCGTACCGCCGATGAGGTCTGCCAGCTGCTGCGCCTTATCCGGATGGCGGTTGGCCAGCAGGAGCCGGTTATTCCTGTTCAGAGAAGCTGCCCGGGCAAGGGCACCGCCCATGTTTCCTGTTCCGATAAAAGAAAGTACCATGGTTTAAAGATCCTCCTTTATTCGGGGAGTTTACAGACATCCACCCATTCAAGCGCGTTGGAGTAGCGGTAAAGTTCATCGAGGTCCAGCTCAATGGCACTGGCACCGCTCCCGACGGCCGGGAAGACGGTTTCAAACCGTTTCAGGCTCACGTCCAGGTAAACGTCTACACCATCATTGATCCCAAACGGGCAAACACCGCCGATCGGGTGCCCGATCATGGAAAGCACTTCATCCGGAGTGAGCATTTTGGCTTTGGCGTGAAATTTTTCTTTATACTTATGATTGTCGATGCGGGCATCGCCGGCGGCAAGGATCAATATGGGTTTTTCTTCCGGCAACTTGAAGGAAAGTGTTTTGGCAATGCGTGCACCCTCTACACCGAGCGCTTTGGCGGCGAGTTCAACAGTTGCCGAGGAAACATCGAATTCCCTCACACGATCTTCCATTCCCAGCGCACGGAAATAGGCACGGCCTTTTTCTATAGACATTCTTTTTTCTTCCTTTGCAGTTTGTAAAAACAGGGGGCAACAGGTGCCCCCTGAATAATTCTTACGGGTTTTCTCGGGTTCAGCCCTTGATCTCCAGAAGCTTCTGTTTCAGCTCTCCTTCAATCTTGGCGAGTTCAGCCTCGGCGGCGGCCCGGCGGGCACGGCCGGTATCCTGGATCTCACGCACTTCTTCCAGCGTGGAGATCAGTTCCAGGTTGGTCTTCTGCAGCGTTTCAAGATCGACGATGCCGCGTTCAGCTTCCTTAGCTACAGCGACGCTGCCCTGATGCAGCGTTTCGGCATTCTTGGCAAGCAATTCGTTGGTCACCTCGCTTACTTCGCTCTGTGCTTTCATCGCTTCGTCAGAATGGTACATGGTCAGTGCCAGGACCATCTGGTTTTTCCAAAGCGGGATCGTGTTGTTGATGGATGTCCGGATCTTCTCCGTCATGAGGGAATCATTGTTCTGGATCATGCGGATCTGCGGGCCCATCTGCACAGAGATCATTCTTGTCAGTTCCAGATCATGGATCTTCTTCTCAAAACGGCCGATCATGTTGGCAAAATCGCTTGCTTTCTGGGCGTCTTCCGGCAGATTGGATTCCTGGGCTTTTTTCCGAAGAGCCGGGAGCTCCACATTCCGGAGTTCTTCGATCTTCAGTTTGCCGGCAAGGATATACATGGTAAGCTCTTTCATGTATTCCTGGTTCTTGTCATACATCTTGTCCATGAGAGAAATATCTTTCATCAAAGTGATCTCATGGTTTTCGAGCTCTTCCACAATTTTGTCAACATTCGCTTCAGCGACGTTGTACTGAGCTTTCAGGCTTTCCAGGCTGTTCTGGCTCTTTTTGAAAAGCGCTTTCAGGCCTTTCTCTTTCTCCTCAAACTTCAGGCCTTTGAGCTGTACGACGAGATCCGACAGCATCGAGCCGACCTCGCCCAAATCCTTGGTCTTTACGCTGCTGAGGGCGGCATCCGAGAACTCAGAGATGTTTTTCTGGGCGGCTGCACCGTAATTCATCACCTGTTCGGTATTCATTACATCGATCTGGGAGGAAAATTCTTTGACAGCGGCCTGCTCTTCGGGAGAGAGTTTTTCCAGCTCAATTTTTTCTGCGGGAGCTTGTGCGGCTTCAGCCTCGGCTTTGACTTCTTCCTCTAAAGCTTCTGCCTGGACCTGTTGTGCCTGGGCGGCAAGTGGATCGAGTGTTAGGGTCGGGATAGAACTGGTTTCTGACATGTTATTTATCCTTTCTGCTGTGCCGTTGAGGCTCCAGCCTGTTGTACTGCAAAGTTGCTGCCGGTAAGACCTTCTCTTTCCAGCATCTGGTTCATGACATCAATATCGGTCTCAATGTCAAGCGCCTGATTTTCAAACAGGGAATCCAATCTTTTTTTATAGGCTTCGATGGCCACATCCAGCATTTCATTGATGCTGGAAATACTCTTGTCGATATTCTCGCCTTCAATGCCCTGCGAACTCATCCTGTCATAAGCGTGGAGCAGTTTGATCGTTGTGGGAAGATAATAGCGGAAGAATTTTCTGATCTGCGGCACATCGGAAGGATCTTCGATGGCGTCCTGCATGATCTTGTCGGTGATCAGCATGATCTCATTGATTTTGGAACGGATATCCGGATCTTTGATCGTGGAATAGAGCTTCCCCATCTCCCCAAGGGCCCGGTTGCCCTCTTCCAGAATGGCATCAACCTTTTCCCCATAGCTTTTTTTCTCCCGAGGTCTGGGCTGCCCGCCTCCGATCCTTTCACTGGCGCGTTTTGTTCCGGCCACATTCGGATTGGATGTTTTAACATCATCAGCTTTTGCGGATGCGGCTTTTTTCCCGGTCTTCCATGCCAGAAATGCTGTTAACGTGCTTAACGCCCCCATTGCAATATATCCGGCTGCACCGAAACGAGCGAGAAAAATGGCAGATAATCCAAGGGTTACGGCAAAAGTGAGTGCCGTACGCAGATACAGCCTGTTTTTATTGGAAGAAGGTCCCAAACGTCACACCTTCCTTGTGAAAAACTTTTCAGTATATTTTATTCTACTTTATGCAAACAGTCAAGTTGAATTGAAAAAATATTCTTTGCGGAAGCATCTTTTTCGGAATACTCTGGATCTCTATAAAAGGGAAGGGATAAACCACGGTGAAAAAAACTTGACAGCGAGGAAGAAATGCCCTTGCATTGTAAAGCTCTTTCCTTTATAATTAAGTATCTGTTTCTGGAGATTTTGAACATGATTCGTATAGCACCTTCTATTCTGTCAGCTGATTTTCTGCGCCTTGGGGCAGAGGTGGAG
Organism: Oscillospiraceae bacterium; assembly: GCA_017432615.1. Lineage (GTDB taxonomy): Bacteria > Bacillota > Clostridia > Oscillospirales > Oscillospiraceae > Limivicinus. Next base: position 40,954 of record JAFRIV010000046.1, read on the forward strand.
AGTATTTCTTCCTCCGGCGGAGACTGGGTCCATTTTGACGTGATGGACGGGGTTTTTGTTCCCAATATTTCCGTCGGGATCCCGGTGCTGCGTTCCCTCAGAAAGGGTACAGATCTATTCATTGATGCACACCTGATGATCGTTCATCCGCGCTTTATGGCGGAAGCCTTTTGTGACGCAGGAGCGGACCTTGTAACAATCCACCTGGAAGCGGACGAACTTCCGGAAATCCGCCGTGCCATGGATGCCATCCACGAAAAAGGAAAGCTGGCCGGCATTTCTGTCAAACCTGCCACTCCGGCCAAAGCACTTCTTGATGTGGTGGATCAGGCAGATCTGATCCTGGTGATGACGGTAGAACCGGGCTTCGGCGGACAGCATTTTATGAACGAAATGCTGCCGAAGATCCGTGAGGTTCGCAGGTTTATCGATGAGAAACATCCCGGTACGTTTTTGGAAGTAGACGGCGGAATCAACGCGGAAACAGCTGTTCTTGTCCGTGTGGCAGGAGCGGATACACTGGTAGCCGGCAGCTACTTCTTTCAGGCACAGGACAGAATTTCCGCAGTCCATGCACTGCGTTCTTGAGGCTTACTATGGCAAATTTTCCTTCCACATTGGAAACGCTGATCGATAAGTTTGCATCGCTCCCGGGCATTGGGAAGAAAAGTGCCCAGAGGCTTGCTTTCTTTATGCTGACCCGATCCGACGAAGAAGCTGACGCTTTTGCAGCAGCGATAACGGCTGCCAAGCATTCCATCCGCTTCTGTTCTGTCTGCCAGAACCTTACAGAGAATGAAATCTGTCCGATCTGCGCCAGTGACCGGCGAGATCATTCCGTGATCTGTGTGGTTTCAGAACCGCGCGATGTCCTCAGTATCGAGAGAGGCAGAGAATATAACGGCACTTACCATGTGCTGCACGGCGTCCTGTCACCGATGACGCATGTCGGGCCGGATGATATCCGTATACGCGAATTGCTGGAACGCGTTGCAAAAGAAGATATTCAGGAAGTGATTATGGCTACGAACCCCGATACGGAAGGGGAAGCGACTGCTCTTTATATCTCCCGTCTTCTCAGGCCTTTTAAGGTGCGTGTGACGCGCCTGGCCTATGGGATTCCTGTCGGTTCCAATCTGGAATTCACCGACAATGCGACGCTGAACCGTGCTATGGAAGGACGCACGGAGATGCTGCCGGATTAAGAATAAGTACGTTTTTCGATAGTTGGTATTATAAGAGAAAGAGAGGTTTTATGATTCCCAAGCTGAAAATTATCCCTCTGGGAGGACTCGGAGAAATAGGGAAAAATCTGACAGTTCTGGAATACGCCAATGATATTATTGTAATTGATGCAGGCATGGGCTTTCCGGAGGAGAGTATGTATGGTGTGGATGTCGTATATCCCGATGTGTCATACCTCAGGCTCAACGCCGAAAAAATACGCGGTCTGATCCTTACCCACGGCCACGAGGACCATATAGGCGCTGTTCCGTACCTGTTGAAGGAAGTGGATTGCCCGATCTACACTACAGCCCTGACAGCCGCCCTTGTAGAGCTGAAGCTGGAAGAAAACGATATGCTCTACAACACACAGATTTTTACCAAAAAAGCGGGCAGCGTTTTTCGCCTCGGTTGTTTTACGATTGAATTTATCAATGTAAATCATTCCATTCCGGATACCGTTGCCTTGGCAATCGACACCCCGATGGGGATGGTCATCCACACAGCCGACTTCAAGTTTGACCTGACACCTGTTGGCGGGAAAAGCATCGATGTGACCCGTTTTGGGGAACTGGGAAACAAAGGGGTGCTGTGCCTGCTCAGTGATTCCACAAATGTGGAAAAACCCGGGCATTCCGATCCGGAGATCAAAGTTACCGAGAGCTTTCACAAGCTGTTTAACGGATGCGACAAACGCATTATTATTACAACATTTGCTTCGAATATTCATCGCCTGCAGCAGATCATCAATGTCGCTGCAAAGTTTGGCAGAAAAGTAGCTGTTACCGGGCGCAGTATGGAAAGCGTCCTCCATGTGGCGACTACCATCGGATATATGGATCTGCCGGAGAATGAAGTGATCAGCCTTGACGAGATCGGCAAGCTGCCCAAGAGCAAAACGGTCATTATTTCCACGGGAAGCCAGGGTGAGTCTATGTCGGCGCTCTATCGTATGGCTTTTTCAGAACATAAGCAGATTAAAATCGATTCCGGCGACAGAGTCATTATTTCCGCTTCTGCCATTCCGGGGAATGAGAATATGATCACAAGGGTCATCGATGAACTCTATCGTAAGGGAGCTGAGGTGATCTACGATAAAAATACGGACCTTCACGTTTCCGGACATGCACCGCAGGAAGACCTGAAAATGATGCTTGCGCTGGTACGGCCAAAGTTTTTCATCCCGGTGCATGGAGAATACAGAATGTTGGTTAAACATGCGCAGCTTGCAGAAATGATGGGGGTAAGTTCGTCCAACATCTGTATCGCGGATATCGGGGATGTGATAGAAATTACCAAGAAGGGCATCCGCAAGGAAGAAAAAGTTTCTGCCGGTGAAGTCCTGGTTGACGGCGGTCTGGGCGAGGTAGGAGCAGTGGTTCTGCATGACAGACACCGCCTTGCAACGGACGGAATGCTGGTGGTGGTTATGGCGGTATCTGCCGAAACGCATGAATGCCTCGCAGAGCCGGAACTGGTTACCCGCGGTTTTATCTATGTGAAGGATTCCGAAGATCTATTGCAGGAACTCAAACAGGTTGCCATGGAATCCGTGGATAATTGTGTGGATCAGGGGATTACCGACGTCAATGCCCTGAAAGCAAAGATGAAAAGCAGTGTGGCCACCTTCCTGTTCAAGAAGACAAAATGCAGCCCGATCATCCTGCCGGTTCTGTTCGAGTTATAAAGAATTAATAAACAACGGTGTCTGCCGCTTAAACGACAGGCACCGTTGTTTTGCGTATACAAACTCCATGTTTTTTCCTGCTCACAGGAGTATCGTATCTCCTTCTCTTGCATAGTGAGCATGGACGATTTCCAGCATTTTTTCTCTTGCCGACAGAATATCATCAGTGGATTGCGGATCATGATGGATCAGGAGAATTTTTTTCGCCCTGCAGCTCTTCATCATCTTTAAAGCAGATAAAGCAGTTGAATGCCCGAATCCTTTTTTCCTCTCATATTCTTGCGGTGAATATTGCGCGTCGAACAGGAGAAGATCCGTATCGGCGGCGAAGGGTGACAGCTTCATAAAAGAGAGTGGTTCCATTTCATAGTCAGTCATGTACACGATAGATTTTCCGTGCCATTCCAGACGATAGGAAAGGCAGCTTCCGGGATGATTCCCGGACATACAGCTTACCCTGACATCCCCGATTTGCAGCGGAAAAAGAGGCTGGTCGATATGCAGCTGGCTGCCGTACTCTTCAAGGTTCAGAGGCCAGAAGGGCGGAGTATAAAAAGAATTTAGGATATTCAAAGGGCACTCCATCTCGTTGGCCGGAATCAGAAGATAGGTCTCCAATTCGCTGTGAAGCAACCGCGGATAGACGCCAAGACCGAGAATGTGATCGAGATGCAGATGACTCAGCAGAATCACCGGCGGTTTCGGAAACTCAACAGGTGCTTTGAGGAGACCGGTTCCGGCATCCAGAAAAATATTTTCTTCTCCTGCCTGAACCCAGTAGCATGAGGTGTTCCCGCCGTAGATAGAGTAGTTTTCCCCGCAGATAGGCATTGAACCGCGGGTCCCCAGCACGGTCAGTCGGAATTCTTCACTGCTCATGAGCCTTTGAAACTTCCTTTCTTCACTCTAATGATAGAGACATAATATCACAAAGGGGAATAAAATACCACATCTTCATCATTTTTAATTTCATAAATCATGCCGCTTCAGGATAATGCTGAGGAACTGGAAAACTGTTGACGGTCTATATTTTATGGCTTATAATTTCAGTCGGGCTGACTTTTGTTTTCCGCGTTCTCCGATGTCCCGGGTGTCTTACAGTTGTTTCTTTCTGTGAATATGAAATAAAAAATGCCGATTTCAAAAATGAAATCAGCACTTTTATATCGGAGTGTCGGGATTTGAACCCGAGGCCTCTTGGTCCCGAACCAAGCACGCTACCAGCTGCGCTACACCCCGAAAGCTTTTCTATTATAGTAGCGTGAAGCAGCTTTGTCAAGAAAAAAATTATAATTCAGGAAAGGTTCCTTAAAGCACATTTATGGATAAAAGGCTGGAAAGAATTCTGCCGAAGGTGCAGAAACCCGCCAGATATACGGGCGGGGAATATAATCAGATCATAAAAAACAAGGAAGACGTTGAACTGCGGCTTGCGTTCTGTTTCCCGGATACTTATGAGATCGGCATGTCGAATCTCGGCATGAAGATCCTTTATCATACTATGAACAGCCTCCCATATGTATGGTGCGAGCGGGTCTTTGCACCGTGGGGGGATATGTATGACGAGATGAAACGGCACAATATCCCGCTCTATGCGCTGGAAAGCGGGGATGCGCTGGAAGATTTTGACGTGCTGGCTTTTTCCGTCGGTTATGAAATGGCCTATACTACTGTGCTGGATATGCTGGATATGGCCTCTCTTCCTGTACGCAGCGCTGACAGATCGTCTCTTCTGCCGCTGGTATTCGCAGGCGGATCTGCTGGTGTGAACCCTGAGCCGATGGCTCCGTTTGTGGATCTCTTTGTTATCGGAGAAGGGGAGGAGATGAACAATGAACTGTTGGCTCTTTTGCGTACGGCAAAGCGAGAAAATTGGGACAAGCAGTCCTTCCTGATAAAGGCGGCCAGGATCGGCGGCGTTTATGTACCTTCTTTGTACAATATTACTTATCAGGAAGACGGTACAGTAAAGACGATCGAGCCCTCCTGCGGTGCACCGGCAAAAGTAAAAAAACGCATTATCAAAAATCTGGATGGGGTTCCTTTTCCTACAGATCCGATTGTTCCCTCCACAGAAGTGGTACAGGACCGCGTGAACGTTGAATTGTTTCGCGGCTGTGTGCGAGGCTGCCGCTTTTGCCAGGCCGGCCATATTTACCGGCCGATCCGTGCAAAAAAACCGGAGACAGTGATTCGACAAGGCATTGAAACCCTGCAGAAGACCGGTTATGAGGACGTCACCTTGCTTTCACTTTCCTCCAGTGATTACCGCCATCTCTCGCAGACTTGTGACGGACTGCTGGAATACTGTGAAAGCCGCAGTATCGGGGTTTCGCTGCCTTCTTTGCGGGCGGACAATTTTTCCATGGAACTGATGGAAAAGCTTCAGCGCGTTCGCAAAAGCGGATTGACGTTTGCGGTGGAAGGCGGCAGTCAGCGTCTGCGGGATGCCATTAACAAAAATGTTACGGAAGAGGATCTTTTAAACACATGCCGTATTGCCTTTGCGGGCGGATGGAACAGCGTTAAGCTGTATTATATGCTTGGCCTGCCCACAGAAACCGATGAGGATATAATCGGCATTGCTGAAATGGCAGATCAGGTGCTTCATTGTTGGCGGCAGTATGCAAAAAACAAGAACCGCGGGGTACGGATCACAATTTCTACTTCCTGCTTTATTCCCAAACCCCACAGCCCGTTCCAGTGGGAAGCGCAGGTAACTCCCGAGGAATATTTACGCCGTGTCAATCTGCTGCGTTCATCCATCACCGCAAGAAATGTAGTTTATAATTGGCATGATGCAGAGACCAGCGTTATTGAAGCGGTGCTTTCCAGGGGTGATAGAAAAGTTGCTGATGCCATCGAGGATGTCTGGCGGCAAGGCGGACGCCTGGAGGCATGGAGTGATTATTTCTCTTATGATCGTTGGATCACCGCTTTTCAAAAGGCGGGCATCGATCCTGCATTCTATGCTTTTCGCGACAGACCGAATGAAGAGGTGCTTCCCTGGGATATGATCGATGTCGGCGTAAGAAAGCAGCATCTGATCCATGAACGTGCCATGGCTTATGAAGCCAGGCTTTCGCCGGATTGCAGAAAAACATGTTCTGCCTGCGGCGCAGCTGCACTTCTGGAAGGAGGAAAATGTGATGGATAAATATCGGATGCGTTTCCAAAAAACAGGCCGATCTATCTATATCTCTCATCTTGACCTGATGCACACCATGCAGCGAGCCTTTTCACGGGCGGGATTTCGCATCAGATACTCTGAAGGGTTTAATCCGCATCCGATCCTCTCGATTATCCTTCCGCTCTCTGTGGGTACGGCCAGCCTGTGTGAAATTATGGATTTTCGGATGACAGAAGATCCGGATCCTTCGGAAATCGTTGAAAAACTCAATCGGACGCTCCCGGAAGGAATCACAGTGCTTGAGGCCTATGAACCGCAAAGAAAAGCTTCCGAATTGAAATATCTCGCCATCGAAGGACGAATGGAATATGACAATGCTTCCATACAGGAGATGACAGAGGCTCTTCAGTCTTTTTACAGTGCGGAGAGTATCATTATTTCAAAAAAAAGCAAGCGTGGGTATTCCGACTTTGATGTGATCCGGGGCATTCGAGAAATTCATTTTACGGCAGGGGAAAGTTTTGTAGAGGTAAAAGCTGTAATCTCGGCGCAGGAACCGACATTTAATCCTGACCTGTTATCAGAAGCCTTACAGCAGAAAAGACCGGCTCTTCAGCCGGACTTTGCTGCTTTCACGCGTCTAGAGACGTATGACTGTGAAATGCAGCTGTTTCGCTGAACCTTTTTATCAATATGAATGCTCCGGCAATTATTGAACTGCCGGAGCATTCATGCACTTAAAACATTACATTGATATCGCAGGTCCCGCTTATGCCCGGCAAACGCCCGCGGTCGGTCAGCTGCCAGATATTGTAAGGAACTTTTTGAGACGGGAGGGCATTGTTTTCGGTATAACTTGCCATCCAGATGTCATATCGGGAGAGTGCGTCCAGAGAAAGCTCATCCGTAAAGAAGCTTTCACTGGAATAGATACCTGCCGAATATCCTGCGTTTTCTATCGTCCTGCAAAATGCTTTGATATTCTCCATCCGCTTTGCCATGCTTAATGTATCTGCACGACCGCCGGGATAATTGCCGGAATACTCAATATCAAGATAAACAGGCATTTCCAAGGAAAACCCCCGCAGCCTTTGAACAACAAGGCTGGCTTCCTGTACCGCTTCCAATTGGTTGACGGCAGCAGAATAGAAATAAACACCAACAGTCAGCCCGGCCGCTTTTGCTCCGTTGAGGTAATTGAAGAACAGGCTGTCATCATAAAGCGTACCTCCCTGTCCCCAGCCTCTTCCACCGAGACGCAGCAGTGCAAAATCGATTCCGATCTCTTTGAGATGCCGCCAATTGATCGTGCCGTTATAAAAACTGACGTCTACACCGATCCGCTCAGCACAGATCCCGTTTTCATCAAAATAAAAGAGGTTATTGTCGATATACTTCAGACCGTGAAGCGGTGTGCCATAACGATCAAGGTACGTCCGTTTGCCGTCTTCGCTCTCCCGCCAACCGTAATAGGTTTCCGGTTCAAACGGCTGATCAATTGCTTCCGGTACGGCTTCTTCGGGGGCAAACTGGTGCCCGGCGTTTATCTCATCAGGGAGATCCTGTGCGTCGACTACTTCCGTAAGCTGATCAATGTTAGGGATGGCTGTATATTCGAGATCACGGGGAGAAGAAAAAATCTTCAACAGTTGAGGAATCAGCACCAGGCATCCGACCACAATAGCAACGGAGGGAAAAAATAACAGGATAGCTTTCTCATATTTTGAAAAAAATTTCTTCATACAACACTTTTAAAAATCCCTCTGCGTCTTGAGAACACAGAGGGAAAGGAGAAAAGAGAAAGGAGGTATTACTTCTCTTCGTCTGCGCTTGCTTCATCCGCAGCAGGTTCCTGAACAGGAGCATCTGCAGGTGCTTCAAACTCAACTACCTCGCCGTCAACCGGCTCCTCATCGAGGGAAGAGATAAAGTCTTTCGCTTTACCAACCAGTTCTTCAGCTTTTGCAGTGGCTTCAGGTGCTTTCTCTTTGGCAAACTCATAAGCTTCTTCAGCCTTCGCCTGAACCGTGCCGATAACCTCAGGAGCTGCTTCTTTTGCTTTGTTATAAAGATCTTCCGCCATGGAAGTTGCGCCGGGAGCCTTTTCTTTGGCAAAGGCATAAGCTTCCTGCGCTTTTGCCTGTACGGTTTCCATGACGCCGGGAGCTTTTTCCTTTACTGTGGCGGAAGCTTCTTTGTAAAACTCACCAGCAGCTTCTTTGAAAGCATCCATCGTCTTGTTCGGATCACTTTCGGGGTTCTTCTCTTTGTACTTTTCGCCAATTTTAACTGCAGCAAAAGCTGCACCGGCGGCAACACCGGCTTTTACAAGATTACCCAGAATACCCATATTATTTACCTCCTGTTTAATGGTTGATGCTATTATATAGCAATGAAATGAAAACGGGTGAAATTTTTGTGAACAAAGTGACAGATCCTGTGATCTTCTTTTCACTTTACATCCGGCGTGGGATGTGGTATAAAGAGACAGACGAAAGGTGCAAAAGTGCCTTTCAGGACAATAGACAGAAAGGAGTATGTATATGGTATACGTTTGCAATGTTTGCGGCTGGGAATATGACGAAGACGAGCAGGGCGTAAAATGGGAAGATCTCCCGGATGATTTCGTTTGTGAAGTCTGCGGCGTCGGCAAGGATGAGTTTTCTCCGGCTGAATAATCAATAATTTCAAACAAAAGCGGGCGGCTGATGAAAGCCGCTCCTTTTTTCGTTATTGAAGAAGGAGAAAGATTGTGTTAAACTATATACTCATAGAGCAGGATGAGTATATTTTCAATACAGTTTTGGGAGGCATCTATGAAAAGCGAAAAATACATGCTGGATAAAAGAGGTTTTTTTTCAAAAGCATCATTATTCTGCCTGATTCTTGCTGTAATCTTAAGGGCAATCGGCGGGGTGATCGATATTGCTGTGCTGCGTGTTGACCGCTTCATGCTGGTGGAATTTCTTCTCCCGCTGATCTGCTGCATTTTTCTGATGATCTGCATTTTGGCTTTCAGCAAACGCGGCTTTTGGCTTTCAGCCATTCCGGTGGTTTGCTTTGGCATGTCCTTTGTACTGCGGCTTTTTTCCTATGACAACCTGCAGCAGATCGATCTGGCAATGCTTGTAAAGTTAGCGGGAGTATTTGGCTGTATGGCAATTTCAGCAGTCTACTCTGCCACGGTTTTCGGAGCACGGACCAAGTGGCTGATGTTCCTTCTCCTGTTGGCAGGTTTGGCGGCACATATCTGGCTGGAAGTCGTGCCGGCTTTTCAGATGGGGGGATGGCTTTCCGCAGCTCCTATGCTGATGGAGTGCAGTTTGCTGTGCATCTTTCTTGCCGGACTTTTCCTTACGCTGGGATTGACACATTCGTTGAAATCAAAACCGGGAAAACCCTTGAGTGAAAAAGCACCTTCACCACCTGTGACAAAACCGGAAGAAAAGCTTCCGGTCGTTTCGGAACCGAAGGAAACCGTGGCTTCAGAGAGTATCCCGGCATCCCCGGCAACTGATTCAGCGAAATCGGATTCAACTCCAAAGGCGGCAGATCCTCAGACCAATGTTGAGCATAAAAAGGAGCCGGCAGAGGAAAACGCAGTGCCTGCAATGGAGAGTCAGACAGAAGACGATCCTTTTGCACCGTCTTCCGGCCCCATCAAATTGACCCTTACACCCGCGGGATTTACCTCCGCAACAGAACAGGATACTGACGAGGGTAGCCATTCATGAAAACACAGAGTGTCTACCGCCGTGAGGTGTCAGACGCGCTGCAAAAACGAAAAGCTGTTTTGTATCTGCTGCTGATTTTTGCCATTGCGGTAACTTTGATATCGATGGCATTTCTGATCCGCAGTATTTCTGAAAATCGTGCTTATGACAGATACATTGAAGCTGCTCAGACAGATACGTTGTCGGGTGAATATGAAAGAGCGCTGGCCAACCTGCGAAAGGCAGCGGCAATTGACCGATCAGATGAATGCCTGCTGATGATGGCGCAATGTTATGAAGCTCTGGGTAATTATGACAGAGCAATTGAAGCATTGCGCATGATGAAAACTTCAGATGCGGCAATCAGTTCAAAGCTCGCCTCTATTGAAGCAAAGAAAAAGGGAAACGAGCAAAACGGTACAGTGACGATCGCCGGTGTACAATATGCAGCAACGGAAACAAGCCTGGTGCTTGACAATCAGACCTTGGGAAACGGTGTCCTGTCGGAGATCAGTGCTCTCTATTCTCTGAATAATCTGTCTCTCGCGGGCAACGGATTAACAGATATTACCCCACTCTCCAGCCTCGGTGGGTTGACAACATTGAATCTCAGCGGCAATTCCATTCATGATATCAGCCCCTTGAGGAACCTGACAGGCCTGCGCACTTTATATCTTGACAGCAACCCGATTTCAGATTTTTCACCGTTGTATTCTCTCAGCGGGCTTACAACGCTGAGCTTGAAAGGAATTACCCTTTCCCCTGAAGCATTAAGCGATCTTTCCAATGCTTTACCGAACTGTGCCATTAACGGAGCAACTACAGATACTGCCGGCAGATCCGGACTGATAGCTCTCGGGGGAGAGTCTTTTCAAACGGACATTACTTCTCTGAATCTGAGCCATCGCGGGCTGACCGATATTTCAGCACTTTCTGCCTGCCAGAACCTGACCACTTTGAATTTGAGCGGTAATGCAATTTCTGATCTTACACCGCTGATGGATATCCCCGGCCTTCAGACCCTCAATCTTTCGTCCAACAACATTACGGATCTTCGCCCGCTGATGGGGCTTACGGCAGTGAAGGTGCTGGATGTTTCGGCCAACTCCATCAGCTCCACTGTTCCGCTTGGGTCAATAGTCTCTCTCCAGGAACTTAACCTTGCCAATAATGCAATCAGTAACTTTACGGGAATTGGGAGATTGAAAAACTTAAATACGCTGAATCTTTCGGGTACAGGGTTTTCCGATGCGGATATCGACCAGTTTGTGAACCTCTCAAGGCTTACAAACTGTAATGTGGAATATAACCCCGGTCTTACCGGAGAGGGATATCGAAGGCTGCAAAGTCTGATCCCTGCCTGCTATATCACCCATTCCGACCTTGTATATTCTGTGGATGCTGACAGGCTTACCATCACATCCGATACAACTGTCCTTGATATGACGGGGAGAGGGATCAACGATCTCTCTTTCCTGATGCAGTTGAACAATCTGGAAACAGTATACCTCGGCAGCAACAACATTTCTCAGATTTTTTATTTCCAGTTTACAGAGAGCTGGCGCACCATTACAACACTGGATCTGTCGAATAATTATCTTACTGATATTTCTTCGCTGATGGCGCTGAAGTACCTGACGAGTCTTGATCTTTCCAACAATCAGATTATCGACGTCAATCCGCTATATGCTCTTACCAATTTGCGGCAGTTGAATTTAAGCGGGAACCCCATTGCAGCGGATCAGATCCGGGCCTTAAACGATGCACTGCCGTACTGTATGATTACATTTTAACAGCAGGCCAAGAAAAACAGCTGAAAAACATGCAGGCTGGCTATATTCACTCTTTTGTTTTTGTTTCATTTATGATATAATCATTTCAGAGGAAAGCCGTCAACAGGCTTTTTACGCATGGCTACAAGAAAGGAGATTAGTTATGAAGTTCACATTTACGGAAAAACGCATGGGTTCTTCTGAAGAACTGCGGGATTATGCCATTCGCAAGATCAGCAAGCTGGATCGTTTTTTCAAAACTGAAGGTGATGCCTATGTAACCTTCAGTCTGGAGCGCGGCAGGTATCTTGCTGAAATCACGATCCACAATAATGGTATGTATTACCGTGCCAGCGAGTTGACGTCCGATATGTATGCATCGGTCGATTCTGGTGTGGCTGCCATTGAACGTCAGATCCGCCGTAACAAGACACGTCTTGAAAAGCGTCTGAGAGAAGGCGCACTCGAGAAGGAACATGCCCCTGCTTATGCTCCTGTACCGGAGGAGGAGAAAGAGGAAGAGGAATTCAAGATTGTCCGCAGCAAGCATTTTTCCATCAAACCTATGTCTCCCGAAGAGGCAATTTTGCAGATGAATCTGCTTGGGCATGAGTTCTTTGTATTCAAGAATATGCAGGAGGAAGAGGCGGTCTCTGTGGTATACAAGAGAAAGCAGGGAGGATATGGCCTCATCTGCGATGACGGCACGCAGGAAGATTGATCTTTTTCTACAATAAAATGGATAAACACAATCAGGCGTTGTCTCAAAATAGCGGGAAGAGCTATTGAGAGGCAACGCCTTTCTAATTTTCCTAAAAAAGAATCTAGTGATCTGGTAGTAATTACGCAAAACTAAAGAAGATTTTAGAAAACATAAAAATAGCTAAGAAATTGTAAAATATACCGGATATTTTACGGATTTCTTAGCTTGAAAATGCCAGTGGTGGGACTCGAACCCACACCCTGTTGCCAGGAACGGATTTTGAGTCCGTCACGTCTACCATTCCATCACACCGGCAAATGCAGGCATGAGTATATCCTATTTGGGAGAAAAATGCAAGAAAAATTCGTGAATTTACAGAAGGAATTATTTGTGGTATGATACCATTCATATAAAAAATAAATTATGGAGGGGTATGCGTATGCAAAAAATGGACAGACAATATCATATTCATTGTGTAGAAGGTGATGTGGGCCGGTATGTGATCCTACCGGGGGATCCTGGACGTTGTGAAGCCATTGCCGCATTGTTTGATGATGCACATCATGTGTCAAATAACAGGGAGTATAATGTTTTTACCGGGACGATTCTCGGAGAAATGGTCAGCGTTTGCTCCACGGGAATCGGCGGACCGTCGGCCGCCATAGCTATGGAAGAGCTGCACAATATCGGAGCGGATACATTTATCCGTACCGGGACCTGCGGCGGTATTGATCTGGACGTGAAATCAGGAGATATCGTTGTCGCTACAGGGGCAATACGATTTGAACATACCAGTATGGAATATGCACCCATCGAATACCCGGCAGTGCCTGATTTTGACGTTACTGCTGCTCTGCGCGCTGCGTCTCTTTCCCTTGGCTATCCTACACATACCGGCATTGTCCAGTGTAAAGACTCCTTTTACGGTCAGCATAACCCTGCCCGCATGCCGGTATCCTATGAACTGCTTCAAAAATGGGAAGCCTGGAAGCGACTTGGTGTCAAGGCTTCCGAAATGGAATCTGCCGCGTTGTTCGTTGTAGCCAATGCTTTGCGCTGCCGCTGTGGGTCCTGTTTCCATGTGGTGTGGAATCAGGAGCGGGAAGCTGCAGGACTTGACCAGAAGATGAGTGAAGATACTTCCGGCTCAGTAAAAGTATCTGTAGAAGCACTGAAGCTTCTGATTGCACAGGATCGGGCTAAATGAAGTATTTTGAAATGACGCTCGACACACCCAGTGAGCAGATCGAAGAACGATGCACACAACTCGAAGCGTTGGGAGCGGAAGGCTTTATCATTGAAGATGAAGCGGATTTTCACCGTTTCCTGGAGGAAAACACACAGTACTGGGATTATGTGGATGATGAACTGACGCAAAAATATGCCGGGCTGAGCCGCCTGAAATTTTATTTCACAGAGGATGCAGACGGCATGAAAAAAATGAAAGCGGTGAAAGCGGCGTTTCCGGCCTGTGAAGTTTCTACCGTACAGGACAGCGATTGGGAAAACAACTGGCGGGAGTATTATAAGCCTATTGAAGTAGGCGATAGGCTGGTTGTTGTTCCCGAATGGGAAGCCGTACCGGATGACGGACGCTTGCCCCTGCGTCTTGACCCCGGTCTGATCTTTGGAACCGGCAGTCATGCCACTACGAGAATGTGCCTTCGCGCGCTGGAGGCGGTCACGGGCCCTGGTAAACGTGTACTGGATCTGGGGTGCGGAAGCGGGATCCTCGGAATCGGAGCGCTTGTGCTGGGAAGTGATTCCTGCGTAGGGGTGGATATCGACCCGAAGGCTCCGGATGTGGCCTGCTCCAATGCAGGTCTTAACAATCTTGGGAGAGACCGCTTTGTTGTTTATGCAGGGGACATCCTCAATGATGCTTCTCTCATAAAAATGCTCGGAACCGGGTATGATATCGTTCTGGCAAACATTGTGGCAGATGTGATCCTTGCTCTTGCTCCGAAAGTACATTCCTTTATGAAATCGGGGGGAGTCTTCATCTGTTCCGGCATTATTGACGGGAGACAGGAAGAAGTCAAGAATGCGCTGACAGAAAACGGTTTTTCCATTATAGAACATCTGTGCGACGATGAGTGGAATGCTTTCATATGTAAATAGGTAGGAAAACAGGAGAAACATTTTTATGCCAAGTGAAATCAGAGATCTGTCTCTTGCTCAGGCAGGGGAGAAGAAGATCGAGTGGGTGGAGAGAAACTGTGATCTGCTTCGTACACTGCGGGAAGAATTTCGTCAGACCCAGCCTTTTCGAGGTGTTAAGATCGCACTTTCCGTACATTTGGAAGCCAAGACGGCTTTTTTGTGTAAAGTCCTTAGAGCCGGCGGAGCTGAGATGTTTATTACAGGTTCCAATCCGCTTTCTACCCAGGATGATGTGGCTGCTGCGCTGGTAGCTGACGGAATGGAAGTGCATGCCTGGTACGGTGCCTCAGAAGAAGAATATTATTCTCATATCCGTCATGTTCTGGCAAATGCTCCCAATATCATTATTGACGACGGGGGAGACCTTGTTAATATGGTGCATCATGAAATGCCGGAACTGATACCCTTTATTATCGGCGGCTGTGAAGAGACGACGACCGGGATCAACCGGCTGGAAGCGATGGCCAGAGCCGGTAAACTCGCTTTTCCGATGATTCGTGTCAACAATGCTGCCTGCAAACATTTTTTTGACAATCGTTACGGTACCGGACAGTCTGTCTGGGATGGGATCTGCCGCACCACAAACCTGATTGTGGCAGGAAAGATCGTAGTAGTAGCCGGCTATGGTTGGTGCGGAAAGGGAACAGCCCTTCGAGCTAAAGGCCTGGGTGCACGAGTTATCGTTACGGAAGTGGATCCTGTCCGTGCCCTGGAAGCGGTTATGGACGGGTATGATGTCATGCCGATGCGTCAGGCTGCTGCAGTGGGAGACTTCTTTGTAACAGTGACGGGGTGTGATAAGATCATTTCAAAAGAGGACTTCCTTGTTATGAAGGAAGGAGCCATTCTGTGCAATGCTGGGCATTTTGATACCGAGATCGATATGGCCTGTCTGCGTGCCATTGCGACAGACCAGCGGGAGCAGAGAAAAAACATTATGGGATATTGCCTTCCCAACGGGAAGTGGATCTTTGTACTCGGAGAAGGAAGGCTTGTCAATCTCGCCTGTGCCGATGGACACCCGGCAGAAATCATGGATATGAGCTTTGCCATTCAGGCACTTTCTGCAAAATATCTGGTTGACAATGCCGGAAAGATACAGAAAAAACTGATCGATGTGCCGCCGGAAGTGGATCGGGAAGTTGCTTTAAAGAAGCTGACGTTTATGGGGAAACACATTGACGTTCTCACTGCGGAACAGGAGAGATATTTAAACAGTTACGATTTATAAAAACAATTATTTTTTCTGATTATGGAGACTGATTCACAAACTATATATTGTATGCAATAAATTTTACATACACTAAATGTGCTATTTTCTGGTAAAATAGCACAATTTTTATACCTTTTTTTGGCAAAAAAGGCATAAAAAATGTAAAAATGACAAAAGAAAAACGTTGAAATGAGTTGACATAAATGTTATAAAAGATAATAGATTATGGAAACATGATTATGTGATAGTTTTTATTCTTTTTATGGCTATATCTGTATTGCAGGGGGGCGTTCAAATCATGAAATACAGGGACTATCTGATTCTTCCTGTCCTTGTGATGTTTCTGGTATATGCTTCCTGTGCTTATGTCGGAGATACAAAAGCCGCCTCGGCAGAAAATGAAAGTGCGGTCATTTCAGTTATGGATGATAGAGAAGTCCTGCTCAGCCAGATCCAATCCTGCAGATTCGTAAATGAGGAGGACGCCAGAGACTATTTTGTGCTAAAGACAAATGGCAGAATTGTTCAGTATTGCGGAGACAGGGTTTTCAAAGGAAAGTGGGATCTTACTTCTCCGGAAGCTTTGACGCTTCATGCCGGACGGAACAGCCAGGGTGTAACGGTAGAATTTCTGTTTGACGGCTACGGCAGCATCTGCGGCGCCGTATGTAATGATGTGGTTTATGCTCTTTCTGCTTGACCTCCATATAAAATTCTTCAGAAAGTGATGGAGCTGTAGCAAAATAAGAATTTTGCACAGCTCCTTTTCTACGGCCAAAAACGTGAAAAAAGCGATAGAATTCGCGCTTTCAGCGAAAACTACCGCGACTTTACCCAGAGCACGCTAAAACCAGCCTGCCCCTGAACA
>JAFRIV010000047.1 GCA_017432615.1 Oscillospiraceae bacterium
AAAGGAGATTACTATCATGGCAGAAATCATTAAAGACGCAGATCTGGAAGGCACCGTAGGCGGCAGCGCAAGAGGCCCGGAATGGACGCAGGGCGGCATGACCTTCTACCGCATCGCATCCGGCGACACACTCTCTGAGATTGCTTATCGCTTCCACACCACCTGTGAGGCAATCAAGGCTCTCAACCCGACCCTGATCAAGGACATCAACAGGATCAACGCCGGCTGGGAGATCCGCGTTCGCTAAAAAACAGCATAAAACAGCAGGGGAGAGGTTCCGTCATCGGAGCCTCTCCTTTTCTTGGTTATTCTCATCAGGAAAACAGTTTTTTCAGATTCAATGCGGCAGCTTTCAGTTCATTTTTGCTGTAGGAATTGTTTTCATCCGAAAGCACGGCGGCTACGGCATCTTTCACATTGGAGATGCTCTGTGTGACCATGCTGTCGATCAGCAGGGCTTCGGCGGAAACGGCGTGTTCCTCTTTCCGGAAGAGATAGCCGTCCGCAACCTCTACAATGACGGCATATTCCCCCTTTTCATAATTGCCTTTGGTGAGAAGCTGCTCTTTGACCTCGGACGGTGTGCCGCGAAAAGTCATTTCATGCAGTTTTGTCATGTCATTGCAGAGGCACATCTGCACCTGTGCTTCGACAGCGAGAAAAAAATCCACCAGATCCATGATGCGCTTGGGCGACTCATAGAAAGCAAAGGTCTTTGTATCGCCTCGGCGCATTTTTTCCAGCAGTTTTTTTCTGTCTGCGTTTTCACGCGGAAAGAAACCGAAGAAAAGAAACGAGCTCAAATCGAACCCCGAGATCGACAGCGCATTGACGGCGGCACAGCAGCCGGGTACCCCAACAACGCGGATGCCTTCTTTTACTGCTGCTTTAATCAGTTCGTTGCCGGGGTCAGAGATGCAGGGGGTGCCGGCATCGGTGATCACAGCCACACTTTTGCCCTCCTGCAGCGCCTGTAGGAAGAATCTGGCCTTGCCGTACTCATTGAATTTGTGATTGGAAACCAGCCGGTTGCGAATGCCGAGCTTATTGAGCAATACCATGGAACGCCTGGTGTCCTCCGCAGCAATCATGTCGCAATCGGAAAGAATGGCTCTGCCGCGTATGGACATGTCTCTGGAGTTGCCGATCGGTGTAGCCACAATGTACAGGGTGCCGGGCTCGGCGTTTTGCGTGTCCTCTGCTTCCTCCGCCGGAGAGGGGAGGAACGCGTCCTCTTCAATAATCAGTTCCTGATCATCCATAAGTCAATCTCCCAGAATCCAAAGATGTGTAACGCCGAAGGCCTCACGGATGAACATCCCCAGCGTGTAGATCGGATAACCGGGCTGAGCCGTCACGCCGACCGCTTCCAGACCGAGGCTTCGCGCCATGCTTTTTGCCCGGTACAGATGGTATCCGCTGGACAGGACAGCAACGTCATCCGGGGCTGTTCCCAGTTCATTTAAGATCTCCCAGGAAAAACGGAGGTTTTCCATGGTGGAGGTCGAGCGGTCCTCCATCAGGATGCGCTTCTCCTCTACACCATGCCGGATCAGCCAGTCATGCATACATTGTGCCTCACTGATATCTTCCCCCTTGCCCTGTCCGCCGCTGACGACGACACGGCTTTCCGGGAAGGCTTCCAGATAGGTCAGCGCACTTGCCATCCGGTGATAGAGTGCAAGGGAAGGCTCACTGCCATGCACAGCAGCGCCTAGAACGATCAGGCTGCCTCTTTCTGCTTTCTGCAGCTGTTTCCCCCTGACGGCCTCCGTGATCACCAGCCCTTCCACAAAGCAGAAGTAGCAAAGGCCGACACAGGTGACGGCGGCCACCACGCGCCGCAGCCACAACGGAGCAAGATGATGGACGGCAATCAGGAAGGCAAGGAATATAAGCGTATAACTGATATAGGAATATCCGCGCATGGCAAAGAAAAAGAATGCGGCAAGGATGCACAAAATCAGGCATCCCAACACCCAGCCTTTCATCTTATGCATTCAGCTCCTCCCATTTGAGATACAGCGGTTCCAGCTTTTCGTTAAGAGACCGACGTTGCTCGTCCAGCTCCATCAGGCGAAGATAGTCACTGGCACTCTCTTCCGCTTCCGCGTCAAGGCGGGCTAGCTGCGCCTCAATTTTCTCGATCTCCCGCTCGATCTTCGCAGAAGATTTCAGGCTGTCGGCTGCATGGGCATTTTTGTGGACGGCCTTTTTCTCCTTCTGCTCGCGGTTTCGGGTATTCTCGGCAAACACCGCCTGCCGCTCCCGCCAGGCAAGAAACTCACGGTAAGGACCGCGGTAATCCGTCAGGGTGCCATCGTCGTTGAAAGACAGGATCCGTGTGGCAAAACGGTCGATAAAATACCGGTCGTGGGAAACAAAAATCAGCGTCTGTTCATAATCCTCCAAAGCATCCTCGATCCACTCCCTGCTGGCAATGTCAAGGTGGTTGGTCGGTTCGTCAAGCACAAGGAGGTTGATGTCGCTTCCCATCAGCATACACAGCTTCAGGCGGCTGCGTTCCCCGCCGGAGAGTGCACCCACCGGCGTCATCACCGTTTCTCCCCGAAACCCGAAGGCGGCAAGGCGGTCTCTGGCCTGCTGCGGTGTGCATTTGCAGTCATAGAGCATCGTATCCAGCATCGTGCGTGTATTGCTTGTAAAGCGGACGATCTGCGGCAGATAAGCGGCGCGGATCTGGGGGCCGAGGGCACAAAAGCCGGTGTCTGGGGCTTCTTCGCCCACAAGGATCCGTACCAGGCTGGATTTCCCGATTCCGTTGCTCCCTACGATGGCAACGCTCTCTCCGCCGGTGATCTCCATATCCAGGCCGGAGAAGAGCTGCTTTTCTCCGTATCGTTTGGAGAGATCTGCCATTACCACTGCCTCGTCTCCGGTAAAACCGGTTTCTTTAAAGCGGATACTCAGCTTCTTCTGCTGGACGGGACGCTCCGTTTTTTTCAGTTTTTCAATGCGCTTTTCCATGGAAAACGCGCGCTTGTGCAGTTTGTCATTGCCCATGAAAGCCCAGAGATGCATCTGGTCGGCCGCACGCTGGAGCTGCTCGATCTTGGCGGCATCTTTTTCATACTGCTTCTTCTTTTCCTCAAAGCGTTTCTGACGTTCCTGCACGAAAAAGCTGTAATTTCCGTTATAAAACTCGGCTTTCCCGTCGACGATCTCAATACACCGCTGTGCAACCTTATCCAGGAAATACCGGTCGTGGGAGATGGCAAGCACAGTGCCTTTGAAGCGGGCAATATAGTCCTCCAGCCATTCGGTGGCATGCAGATCCAGATGGTTGGTGGGCTCATCCAGCAAAAGTATGTCGGTATCTTCCAGGATCAGGCGTGCCAGGTTGACACGGGTCTTCTCCCCGCCGGAGAGCTGCTCGAAAAGCCGTGTGCGCAGCTCCGGGGTAATGTCCAGACCGCTGGCTACGCGGTTGCGCTCGGCATCCGCCTCGTATCCGCCCAGGCGCTGATACTCGCTCTGCAGCCGGTCATACTCCTTCAGAAGGCTGTCGGCATCCTGCCCGTCTGCAAGCTGAGCCTCAATTTCTCCCATGCGCGCGAGCATGTTGTCCAATTCCCTGTGCGCGCTTCGCAGAACGTCCTCCGTTGTCCAGCCGTCGGGGTAGACGGGGATCTGGGAAATCAGCCCAAGGCGCTTGCCAGGAGCCACCACGATGGTGCCCTCATCGGGAAACAGTTCCCCGGTGATGAGGCGAAACAGGGTGCTTTTCCCTGCCCCGTTCTTCCCCAGAATGGCGACTCGTTCTCCGGAGGAAACGGTAAAACTCAGCCCGTCCAGCACGTTGCTGCCAATTTCAAAACCCTTTGTTACATTGTTTACTGTGATATCGATCATTTGAAATGTCTTTCTGTCAGTTTCCGTTCACCATGAACTGCAAAAGGTCGTTGACTAGCACCCCGGCGGACCAAAGCCCGTAGCCGCCTTCTTCCACTACTGCCACAAAGGCGTACGGGTGCGTCTCACTGCGTACAAACCCTGTAAACCAGGAATGGGAAGTCCCGGCGCCCGTCTCTGCAGTGCCGGTCTTTGCACAAAGCTCCAGGCCGGGGAAGGAAATATATTGCTCATAGTGGCTTTTCACATTGTTGCGCATCAGCTGCTGCAGTCTGGCTGCCGTATCGGGGCGGACAAGCTGCGTGGTCTTTTCAGGCTGTGCCGTTTTTAAAAAGGAGGGTTCTGCCAGCACACCGTCATTGGCGATAGCGGCAACATATCGAAGCATGGAAAATGGACACACCTGGTCAACGGACTGCCCGATGCCCGACCACGCAAGTTCCGGATCACCTACAAAGGTAAGGGGATAATTCCCGGCCGAGGTGTAGATCCCATTGATCGTGTGGCCGCTCAGAAAGCCGTAATCGGTCACATGCTGTACCATGCGCTTCTGCCCCACCTGCACCGTGATCTGCGCGAAAGCGCAGTTGCAGGAATTGGCCAGTGCCTGCTCAAAGGTCTGTACACCATGGGCCTCTTCACAGGTAATCTTGATCCCCGCAATGTCATATTCCCCCCAGCAGGTAAACTGCATCGTTTCCAGATCCGGCAGGCTTTCCAGTGCCGCAGCCGAGGTGATCAGCTTAAATGTGGAGCCCGGGATGTAAGTGGCGGAGAGGGCGCGGTTGAGATAGGCGCTGTCTTCCACTTCCCGTTCCGTATCCACGGGATCTGCCGAGGGGCAGGAGACCAGGCATTTCACTTCACCGGTGCGGTAGTTGAGTACCATGACGGTGCCTTTCCCGCTGCTGTTCAGCAGTGTGTAGGCATAGTTGTCGGCTTTCGCATCTACCCCAAGGAACACCGTGCCGTGACGGCGTACCGAGGTGCCGTTGACAAAATCGTAATCCTGTGCACTGCCCCAGAAACGGGTGAGCACACCCGTACCCGACATCCCGTTAAAATCGCCGGTCACATGGTAATTGGCAACGCGTGTCAGGTAGTCGCCCGAGTAATCCCGTTTGCCTTTCCCGAAGGCAGCCAGCGGAACGCCGTTGCAGTCCAGCAATTGCCCTTCCGCCTCATTGTCGAAGGTGGAAAAGGCCATAGCCCAGCGCCGGCCGTGGAGGTAATCTTCCCGTACGAACCAGACCATCCCGGCCATGACGAAAAAGGCTATCATCAGCACAAAGAGCGCGCGGGTGCGGATCTTCTTCATGCTTTTTTACTCCCTTTTCCTTTTTTGCCGGCTTTCCCTTTGCGGTGTGCTGTGACGGGGAGGATCTTTTCCTCCATCGGGGCAATTTTATGCAGCGGATCTACCGCAAAACTTGCTCCGCGCCGGTTGTCGGTGCTTTTTAGAAAGGCCATCAGCATCCAGCAGGAGAGAAGCGAACTGCCGCCGCGGGAAACAAACGGAAAAGTGACTCCCGTAAAGGGCAGCATATCCACCGAGCCGAATACATTCAGCGCCAGCTGTACAAGCAGCATGGCGGAGGCGGCACAAGCCGCAATCGAATAATAAGCGCTTCGGCCGTTTTTGGCGCACCGAAAGGCAAAAAAGGCCATCAACAGCACGGCACCGACCATACAAATGCCGACAGCCAGCCCCTGCTCTTCACATACGTAGGCAAAGACCATATCCGTGTCGCTGTAGGTGATGTTTTTCAGCCAGCCGTATCCGGCCCCTTTGCCGATGAGACCGCCGGAAGCCGCGGCGGAAATGGCGTGGGTCTGCTGGTATCCGGTGCCGAACATATCATCCCAGACATGCCGCCAGACGGTAAATCGGCGGGCAATATAAGGCTTTACGGTTACAGCCATGACGGCCGCCATGGCAGCCCCTGTCACAGCCATCAGCACTGTCGCCAGGGAGCCGGAGCGCATGAAAGCAATCACAAGAAAGGTTATAAAAAAGATCAGCGCTGTGCCAAAGTCACCGATGATGGCCAGCGCGCACACACAGGCAGCGGAATAGAGCAGAAAAGCATAGAGGTTTTTCTCCCGGTAGAGCATCTCCAGCGTGGCGGCACCGGCGAAGATATAAAACACCTTGACCAGCTCCGACGGCTGGAAGGAATATCCCCCGAATTCCAGCCAGCTTTTTGCCCCGTTGATACTGTCGCTGGTGAGGATGTTCAGCACCAGCAGTCCAAGTGCCAGCACGCCGGAGGGGATGCGGATGCTCCTGAGAATGCGCAGGGAGCGCATCCCCCATCCGCACAGCAGAAACAAAACCACTGACGCCACGATCAGCAGCACCTGTTTATAAAGCCCGGCCGGTATGGAAGAAGCTGCTACTGAAAGACCCAGCGTGGTGAGAAAGAAAGCAAGGATCTCAATTTCAAACCCGAGGCGGTCCATCAGGCGCATTGCCTGATAGACGCACCACTCCAGCACGCCCAGCGTGAGAAACGATATTGCAATCACGGAAAAGTTTTCCCGCGAGGCGCTGTAGGCATGCTGCAGCAGCAGAAATGCCTGCAATAACGTCAGTTCCAGCAATGTGACGGCCGGATTTACGAGCTTGCCGGAATTGGTGCGGTTCTGTTCATTTTTCTGCCGCTGCTCAGTGCTGATATTCTGAAAGGTCACACAGCTACCGCCCAGGCTGATCACATCGCCGGTGCGCAGGGGACTCCCGTCAGAGCGTACCTGGGAACCGTTGACCCACACGCCGTTTCGGGAGAAAATATCAAAAACAGCCCAACCGCCCTGATCCGAGCGTTTGAGTACTGCATGATACCGGCTGATGCCCTCTCCGAAAAGGCGGATATCGCAGGATCTGGCGCAGCCCAGCAGACTCTCCCAGTGAGACACAGGAACCGTCTCCCGCCCAACTTTCAGATAGGCCCAGATTTCCGGCTCCGTTTTTTCGCGCAGCAGAGAACGCAGGCAGCGCAAAAGAATGGCGGCTGACAGAAAAACGATTGCATATTTGGAAATACTGAAAATATAATCGGTTAACGTGCCTGCCGCCCTCCAGTTCTTTTTCTATTTTATTCGAAATCAAGCACCCGCAACATGCGCACCAGCGTCAGCCGGTTGCGAATGGCAGCCGATACCGGCAGGATCTCTTCGGAAAGCGCAGGGTCAATGCCGATGTGTTCGGGCAGATATCTGCAGCTGCAGCCCTGGTAGACCTTTTCCAACGTCTCGGGGGCAGGAATGGTGCTGATCAGGTTGCGGATATCCTCCCAGCAATCTACAATGTTCTGCGGGTCAAAGGTGCCGAGGACGTCCTGCGCATTTTCCTTCACAATGCCGTCGGCAAGGCGGTCACCGAATTTTTCCCGGATCCATTCCACGCTCAGCGGCTCGAAAGGTTTGGCTTTCGGCGTCTTCTTTGCCAGCTCATGGTACTTTTTGGCACAGAGATAGGTGCCTACGCCGACGCATTCGCCGTGGATGCCTTCTGCCTTTTCAAAGCGCGGCGGCTTCATTTCCACCAGGTGCGCGATCAGATGTTCTGCCCCGGAAGCGGCGCGGGAATGATTCAGCAGCTGCATGGTCAATCCGCTCAGCATCTGAGCCATCGTCATGGCTTCAATATCTGCAGCGCCGGTCTCGGCATACACATCGGCGGCATTGCGCATGATCGAGAGCGCCTGCTGGGCAAGCTCCGCGACCATGTGGCAGTAATACTCACCGTCGACCAGATGAGAAATACGCCAGTCAACCAGGGAAATATACTTGGAGAGAATATCGTTGATTCCGCTGGCAACAAGGCGTGCCGGTGCTCCTTTGATAATGTCCAGATCTGCCACCACGAGAATCGGTGCACACATGGGGATAGATTTTTTCTGACCTTCCAGGATCACAGAACAGATATTGGCCGTGAACCCGTCAGAACTGGCCAGCGTCGGTACGGCGACGAAGGGAATACCCAGCTTGTAGGCAGGATAACGGCCGAAGTCCATGATCGTGCCTGCCCCAAACGCAACGATCACCTCCGGCGCGTCCAGATCCTTCATCATCATCTCAATCAGCACATCTTCCGAGCGCAGCCCGTTGGCATCCAGCACGATCTCCTGGTCGCAGGGGATGTGCTTCCCCTCGGTAAGGCGGTAGACGTTGGTATCATATACCACGGTGCGGCGCTTGCCGGCCAGGCCAACCTGTTCCATATAGGTTTCAAACCGCGAAAGCGCATTGTACTCCACCACGACCATTTTGGTTTCCAGCGTGTGCTCTCTTCCGCATACACATTTGCCCGTGTACTGGGCGCAGTTCATAATCATAGCATTTCTTCCTTCGTTATTATTGATGAGATCCGAATCAGACCGTAAACTTTATTTTAATATGGAATGGGAAAAAAGGCAAGTGCAAATGAAATGCTCCGGGCAGTTCCCGTTGTTTTACAGCACATACCGGTCATAGCCTGCATGGGCTAGACGCTCATAGGCTTCCCAGATCTGCTCCGGCACTTCAACGGGTACCTGAAACCCTCTTTCGGCATACACTCTCAGCCGCTGCAGATCACCCACCATCAGTTCAATTTCCTGTCCCGGCGGGGTATCCTTCCCGGCATATTCCTCAAACGGGATGGGCGGAGCGGCTACCTGCCAGGCAACTTCCGGCCATTGCTTTGTGCCTGTCGCCCAGGTCCTGGCAGACATGTAGGGTTTGCAGACGATCAGGCCTGTTTTCGGCGCCAGCCCCAGCCGGGAGAAAAGCGCACGGCTGAGGGAAAAGTTTTCTCCGGTGTTTTTGGATTCCTGCTCGATCAGGATGCAATCCCGGGGCACACCGCATTCCCGGCAGCGATCGGCGAAAAGGACCCCTTCCGGTTCCCGGAACAGCCCGTCGGTAATCTTGCCGAATCCCCCCGTGCAGACGATCAGCGGCGCATAGCCTTCGTGAAAGAGAAAAGCCGCGTGCTCCGGTACCCGCATGTCGTGGCTGCCCGCGGCAAGGATCATATCAGCCTTTTCCGGCGCGCGGCTGAACGAAGCGTGAAAGTCATACAGGGTTTTGGCATCCTGCAGGATCGTTTCCGGTATTTCCATGGCAGTTCTCCTTTTTTTATCTTTTTTGAAAATTGTACACTGTTTCTGAAGAAAATACAAGCGGGAAGATCCACCGGCATACCGGGGCTTCATTCTTGCCACGGCTTCTCGCGGGAAGCCGTTTTTATCGGTTGTCCTCCCGCAGGATTTATGCTATAATTTCTTCATGTTTTTTGAATATTATCAGACGAAGGAGAACGGAAAATGAAGCTTATCAAGAAGCTCCTCTTCGGTGGGGCAGCGGCCGGGATCAGCCTGGCGAAAAAGAAAGTCGGCAAGGCAAAAAAACAGGCAAAGAAAAGGGCAAAGCGGGCAAAAATCAGCCTGCTGCTCACCCTTCTTGTTTTTGTTGCGGGGGCGGCTGCAGGCGGTGTTTTTGTGATGAAACATAATAAAGCATAAAGGAAAATCAAGGGGTGAGCGGTTTGCTCACCCCTTTACCATGGAAATCACGATCCTGTCTTTTGCGGCAGACCGGCAACTGTCAAATGCCGGTCTTTTTTTCGTTCTTTGCAAAAAAAACCTCATAAGCGATCAGAACAAGAAGCACAAGGATACCCCGCCGAAACAGGACGGCTGTCTTTCCGTAGGAGAAAATGGCATTCATCATATTGGCAAACAGGGCTGCATCCACGCCGAGGATCACCATCAGCCGGTTGCGGCTGCCGATCAGCTTTTTGGCCGGCCTGGCTCTGACAAGGAAGGGAAGGGAAACGGCTGCCAGGCCGAACATGGTTGCGCTGGAAGCGATCCAGAACCAGTTTCCGCCGGTACACAGGCAGATCACAGCAAACAGGAGCAGTACACTTACGCAAAAAGCACAGACAGTCCAGAACAGCTTATCTTCCGAAACCGTCAGCGGTACGACTGTCAGAGAGGCAGCCACGCAGAGCGAGGCCAAAACAATATAAAACCAGCCGGGGATAGTACCGAAAACAAAGTAGATATAGAGACAAATCAGAAGCGGAACCAGCACAGAACCGGAAAGGGCGGAGCCCACAGCGGCGGTGCGGCGCCGGAACTGCCGAATACCGTATTGGATCACCTCATTTTTCTCGTTTTTGAGGTCGTTTTCTATTTCCGTCTGTCGCAGAGACTGGAGCATTTCCCGACATCCCGGGCAATTTGGCAGGTGATCCTCCACCAGCTCACGGCTTCCTTCGCTGCAGGCATCGTCCGCATACAGCGGCAGCAGATCCCGGATCACATCACATTCGTTTTTCATGCTTCACGCATCCTTTCCTGTAATTTCAGCCTGGCGCGGTGATAAGTGACCCGTGCCCAGTTCTCGGTTTTGCCAAAAATCGTCCCGATCTCCCGAAAACTCAGTTCACCGAAGACTCGGAGTTCAAACGCTTCCCGGTAAGGCTCTTCCAGCGCGTGCAGCGCCAGATGGATCCGAAACGAGGTGTCTCTGTCTACGGCCCTTTGCTCAAGGTCCTTTCCGTCTTCCGGCAGATCTTCCGACAGCGGTTCGACGGTGCGTTCGCGGCGTTTTCCGTCGAGGAAGAAGTTCTTTGCAATGGCACACAGCCAGGTGCCTTCATCCGATTCTCCCCGGAAGTCCTTCTGCTTTGAAAAAGCACGGAAGAAAGTCTCCTGCATGATCTCCTCGGCCTCTTCCCGGTTTCCCGTCAGAGTCATAGCATAGGAAAATACACGCATATAATAGGTCTCATACAGTTTTTCACGGCTGTCTCGGGCCACATTTTCACCTCCTCGCCTTGTCAGACTCACTCTTTAGACGGAGCAAAGGCTGTTTCGTTACAGAAAAACAGTAAAAATTTTTTTATTTAAAATTATAATGATTCTATCATAGCGGAGCTCTCTGCACAACCGCCGTTTATGGCATCCCGATTGATAGGATAAGGAAAGAGAAAGGGGTGCTCTCTGCAGCACCCCAAGATCCTCTTGTCATCTTGTTATCAAACCAATATTTAAAGCGGTTCTTTACGGTAAATCTTTCATTTCTGCCCGATTTATCATTTTTCATTGTATTATTCCTTTTTTATGATATTTTGAGAGAAAAGGTTAAGGAAATTGACGCAGGAATGACATATCGTTTTTTACATCTTATTATTCATCTTATCACTTTTTCCTGATCCGCACAATGATATCGTGAGACAAAAAAGCATTATTGCTCACGACGCACAATGTATTTTGCGGATAACAATATATGTATTCGGTGCGAACCCCTCTCAAAACAACCGGCTAAACAGGCAGTTTTACCCGCGTTCGCACCGGGCGTATTACAAAAAAGGACTCTTGTTAAGTCCATTTTTTATACAGTTTGATGAAACGATTGCTTTTTTTCGTTACCTCTGTTATGATAATGCACACAGGGAAAAGGCTGCAGGGTATTGCTTTTGTTGCTTTTTGCCGAAACAATCTACACCCCGCAAGGGGACGAAAACATGGTATCCATAATGGTCTGGAGCCTTTGAGCAAGAAACAATCTACACCCCGCAAGGGGACGAAAACGTCATGTAAACATCACGCATTTTCAAACCGTAAGAAACAATCTACCCCCCGCAAGGGGACGAAAACGTGAAGAATGTGCTCAGGAAGCCATGCCGTCAATAAAACAAACAACCTGAACCACGCAAGGAACAAAAAACACAAGGGTCAGTTATTTATTACAGATCCTTGTGTTCATTGTGTTGGCAGCGAATGTTATTATAAGCAGATGAATCAACAATCAATTTTTCTAAAAAAGGAGTATTCAAAATGAAAAAATCATCAATTGTATATATTGTTCTAACTGTGCTGGTAATATGTACAGCTGTAGGTATAGCGGCTTACAGTATTTATATTAATCCGGGAGCATTCGTCAGGCCAAACCAAAACCTGCCGGAATCTGT
Source organism: Oscillospiraceae bacterium (assembly GCA_017432615.1). Taxonomy (GTDB): domain Bacteria; phylum Bacillota; class Clostridia; order Oscillospirales; family Oscillospiraceae; genus Limivicinus. The sequence goes on from JAFRIV010000047.1 coordinate 11,843, forward strand.
CCTGATAAATGAAACACCCAAACCATTTCCATTAGCTTTTGAGGAGATTATTACTAGTGAAACAATTCGGGACAGCTTTCAGGACGTTGAAAGGTTAGTAACAGAAGAATATTACTTCACGGAAGTTATGGACTACTCAACAATGAAAGATTGGTGGATTATTGCGGGCTTAACAAAGTCAAACCTTCTATGCAGCTACGATGGTACTATTACAGCGGGAGTGGACCTGTCAGAAACAGAGATTGAAATTGATAATGAAAAGAAAAATATTAAAGCGATACTCCCGGCAGCTGAAATTTTGAGTATAAACATTGATCATTCCAGCTTGAAGGTTTATCAGGAAAAGGAGGGTTTTTGGAATAAGTTTACTGCCGATAATTACAATGATGCCTTACAGCGACTGGAAGAAACAATTGAACAGAAAGCGATCGACAGAGGCATCCTAACAAGGGCAGAAGAGAATGCCTCGAAAATTATGAAACAGTTTATAATAAGTGTGATCGGAACAACAAAATACACTGTTGAGATTGTGAGGAAATGAGATGGAAAAAGAAGAACTCTCAAAAAGGATGTTTATAGCCGCTATTCTTGTATTGTTTGCTGTAGTTTCCTTTTTTATTCTGGGAAGACTTTTTTCGAATCCGCAAACCTATTCGGCCCAAATCGATTCATTAGATAATAAGGTTGTGACCACTTTAAGGCTGACCGCTTCAGCAACTGCGGCTTCTGCAGGTATTACGGCTTTGCCGGATGATATTGGCACACCGATTGCTCAAAGACTGGCAGAGTTCTCTGAGTATGGATTTATTATCGTCTGTATTCTTTATGCAGAAAAATATCTGATGTCTATGCTGGGTGAAGCGGTATTCTGTGTTATCCTTCCTTTAACCATCGTACTATATGCATTCACACTTTTTTTCACAACAAAAAAGATGCCGGAATTGTTAGTAAAAATAGCATTGGTGAGCGTTGCTTTATGGATTGCTATACCGTTTAGTATTCATGTCTCAGATAAAATATATGAAACCTATACTGTTTCCATAAACCAGACGATATCAGATGCCGAGCAGTTAACAAGCGATACCTCTCAGCTTCAGGCTGCAGGGAATGATAAGAACCTTCTACAGCGGATACTGACTGGGTTGAAAACGACTGTTACGGGGCTTGCAGACAGAGGCGCGACTCTTGTAAACAGATTTATCGAGAGCATGGCAATTTTGGTCGTTATTTCCTGTATCATTCCTTTGCTGGTCCTATTTTTTGCACTTTGGCTGATCAAACAGATCCTGGGCTTTGATATTCCCATACCGAAGCCACAGCATGGAAGAAAATTGCAAAACCAACTGAGTGAATCTATCCATGAATCTGACTAAATCTGAAGAAAGTTAGCAAGACATGAGTAATTATTTTTGTCCTCATTGCGGAGCTGATCTTGATGACCAGGACGGTTTCAATCCAAATACTGGTTACTGGACGTGTAAAGAGTGTGGACAGTTCTTGACAGATCCGGAGATCGATGTGGATAAATCCAGCCGTTTTGACGGAGTCGGCTGGTTCTGCGATAATTGCGGAGCATTTTTAAGGCAACACCGCGCAAAATAGAGTAGTGCGGTAGAGCACACAATATGGTAAAATAGCAGTATGAATAAGCAGATAACGCTGTCCACGTTCAACGATGAGTTGGCGAAAGTTCGGACGAAGAAAAAAGAATTTCTGGTGCAGATGGATCGCATCATCCCGTGGGACGAGTGGAAGGCACTCATTCAGCCGTACTACTACAAAGGAGAGCGCGGCAATAAGCCCTATGACTTGGAACTGATGCTTCGGTTATTTATACTGCAGAACCTCTACAACCTTTCCGATGAGGGGACAGTTGCGGAGGTCATAGACAGTCGCGCGTTTTCAGAGTTTTGCGGGGTGGATTCCAGTAACCAAGTACCAAATGGGGATACCTTGGGACGGTTTCGGAATCTGTTGATGAAGCACGGACTTCAGCAACAGTTGTTTGCACAAGTGGTCAGCATGCTGATGGAGCGTGGATTGATTCTGAAAAAGGGAACGATCGTAGACTCTACAATCATCTCAGCGCCATCTTCCACGAAGAACGAAGAAAAGAAACGCGATCCCGATGCCCATCAGGTGAAGAAGGGCAATACTTGGCATTTTGGGTATAAGGCACATATTGGCGTGGACAGAGACAGTGGCATAGTTCACACGGTCAAGGCCACAGCAGCCAATGTGCATGACGTGACTATGACATCTGAACTCATGCACGGAGAGGAAGAAACCCTCAACGGAGACAGCGGATACCTGGGCGTTGAGAAGCGTGAGGATGCCAAAGTACGCAACAAATCCGGCAAGAAGATCCGATATGAGATCAACCGTCGCCCCAGCCAAATGCGCAAGCTCAGCAAAAGCGGTCAGTACAAGGCCAAGAAGCGGGAACACGCGAAGTCTTCTGTACGGGCCAAGGTAGAACATGTTTTCGGCGTGGTAAAGGGTCTGCTTAAATTCAAGAAGACGCGATACCGAGGGCTTCAAAAACAAGAAGCAAAATTCAACATCATGTTTGCGCTGGCAAATCTGATTCTGGCTGACAGGCCCTGCCTGGCAGCTTGATTCAGTACACCCCCGCAAGAAAAATGTAGGGGCAACATCTGCAGTTGGCTATGTTACAGAGTACTCATATCTCATTTTGCTGATTGTGCGGTGTTGCCTTAAATAAACAGACTGGCTTTTCGGATTGGTACAATACTTGGACTTGTACTCAATGTGGGCATGTCAATTCTATTTCTGAGGAAGAAATATATGAGTCAGAAGAAGCATACCAATCCAGTAAAAAGAAATCAGATTCTGAGAATGATGATGAATATGGTTATGATGAGGAATGGAAATATGATACTCCACGGAGATGCGAAAACTGTGATCGGCTCTTAAACAAGCAGGCTGGTTTTGAGGAATGGATGAATGCCTTCACATGCGAAAAATGTGGCTGGTATAATGAGTGGACGACAGATGATGAAGATGATATAGATGAAGACGACAGTGACGAAGATGATTATGAATATGACAGCATAACTGAAGAAACAAATTATTATTCTCCGGAAACTGAGCAAAGATTACGAACAGAAGAACGATTAAGGGAATTAACGCTGGCGCAGAAAGAAAGACGCAGAGCGAAAAAAGACGAACATCGAGTAATAAAAGCTCAGAAAAAGGAAGAAAATCGAGTAAAAAAAGCACAAAAAAAGGAACAATGGAAAAGATTTTTGAGAAGAATCCTGAGGAAAAAACAAACAGTAGGATTGTCTTCTGATCAATGTAAAAATATGCAATACGGAGATGTTATTACATTTTTAAAATCAAGGGAGTTTTATAATTTCAGGGTTTCAGCAAGTGAGACTCTTTCGGGAAAAAATGCTTCACAAGAAGGGGTCGTGGCACGAATCTCTATAGATAATCAAGATTTATTTGAAGAATTAACAGAATTCCCGTATGATGCATTTATTAATATAGCATTCTATTCAATGAAGAAGGCTTTCCCGCCACTAACTTCCAGAAATGCGAAGAGAGCAGACTTAAAGGATATTATATTGAGTTTCAGAAATGCCGGATTTGAAAACCTGTATCAGCAAGCAATACCAGACATAACAAAAAGATGGCTTGCAAAAGATAATTATGTTGAAGCAGTTATGATTAATGGAAGAACAGATTACAAGAAAAATGAGCGGTTCAGAATCGATACTAAAGTTGTAATTATCTATCATACATTCAAAGACAAATAGTTTTCCAATCCGTTGTCATTTGGCAAAATGGAGTAATATTTGATTTCCTTGAAAAAAGGAATGCCGATTATAGTCTCCAAGAATAAGAAGAACGCAACCAAAAGTGTTTAAAAGCGTTCTTTCTTATTATTTGCGCGATTATTAAATGGAGTAAATTAGTACTGGAAAGAAATTTATGGACTAAAGAAAGCGCCAGGAGATATGATCCCCCGGCACATTATTTTAAATCTTGCCGTTTATACAGTTTTCCAGCATGGAGAGGGCAGCCTGACGCTTTTTTTCAAATTCATCTTCCGTCAGGGCTTTTCTGGCAATGCCGTTTTCCTTGTCATACATGGAGTTGAAAACAGTCCGGTCCGGTACAGGGATTCCGTTTGCTTTTGCAGTTTTCACGGCGGCACTGTAGGAGGCGGAACGGCATTTTTCGTTGTAGGCATCCTTGTCCTCGTCCAGCTTCCTCCGGATCGACGGCCAGATCATTCGAAACTCCTGTGGGAGTTCCGGCTCTTTTCCGTCTCTGGCATAATAGAAGATCGCCCGGTGGATCAGCCCGAGTTCCTCATCGGTGCAGGACTCCACAAGTCCCTGCATCTGGTCAAAGTAAAGCAGGTAGCCGGGGTATTCTTTCTTTTTACTCATTTCTGCACCTCCTCACGCTGTTTTCCCTCAATGTATGCATCCAGTTCCCGATCGAGATCCGCCAGGACCGGATAGAATTCCGAATCAAGGGCGTGATATAACGCTTCATACCCCTCCGTATCCTGCAGCCTTGTATCGGAGACCGTATAGAAAAAGGAAGGAATCTCTGCGGAATAGTCCTTTTCCGCACAGGCGATATACTCTTTGCCCCGGTACTGAAACAGATTGGAAGCAGTATACCGTTCCCCGACGGCAGAGAAGGAGATGCTGCCGGTGATCTCTTCAAGAATCGTACCGCCCAGAAGGGTGTTGCAGATGTTCATATTTTTCTGCAAAGCGAGAAAAACGGGGAAGTAGCGGGAATGTACACTGCGTTCAAGAGAGGGATATTGCTCCAGAAGTGTACCGGAGGCATCTGTTACGCGAAAGCGTTTGTCTTCATAAGCACCGATTTCCACTTGATAGCTGTGTATACCGTCTGATATCTTTGCTGCTGCAAAGGTGTCCAGGACAGTAAGCTGATTGATTTTTAGCATAATTCACCTTCTTTTTTGTGTTGCCGGCGGAAAAAACAAATACAGTATTTTGAGAAGAAAAGAACAATTGTTACCGTGTAATTCGTACAGTCCACATGACCCGCAGCTGTGGCTGTGGATGTGGGTGTAGCTGTGGTTGTTTTTGTAGCTGTGGATGTTGTTGGTTACATTCGTTAACGTTCGTTACCGTCCGTTGCTCAGCCGAAAGTCAGAGTATGGGTGCGCGGCTCCATCCTATTCATTTTAGCATATTTCTTCATGCCGCACAATATCTTGCACAGGATTCTGCAGGAAGTGTGCTGGATTCTGCGGGAAGTGTGACACACGGCAGACAACGCCACGCAAAAAGGGGGTGCTGTTTTCAGCACCCCTAAGGGAGATATCCGCCTTTTTATCCGGCGGCTGTCAGCAGCTTCCGGCTCACGCGGCTTGTGACTTCGATATAATAAGCCATTTCCGCATTGCTCAGATCTTCCTGCTCCATGGCATCGATCTTTTCCGCAAATTCCTGATAACGTGCGAGAATTTTCGTGTAGCTGCCGAGCATGGTTATCATACTGGCGGCATCTGCATTACTGTATTTCTGCATAAATTCCACATACTCGTCCATGAATGCTTCGTAGGAATCGAGATAGTCCTTCACCTCCGGGCGGATCCCGTTTGCCGGAGAGGGCTTTTCTGCAGGAACCGGAGTGGAAGCCGGAGCGGGGGAGGAAGATGCAGCCGGTGCCGCGGCTTTAGAGGGATTGGCTGTCTGCACGGGCTTTGCTGTGGCGGCAGGCAGCGACGGAACAGAAGCTGCTATCTTTTTCGGAACGGACGGGATCAGCTCGCGGATATTTGTTCGTCCTGAAACATAGAATGCTGCCGCAATGACCAGCACCCAGAACCACCAGCGTTTAAAAAGGGATTTCTTCCGCGGTTTTGATTTCTTTCCTGTCTGTAGCGGGGGAGCTGCATCCGTAACGGAAATCACGGAACTCATTGCCGGTGTGCCGCACTCCGGGCAGAATTTTGTGCCTTCCGGAAAGCTTGCTCCGCATCTGCTGCAATAGTACATGATCGATCACCTCCTGAATCGGTTGTCTTCTTATTATAGCAGGTTGAGGAGATATCCGTTCCCACCGGAAAGGTGGGAAAAACTCCTTTTCAGGCTGTATTTTTGAGGAGCGGGCGCTGAGAGCACCGGATCAGCAGTTCATTTACCTCATGGATATCGCAGATCCTGTTCATGATCGCCGTGATAAAGACCAGATCCCGCGGCAGTCGGGGATGCAGCGGGGCCATTCCATACAGGATCAGGGCTTCCTGCGTTTCATCCAGTGTAAAGCGTCCCACAATGCACATCCTGAGAGGAATATCCCGGTTTATCGTACGTTTTTCTTCGGAGATCAGCTTGTAACCGTAGTTTTCAGATAAATCGGCTGCGAGAAAGAGGTTCTGCTGCGGGATGCCTTTTTCCCTGAGTTTTCGCCTCACGTAATCGGAAAACGGCCGCGGACTTTGCTCCAGCCTCTCCCGGTTTGCTTCCAGATAGGCAGGCAACCCGTCCGGAAGAATGCCGGCCAAATCTTCACTCAGATTTGTGCTGACGCCAAATAACTCTTTGTTCAACTTTGTTCACCCTTTCATAGTTGAACACCGGCTGGTCTTTGAACCGGCCGGTGTTCTACCATAGAGGCTGTATTTTTTACGAGTTATTTTTCAAATCAACTGTACGATGAGGGCAGGCGGAAGGGTTACAGGACGACTGTGATCAATATCCCGGGTCGGATGTCAGGGTTATAATAGAATATGGCCTGGTCATTCTCATAATCCATCAGGGCAATGGCCGTGCCGTCCGCGGTTTTCCAGATGTAAAAATCTTCACAGTCTTCCGGCTCCAGAATGCGGGCAATATGGTCTGCAGAATAGACGGAGATCGGTTCCACGCGCGTTTCAATGATGTCGGTCAAAGCCAGATATTCATGCAGGACGTCGGCACAGACGTTCAGATCAAATGGTTCTTCCGGGCCGTAGACGATGCGCAGTGCTCTGCGGGTGCCTGCCTCAGAGAAAAGGTTCGGCGATATAGGAATATCTTCCCGCGCCGGCAAAGGCTGCAATGCTGACGATGGTTTCCGCGTCGCCATAGGGGCCGATAAAGATTGGGTCTTCCGGATTGATCCAGTCCAATGTCTGCTGCAGCAGATGATCATAGCCCCCTTTCTGCCGATATTCCTCCGGTAAAGTGCGGTTCTGCTCTTCAAACATGGAGGTGACTTTCTCCCGCAGTTTTTCAAGATATTCCTGCTCTGTAATTCCCAGCTCCTGCAGGATGCTCTCATTGCTTACTCTGGAATCCGTGCTGAAATCATAACCGTATACGCCGTATTCTGTCATATCCCAGGAGATATCCGCCGAGACGAGAAGAAAGACCCAGTTTTCGTGCCAATAGGCTTTCCAATAGATGGACGGCGTCAGGATCGATGTGCCGAGCTGCATGCTTTGCAGTTCTCTTTCCACAGCAGAACCGAATTTGTCAGAGATTTCACGGTTGATCTCCTGTGCAGCTTCCGACTGTGCCGTGTTCAGCTGCGGGACATGCCAGGAGTATACTGTATGGTTCCCGACGTCGTCCGTATAACTGCCGTCGATGCTGTAGAGTTCCCGGACAGCTCCTTCACGGGGAGACGCGCTGTCTGCCAGCGCGGCGCTTCCGACGCTCAGCAGCAGGCAGAGGCTGATAAGGACGGCGGTAATGCTTTCCGGTCTGTGTTTCATAAAGTTCTCATTCCTTTCTGAATCTTTTCGATTGGCTGTTCATATTATATGATAAAGAAAGCAGGCTGGCAAGTGATTCTTGCGCTGGGAGAAATCAGTCAAGAAAATTTTCTCTCGGTATTCAGGACGGCTTCCGGTTCCTTTTGCAGCAGAAATATAATCCGGAGGAATGATGGAAAAGCAGTGGAAGTTTTTTCTTTTTTCCTGTATAATAAGAAAAAAGAAAACGGGTTCGCGAAAGAAAAGTTCATGTCGGCGATATGCCGTAAAAAGTATATCAATTTTCACTCCATAAGTGAGGAGCAGAATCATTATGAAAATGTATCAGACGACCCAGCCCATCGAAAAATATCTCAATATTCCGTTGGAGTGCTCCTGCGGGAGGACGCATTTTGCACCTATCAAAGCCATCCGTGTCAGCAGCGGAGCGATTTCGCTTCTGCCGGATTATATGAAGCAATACGGCTATTCTCACCCGTATCTGCTCTCAGACAGGATCACTTATGATATCGCCGGGTACAGGTGTGAAGCAATTTTGCAGCAGGCCGGGTTTTCCCCCTTTACGAGGATCCTGACCCATATGGCGTATGACGAGGCCACTCTGGGGGAGATCGTTCTCAACAAACCGGATGACTGTGACGTGATGATCGGCATCGGCACCGGACAGATCACCGACATGCTGCGCTTTGCCAGCTTCAAGCTGGGCCTGCCCTGTTTTACTGTGCCTACCGCTGCCCCTATGGACGGGTTTTCTGCATCCGTCGGTATCATGAATGTGGATCATCTGAAAGCGACCATGCCCGCTCATGCTTCGGAAGTGATCCTGGGTGATACGGATGTGCTGAAGGGTGCGCCGATGCGTATGACCCTTGCCGGCTTCGGCGACCTCGTGGGGAAGTATAATGCCCTCAATGACTGGCGCCTCGGCAGGATCGTCAATGGCGAGCACTACTGTGAAAAAATAGCCACCATGGTGGAGGACTATGTCACCGGGGTGACGGAAGACGCCGACAGGATCCGGGATAAGGATCCGGAGACCATCGGGGGTATTCTCAATGCGCTGCTTCTGACGGGAGCCACCGTCAGTCTGTATGGTACTTCCCGTGCCATCTCGGGGGCAGAGCACCACATGTCCCACTACTGGGAAGTGCTGGGGGATGAAAGGGGAAAGCCCTTTGCCATGCACGGAGAACAGGTGGCCGTGGCCACGGTGCTGGCCCTTTCCGTTGTGGAAAAGCTGAAAGACAGAGCCATCGATTTTAACCGTGCCCGTGCTGCTGCACAGAGGTATGACAGCGATACGTGGGCTGCCCAGATCCGGTTGGCTTACGGGGAGGCGGCAGAGGCTATCCTTGCGCTGGAGGAGAAAGCGCAGAAAAATGCGCCGGAAGGCCGCCTGAAGCGGATCGATGCGATGGAAGAAAAATGGCCGGAGATCCGTTCCCTGCTGGAGACGGTGATCCCTGCCGGACAACTGAGAGAACTTCTGCGATCCCTGGGCTGCCCGTGTGACCCGAGGGACATCGGCGTTACCCCGGAGATCCTGAAAGACACCTTCCTCTACTGCAAGGAAACACGCACGATCTTTACGGTGTATCAGATGGCCTGGGATCTGGATCTGATGGACGAGATCTCCGATGAGATCATCCGCTTTTTAAAGCAGGAGAACAGAATATGAGCATCCGCCTGATCGCTTTTGACCTGGACGGTACGCTGACGCAGCATAAAACACCGCTTTCCGCCAAAAATCGCGCTGTGCTGGATGCCCTGAAAAACCGCTGCCGCCTGCTGATGGTAGGCGCAGGGCAGTGTATGAGAATCTTCCGGCAGATGGAGGAATACCCCATTGATATTATCGGGAACTACGGTATGCAGTTTTATCGCTATGATGAGACGGAAAAATCCCTCTGCCCTGTTTATGACGAGCACGCTCCCTGTGACAGGGGGCGTGTGGAAGCGCGCATTACGGCATTGCGCAGGCAATTCGGGTATGAATCCTACACCGGTGACAACGTGGAATTCCATGCCTCCGGGTGTGTGACGTTTCCGCTGCTTGGCACGAAAGCCGCTCAGGAAGACAAACTTGCCTTTGACCCGGACCATGCCAAACGGCTTCCGATGTTTCCTGCCGTCCGGGATGCTTTTCCGGATTATACGGTGTTTATCGGAGGCAGTTCCTCTTTTGACTTTGCCCCTGCCCCCTATAACAAATACTACGCGCTGGACCGTTACTGTAAAGAAAACGGTTTTCTGCACCGGGAAGTGCTCTACTGCGGAGACGATTACGGAGAAGGCGGCAACGATGAAGCGGTCTACCGCTCGGATTTCCCCTTCCTCTGTGTAAAGGACTATACCCGTGTGGGTGAACTTATAAATGATTATCTGGAGGGAACGATATGCTGATTGACAGTCTGCAATACAATGGCGCGTGCTCCTGCGGCCGGGAGCACACGATGGTGACCCGCGTTGCGGTGATCGAATCCGGGTGCCTGTTCCGCTTTGAAAAATGGATGGAAGAGTATGGCATTACAGGGAAACGCTGTGCCCTGTATGGAGAGCATTCCTACGCGGCTACAGTTGACCGTCATCCCGAAGCGGAGCAGGAAATCATTCTGGATCCAAACGGCCTGCATGCCGATGAGCGTTCTACCGCCCTGGTGCTGGAGAAGCTTGAGGATGATGTGGAAGTGCTGATTGCCGTCGGCAGCGGAACCATCCACGATATTGCCCGGTTCTGCGCCCATGAAAGAGGGATCCGGTTTGTCTCGTGCCCGACGGCTGCCAGCGTTGACGGATTTTGCAGTACGGTCGCTGCCATGACCTGGTACGGCTATAAAAAAACGCTGCCCGCCGTAGCGCCGGAGCTGGTGCTGGCGGATACGGAGGTGATCCGCCATGCGCCGATGGAACTGGTACGCAGCGGCGTGGGGGATATCATGGCAAAGTACACCGCCCGTGCCGACTGGGAGATTGCCCACCTGCTGACAGGGGAGTACCTCTGCCCGCGCATTCGTGACATTATGGCGGAGGCGGCTGACACGGTGATGGCCAGCATCCCCGGCATCCTGTCCGGCAGCGAAGAAGCATATGCTCATGTGACCTATGCCCTGATCATGAGCGGCATCGCCATGCAGATGATGGGCAATTCCCGCCCGGCATCCGGTGCGGAACATCATATTTCCCACATGATCGAGATGCAGCCGGCAGCTTTCCGGGTGCGGTTTCCTGCCCTGCACGGTGAAAAAACAGGGGTGGGGTCGATCCTCGCGGCGAGGGAATATGAACGCCTTGCCCGGATCGAGGACATTTCCCCTGTTCTGACGGACTATGCTCCCGTGCCGGACGAGACATTGAGAGCCTTCTTCGGGGAGGACCTTTTCAGGGCTATTTCGGAGGAAAACCGAAAGGATTGTCTTGCTGCAGTTTCCAAAGAGCGCCTGGCAAAATGCTGGCCTGAGATCCGGCAGATCATTGACGCCATGCCGAAGGCGGAAGCCTTCGACAGCACCCTCCGACAGCTCGGCGCGAAGCATACACTGGAGGAAATCGGCGTGGCATCGGAAGATTTGTCAATATTGCTAAAATATTCTCCCCTGGTTAGAAATCGTTTGACGTTAATGCGAATTAGGCGTATGATAAAAGGAGATTAAAATCTATATTACCCATAAAAAGGAGTGATAGCGGATGAGTGTTGATATCAGGATCAGCCACGCGTTAAAAAAGTACGGGGAGAATATCATCATCCCGGACCTGAGCGTGAATATCAATCCTGGTGAGTTTTTCACACTTCTCGGCCCGTCAGGATGCGGGAAAACCACCCTGCTGCGGATGATTGCGGGCTTTAACAGCATCGAAGGCGGGGATTTTTACTTCGGGGATAAGCGCATCAACGATCTGGATCCTTCCAAACGCAACATCGGTATGGTCTTCCAGAATTACGCCATCTTTCCGCACTACACTGTGCGCAAGAATGTGGAATTCGGCCTGAAGAACCGCCATCTGCCCAAGGAGCAGATCAAAGAAAGCACCGATAAATTCCTGAAGCTGATGCAGATCGACAACCTGGCCGACAGGCTGCCGGACCGCCTTTCCGGCGGGCAGCAGCAGCGTGTTGCACTGGCCAGAGCCCTTTGTATCAGCCCGGATGTGCTTTTGATGGATGAGCCGCTCTCCAACCTGGATGCCAAGCTCCGCGTGGAGATGCGCACCGTCATCAAAAACATCCAGCATGACGTGGGCATCACCTGTGTTTACGTGACGCATGACCAGGAAGAAGCTATGGCAGTATCCGACAGGATCGCCGTTATGAATGCCGGCGTGATCCAGCATATCGGCAACCCGAAAAGCATCTACCAGCGCCCGGCAAATGTATTTGTTGCCACTTTTATCGGCAGAACGAATATGCTTAAAGGCACTCTGTCGGTGGACGGCGGCAAAGCAAAGCTCAGAATCGGCGAATATGAGGCGGAGATGCATACGATTGCTCCGGAATATCTGCATACGCAGGAGGTCCAGGTCAGTGTTCGGCCGGAAGAGCTGCTTCTCAACCGTGACGCTGATGCTTACGGTATTAAAGGCACGGTTCAGGATGCTGTCTTCCTCGGGCTCAATACTCATTACTTCGTAAAGCTGGACAGCGGTGAGGATGTGGAGATCATCCAGGAATCCTCCATCGAAGAGACGCTCGGCAGGGGAGCCAGAATCTCTCTGACGATCAACACCGAGAAGGTCAACCTCTTCCTGGCAGACGGGTCCAGAAATATCCTCACAGGGGTCCGGAACGACCTGGAAGCATGAGGGACTCGTCATGCAGAAAAATAAGAAGTTTGAGGTATGGACGGTCCTGTCCATTGTGCTTTTCCTGCTTTTCCTGCTGATCCTTGTCTATCCGATGTTCGGCATCCTCAAGCAGTCCCTCTACGATAAGGAAGGGGCGCTGACGTTTGCCAACTTTGCCAAGTTCTTCTCCAAAAAGTATTATACCAATACCATTCTGAACAGTTTTAAGGTCACGATTGCCGTAACGCTGGTTTCTCTGCTGATCGGCATTCCGCTGTCCTATTTCTACAGCTTTTATCGGCTGAAAGGCGCCAAGATCATCTTCGTGGTGAGCATTCTCTGCTGTATGTCGGCACCATTCCTCGGCGCCCTTTCCTGGATCATGCTGATGGGCAGGAACGGCATTGTTACCAAGTTCTTCCTGAATGTGTTCCATATCCGGCTCGGCAGTATCTATGGATTTAAAGGGATCCTGCTGGTGCAGGCGCTGAAGTATTTTCCTCTGGTGTTCATCTATATGAACGGGGCTTTCCGCAATATCGACAACACCCTGATTGAAGCTTCCGCCAACATGGGATGTACGGGCATCCGGCGCTTTTTCAAGATCATTCTGCAGTTGTCCATGCCCACCGTTCTGGCTGCTTCCCTGATGGTATTCATGCGTGCCTTTGCCGACTTCGGTACCCCGATGATCATCGGCGAAGGATACCGGACTTTCCCGGTAGAGATCTATTCCCAGTATCTCGGTGAAAACGGGAGGGACTACGGTTTTGCCGCCGCCATCTCGGTCATCGCCATCATCATTACAGCACTGGTGTTCTTCCTTCAGCAGTGGGCCACGGGAAAATTCCGCTTTTCCATCAATGCCCTTCACCCGGTGGAAAAGAAGCCTGCAAAAGGCATCGGCGGTTTTCTGATGCATCTCTATGCCTACCTGCTGATCTTTATCGGCTTTGCCCCGAACCTTTACATTGTATATCTTTCCTTTGTCAACAGCGACGGTGCTGTATTTAAAAACGGGTATTCCTTCAACAACTACAAACTGGCGGCCAAGAAGCTTCTGGTTCGGTCCATCAACAACACGCTGATCCAGGGATTCGGCGCCCTGCTGATCATCATAGTCTTTGCGGTCATCGTTGCCTATCTCGTGGTGCGCCGCTCCAACCCGATCAATCACGCAATCGATACGATGGCCATGCTGCCGTATATCATGCCGGGAGCAGTCGTCGGTATTGCACTGGTCATGGCATTCGGCTCCAAGCCCTTTGCCCTCACCGGCACGATGACGATTATGATCTTGAACCTGGTGGTTCGAAGAATGCCCTATACCATACGATCGGCCACGGCCTGTCTGATGCAGATTCACCCGAGTATTGAAGAGGCAGCCATCAGTTTAGGGGCGTCCAAGCTGAAAACGTTTTCCAGGATCACGGTTCCGATGATGTCCAGCGGCATCATTTCCGGAGCTATTCTGAGCTGGGTCTCCATTGTGACGGAACTTTCCGGTTCCATTATTCTGTACAACAATAAGACCATCACTCTTACTATGAGCACCTACGTGCAGATCAACCGCGGCAATTACGGCACAGCCTGCGCCTTTGCCGCAATCCTGACGGTCGTTACGATCCTCTCGCTGCTTGTCTATATCAAAGTCAGCGGGAATGAAGACGATATCCGTCTCTGATTTTCTCTTTGTCCAGTAGGCGTCCTTCATGCGCCACGGAATAAAAAATTTTTCAAGAAAAGGAGAATTAATCATGAAGAAAATTCTCGCGATGCTGCTGGCACTCAGCATGGTATTTGCCATCGTAGCGATTTCTGCTTCTGCAGAAGAAGACATCGGCGACACCCTCGTCCTTTATTCCACCATGACGGAAAAAGACCTGGATGCACTGATCAGCGGCTTCAATGAAGTCTACCCCGACTGTGAAATCGAAGTAGTTTCCGGAACCATCGGGGAAACAACTTCCCGTATCGCTGCGGAAGCAGACAACCCGCAGGGCGACGTGACCTGGGGCGGCCTCGCAGATTCTGACGGCATGCAGTATGCCGATCTCTTTGAAGAGTGGGTTTCCGATGAATCCGCCAATGCCATTGAAGGCTACTCCACCCCCAACGGCATCTACTCCATGGACCACCTGTCCACCGTCGTATTTGCCATCAACACCGACCTGGAGAAGGAACTCAGCCTTGATATCCGCAGCTATGCTGACCTCCTGGATCCGAAACTCGAAGGCAAGATCATCTTCTCCAACCCGAACAGCTCTTCTGCAGCATGGAACAACCTCTGCAACATTATGTCTGTTTTCGGCAATGACAGCGAAGAAGCATGGGACTATATCGGAAAGCTTATGAAGAACCTCGTCATCTCTGACTCTTCCTCTAACTGCTTCAAACTGGTTGAGCAGGGCGAATATGTTGTGGGTCTGACCTATGAAGACGGCGCTATCAAACTCATTCAGCAGGGTGCAGATGACCACTTCACCATGCGTTATCCTGCCGACGGGGCTTCCGCTTCCGCATTCGGCATGGCTGTGATCAAAAACTGCAAGCACCCTGCAGCTGCGAAAGCTCTGGTCAACTGGGTCTGCTCCGCAGAAGGCTGCTCCTATATCGCTCAGTATCTGAAGACGCTGCGTATGACCAACAAGGATACCGTTTACGGCGAGAGCCTGCTTCCCGCTACGGAAGACATCAAGTGGGTCTTCCGCGATGTTCCGTACCTCACCGAGCATAAGCCGGCCATTCTGGAGCACTGGAATGACCTCCTCCTTGAGGTTCAGGGCTGATTCTTTCGGAAAAAAGCGGAATAGGGCCGCGTAAGCGGCCCTATTCTTTGACACAAGCGGGGTTCGGGTGTTTTCGCCTCTGCCTGAGGCTGTTTGCCGGCAGACACAGGCAAAAGCCCCTGAAAAAGAAAAAATGAGGAGTAATGTTATGTTAACTGAATTGAAAGAACAGGTCCTGCAGGCAAATCTCCTGCTGCCGAAGCATGATCTTGTCACCTTCACCTGGGGAAACGTCTCCGGGATCGACCGCGCTTCCGGCCTGTTTGTCATCAAGCCCTCCGGCGTTTCCTATGAAGGCATGTCGGTGGAAGACATGGTTGTCTGTGATCTTGACGGAAAGGTCGTAGAAGGGAAGTGGAAGCCTTCCAGCGATACGCCGACGCATCTGGAACTCTATAAAGCGTTTCCGGAGATCGGCGGCATCGTGCATACCCACTCCCGCTGGGCAACCTCTTTTGCCCAGGCAGGGATGAGCATTCCGGCACTTGGCACTACACAGGCGGATTATTTCTACGGAGCCATCCCCTGTACCCGCCCGATGACGGAGGAAGAGATCCGCGGAGAGTATGAAAAGGAGACCGGCAAAGTTATCATCGAGACCTTCCGCGGGAAAAATGCTGCAGATCTTCCGGGGGTGCTGGTTTACAGCCACGGGCCGTTTGCCTGGGGCACCGATGCCCTCAATGCCGTGCACAACGCGGTAGTGATGGAAGAAGTTGCTTTTATGGATTACCATGCCCTCACGCTCAATCCGTCTCTTACAACAATGCAGAGCGCTCTGCTGGACAAGCATTATCTGCGTAAGCACGGCAAAAATGCTTACTACGGCCAGGGCTGAGTTTCTGCACAGAATCTGATCATGAATAAGGAGAACCATAACCCATGAGTGAATGCAACCACGATTGTTCCAGCTGCACTTCCAAGTGCTCTGATCCCGTTGATTTTCGCAAGCACCTGCACGAAGGCGCCTCTGTAAAAAAAGTAATCGCTGTGGTAAGCGGAAAGGGAGGTGTCGGGAAAACGCTTGTCACCACCATGCTCGCCTCTGAAATGCAGCGCCGCGGATACCGCACAGCTGTGCTGGATGCGGATATTACCGGCCCCTCCGTGCCTCGGTCCTTCGGCATCCATGAGCATGCCGTCGGCGGAGAGGATTTTCTCTATCCTGCCGTCACTGCTAAAGGGACGCAGATCATGTCCATCAACCTGGTGCTTGAGGAAGAAACACAGCCAGTCGTCTGGCGCGGGCCGGTGATTGCCGGGGCTGTGACCCAATTCTGGACGGATGTCATGTGGGATGATGTGGACTTTATGTTTGTCGATATGCCTCCCGGAACAGGTGATGTGCCCCTCACGGTTTTCCAGTCTCTCCCGGTGGACGGAGTGATCATTGTTACCTCTCCGCAGGATCTCGTTGGAATGATCGTGGCAAAGGCAGTGCGCATGGCCGACATGATGAAGATCCCCGTGCTTGGTATCGTGGAGAATATGTCTTATTTCAAATGCCCTGACTGCGGCAAAGAGCATGCCGTCTTCGGAGAGAGCAAAGTGGATGCCGTGGCAAAGCAGTTTGGCATAGCCCATACAGCCCGTCTGCCCATTGACCCTTCCGTTACTGCCCTGGTGGACGAAGGCAGGATCGAGGAAGTAAGCGGAGAGCCGATCAGCGCTTTTGCTGACGAAATAGAGCGTTCATGCGGTTTCTGGCATTGATGCTTTCTGTGCTGCTTCTGTCAGGGCTCCTGGCAGGGTGCGGCACCGACTTGCCGGAACAACAAAATCAGCAGGAGCCCGAGCCGACCCCTGAAAGCGTTTCTGTTTATACAGCAACTTTTCAGCAGATCAGCCCCGGGCTCTCTGCACTGTTGCCTCTTTGTGCTTCAGAAGACGGTTTTTTCTGTGCTTCCACAGAAAAAACGGGAGAAAATATCCCGGATCAGGTCATCCGGCAGGCACGACAACGCAACCGGGAGCCGTATAACGATGGCCGGTACGACCTGCTTTCTCCGGCTATCTGGTTTGTATCGGCAGACGGCACGGCCGAGGCTTTGCCGGCGTATATTCCCCTGGCAGCGGAAAGTACACCGGAGGGGTGGCGCGGCTTTGCCTGTGAACCGGGTGTGGAGGCACTCGGTCCGGGAGAAGGCAATACGCTTCTCTCTCTGGAGTATAATGCGATCAGCGGCAACAGTGCGCCTCTGCAAAGGGCACAGCAGGTCATAGGAAAGAATTATCGGGAATACCGCCTGGTGTGGCATCTCCGTACGTTGAATGCAGACGGAAGCGAACAATCCGACAGGATCGTGGAAGGGGATAGGGAAGCGGCTTTCTCGGCCCTTCAGGCTCGGATCTCCCCGAGTGCACCAAAAGTGTTTTCTGCTTCGGAAACGCCCATTCCCTTTGCCGATCTCGGCATCGCGGCTGAAGATATCTGTTCGCCCATTCTGCAGCGCAGTGACGGGTCGTTTCTTTTCCTGATCGGCAGCCGGGGTGCGGAAGAAATTGTCACGGTGAAGCAGGAAGAGCGTGAAACGTCGCCGCAGTCGCTTCTCCTTGCCGCCGAAAGCAGAACACCCCTGCTGGAGGAAGCGGTGCTGGCCTTTAACCGTACCCATCCTGATCTCATCATCGCCCTTATCAGCCTGGAGGGAGCAGAAGAGCGCCATGCGGACCTCTACTGCCTGACGGCGGAGGCGTGCCGCACAATGGCAAAAGCAGGGAAACTCGCAGATCTGTATCCGTTTATCGATGCGGACAAAAGCCTGAAGCGTTCTCTTCTGTTTTCCAACATTCTTCAGGCACTGGAGGTAGACGGCGGACTCTACTGTACCTGTGCCGGCGTCAGCTTTGAAACGGTGATCGGGGCGTCCTCCCTGGTAGGGGAAAAGGCAGGCTGGACCTATGATGAGTTTCTGCAGGCCTGGAGCAGATTCGGCATCGGGACAGACGCATTCGATGCCTTTACAACTGCTGCGGATGTGCTTCACGCCTGCCTGACGGCAGATCTCCCGCTGTTTTTTGACCGTGACGACGGGATAAGCCGCTTTACGGAGGAAGCATTTACGCGCCTGCTGTATTTTACCAGGAACTTTCCCCGGCAGATCGATCTCTCCGCCCACTCCTTTATTGATGCGGATGCATCCGACCTTCGTTTGCAGCGAGGAAAACAGATGCTTCTGGAAAAAACTCTTTGCAACATGACGGATGCCCTTTACTGCGGTTATGAATATCCGGAGGAAGTTACTTTTATCGGGTATCCTACGCTGTCGGGTACAGGCAATGTAATGACAGTTTCCACGCTGGAAACAGGCCTGAATCTCTCCATGGCAGAGACGTCTACCCGGAAAGAGGCTGCCTGGCAGTTCCTGCGGACCTTCTTTACCGAAGACTATCAGAAGAGTTACCGGTATTTTCCCGTCAACATCAATGCTTTCAACCGGAGCCTGACAGCCGCTATGCAGGTAGATTACGTTCTGGATGAGAAAGGCAACCCCGTGACCGACCGTGCCACCGGGGAGAAGGTGAAGCGCAGTATCGATACCATGTATTTGAGCAATTATACTGCCGTCAATATCTACCCGCTGACCGATTCCCAGGCGGAAAAACTGGTGGATCTGATGCGCAGCACCACCAAACTGAAGACCACGGATGAGGAAGTGCAGCATCTGGTGCGGGAAAACGCCTCAGGCTTCTGGGAGGGGACGGTTTCTCTTGAAGAGTCCGCTCAAAGGGTACAGGATGCCGTAATGAAAACGTCAGGAGAATAAGATGACAGAGGTAACCGTACTTTGCCTGCCGTAGGTATTCTCTGTGATTTTCAATCCCTTGAAAGAAAAAAACGAGACCGGATTTCCGGTCTCGCTTTTTGAAATGGTGGTTTTATGCTTCGTCCAGCTTCTCGACGATCGGGGAATCCACAGCGTTTTTGCGGATACTGGCAATACCCTTCTTGCAGCTCGTCTTGGCTTTGTAGCCTTCGCCCGTGAGGATGGTCTCGCCGTTGCCGGCTTTCAGGCGGAAGCGGAACTCACCGCGCTTGTCCTGATAGATCTCAAACTTCGGATTTTTGGCAGGCTCAAAGCCTTCCTTGGTCTGATCTTCAAGGTTGGCGATCGGGGCGTTTTTCTGTACGCTGGCAATGCCGCTTTTGCAGGCATCAACGGAAGAATACTGTTCGCTGGTGCCAATGATCTCGCCGTTGCCGGCCTTCAGATTGAACATCGGGCTGCCGTTTTTTGCCTGTTTGATCTCAAATTTACCCATAAAAAGTACCTCCTGTTATTTAATAAAATCATGGAATAACTACCTTAAGGCTGCGGTAGAGTGCAGCAAGTGCTTCTAAGCCGGTGTCGCGGGGGCTGCCGGAGCAGCAGACGCAAACAACAGACTGTTTTTCATATCATACCATAAGCGATGCTGATTTACAATCAAAAAAGAACATCATCCGGCAAAAGATTTTCGTTTAACGGAGTGATTTTCCCGGTGAAACTCTTGACAAAAATCTTGCAGGGTAGTAGATTGAACTGATATTCATCCGGTTTCAGTAAACGGAAAAACGTGGGAAAAGGAGAGAAAAGAATGAAAAAATGGATCGCTTCTCTGCTGTGTATGGCAATCGTGTTCGGGGTCTGCGGCACAGCCCTGGCAGAAGACCGGGAGGCAAAGCAGGACAACATCCTGAAAAAAGTGCAGGATCTGCTCGGAAAGACAGACCGCATGGAAGATTCTGAGCTTCGGGATGAGATTCGCAAAATAGCAGAGGAAGCCGGTTTTTCACTTACGGAAAAACAACTGGACAGGGCAGTGAAGGTCTGCCGCTCTATGGAGGATTTGAATGAAGAAGAGCTCCGTGATCGGATCGAACAGGCAGAGAAGGCGGTAGAGCAGAGGCTCGGTGAAACCTCTGATCGTTTGAGCAACTGGATCGAGGCAATCGAAAACGGCGAAGTTACCTGGGAAGATGCGAAGCAGGGGCTGTTTACCGGGCTCGGCACTGCTGCCGGGGTGTTATCGGACTTCTTTGGCGGCGTTGCTGATTACTTCTCGGATAACAGGTAGAAGGCTAAGAACAGGATGACACACGAGGGTATGAAATGAATACAATACAGGCAATTCACAGCAGACACAGCTACAGAGGAAAATATAAAAAGACACCTGTTCCCAGAGAAGATCTGATCCGGATCCTGCAGGCAGGCCTTGCAGCTCCCTCCGGATGCAATAAACAGACGACATCTCTGATCGCAGTCGATGATCCGCTGGTTTTGGAAAGACTTCACAGCGTGATCCAGCCGCCTGTGGGAGAAACTGCACCGGCAGCGATCTGCGTCCTCACCCGGAGGATTTTTGCCTACCGGGACAAGTGTTTTGCCATTCAGGATTACTCAGCGGCAATTCAGAATATGCTGCTTGCCATGACGGATATGGGATATCAGAGCTGCTGGTATGAAGGGCATATTACGGATGATGACAGGATCTGTGACAGAATGGCGGAGATCTTAAATGTTCCTGACGGCTATGAAGTGGTATGCTTTCTGCCCGTCGGAATTGCCGAAAGCGCCACGAACCCTGCAAAAAAGAAATCTTTTGAAGAAAGAGCATGGTTTAATTCGTTCCCCTGCAAAACAGGAGACCCTGTCGAAAACAGTTGACAATGACGCATTATATGTTATAATACCCTTTGACAATAAAACACCTTATCAAGAGTGAGGGAGGGACCGGCCCAGTGATCTCACAGCAACCAGCTTGCAAGGCATGGTGCTAAATCCGGCGGACGCGAAAGATGAGGCTTGATGACGCTGCACTTTTTTATCCTGCCGGCTCGGCAGGTTTTTTATTGCCTGAAAATTATTTCCAAGAGGGAGGCTATTGAAAATGGCACATTATTTTTTTACATCGGAATCTGTTACGGAAGGGCATCCGGACAAGATCTGTGACCAGATCTCGGATGCGGTACTGGATGCGATCCTGGAACAGGATCCTGAGGGGCGAGTAGCGTGTGAGACTACCGTGTCAACAGGACTTGTGCACATTATGGGAGAAATCTCTACCAAGACGTATGTAGATATCCCCGGAATTGCCCGGAAGGTGATCCGGGATATAGGCTATGACCGTGCAAAATACGGTTTTGACTGCGACACCTGCGGCATCATCGTCAACATTGATGAGCAGTCTCCGGATATTGCGCTCGGGGTTGACAAAGCGCTGGAAAATAAGCTTGGAGAAGATGCTGAGCTGCAATCCGGTGCCGGTGACCAGGGGATGATGTTCGGGTATGCCTGCAGGGAAACGCCCGAGCTGATGCCGCTCCCCATTTCTCTTGCCCATGCACTTGCCAAACGCCTGACGGAGGTGAGAAAGCAGGGTCTGGTTCCTTATCTTCGCCCGGACGGAAAATCGCAGGTTACTGTGGAGTATGACGAGCAGCGGCACCCCGTTCGGGTGGATACTGTGGTGATTTCCACACAGCATGCACCGGAAGCAGAGCTTGAAACGATCCGGAGGGATATGATCGAACTTGTTATCAAAAAGGTCATCCCTGCAAATCTGCTGGATGAGAGCACTAAATATTATGTTAATCCAACAGGGCGCTTTGTCGTCGGCGGACCCCAGGGCGACTCGGGGCTTACAGGCAGAAAAATTATTGTAGATACTTATGGCGGCAGTGCACCGCACGGCGGCGGTGCATTTTCCGGAAAGGATCCCACGAAGGTGGATCGCAGTGCCGCTTATGCTGCCCGCTATGTGGCTAAAAATGTGGTAGCGGCAGGTCTTGCGGAAAGATGCCAGGTGCAGCTTGCCTATGCCATCGGCGTGGCAAAACCGGTCTCGGTGCTGGTGGAGACGTTCGGTACAGGGAAGGTCAGTGATGATAAACTCAGCGAGGCAGTAGAGAAAGTGTTCGATCTGCGTCCTTCTGCCATCATCCGGGATCTTGACCTGCGTAAACCAATCTATCGCCGGCTGGCAGCCTACGGCCACATCGGCAGGGAGGATCTCGGCGCCCGCTGGGAGGATACCGACCGTACAACACAGCTTCTGGAAGCGGTAAAGTGATGCCGCACATCCCGTACACGGAAAGCAGCGCGCTTACGCTGCTTTCTTTTGATGAGGCACTTTCTGCGTCCGGAAAGAGCGGCGGGTATGACCCGGAAAAATGGATCTATGTACCGGATTTCTATACGGAATACCGATACCTGCTGGGTACGAGAGGCGATAACCCGCTGATCTGTATCGGGATCAATCCGTCTACCGCAGCGCCGGATGCGTTGGACAACACACTGAAATCCGTTTCCCGGATAGCAAAAGGGAACGGGTTCGACAGTTTTCTGATGTTCAACGTTTATGCACAGCGTGCGACCGATCCGGATCGGATGGATACGGTTTTCAACCGGGCACTGCATAAGGAGAACATGAAGGCTTTTGAATATGTGCTCTCTCATGTGGGGGAGGGAATCTCTCCGGCAGTCTGGGCTGCGTGGGGTACCATTATAGAAAAGCGGCCTTACCTGTTTTCGTGTGTGAAGGACATGGCGGCTATCGGCAGACGATACGGGGCACACTGGCTATGTGCAGGGAAGTGTTCCAAAGCGGGGCATCCGCATCATCCCCTTTATCTGAAAAAGGATGAAAGGACCGTTCCTTTTGATCTGGAATCTTATCTGAAGGAGGCTGAGGCATGAACCGGCAGGAACTGATAAAGGCAATATCAGCCTATGTTCCATATAATGCACAGGAAGCGGCAGATAAGGAAAACATCCTGGCGTTTCTGACAGAGAATGAAGATGCTTTTCTGCGCTCCAATGAAATGGCCCACATGACGGCATCTGCCTGGGTTGTCAACCGGGAAAAGACAAAGGTCCTGATGGTGTATCATAAGATCTATGATTCCTGGTCTTGGACGGGCGGACATGCCGACGGGGAGACGGATCTGCTTGCTGTGGCTCTGCGTGAAGTACGGGAGGAGACAGGTGTGAAGACGGTCTTCCCGTTGTCTGACGATATTTTTTCCCTGGAAGCGCTGACGGTGGACAGGCATGAAAAACACGGGCAGTACGTCCCCAGCCATCTCCATCTGAATATTACCTATCTGCTGGAAGCGGATGAGAAAGAGACGCTGACTGTCTGCAAAGATGAAAATAAAGCTGTGGCATGGTTTTCCCTGGAGGACGCATTGCGTGCTTCCACAGAGCCCTGGTTTGTAGCGCGTATTTACCGAAAGCTGAATGATAAATTGTGCAGTTTATACAAAAACTGACACAATATCTTGGTTATATTGTCTATTGCCGAACGGATTGTTTTCCTGTATAATAATCAAGTATTAATATGCATGTACGGCTCTCCATACTTTTAGCTGTGCATGACATAAAAAAAGGAGGAAATAAATATCCCTTGTGCTCAGGGTGCGGCAGTGTGGAGACCTGTCGTAATGCATGTCTGTTTTTACGGCATGTGAGGCTGCATCATGGCGGATGCCGTGCAGTCGGGGCAGAGAAGTATGGCAACTGTTCAGCTGAAAAACATCAAGAAGGTCTATCCGTACATTAGCGGAGAGGAAAAGAAAAAGAACAAGAAAAAGTCTGCAGATGAGCCGGAAAAGAAAAAGGTCAATCTGCAGATCACGGATGAAGGCGTTGTTGCAGTTCAGGCGTTCAACCTGGATATCGCAGACAAGGAATTCATCGTGCTGGTCGGCCCCTCAGGCTGTGGAAAATCCACAACACTGCGTATGGTGGCAGGTCTGGAAGAGATTTCCGGAGGCGAACTGTATATCGACGGCAAACTCATGAATGATGTTGCCCCGAAAGACAGAGATATCGCGATGGTTTTCCAGAACTACGCTCTCTATCCGCATATGACGGTTTATGAAAATATGGCATTCTCTCTGAAGCTTCGCAAGGAGAAGAAGGAAGTCATCGACAAGAAGGTTCGTGAAGCAGCCGAGATCCTGGATATTACCCAGTATCTCAACCGTAAGCCGAAGGCTCTGTCCGGCGGCCAGCGTCAGCGTGTTGCAATCGGCCGTGCTATCGTCCGTGATCCGAAGGTCTTTCTGATGGACGAACCGCTGTCCAACCTTGACGCTAAGCTCCGTAACCAGATGCGTGCTGAGATCATCAAGCTGCGTGAGAGAATCAATACCACGTTCATCTATGTTACCCATGACCAGACGGAAGCTATGACTCTGGGCGACAGAATTGTCATCATGCGTGACGGCTATATCCAGCAGATCGGCACCCCGCAGGATGTTTTCAATCACCCGGCCAACCTCTTCGTTGCAGGCTTCATCGGCATGCCGGTTATGAACTTCTTTGACGGCAAGCTCACCCGTGAAGGCGACAAGTACTTTGCAGAACTCGGCGGCGTAAAGGTCGAGCTGAGCAAGGACAAGGAAGAGCGTCTGCTCAAGAATAACGTTCAGAGCCAGGAGGTCACCCTCGGTATTCGTCCGGAGCACACGGAACTTGCTGACAAGGGCGTTCCCGCAAAGGTCGACGTGTCTGAAATGATGGGCTCCTCCGTGCATCTGCATGTTTCCGCAGAGGGCAAAGACGTGATCATCATTGTCCCGACCACCGAGATGCTCAGTGATGCATTCAAGATGGGCCAGGAACTGCACTTCACGTTCAACGGCTCTGTGGCACATGTCTTCTCCAAGGAGACGGAGAAGAACCTCGAGTTCTGATTTCCTCTGATAAACCTCATAAAAAAGCAGGGCTGCCTTCCGGCAGCTCTGTTTTTATATCTCAAAGGTTACTTTTCCGGCGGCATTGAGTACCGTCGTGCCGTGATAGTCGGTCTCCCGATGAAAATTATGGGCACGATAGTTCTGGTGAACGTGGCCGTGAACCAGGTATGCGGGATGATAACGGTCGAGCAGAGGGAGAAAGGCTTCAAACCCACGGTGTGCGATATCTTCCGCATCCCCGTAACCGGCCGGAGCAGCGTGCGTCAGCACAATATCCACTCCGCCGGCACGATACAGTTTCCAGGCCAGTTTTCGGATGCGGTTTCGCATCTGCTTTTCGGAATACTGCTGCGGACCGCCGCTGTACAGTTTTGCTCCGCCGAGACCGAGAATACGCAAACCGTTTATCCGGACAAGAGTATCATCAACGCATTCACAGCCTTCCGGCGGCTTCTGCGCATAGACGCCGTCATGGTTGCCGTGCACATAGAGGAGAGGACGGTTTGCCATTGTGACAAGGAAGGAGAGATATTCACTTTTTAAATCTCCTGCGGAAAGGATCAGATCAATATCGGAGAGTCTTCCCGGCTGATAATGATCCCAGAGGTAGGCATCTTCCATATCGGCAATGGCAAGGATCTTCACAGCTGCACCTCCTCCACTGCCGGCGCGATTGCCTCATGTCCCAGCCCGAATAGGCGTACCGTTTCACGGGACGGTTCGATCAGTTCATCGAAAGACGGAATTTTCCCTTCAATATTGTCGATGAGCCAATCCATATCCATCAGGGCTGCAGAAGAAAAATCAGTGGTGCCGTCATTGCGCACGATTCCGTTCTGATCGGCGATGTATGTGCGGAAGGGGTGGATAAAATCAGATGCAATGCCGCGCAGCAGCGTATCGGCAAGGCTCTTTACGCCGGGGGGCAGCAGTTCACTGAGCTGCAGACTGACAACGCCGCTGCTTAAGCCCCACCAGTAATTGACGGAGCGGTCACCGCTGAGAGCAGACCACGTTCCGTTGAAGATGCTCAAAATCACTTTCTCATAAAAACGGCCCCAGTCCCAGCAGGGGACGGCAAGAGGCGTCATTTCACCGCTACGATTGAGCATATAGGTGCCCCATTCCAAGGCCCAGTGCTGATTGCCGGGGTTGGTGGCATCCCGGTTAGAGATGACGGAAACTCCTTCATCCCACAGCTCCTGCAGCGGGTCTCCGGGAAGGCAGGACCAGCGCAGCTTCACTTTTGCGCGCGGATTGGTCATCCGGACCCCGAGAGCAAAAGCGTTGACATTGGCAGGGTCTCCGATGATCGGGTAGTTGGAGATATACCCGACGGAATCATTTTCTGCCATAGCTCCTGCAATGGCTCCGGTAATGAATTTGCACTCATAAATGCGGCTGTAATACATCCGTACGCCGGTATAGGGACGGGAAAGTGCACAAAGCATTACTTTTACGTCTTTATGAAGCGCAGCAATGCGCCGGCAGGCATCCAGCATCGTGGGGGTGGTCGCAAAGAGAATATCAGCACCGTCCTCCACGGCCTGCTCCATTATGGCAAAATAGTCACGGACATACGCATGGTAGACCTGTACGGTAACTCTGCTGCCGAGCTTTTCCTCCAGATAGATCCGCCCGTGATCATGAGCGCGCGTCCATACGCTGGTCTCCGGGGAAAAGGCATAGATGAAAGCAACCTGCAGATGATCCGGCCGGGTGAAACCCAAAAGATGGGAGAGCATACCGGGGGCTTTCTCCTCGGCTGCCGAACTAACTTCCAAAGCAGGTTTTCGGTCTATGGCGCGGATGTCCGGCCACAGCGAAGTAAGCTTTTTGACCAGTTCCGGCTCGGTGAGCTCCTTGATCTCCGAAAAGGGGAAGACCTCCAGCCAGACGAGAAGGGCTTCTGCTGGGGATACGTGGGCATCGCCGGTATCCAGCCTGTCAAATGCGGAACAGAAATGGGTAAAACCGGCAGAAAAACTTTTGCGTTCGCGCTCGGTCCATACATGGTCTTTTTCCAGACCAAGGGAGGCAATCAGTTTGGTATAACTTCCGGGGGTACGAAAAGAAAGACCGTAAAGCCCGGTCAATGCATAAAAATGAAGAAATTCATAATACAGGAGGATCTCGGGTTCCTCTGAATACTCAGGGATCAGGCGGGTGACCAACCCCGGGATCGTCGGTGCACCGTAGCTTTTTAAAACACTGACACGCTTGTTGCCTTCTTCTACGTAGAACTTGCCGAGATATTCCACACAGCGGATAGGATCCCGGATCCCCTCATCACTGAGATGGGCTTCACACAGGCTGATCCATTTGCCGGCAAACTCGGTTTTCTCCTCCAGCAGCGGCATAAAATTTCCGGCCAATGCGGCTGTCCGCCCGGCATGCCGCGTGCCGATGATCAGATCGGCCGGAATATTGACGACCCCGAGAGATGCCTGCCCGGCAAGAGTGCGTTCATCCAGTATTTCATCAAGAACAAGCGGATAAGGATAGGTGCTGCGGTTCACAGCATCGTGGAGATATTTCTGCCCGAGCTTTACAGCATGGCTATATTGTTCGACTGCTTCGATGCGGTTCATAGTGCTCCTTTATTCTTTCAAAATGCTGCCATATTATACTGGCTTTTCCCCCTTTATGCAAGAGAAGTTTTTTCTATCGCAGATAATCTGTTACAAAAGAAAAATATGCTGTGATGCAGAGTGCACGCACAGCATATAATGGTTGAAATTGGACCAGTCAGTCTGTCAGAAGGATGGACCGGCTTTTTTTGCCTGTAAGCTCTTCCGTACGGTTGTCCGGTGCGCCAAAGCCCGTATACAGCCGCCTTTTTCCGCTGCCAGGAATACGGATCCCCTCCGAATTGACAACCGTGAAAGCGGCAGGATCGAGCGGAACACGGATAACGGCAGTTTCTCCCGGCTCCAGGGAAATACGCTGAAAACCGCAGAGTACCGGATGAGGCGGAGCAAAGGGAGAAGCTTCATCCTGCAGATAGCATTCGATTACATCCTCTGCACGGATCTTTCCCTCATTTACAACGGTAACGGAGGCCGCCTCCCGGTCTGCCGTGAAGGCTGTGACAACAGCATTGCCGTACGTAAGGCCGTATCCGAAGGGATAAAGCGGCGTTCCATTGTAATACCGGTATGTCCGGTTGGAAAGAGTATAGTCTGTAAAGGCGGGCATTTCATCGAGCACTGTGTTGTAATAGAAAGTGACAGGCAGCTTTCCGGAAGGGGAAGCTTTTCCAAAGAGCAGCTCGGCAACGGCTTTGCCGCCCCGTGCCCCCGGATACCAGCTGAGAAGAACTGCATCGGCCTTTTCCTGGGCAAGGGAGAGATCAATGGAACTTCCCGCCATCAGCACGACCACAGTGGGCTTGCCAACGGATAGCACAGTCTCCAGAAGCTTGCGCTGGGAAGCGGGGAGAAGAAGATCATCCTTGTCTCCGGAGAAATAGCTGTTGCCGGTATCGCCCTCTTCGCCCTCCAGTGTCTCATCCAGTCCGAGAACAAGGATCACTTTATCGCTGTTTTTTGCCACAGCGACGGCTTCCGCAAGGCGGTCGTTCTCTTTTGCAAGAGGTTCTACCCGGTCCAGGCTCAACGCACACCCTTCGGAATACAGGACTCTGCACTTCCCGCCGACGAGATCCTGGATCCCTTCCAGCACGGTAACATAGCGAGAAGAAGTGCCATGGTAATTCCCAATCAGAGATACACGGGAATTTGCATTTGGGCCGATTACACCCAGAGTGCCGCAGGATTTGCAGCTGAGCGGGAGGATCCCGTTGTTCTTCAGCAGTACACAGCTCTCCAGTGCTGCCCGGTGGGCCAGAGCAAGGTGCTCGCTGCACTCGACAGCAGAGTAGGGGATCGTGTCATATTCGCTGCCCTCTTCCCCCAGAACTCCAAGGAGGAACCGTGTAGTAAACAGGCGCACAGCGCTGCGGGTAATGTCCTCTTCTGAGATCATTCCAAGTTCATAGGCGTGCATAACGTGTTCATAGGTACAACCGCAGTTGAGGTCACAGCCGGACTTCAAAGCCAGAGTAACGGATTCTACAGGTGCGGAAGTTACCTTGTGGCTTTCATGAAAATCGCGGACTGCCCAGCAGTCTGAGACGAAGTGACCTTCAAACCCCCACTCATCCCGCAGCTTTTTCATCAGAAAGCTGTTGGCGCAGCAGGGCTCGCCGTTGGTGCGGTTGTAGGCGCCCATGACGGCTTCCACACCGGCTTCCTGTACAAGGGCACGAAAGGCGGGGAGATAGGTCTCCTCCATGTCCTTCCGGGAAGCAACGGCATCAAAAGAATGCCTCAAGGCCTCCGGCCCGCTGTGTACGGCGAAATGCTTGGCACAGGCGGCTGTCTTCAGTGTTTGACCCTTCCCCTGCAGACCGCGGACAAAGGCTTTGCCGAGGCGGGCGGTAAGATAGGGATCTTCTCCGTAGGTCTCATGGCCACGGCCCCAGCGCGGATCGCGGAAAATATTGATATTGGGGGACCACATCGTAAGGCCATGATAAATGTCACGGTCTCCTTCTGCGGAAAGGGCATTATATTTCGCGCGAGCCTCTGTGGAGATAGCGTCTGCTATTTTTTCCAGCAGTTCGTCATCGAACATGGCCGCCATCCCGATTGCCTGGGGGAAGCTTGTTGCCGTGCCGCCCCGGGCAAGGCCGTGCAATGCTTCGTTCCACCAGTTGTATTCCGGGATGCCGAGACGCTCTATGGCAGGGGCATCAAACTTCAGCTGGCTTGCCCGTTCGGCAACAGTCATCTGTGCCACCAGGACTTCAGCTCTTTTTTTTGCTTCGGCTCTATTCATAGTTCTGGATCCTCCTCAGTGGATTTGCTCTGATCGGTTGGAATAAACCGGTCAAAAATCTTCTTTAGGATGAGGCTGTTGCAATATATGGGGAGAGACAATCCAAACAGGATGAAGAGAAACCCGATATATGCAACGACGTATTGCGGCAAAAACAGAAAAAGAAGCACCGGGCAGGCAAGAATACCCCACATCAGAACAGTCTTCCCCGGGGCACAGAAAGCCAGCAGGAATGCATTCTTGATATGTGCTTTCACAGTGTTTTCAAATTTGGCCTGCAGCGCGAAAACATAGCAGACATAAGTGAGCCAAACTGCTCCTACGATTCCGGTGACAATACAGAATACGATTTTAAAGGGCCCGTCAAGGGAAAAAGCATAAACGCCGTCGGCAAAGACCACAGCAGCAGCAAACAGTGCCAGGATCCCCAGGATCAGCCCCTGCCGAAAATTGCTTTTGAATGCAGAGAAAAATTCCCGCAGCGTCTCCACCGGTTCCTCAGAGGCAATTTTCAACGTGACGGTGAACAGCGCACAGAGAGCGGGACCGACAGTGATGATCGGCAGAGAACAGACCAGAATCAGCAGGTTTAAGATCAGCAGATCTGCCATGGCATACATAAAACGCCCGAAGGAAGATTTCAGTTTGTTCTTTTGATCCATTTTTGCCTCTATACAACGGATGAGAGGTCATTTGCCTCTCATCCGGATTATTATTAAGGAAGAAAGGAAGAATCCTTTGTCAGCCTTTCACACCGCCGAGTGCCACACCGGCAATGATATATTTGCTGAGTGCAAAGTAGATGACAAACAGCGGCAGCACGGAGAGCGTCAGCCCGAGATAAACGGCACCGTATTCCACCTTGTAGATGTCACCCTTGAGCTGGGATACCATCAGCGGCATGGTGTACAGCTCGTTGTTGGTAAGCAGGATGCTTGGCAGGAACAACTGGTTCCAGCTGCCCACAAAGCTGAAGATACCCTGCGTTGCCATGGCCGGCTTCATGATCGGGAGAGAGATCCGGTTGAAGGTGTTGAATTCTCTGGAGCCGTCAATTCGTGCGGAGTCCAGCAGCTCCAGCGGGAAAGAGGCCAACATAAACTGCCTCATGAAGAATACACAGCTCGGTGCCGCTATGGCAGGCAGGATCAGTGCCAGGAAGTTGTTGGTCATGTGAATCTTGTACATGAACTGATAAAAACCGATAGAGGTGATCTGTGCCGGAATCATCATCACGCAAAGAATAAAGGTGAAGAAGGGATTGCGGAGCTTCCAGTCATAGGCAACCAGTGCATAAGCTGTCAGCGTGGAGAAGTAGATCGTGCAGACGGTAGAACCGGAAGAAATGATCACAGAGTTGATAAAACCGCGGATCGGGTTGAAAGTCTTTCCGTTGAAAACTGCCCAGTTCTGCGCAAGATAATGGGAAGGAATAAAGGATACGGCATGCTGCTGGATCTGAGGAGTGTTTCTGGTGGAGTTGATGACCATCACGATAAAGGGAAACAGGCTCAAAACCGCCAGGAAAATGCATACGACATATATAATGGTCTTGTAAACGGGATTTCCGTCTCTTCTTTCAATCTTTTTCATGTTGTTTACCTCAGCTCTTTCTGTCGCGCATCATATAGAAGACAATGATTGAGAAGAATGCAATGATGACAAACATGATCATGCTGGCGGCAGCTGCCCGGTTGAACATATAGCTGCCGGCAAAAGCCTGATTATAGATGAACACATTGGTCGTCAGCGTGGAGTTGTTCGGGTTGCCGTTATTGAACATCTTCGACATATCGTACATGTTCAAGCCGCCGATCATACTGGTGATGAGCGTATAAGTGAGGATCGTGCGCAGGTTCGGGATCGTAATCTGCCAGAATGTCTGCCAGTCGTTGGCACCGTCAATTTCGGCTGCTTCGTAAATTTCCGGGTTAATGCCCAGCACGCCGGAGATCAGGATGATCATGGTATACCCATACCACATCCAGAACTGGATGAATGCAATGATCCAACGGGAGGCCGTAGCATTATTGATAAAGAAGAAAGCTTCTTTTCTCAGCCCCAAAGATACAAGCAGATCATTGACAGGCCCCTTCGGATAACCGAACAATACATTGAACAAAATAGCAACGGAAGCGGCCGTAATGATGTTCGGCATATAAAACACAACTTTGAAAAAGCCCTGTCCCTTGATCACATTGCGTTTGCTGGTAAACCAGGCGGTAAGCAGAAGAGCCAGCGTAATCTGAGGGATAAAGTTCATGATCCATAGAATAACGGTATTCTTCAGAGAAATCTTGAAGGTGTTGTTGTTTACAATCGTGCGGAAGTTCTTCCAGATATCATCCTTTAGAAAGTGCCAGTTGGTGTTGCCGAGGCCTTTGCAGTCTGTAAAGCCGAGAACTGCAGTGTAGATCGTCGGATAGAGGTGGAAGATCAGGTACGCAATCACAAACGGCAGGCTGAACAGATAGCCGTATTTTGCATAACTGATTGTCTTTCTTTTTTCCAGTGTCATAAGCGTTCACTCCTTTTTCTGCTGATTGATTGTTCAGAGCAGACACAACGACCCTGAGATAAAAAATAAAAGCAGGGTGGTTGTGTCTGCTTTGAAAAAGGGGGAGGGGGGTTGCCCCTCCCCTTCAAGATAACGGATTTACAATCAGTTGACTTCGACGTCGAGGTTGTCGCCGACATTCTGCTTGAATGCAGAGATTGCATCTTCGCGGGACAGAGCGCCGGAAGTGTACTGACGAACTGCATCACGCCAGTAGTTGTTGATGGTCTCATCATACTGGGTGAGGTTCTTGCCGTTTGCGTACTGGTTGGCCGGTACGAACACGTCGAACATGTTCTGACCGCCGAGGAATTCAACTTCGCCGTTGGACATGGCCATGACCGTGCCGGAAGCAACCGTATCCTTCGTGCCGCCTTCACCGTTCAGAGTGCCGTTTGCCCAGTAGTACTGGAGAGAGGTCTCATCGCAGTCAAGGGTGATCCACTTGATGATGTCAGCAACAACTTCTGCCTTCTCCGTGCCAACAACCGTTTTGCCGGCGAGGACCCAGGTGCCGCCCCAGAAGAAGCCGATGTTCGGGGTGCAGACTGCCCAGTCACCAAAGGAGCTGTTGTCATCCGTGCCGCAGTTCGGAGCGAGAGTGTAGTTGATCAGCCATGCCGGACCGTAGAAACCGAAGACGCCGCCGTCCTTCTGCATGTCACCGAACCAGCCTTCGGTCCAGTCCTGCGTGTCATGATGATAGCCGTTGTCCATGAGCTTCTTGGAGAGAT
Source organism: Oscillospiraceae bacterium (assembly GCA_017432615.1). GTDB lineage: Bacteria > Bacillota > Clostridia > Oscillospirales > Oscillospiraceae > Limivicinus. Next base: position 44,952 of record JAFRIV010000047.1, read on the forward strand.
CAAGGAACTCTTCACGAGCCGGGTCGATGTTGAGTGCGCCGTCTACAATCCAGCCGGTGGGAGAGCTGTTCTCCACTGCGTGCCACATATCGCCGTCACCGGAGATGATTGCATAACCCTTTTCCTTCAGTTCTGCAGCTGCTTCAAAGAATTTATCCCAGTTGCCGGTGCCTGCGCCGATCTTCTCAGCGACGAACTCAGGATCGTCAGTGCCCCAGACATCCTGAGCGATGGAACGACGGTAAATGAAAGCACCGCCGGTTGCCTGATAGCCAAGGCCGACGAGTTTGCCGTCGGAAGGACGAGTGCCGATATCGATGGTGTACTGAGCAATGTCAGCAGCTTCGGTAGCAGCTGCAACATCGATGCCGAGGTCTTCATAAGCTGCTGCATACTCTGCCGCATCGCCCTGTGCATACTTCAGCACGAATGCTGCTTCTGCGCAGTAGATATCAGGGGAGTTTGCATCAGCTGCCTGAAGAGCCTGGTCCAGAGCGGGCTGGTAGAGACCGTCTGTGGTGGCAACGATGGTGGTCTTTACATCGTACTTTTCAGCAACATCGGGATGCGCTTCCATGTACTTGGTGATCATGCCGGGGACTTCATCCGTGAAGGACATCACATTGATGGTTGCTTTGCCATCTGCGGATGCGCTGATTGCACAGAGAGAAAGGACCATGCAAAGAGCAAGTGCGAGTGCGAGAACTTTCTTCATTTTGGAATTTCCTCCTAATAAAATTTGTGATTATATAATATTGCGGTGACCCGCTAATCACACAAGTTTTTTGACGGATTCTCCGGGAAGCAGTTCTCCCGGAACAATGATCCTGTCGAGAAGCGCTGTTCTGGGATGCTCGATCAGCTCAATCAGCTTTACGGCGGCTTCTTTTCCGAGTGCTTCCGTATCCTGCCGCAGTGTTGTAATTTTGGGGCTGACGATCTGGGAGGTGATAATCCCGTCATAACCGACGACCGAGATATCTTCAGGAATTGCAAGCCCAGCTTCCAGAATTGCCTGAACACCACCAGTCAGAGAATAATCATCGGGGAACAGAATACAGGTTGGAATCTCTGATAACTGTAAAAGTTTTTTCGTTGCTTCATAGCAAGCTTCGGGATCATAATAACGCGACTGGATCAGATAGTTTTCCGGGACCGTAATTCCGAACTGTTCGCATCCCCTGTAGAATCCGATCTTGCGGTTTTCTGTCACGGCTGTCGGTTCCCCGTAGATAAAAGCAATCTTTTTATGCCCATTTGAACACACATAGGAAACCAGCTGTTCCACCCCGTCAATGTTGTCGGACAGGACAGAAGCCCGATTATTAAACATGTGGTCGATCGTGACGACCGGAAGAGAGGAATTTACGACTTCCACAACCTGGCTGTCGTAAAAGTCCACACAAGCCATCAGCACACCGTCCACACCACGGTACAGGCAATGCTGCAGGTAAGTGGCACTTTTCCCGCCAATATTGCGGTTGTTGATGAAAGTGATGTCGTAACCTTCTTTTTCCGACTCTTTCCGAAAACTGTCAAGGAGCGCGGCAAAAAACTCATGTGTCAAGCCCTTTCCGCCTTCATCCACAAAAAGCACTCCGAGGTTGTTGGTGCGGTTCGTCTTCAGAGCCCGAGCAGCAGAATTGGTGAGATACCCCAACTCATCCGCCACAGCCTGAATACGATCCCTTGTATCCGGACCGATATCGGGCATGTTGTTCAAAGCCTTGCTGACCGTCGCCGTAGAAACGCCGCACTTGGCCGCGATGTCCTTCAGCGATACCATTGCTCTGCCCAACCTTTCTTTGTTTTACAACACCCTAAAACCATCAATTTTTAACGTAATCGTTTTCGTGAGGCTATGATACCGCCTTTTTCACTTTTTTGCAAGAGGGAAAGTGCAAAAAATCAAATCTTCCCTAAAATTTATTAGAAATAAACAAATAATGGAACTTAAATTTATGCAAATTGCATACTTAACAATTTCGAAAGAGTAGACATAACAGCAAAACAATGAAAGATTTTTTCTTGTATTTCGTAATATTAAAATCTTTTTCAGGTTAAAAACGGCAGAAACGACCGTAATCGATTTCGGTATTATAGAAACGGAAAACTTTGAATTCCATTTCATGTAACGAAAATCAGGTAAAAGAATAAACTCGGCATCAACTCGGCAAACTCAGGTTTTATGGAAAGAACAGCAGAAAAACCCCTGCAACGACGTAAAGCTGCTGCAGGGGAAAAGCCGTATTTATTTTTTCAGCGCTTTTCCGATCTTGACCTGATTCGGCAGGCGCTGCAGCCGGGGAAAGGCCTTGTTATACCAGGCGGAAAGCTCTGCCCTGGCTTCGGGAGTAAGATAAGCAATCAACGGCAGGGCATGAGTCTGAATGGCGACCAGCATCCATTCTGAAAGCGTATTGCCAGGATAACTGCTGCTTGCAGTCAGCAGAAAGCGAACAAGCGCTTCTGCTGTCTGCGCATCGGGGACTTCTCCGGCTAGTTCCCGGACGGCTGATTCCACGGCGGCATAATACTCCGTATGAACAGGGCTGTCCCGCGCGGAATCCGGCATCCCAAAGATCCCCTCGCCGAACTTGCGGTTGGCAATCAGATCCTCTACGGCGGCAAGGTAATCTCTCGTCAGTCTGTCCAGTTTTTCAGTCATTGCGGATCTTATTTTTTCGCGATGTACTTCCGGATGTCGAGTGCAACGGCAATCACGATAACGAGGCCCTGTACCACATAGTTGTAATACGGGTTGACATTCAGGAACTGGAGAATGATCTTCAGCAGTTCAAATACCAGCACGCCGACGAGGATGCCGGGGACGGTACCGATACCGCCGGTGGTGGAGACGCCGCCGATGGTGCACCCTGCGATGGCTTCCAGCTCATAGCCGGTACCCATGGAGGCTGACGCGCCGCCGGATTTTGCAGCCAGCAGGTAACCGGCAATTGCATACATCACGCCGGCAGTTGCATAGATACGGATCAGCGTTTTTGTGGTGTTTACACCGGACACTTCCGCTGCAACTTCATTTCCGCCGATTGCATACATATATTTGCCGTGCCGGGTCTTATTGTAAATAAACCAGAAGAGAAGGCCGAACACCAGTGCAACAAACAGCAGGTAAGGGAGATGGAACCCTCTCGTGTTGCCGATCCTTCCGGTGATCAGTTTGGTATAGATCTTCTGGAAGCCGCCGATAGGCTGCGCATCGGAGATCACCAGCGCAATGCCGTAGATAATGGTCTGGGTACCCAGGGTCGCAATGAAGGGCGGAACATGAAGCTTGGTTACGATCAGGCCGTTGACCAGGCCGAATACCAGGCCGACCGCTACAACAATCAGAAATACCAGAGCGATATTCATCTCCGGAACGTTCTTCCAGAGCCGGCCGGTGTAATCTCCGCGCTGGCAGAGGATACCGGCAAGGCAGGCTGCAAAGCCGACCTGACGCCCGGCGGAAAGGTCAGTGCCCTTAGTGATCAGACAGCCGGATACGCCGAGCGCGATAAGGAAACGTACAGCGGTATTGCTCATCAGATTGCCGAAGTTTGCCCAGGATGCGAAGTTATCCACACGGAATCCAACGATGACTGCGGCCAGAACGAGGAGCACGGCAATCGGGTTGCCCTTGATTACGTCCAAAAACTTTTTTCCGAAACCGGATTTTGTATTCTGCATTTGTCTATCCCCCTGTTTTTATTCAAACTGTGTGGCCAAAGCCATGATACTTTCCTGTGTTGCGTCGGCTCCGTTGATAAAGCCGGTGACGCGCCCGTCACACATGACCATGATTCTGTCGGACATACCGATCAGTTCACTCATCTCTGAACTGATCATGATGATGCTTTTTCCTTCACGGGCAAGCTGTTCAATGATGCAGTAGATCTCGTACTTGGCGCCGACGTCGATGCCTCGCGTGGGTTCATCCAGGATCAGTACATCCGGGTTGTTGGCAAGCCAACGGCCTACCAGTACTTTCTGCTGGTTGCCGCCGGAGAGTGACTTGATCTGCGTTTTGGAAGAAGGCGTTTTAATATTCATCTTCTTCACGTTGTCCTGAACCAGCTGCTCCACTTTTTTGCTGTTGATGGAAATACCGAAATCGAGATACTGATCGAGAGACGAGATAGAGATATTGTCGGCTACGCTCAGCACGCCCATGATGCCGCTTCCGCGGCGATCCTCCGTCAGCATCGCGACGCCCTGATCGATGGCGGACTTCGGGCGTGTAATGTTCAGTTCCTTGCCTTTGTAGGTGATCTTCCCAGAAGTGTGTGAACGGATACCGAACAGACCTTCCATCAGCTCCGTCCGCTGTGCGCCGACGAGCCCGCCTACACCCAGGATCTCTCCCTTCCGGAGGTCAAAGCTCACATGGCGGAAGCTCTTGGGATTGATGGAGGTAAAATCCTCCACCTTAAAGACCACCTCACCGGGGACATTGTGTCTCTCCGGATAGAGATTGGTGAGTTCGCGGCCCACCATTTTGGTGATGATGTCATCCGTGGTCAGTTCACTGGCCGGCCAGGTGCCGATATACTGCCCGTCACGCATGATCGTCACTTCATCCCCAATGCGCAGGATCTCATCCATCTTATGGGAGATGTAGACGATGGCAACCCCTTCCGCCTTAAGATCTTCCACAATGCGGAAAAGAGCTTCCACTTCATTTGCCGTCAGGGAGGAAGTCGGTTCGTCCAGGATCAGCACACGGCAGTTGGCGGAAACTGCTTTGGCAATTTCCACACTTTGCATCTGGGATACACTCAGTTCGCCAACCTTCTGTTTTGGATCAAAGTTCATCCGCACTTTTTTCAGAAGCTCTGCCGTATCGGCATACATCTTCTTGTGGTCGACGATGGAGATAAAACCCAGGGCTTTCTTCATGGGATAGCGCCCGAGGAAGATGTTTTCACCCACTGTGCGGGCAGGGATGGGCTGCAATTCCTGATGCACCATGGCGATCCCTTTGTTCAGGGCATCCATCGGGTCCTTGATCTGCACAGGTTCTCCGTCGATAAAGATCTGCCCTTCATCCATTTTGTAGATGCCGAACATGCACTTCATCAGGGTCGATTTCCCTGCCCCATTTTCTCCCATCAATGCGTGCACTTTTCCTGGATGGAGCCGGAGTTGTACATGGTCAAGGGCTTTCACGCCCGGAAATGACTTGCATACATCCCGCATCTCCAGAACAAATTCAGACATAAAACACATGCCTCCAATCTTTTTCCGTAATCTTAGCCATGCTCTTTGCGCTGCCGCAGGAGAGGGAACCGTCCTCTGCAGCACTGCAAAAAGCATTGTGCTTCTTCCTACAGAAAACGGGTGAGCAGAATGCTCACCCGTTTATGTTTCAATCAAACGGGGCTAAGACAATAGCCTGAGTTTGGATCAATAATTTGCCTCGGCGTAGGCTTTGTCAACCATGACGTAGTCTACCCAGTAATAGTTCTGGATCTCTTCACCGTTGAGGAGCTGAACAGCAACATCAACAGCAGCATGAGACTGGCCAACAGCATCGTTCAGAACGGTACCGGACATCTCACCTTCCTTGATCAGCTGGACGGCTTCTTCCAGAGCGTCAACACCGTAGAGGTAGATGTCTTCACCGACGGTACGGCCGGCAGCGGTGATAGCCGTTGCAGCGCCGAGAGCCATGGCGTCGTTGTTGCAGAATACAACTTCAACCTTGTCGCCAAACTGGGTGAGAGCGGAAGCGCAGAGCTCCTGGCCCTTGGTCTGATCCCAGTTACCAACCTGGTCGAACAGCTCTTCCACTTCAACACCGGCATCGGTGAGAGCCTTGACGGAGAACTCGGTACGATACTGCGCGTCAATGTTCTCGGGGTCGCCTTCAATCATAATGTAGGAGACTTTGCCGTCGCCGTTGAGATCGCCCTTGTTGTCAAGTGCGAGAACCATCTGGCCCTGGAAAGTGCCGGACTGGCGGGCGTCTGCACCGACATAGCAGACGGTGGGATTATTCAGGATGCCTTCGTAAGCTTCATCGATGGTATTGCCGTCTGCATCATAGGCAAGAGGCTCACGGTTGATCAGAACGAGGGGGATACCGGCATCGACGACCATGTCGATCACGGCATCTGCAGAAGAAGTCTGCACGAGGTTGAGGATGATGACATCCATGCCCTGGGTGATGAAGTTCTGGACCTGGTTGGTCTGCTCGGCCATGTCATTCTTGCCGTCAGCCATGGTGATCTCATACTTCACAGTGTCGGTCTCGAGGGACTTGAAGTAATTCTCGATCTCGTTGCGGTAGAGCGTCATGAAGTTATCAGTAAACTGATAAATGGAGACGCCGACTTTGTACGTCTTGACATCGTCTGCCGAAGCGACTGCGCAAAGGGTGAATACCATGCAGAGAGCAAGTGCCATTGCGAGGATCTTTTTCATGGGTTTCTTCCTTTCTTTTTTTGAGCGATGCTCATTTTTCAAAATTCGTATGACCGAATTTTGTTTAATTTATTGTAAGGCTTTCCGAGTACAAGGTCAAGAAAAATCTTTGATAAACCAAAAATATTTGATGCACGGGATAGAGCCGGCATTCCTATAATATATTCTTAGGAAAGAAGAAAGCGCCGTCAGATACTGTTCAGAAAGTCCCTTATAAAACTTAGAGCCACTCCCAGCATGGAGCTGTACTTGCCGTAACGGCTGATGCGCAGATAGCTGCATTCCTTGTCGAAAGGATCGTTCTCTGCCAGCATTTCTTTCAGCTCAGGCAGATACGGTTCCAGAAATTCGGTAACATATCCGCCGAGGACGATATCACAGTCCAGCACCATGCGGATGTTGTGCAGGCCGATGACCAGATGCTTCTTGTAATCCTCCCACAGGGCGGATGCATCGGGGTCTTTGATTTCCAGCTTTCGGAAGAATTCTGTCAGCGTGATGCCCAGGTCTCCGCTGAGCCGTTGTGCACCGCAGTATGCCTCCAGGCACCCGCGCTTCCCGCAGGCACAGGGGAGACCGTTCCATTCCACGCACATATGGCCGAATTCCCCGCTGCGGTAATGATCTCCCACATACTGGTCGCCGTTGACAAGCACAGCACCGCCCACGCCGTCGGCAAGGGAGAGAAAGGCTGTGCTTCGCCGCTCTTCACTGCCGAACCATTCCGCAAAGCCGCCGCTGTTGCCGTCGTTTTCCACATAGACGGGATAGGGAATGGCCTGCACCAGCTGCTGCAGAGATACATTCCGGATATACAGGGTAGGGGCATAAAAAACCGTCTGGGAATCCGGAAGAATAATCCCCGCAAGCGTAATTCCCACCCCGAGAAGCCTTTCCCGGTCGATGTGGCTGCTGTCAATGAATTCTTCCAGCTGCTGTGCTACAAAAGTGTGATAGTCTTCATCCTCTACATTATAATGATGGGGGAGATCCAGATAGGCGACCTGCTTTCGGGAGAGGTCCGCCGCGGAGAAACGAAGCCGATGGCCTGTTATACTGATACCAATAGCAAAACGGGCATCAGGAAGAATGCGAAGCTGCATGGCAGGCCTGCCTCCGGCCGACTGCGCCGCACCGGCGTAATCGATCAGCCCGGCATTGATCAGCTCCGTTACATTCTGGTAGACCGTCGGCAGGCTGAGATTCAGATCCCGGGCAATATCTTGTTTGGAGCGGGGTTCGCCTGCATTGTACAAATAATGGTAGATGCTGCTGCGCGTCTGTTTGCGGCGGGCAGTAATGGCATCGTTCAGCTCGGACATATTGCAGCACCTCCTGCGGGAAAAGTTTCAAAAATGAGTTTTGCAAATTTATTTTATATATTTCTTTTATAAAAGTCAAGGGCTGGTTTTGCAAAAAACATCTCTTTTGCATAAAAAGAAGGGAATATATTATGTTAATTGTGAAAACTATCCAAAAACCGACATGCTTTTTTGTGCAGAAAGACGAAAATCTTTGAAACGTAAATATGTAATTGACTTTTGTAAAAATACTTTATAAAATACGAACAAGTGGTGAATACCACAAATAAATTCCCTTAAACGGGAAAACAGAAGAAGGAGAAAGCAAAATGAAAAAGTTTCTCGCAATGGTACTTGCACTGTGCATGATCTTTGCACTGTGCGCAATTTCTGCTTCGGCAGAAGGCGAAACGATCGGCGTTTCCATGCCGACGAAGGACCTCCAGCGTTGGAACCAGGATGGCGAAAACATGAAGAATATGTTCGAGGAAGCTGGCTTCGCCGTTGACCTGCAGTTCGCTTCCAACGACGTTCAGCAGCAGCTCAACCAGGTCACCAACATGATCAACAACGGCTGCAGCGTCATTGTGATTGCAGCAGTTGAAGGCTCCTCCCTCGGCTCCGCTTTGGATCTTGCCAAGGAAAAGGGCATCCCCGTGATCGCCTATGACCGTCTCCTGATGGAGTCTGACGCAGTTTCCTACTATGCAACCTTTGATAACTACATGGTTGGTACCGTTCAGGGCACCTATGTAAAAGAAGCTCTGGATCTTGATAATGCAGAAGGCCCCTTCTACATGGAGATCACCGCCGGTGACCCGGGCGACAATAATGCCAACTACTTCTACAGCGGCGCTATGGATGTCCTGAAGCCCTACATTGATGCCGGCAAGCTGGTCATCAAATCCGGCCAGATTGAATTCACCGATGTTGCCACTCCAACATGGAAGACCGAAGTTGCCCAGACCCGTGCAAGCAGCATTCTTTCCTCTTTCTATGCAGATGGCTCCAACATTGATGTGTGGCTCTGCTCCAATGACTCCACCGCTCTCGGTGTAACCAACGCCCTCGATGACAACTATGATGGCGAGTGGCCCATCATCACCGGTCAGGACTGCGACATCTCCAACGTGAAGAACATGATCGCAGGCAAACAGAGCATGTCCGTCTTCAAAGACACTCGTACTCTCGCAGCACAGGTCGTGAAGATGGTCGGCCAGATCCTGGCTGGGGAAGAGGTCGATGTCAACGACACCGAGACCTATGACAACAACAAGATCGTTGTTCCGTCTTTCCTTTGTGAGCCTGTTTTCGCCGATGTGAACAACTATGCAGAGCTGCTGCTCGATTCCGGCTACTACACGGCCGATCAGCTGCAGTAATCCAGCAAAATAACCAGAATATACTGTAGCATAAAAACGATGCAGGTGGGCGATGCTCGCCTGCATCGTTTCCCAAGAGGAATACAATCATTCCGTAAAGCTGGAGGAGAGTCATGGCCAAAATTCTGCTGGAAATGAAGAATATTACAAAGACCTTCCCTGGGGTAAAGGCGCTTGACAACGTGAATCTGCAGGTGGAAGAGGGAGAAATCCACGCCCTCGTGGGGGAAAACGGAGCAGGGAAATCGACCTTGATGAACGTTTTGAGCGGCATTTATCCCTACGGCACTTACGAAGGGGATATCATTTACAACGGGCAGGTCTGCAAGTTTTCCAATATCAAAGATTCCGAAAAACTTGGGATCGTCATTATTCATCAGGAACTGGCGCTGGTCCCGGAGATGACGATCGGCGAAAACATGTATCTGGGCAATGAATGCGGACATAAATTCGCCATTGACTGGAATAAGACCTATTCCGAAGCCGATAAATATTTGAAGATGGTCGGCCTCGAAGAAAGCTCCAAAATTCAGGTAAAAACCATTGGCACAGGCAAGCAGCAACTGGTTGAAATTGCAAAAGCCCTTGCAAAAAACGCAAAGCTGCTGATCCTGGATGAACCTACATCCTCTTTGAACGAAGAAGATTCCCGCGCATTGCTTGACCTAATGCTCAGCTTTAAGAAGCAGGGGATGACGATGATCATCATCACCCATAAGCTGAATGAGGTTTCCTATGTGGCGGATAAAATAACAGTGGTCCGTGACGGATCGACAATTGAAACCATCGACAACCACGGCAAAGAACCCGTCAGTGAAGACAGGATTATACGCGGTATGGTCGGCCGTGAGCTCACCAACCGCTTTCCGAAGCGCGAAAACATCAAGATAGGCGATATCAAAATGGAGGTCGACCACTGGACGGTGCACCATCCGCTGTATCCTGAGCGCAAAGTGGTGGACGATGTTTCCATGTATGTGCGGCAGGGAGAAGTGGTAGGCATTTACGGTCTGATGGGCGCCGGGCGTACAGAGCTTGCCATGAGTATCTTCGGCCAGAGCTACGGTGTGAATTTCTCCGGCGAACTGAAGCTGGACGGGAAACATGTGAAGCTTCGCAAAAGTGAGGCAGACGCCATCCGACACAAGATTGCCTATGTGACGGAAGACAGGAAAGGAAATGGTCTGGTGCTGTCCCAGTCCATCAAAGTCAACACGTCCCTGGCAAATCTCGGGGCTATTTCAAACCGTTCCGTGATCGACGGAGATAAGGAATATGCCGTTGCGGAGGAATACAGGGAAAAACTGAAAATCAAAACACCGTCTGTGGAGCAGCTCGTCGGCAATCTTTCCGGCGGCAACCAACAGAAAGTGCTTTTGGCAAAATGGATGTTTGCCGAGCCGGATGTCCTTCTTTTGGATGAACCCACCCGTGGTATCGACGTCGGCGCAAAGTACGAGATCTACTGTATCATCAACGATCTTGCCGCTGCCGGGAAGTGCGTCGTGTTGATCTCCTCTGAACTCCCCGAGGTCCTGGGTATGAGTGATCGTATCTATATCATGAATGAAGCCAGGATCGTCGGCGAGATGAAAGCGGAAGAGGCGACGCAGGAGAACATCATGGCAGTCATTCTGAAATCAGGAAGGGGTGTGTGACCGGTGAACGAGAAAGCAGTGGGGTCTTCTGCCGGGAAGCAGTCATTCTCGGATCTCATGCAGAAGTACAAAATCGGTGAATTCTTACGAAAATACACCATGATCATAGCACTGGTCGTTGTAACCATTGTTTTTGCCACCTGGAAGGGCAAGGAAGGGATGATCCTCCTGCCTTCCAACATTACCGGTCTGATTGCTGAAAACGCGTATGTGTTTGTGCTGGCAACCGGTATGCTAATGTGCATCCTCACCGGCGGCAACATCGACCTGTCTGTCGGGTCGGTGGTCTGCTTTACGGCCGCCGTCGGCTGTGTGATGATGGCCTCCGGCATCAACATGTGGCTGACAGTTCTGGTTATGCTGCTGATCGGTCTGGCCATCGGCGTTTTTCAAGGGTTCTGGATCGCCAAACTGCGGGTCCCTGCCTTTATCGCCACCCTCGCCGGGATGTATGCCTTCCGCGGTTTCTCCAATGTGGTGCTGAACGGCTACCGTGTGGATATTACCAACCAGAGCTTTCTTCAGCTCTTTGGCAACGGTAAAACCAGCTATATCCCAGACGTGATGCGCAGCGTCTTCCCAAATCTCGAAGGCATCTTCACCAAGGAAAATGCCTTCCTAGTCAAACTGATTGGGGAGAACTTTGTTGAAAAATTCAATGTAACCTGCATGAGCATCGGCATTGCCGCAGCCATCGTCTTTATCCTGGTGAAGATCCGCAAGATCCTAATCCAGAAGAAGCTGGGGATCAGCCAGTCCATCCCGGGGCAGATCATCACGATGGTCCTGGTCTCCGCCTTGACGCTCTGGATAGCCTACAAGCTCAGTTGCTACCGCGGCTTCCCGATGGTGCTGATCTGGATCATCCTGGTGCTCGGCCTGTATGCCTATATTACTACAAAAACGGCCATCGGCCGTCATCTGTATGCCGTAGGCGGCAATGAAAAGGCAACAGCCCTCTCCGGCGTCAAAACCCGCAATGTCTACTGGTTTGCCTATGCCAACATCGGCCTGCTGGCAGGACTGGCAGGGATCCTGACGGCCGGCCGTGCAAAGGGCATCGACCCTGTCTACGGAGAAGGCTATGAAATGGATGCCATCGCTTCCTGCTTTATCGGCGGTGCTTCAGCCTACGGCGGGACCGGCAAGGTCTCCGGAATGATCATTGGTGCCACGTTGATGGGCGTCATCAACAAAGGCATGATCATCGTCGGCGTTGATGCCAACTATCAGAAGGTAGTTAAAGGCATCGTGCTGTTGATTGCCGTTATGTTTGATGTGCTGTCCAAACGGCAGAAGCGATAACACAGCGAGGAGGATTCTATGATGGATAATAAATCAATTCGTGCCGCGCTGAAGAAAAACGCAATGCTAATTATTCTGCTGCTGGTATACCTGTTTTTCCTAGTGCTTACCAAAGGCAGCATATTCAACCCCTCCAGCTTTACGGAACTGATCAACCAGAATGCCTATGTGTACATCCTCGGCGTCGGTATGCTGATGTGCATGCTCACCGGCGGCAATATTGACCTGAGCTGCGGTGCTTTTGTGTGCCTGTTGGGTGCTTTCGGCGGCGTGTTCATGATCGTCCGGGGGATGGAGCCCGGAGTTTCCATCCTGCTGATGCTGCTCATCGGCATTGCGTACGGCATTTTTCTTGGCTTTCTGATCGCCTATGTGCATATCCCGCCCTGGATTGCCACCCTGGCCGGATATCTGGCTTTTCGCGGTCTGGGCACTTCGATACTTTCCAGCAATTCCAAAACCGGTTCTCTGGCTCCTTTCCCGGTGAGCTTCCAGAATATCTTCTACGGCCGTATCTTCCCTACGGAGAAAGGCGTGTTTAACGTACCATGCCTTGTGTTCGGCATGTTGGCGGCGGCTGCCGTGGTGCTGATTATTTTCCTCAGCAGAAGAAGCCGGCTTGCCAAAGGCTATGAGGCAGATTCCGTCCGCAATGCAACTGTTAAAAGCGTGCTCAGCGCTGCAGTAATCATCCTTGTGATGACGAAGCTTTCTTTAGACGGCGGCATCCCAACAACCCTGCTCTGGGTGGCTGGCATCGTTCTTATCTACAGCTTTATCACCAGCAAAACAACGGTCGGCCGTCACTTCTATATAGTCGGCGGAAACATGGAAACCGCCCGTCTCTCCGGTGTGAATACCCGCAGGATCATGTTCCTGGCCTATCTGAATATGGCAGTCCTCACGGCCATTGCCACGTTTACGGTTATTGCCCGTTCCCAATCGGCCTATGCCGATGTGGGCAAGAACTTTGAAATGGATGCCATTTCCGCTTGTGTGGTGGGCGGCGTCTCTGCAAGCGGCGGTGCAGGCTCAGTTTTCGGCATGGTGGTTGGTGCTACACTGATCGGTATCATCAACCTGGGTATGAGTCTCATAAGCCTGGATGCCAACTATCAGCGAGTCGTAAAAGGTTTTGTTCTTCTGGCGGCCGTGGTGTTTGATATCCTCTCTAAGAAAAGGGATACCTGAGCATTGAACGGCAAGAAAACAAGAGCGAGCCTGTTTGTCCTGGTGGCAGCTTATCTGATCTATCTCTGTTATGGCCTGTTTCAGGGCAGGTTGGATGCCTCCACAACTATGTCGTCTTGGGTGCGTTATGCAAGTATCGGCGTGTTTGTGGTTTCAGCCGTTGTGCTGGCTGTCTATGCCTTCTGCCTGTGGAAACAGGGGGAAGCGGAAGAAAAAGCTTTGCAGCAGCAGGCAGAGGAAGCCGGGCAGCAGGACGAAATGAATTGATCTTACAATCGAGGTAAAAGTGTATGCTTACTATTGGTATTGATCTGGGCACTTCGGCAGTCAAGCTTTTGCTGATGGACGGGGAGGGCAAGATCCTTAATGTGCTATCCCGCGAGTATCCGCTCAGTTTCCCGCATCCCGGTTGGTCCGAGCAGGATCCGGACGACTGGATTCGTGAAACCTGGACCGGCATCCGGGAACTGATTTCCGGATTTGACGCCTCACAGATCGGTGGCATCGGCGCCGGAGGTCAGATGCACGGGCTCGTCGTACTGGATGAAAATGATCAGGTGATCCGTCCGGCAATCCTGTGGAACGATGGGAGGACGGCTGACGAGGTAGACTTTCTCAACGATGAGATTGGCAAAGAAAAACTTTCCGCTATGACGGCGAATATTGCTTTCGCCGGTTTCACCGCGCCAAAGCTGCTTTGGATGAAGAAAAATGAGCCTGAGAACTTTGCGCGTATCCGCAAGATCATGCTTCCGAAGGACTATGTCAATTATCGGCTGTCCGGCGTGCACTGCACGGATTATTCCGACGCCTCCGGCATGCTCCTGCTGGATGTGAAAAACAAGTGCTGGTCGGAAGAAATGCTCTCTCTCTGCGGTCTCACAAAAGCGCAGATGCCGCAGCTCTTTGAAAGCTATGAACCTGTCGGCACCATCCTGCCTTCCGTCGCCTCTGTGCTCGGCCTGCCCCAGAACGTCGTGATTGCGGCCGGTGCCGGGGACAATGCTGCCGCGGCCATCGGCACAGGCACGGTAGGGGAAGGCGGCTGCAATATCTCCGTCGGCACTTCCGGCACCATCTTTATCTCCAGTGAACACTTCGGTGTGGATAAAAACAATGCTCTGCATTCCTTCGCTCATGCCGACGGGAACTATCATCTGATGGGTGTCGTGCTCTCAGCGGCCTCCTGCAACAAGTGGTGGATGGAAGAGATCCTGAAAACAGGTGATTTCTCCGGTGAACAGAAAGCCATTACCCCGGACAAGCTTGGCAGAAATCATGTCTTCTTCCTGCCCTATCTGATGGGCGAGCGTTCTCCTATTAACGACACCAATGCCCGCGGCACCTTCATCGGCCTGACGATGGACAATACCCGTGCCGACATGACATTGGCTGTCCTGGAAGGCGTTGCTTTTGCCATCCGGGATTCTCTGGAAATCGCACGTTCCCTCGGTAACACTATCACCAGCAGCCGCATCTGCGGCGGCGGAGCAAAAAGCCCGTTGTGGCGCAAGATCTTTGCCAACGTCTGCAACATCAATATCGAGTCCATTGCGGCGGAAGAAGGCCCGGGTTACGGCGGGGCAATGCTGGCTATGGTTGCCTGCGGGGAATACCCCAACGTAAAAACCATTGCGGAAAAGTTTGTTCAGGTGACTGCCGTTGAAAAACCGGATCCGTCCCTTGTATCCCTGTATGAAGACCGCTATCAGCGCTTCAAAGCAATCTATCCGTCGGTAAAGAAACTGTTCCCCATGTTGATCGGTTGAATTAATTTTAATAACCCCGGGCAAGGTTTGCCCCTGGAAAGAGAGGAAAAGAAACGTGAAGATTTTTTCTGTCTATGACAAAGAATTTGTCCCTTATGGCCGTGTGATCGAAGGCTACGATCTCGCCCAGCTTCTCGAAACGCTGGACGCCATCTCTCCGTTGCCCGAAAAAGGCACCCAATATGTCGCTTCCAACGAAACGCTGGAAGCACTACCCGTTGCCGGCCTGTTCGCTTCCAATGAATACGGCGGCATGCCGATTCAACTCGGTTGGTGCAACGGCCACAACACACGCCTCAACTGCCTGGAATACCATCGCGACAGCGAGGTAAACCTCGGTACGACTGACTTCATCCTTCTGCTCGCCAAAATGGATGATATTGAAAACGGCTTGCTGGATACTGCCAGAGTAAAGGCTTTCCGCTGTCCGGCAGGCGTCCCGGTAGAAGTGTTCGGCACCTCTCTTCATTATGCACCCTGCAGTGCCGCACCGGGTGCAGGCTTCAAAGTGCTGGTCATCCTGCCCAGGGGCACCAACGGCCCGAAGCCGGAGATCGCCCCCCTTAATGCTGAAGACAAACTTCTCTGGGCCTGCAACAAATGGCTGCTTGCCCATCCGGAGAGCAACGAGGCCGCAAAAGGCGCTCAGTGTGCCCTCACCGGTGAAAATATCGACATCGCCCCTGATCTGTAATTCCATAGTATTTTATAATAGAAAGGACTATTAACATCATGCAGAATATTCCGGAAGTAAAACTCGGCATCATTGCCGTCAGCAGAGACTGTTTCCCCATCAACCTGTCCATCCGCCGCAGAGAGGCTATTGTAAAGGCGTATGACGGCGACCTTTACGAATGCCCTGTCACTGTGGAAAATGAAAAGGACATGCTTGCCGCTGTGGCAGATGTCAAAGCGGCAGGCTGCAACGCGCTGACGGTCTTCCTCGGCAACTTCGGCCCGGAGACGCCTGAGACGCTCATCGCGAAAGAATTTGACGGCCCGGTCATGTACATTGCCGCCGCTGAAGGCGATGGCGACCTGATCAACGGCCGTGGCGACGCTTACTGCGGCATGCTCAACTGCTCCTATAACCTCGGCATGCGCCACCTCAAGGGATATATCCCGTCCTATCCGGTGGTCACGGCGGAAGAAGCCGCTGCCGAAATGAAGAAGTTCATCCCTATCGCCCGTGCTATCCTCGGTGTTTCGAACCTGAAGATCATCACCTTCGGCCCGCGCCCGCAAGACTTCTTTGCCTGCAATGCACCCATCAAGGGGCTATATGAACTCGGCGTCGAGATCGAAGAGAACTCCGAACTCGACCTGTACGTTTCCTACAAGGCCCATGCAGGGGATGAGAGAATCCCCGCTGTCTGCGAAGACATGAAGGCCGAAATGGGAGAAGGCAGATACTATCCCGACATGCTTGAACGCATGGCACAGTTTGAACTCACCCTTCTTGACTGGGCGGAAAATCATAAGGGTGCCCGCAAGTATGTTGCCTTTGCCGACAAATGCTGGCCTGCCTTCCCGGAGCAGTTCGGCTTTGAGCCCTGCTATGTGAACTCTCGTCTGGCCTCCCGCGGCATTCCTGTTTCCTGCGAAGTCGATATTTACGGTGCCCTGAGTGAGTACATCGGCTCCTGCATCTCCGCCGATGCCGTCACCCTTTTGGACATCAACAACTCCGTGCCTGCCTCTCTTTGGGAGAAGGAGATCCGCGGCAAGTTCGACTATGCCCTTACGGATACCTTCATGGGCTTCCACTGCGGCAACACCCCGTCCTGCAAGATGTGCGGCGACAGAGCCATCAAGTATCAGCTTATCCAGCACCGTCTCCTTGAGCCGGAAGGAAGCGAGCCTGACTTCACCCGCGGCACGCTGGAAGGCGACATTGCAGCTTCCGATATCACCTTCTACCGTCTCCAGTGCGACAGCGAAGGCACCGTACGCGCCTACATCGCCGAGGGCGAAGTTCTCCCCGTGGCAACGGGCAGCTTCGGCGGCATCGGCATTTTCGCTATCCATGAAATGGGCCGCTTCTATCGCCATGTCCTCGTCCAGAAGCGCTACCCGCATCACGGCGCAGTAGCCTTCGGCCATGTTGGCAGGTCTCTGTTTGAAGTCTTCAAATACTTCGGCGTGGCAGACGTCGCCTACAACCAGCCCAAGTCCCTCCCGTACCCGACGGAGAATCCGTTCGCCTGACAGTTGCCTTTTCCGGATGAACCTCCCCGGTGTGCCCAACGGCACACCGGGTTTTTTGCCTGTTCTGAAAATTCAGAGATATGACTTGCCATGTGTACAGAAAACATGCTATATTGCTTTGTGAAAACAAACGGAATGACGTTGGGTATCAAACAGAGCCTTACCAAAAACAGAACAGAAGGGGGAAACGGCAGGAGGATGAATTTGTATCAGTTTGAGGATAAGATCGTTCGTGTGATCGATGATCAGGGCAGGGCATTCACCGGTGTGCCGGTAGCCTTTCCGGCTGATTACGGGTTCCATGAGTTTAACAGGGATGAGGAGAGCATTCATCTCAATGACTATCAGCTCTTTGAATCCGATATTGCGGAGATCAGAGAGCTGCCCGCATTTTCCATCATACGGGCAACAGAGACCTGGCAGCAGGCCGGGGCTTACTATGTTCGCATCCAGGCAATGGCAAAGAAGCATCATATCCCTCTCCGGCAGGAGTTTGACGAGCATGACGGGCCGGACACGAAGTATATTGTTGTGACCGACAATGATTTTCCAATCGCAACGGCAAGGATGTACCCCCTGGATAAAAAACGGATGATGATCGGCAGGGTGGTCGTTCTACCGGAATACAGACATCAGGGAATCGGAACAATGGTCGTAAGCGAGTGTGAGGTATGGGCAGAGGAACTGGGCTATATAAAAACAGTCGTGGAAAGCCGGGAGAATAAAATTCCATTTTATGAGCAGATGCTGTATGAAGTCTGCGGGGAGGCCGTGGACGGGGAGACCTTCCGCTGCATCAGAATGGAGAAGGATTTATGACTTATGAAGAAGCAGTGAGATCGATCCTGCCGGGTAAATACAGGCATTTCAAAGGCAAGGAGTATGAAGTGATCGGGATCGCGCGCCACAGTGAGACGGAAGAGCCACTGGTCGTTTACCGTACACTCTACGGGGAAGGCGGATTGTGGGTCAGGCCGGCACAGATGTGGCTGGAAACCGTGACAAGAGATGAAAAAACCTATCAAAGGTTTTATCGGGCAGACCGTATTGAACGAATCGAGAAGTACGAACGGCTCTTTGAAGAGGCAGCGGTTTCTCATGACCCGGAAAAACTCCGGGTTCTCGATGCCTATTATACTTCCGGAGAGTGGCGGGAGGATTATGAGGCGGATGAAAGAGGGGAACTGCCGCCTGATCTGAAGCGCGGGGTGCTTTCTCAGGACGCTCTATATGATCTGCTGGAGCGGCAGACCTGTGACATGGAAGGGAACCAGAGAGTTTTTCCTTGCAATCAACGGCAAAGTACGGTAAAATAAACCTTCAGTGACCAAATAACCATGATCTCAGGATCGGTTTGGAGGAAGAATGAAAAAACGGTTTTTCAGTATGCTCTTTATTCTGGCGCTTTGCTTCGCAGTTACCGTTTCGGCCTTTGCGGAAGCAGTGCAGTACATTGGTATCGGAACGCGGGAGATCACACTCACCGGCAGCGGCGCGTCGTTTTCCTGTGAAGGCGTCCGGGCAGAGGGCAGCGTAATCACGATTTTTGAACCGGGTGAGTATACCGTCTCCGGCACGCTGGACGACGGACAGATCATCGTGGATACAGGCTATTCCATTGAGAAGACCTCTATCACGCTCTCCGGCGCCTCTGTCACCTGCCTCAATGATGCCGCCATCTATGTGCGGCAGGCGGAAAAGGTGAAGATTTATATGGCTGAGGGGACGGAAAACACCGTCACTTCCGGCAAAGAGGAGATGCTTGCCGCTTTTTCCAAGGACAACACCGGGGCGGCCATCTATGCGGAAGATGACCTGGATATCAAAGGACCCGGCGTACTGCTTGTGAACGGGTATATCAACAACGGCATCATGTGCAAGGACGACCTTGACCTGGACGGGGGCACGCTGATCGTTTTTGCGGCCAACAACGGCATCCGGGGATCTGAGTCTATCGAGATCCATGACGGAAATCTTACCGTGGAGTGCGGCAATGACGCCCTGAAGACAACATCTACCAAGGTGGGCAAGGGCTTCATCGAGATCGACAGCGGCAAAAATCTGCTTCAAGCCGGCGGCAACGGGATCTCCGCCCAGACGGATGTGACGGTGCTCGGCGGAGAAACCGTGATCGAATCCCAAAAAACACCCGTGAAGCTGGGTGGAAATCTAAGCGTGTCAGGCGGCAGCCTGATCGGAAACGGAGTTGCATTTTGACAGTACAGGAAGTGGCAAAAGCCATCATTTCTGCCGAACGTGAAGCGGGCGGGCTGATGCTGCACGCAAGGCACATCATGGCAGAGGAAAAGACGGATCCGCGCAATGTCGTAACGGAGTATGACAGAAAAGTCCAGCAGCATATGATCAACACCCTCTCCGCCCTGATCCCGGAGGCACATTTTTTCTGTGAAGAGATGGCCCATCCGGATTCTTTGAATGTAGAGCACGTGTTTATCATCGATCCCATCGACGGGACCATGAATTTTGTCCACGGATTCGGGCACAGCTGTATCTCCTGCGCTTATGTGCGCGCGGGTGTGCCTTCGGCGGGCGTCGTTTACAATCCCTACCGGGACGAGATGTTCTCGGCTGTAAAGGGCGAAGGGGCCTTTTTAAACGGCAGGCGCATCCAGGCGCCTGATCTGCCCCTGGAACAGTGCGTTACCTGCTTCGGCTCTTCTCCGTATAATGACCATCTGACGGACAAAACGTTTGCCCTTTTGCGAAAGGCATATACAGTCAGCCTGGACATCCGCCGGGAAGGCGCTGCTGCCCTGGATCTGTGCTCCGTGGCGGCAGGGCGGGCAGGACTCTTCTATGAGCTGGAACTCAGCCTCTGGGATTATGCCGCAGGGGCGGTTATCGCTGAAGAAGCCGGGGCAAAGTGTTTCACCTGTGAGGGAGAGGCGCTTCCTTATGACGGGAGGAAGAGCTCTGTGGTGGCAGGTACGCCGCAGAGCGTCAGGACGTTTCTTTCCTGGGAGAGCATATAATGGACCTGCAGAAGGAACAGCAGATCGGGCTTGCCGCCCATCTGGAAGAGATCGCCGGCCGATTTACGGACATCGGCACCTCGGCCAACGGTGAAAAATTCATCGGTCTGGATCTTACGGTGGAAGAGGCAATCACTCATCTGCTTACGGCAATGTTCCCCTACCATTTCGGCAAGGCGCGGGAGCGGTTTATCGAAACAGAGAAGCGCACCTGGGAGCTGATGCGTGCCTACGATGCCCTGAATCGCTCACTGATCTGGGTCTGCCGGGACGAACAGGAGGCATCCGACCGGGCTCTTGAGCTGATCGATGCTCTCCCGGGGATTTTACAGATCCTGAAGACGGACATCCGCGCCGGTTATGAAGGGGATCCGGCTGCCAAAAGCATCGACGAAGTCATCCTGACGTATCCGGCATTTCAGGCCATCAGCATCTACCGTATGGCACATAAGCTCTATGAGATGCAGGTCCCCCTTGTACCGCGAATGATGACGGAGTATGCCCACCGCATCACCGGGATCGATATCCATCCCGGGGCGACCATCGGGCCCTACTTCTTTATCGACCACGGAACGGGGGTCGTGATCGGAGAGACGACAACGATTGGGGAGCATGTCAAGCTCTACCAGCATGTAACGCTGGGCGCCAAAAGCTTTGAAGTGGGAGAAGACGGGACCCTTGTCAAAGGAATCAAACGACATCCCGATATCGGAGACCGTGTGGTCATTTATGCCGGAGCCACCATTCTGGGAGGCAACACGAAAATCGGGGATGACTGCGTCATCGGCGGCAGCGTATGGCTTACCCACTCGCTTCCGGCGGGGGAGACGATCACCATCCGCAACGCCTCGAATAAGGACGCTGACTTTTCAAATCCGGATGATTATTCTATTTGAGCGCAAACACAAAACATAGCATGAACACAGAAAGGGACTTTATTTCATGGCTTACAGGGTCGTAACCAAAAAATTTCTCAATGATGCGAGATCCATCTGCCTCTTTGAGTTCGAAGCACCGCTGATTGCCCGCCATGCAAAAGCTGGGCAGTTTGTGATTTTCCGGCTGGACGAACAGGGAGAACGCGTTCCCGTCTCTGTCGCCGGATATGACAGAGAAAAAGGGACGGTTTCCGTCATGGTCCAGGCTGCAGGTCGGACCACAAAGATGCTGCACACGGTAGAACAGGGGGATGTGATTTCAGACATTGTCGGCCCCCTTGGCCGTGCGACCGAGATGGAAGGGCTGAAGAAGGTCTGTGTGGTGGGAGGCGGCGTCGGATGTGCTATTGCCTACCCCATTGCAAAAGAAATGCACGAAAAGGGCATTGAAGTTACGTTCATCGGCGGTTTCCGCAGTGCGGATATCGTTATTTTGAAGGAAGAACTGGCAGAGGCATCCGACAAGCTGGTCATCTGTACCGACGACGGCACCTACGGCCGCAAGGGATTTACCACGGATGCGCTTCGGGCAGAAATCGAAGAGAACATTGCCGAAAGCAGACCGCAGTTTGACCGCGTTATTGCCATCGGCCCGGATATCATGATGAAATTTCTTGCCGAGGTCACGCGGCCTTACGGCATTTCCACGATCATCTCTCTTGATCCCATCATGGTGGACGGCACCGGCATGTGCGGAGGCTGCCGCGTCATTGTCGGTGGGGAGACAAAGTTTGCCTGCGTTGACGGGCCGGACTTTGACGCACACCAGGTCGATTTTGATTCACTGATCAAACGTGCGGCTTTTTACAAGGAAGAACAGGATGAGGCCGCTGCGCATATCTGCCTTATGACGGGAGGAAAAAGAGTAAATGCCTGATATGAGTCTGACCAAAAATCCCATGCCCGAGCAGGATCCTCAGGTGCGTGTGACGAATTTTGACGAGGTCGCCCTCGGCTATACCGATGAAATGGCTGTTGCCGAAGCCGGACGCTGCCTCAATTGCAGGCATCCTCTCTGCGTGATCGGCTGCCCGGTTTCTGTACGGATCCCTTCTTTTATTCAGAAGATCGTGGAAGGGGATTTGGATGCTTCTTATGAGATCCTCACTTCTACCAACTCTCTCCCGGCTGTCTGCGGCCGTGTCTGTCCGCAGGAAAAGCAGTGTGAAAGCCAATGCATCCGCGGAAAGAAAGGGGAGAGTGTTGCCATAGGCCGCCTTGAGCGTTATGTGGCTGACCGACACAATGCCAAGAAGGCCAAAGAGGCAGTTCCTGTCCCGGCATCCAACGGGCACAGGGTCGCAGTGATCGGCTCCGGCCCGTCCGGCCTCACCTGCGCCGGGGATCTGCGCAAGATGGGATACGACGTCACCGTATTTGAAGCTTTTCACAAGAGCGGCGGCGTGCTGGTCTACGGCATTCCGCAGTTCCGTCTGCCCAAGGAGATCGTTCAGACAGAGATAGACAATCTTATTGCCATGGGAGTGGAAATCGTCAACAATGCGGTCATCGGCAAAAGCGAGACCATTGACGAACTCTTTGAAGACGGTTTTGAGGCGGTGTATATTGCTTCCGGCGCCGGGCTGCCGCAGTTTCTGCATATTCCGGGTGAGAATCTGCTGGGCGTCTATTCTGCCAACGAGATCCTTACCCGAACGAATCTCATGAAGGCCTACCGGGATGACTATGATACGCCCCTGAAGCGTCTTCATAACGTGGCAATCATCGGCGGCGGCAATGTGGCGATGGATGCCGCCCGCGTGGCAAAGCGCCTGGGGGACGGGCATGTCTACATCACCTATCGCCGCGGTATGGAGGAACTGCCTGCCCGGAAAGAGGAAGTGGAGCATGCAGCAGCCGAGGGGATCGAATTCCAGCTGCTCAATAATCCCGTCTCCATCGTGGGAGACGAGAACGGCCGCGTCGTCGGGCTGGAACTGATCCGCCAGGAACTGGGCGAACCTGATGAAAAGGGCCGCCGCAGTCCTGTGCCTGTAGAAGGCAGCAACTGGGTGCTGCCCTGTGATGCAGTGATCATTGCCATCGGCACTTCGCCAAATCCGCTGATCCGCTCGACAACACCCAACCTTAATGTGACGCGCAAGGGTGCTATTGAAACCGACGAAACCGGGAGGACCTCCCGCGAGGGTGTTTTCTGCGGCGGAGATGCTGCAACGGGAGCCGCGACTGTCATCCTGGCCACGGGTGCCGGAAAGATCGGCGCCATCAGCATAGACGATTATATCCGCAGCAAGACCTGATAAAAACCATCCCCTGCCGCCTTCTTTTTCAAGGTCGGCAGGATCGACCGCAAAGGAAAGGAACATGGAAATGAGTGCTGAGCGCCCTATTACGGAGATATTCGGCAGCAATGTGTTTAACGAATCTGCCATGCAGAAGAGACTTCCGGAAGAGGTCTTTCATCAGCTGTGCCGTGCCAAAAACGAGGGGAAGCGCCTGAGCCCCGAGGTGGCGGACGTGGTTGCAAACGCCATGAAGGAATGGGCTATCGAAAAGGGTGCCACCCATTTCACCCACTGGTTCCAGCCGATGACAGGCATTACCGCTGAAAAACATGACAGTTTTATTTCTCCCGCGGATGACGGCGGTATCATTATGGACTTTTCCGGCAAGGAACTGATCCAGGGTGAGCCGGATGCCTCCAGCTTTCCCTCCGGCGGACTGCGCGCAACTTTTGAGGCGCGGGGATACACCGCCTGGGATCCTACTTCCTATGCGTTTCTGAAGGACAATGTGCTGTGCATTCCCACGGCCTTCTGCTCCTACGGGGGCGAAGCGCTGGATATGAAGACCCCTCTCCTCCGCTCCATGGAAGCGATCAACCGGCAGGGCCTGCGCATCATGAAGCTTTTCGGGCAAAAGGATGTGAAAGCCATCCGGACGACCGTCGGGGCTGAGCAGGAGTATTTCCTGATCGACCGCTCTGTCTATGATAAACGGAAGGATCTGATCTACACCGGCCGTACGCTGTTCGGAGCACTGCCGCCGAAAGGGCAGGAACTGTCCGACCATTATTTCGGCACCCTCAAACCCCGCGTGGCGGCCTTTATGAAGGATCTGGACGAGGAAATGTGGAAGCTTGGCATCATGGCCAAGACGGAGCACAACGAAGCCGCTCCCGGGCAGCACGAGCTGGCCTGCATCTACACAACGGCCAATATCGCTGCCGACAACAACCAGCTCCTCATGGAGATCATGCAGAAAGTAGCCCGCCGTTATGACATGGTGTGCCTCCTGCATGAAAAACCGTTCGAAGGCGTTAATGGCAGCGGCAAACACAACAACTGGTCTATCTGCACCGACGAAGGGGAGAACCTTCTGGAACCGGGCGATACGCCTTATGACAACGCCCGTTTCCTGTTGTTTTTGTGTGCGGTGATCCAGGCTGTGGACGATTACCAGGATGTGCTGCGTCTTTCGGTCTCTTCCGAGTCCAATGACTGCCGCACCTGCGGCATGAATGAGGCGCCTCCTGCCATCATCTCCATGTTCATCGGCGGGGAACTGGAAGAGATCCTGAATGCTATTGAACGGGATGAGACCTACGGAGGAGCCGACCATGAGGAATTCAAAGTGGGCGTGCATGTGCTGCCCAAATTCCCCAAAGACTCTACCGACCGCAACCGCACTTCTCCCATGGCATTTACCGGCAACAAGTTTGAATTCCGCATGCCGGGGTCTTTGCAGTCTATTTCCGAACCGAATATTGCCATGAATACTGCCGTGGCGGAATCGCTGCGCCAGTATGCGGATGTGCTGGAACAGGCAGAAGATTTTGAAGATGCGTTGCATCAGCTTTTAAAGCGCGTGATCGCCGCACATAAACGGATCATCTTCAACGGCAACAACTACGGCCCGGAGTGGGAGAAGGAGGCTGCCCGCCGCGGACTGCCAAATCTGAAATCTCTGCCGGACTGTGCCCCTGCCTACGGCAAGACCAAGAATATCCTGCTCTTTACGCGCCACGGCGTTTATACCGAGGCGGAGATGCGTGCCCGTTATGAGATCAAGCTTTCTACCTACAGCAAGCTGATGACGGTGGAGGCGCTGACGATGCTGAATATGGCCCGCCGGGAGATCCTTCCCGCCGCCAGCCGTTTCTCCGGGGACCTCGCCTCCCAGGCCAACGCCAAGCGCGCGCTCTCTTCCGAGATCGACTGCAGTTATGAGCTCTCTTTCGTAACCGAGATCAGCAGCCTCATCGCACAGACAAGGACAAATTCCGATTTGCTGGGCAAAGCCGTCAAGGACGCAAAGGAGATCGAGGGCTCCTACGAAAAGGCGCGTTTCTTCCGTGACGTTGTATTTGAACGCATGGGGGCGCTACGATTTTCCGCCGATAAGCTGGAGCGTCTGGTCGACCGGGCATACTGGCCTTTCCCGGTATACGGAGAGATCCTGTTCAGCGTCAAATAAAATGATAAAAAATCAAAACAAATAGTTGCAAAATAGAAACAAAAGTTGTATGATAGGCTCAGTTGAATTCCGCTCCGATGGAGGAACTGATAATGAGCCAAGATAACAGAAATACAAACAGAAATCCTGACAGGCACGTGAACAGGGCGCCTGCCAGACGGAGAAAGAAAAGAGGATCCGGCCTTCTGATCGGGTTCTTGCTTTTCCTGATCCTGGCAGCGGCAGCTGTGCTGGTGTTTGCCTGGTTCGGAATCATCCGGCCGGGAATGGAGCAGCAGTCTGCCCCTGTGCCGGAGGCCACGGGATTGCCTGCCCCGGTGGAGATCATGCCGGAATCCACGGCCGAGCCGGAACCGGAAGTGACGGAGGAACCTGTGACGGAACTGGTCTTTGCGTCTTCCACTGCGCCTTTGAGCCAGGGCGAGTATCTGGTGTCCGGCGTTTATAACGGCATCAACTTCCGTGATCCGCTTTCGGCATTTGACGGCAATGGAAACAGCGTTTCTGTTTCCGAAGACGGGCAGAGTGTCAACGGCGTATCCATCGGGTCCTTTGTCAGCAGCCTGGTGAAACTTGCCGACGGGCGTATCGGTGCTGTGAGTTGGGCAGATACAGCCCAGCAGCTTTCCGTTCTGAATGCTTCCGCCTCCGCGGTGGAAGAGACGATCCCTCTTCCGGCTTCTGCATTTGTCTTTGTCGACGGTGTGGGAGACTACAGTTTTTACTATTCTGACGGTGTTGAGTTTTTCGGGTATGATATCGCTTCCCACTCGGCGGAATGCCTCTTTAACTGGACGGCAGTAGACGTCAGCGGCGCACAGGTTGCCGGCATTGCATCCGACGACGGACGGAGTTTTTCCTGCCTCGTCAACGCTTGGCGTGATGATCTGATGGGGTATGAATCCAGCCTGGTCACGATTTCCGGTGTCTCCAAGTCGCTGGTACAGGAAAAGCGGGAACTGATCCTGGTTTCCGCCAATCCGGTGGATGTGCTGCAGGATGCGATCGTCAGCTTTAACCGCAGCCGTGAAGATGTGTGTATCATCCTCAAGAGCCTGGAACTGGACGAGAAGAATTCCGATCCGATCAAGGCCATCAAACAGCTTGCACAGGAAAAACTGGACGGCAAAATGCCGGATCTGTATGACCTGACGGGTCTTCCCTATGAGTCGATGGCGGCGGCCGGCCTCCTGGCAGACCTTACGCCGTACCTTGCACAGGATGGGGAGCTCACCGCTGCCTCCGTTGCTCCGCAGGTGCTCTCCGCACTCACCGTAAACGGGAAGGTTTACGGCACAGCATCAGGGTTCACCGTCGGCACAGTCATCGGGCCGGGGCGTTTCCTGGGGAAGATGGACAGCTGGACGTTTGACCAGTTCAACAATATGACGGCGACGATGGGCGCAGGCACCTATGCTTTCGGCGCACGGGATACCCAAAGCAGCATCCTCTATGACCTACTCGGTATGAATCTCAGCCGGTTCGTCAACTGGGAAAGCCGCACCTGCTCTTTTGAAGGGCCTGATTTTGCCAAGATCCTCTCTTTCGCCAAGAAGCTGCCGGCGGAAACAAGGGATACGGTGGATTCGGAACAGATCCAGAAAGGCATCCAACTTCTGGAACGAGCTTCCCTCTTTACCCCCGCGGATATCGAGACCATCGGCTCAGACTATGCCGAACCTGTCTACATCGGGCTCCCGGTGCTGGATGGCGGCGGCAATGTGCTGATCCTTCACAAGGATTTCGCCGTGTCATCGCAGTGTGCCGATCCGGATGCGGCCTGGCAGTTTGTCCGCACATCTCTGACCGCTGCCTATCAGGCAGGCGGATGGATCTTTCCGAGCAACGCCCAGGCATTGGAAGAACAGCTCTCTTCCGCCGGCGACAAAGCAGAACTCGTCCGCAGTATTCTGGATCGGTCTGTTGCCGTTTCGGAAGATGCCGCCATCTACTCCCTCGTGCTGGAGAACAGCAAAGGGTTCTTTGAAGGGCGGGACAGCGTTTCCTCTGCGGCCAGTGCCATTCAGAAGGCCGTGTCGGATTATCTTGCAGCCCTGCAATAAAAACGAAGGATCAAATGATCCCATCAGAAAAGCCTGCGGGAACAGTCCCGCGGGCTTTTTGAATTTTTTGTTACAAACTGTAACTGATTTCTTGCGTTAGCAGAGAATGTAGGATATAATACCTCAGTTAACTTGAGAGGGATAGAACATACAGACTGCAGGGAGTTGCTATGACAGTTTTTGAAAAAGACATTGCCATCGATATGGGGACATCCTCAACGCTGTTGTTTGAGCAGGGGAAAGGGATCGTTTCAAGAGAACCGACGGTAGTGGCAGTAGACAAATATAACGGGAAGATTTTGAAGATCGGCCAGGAAGCGCAGAAAATGCTGGGAAGGACGCCGGCAAACATTGTGGCCATTCGACCGATCGACGGCAGTGTGATCTCCGACTATGAGATCACTGCCCACATGATGCGGGAACTTGTCAACCGCATCACTTCGTTCAGCCTGTTCAAACCTTGTATGTTGGCCTGTGTGCCCAGCAGCATCAGCGGGGTGGAAGAACGGGCTATGATCGATGCCGCAATCGAGGCCGGGGCCAGAAAAGTTTATCTGCTGGAAAATGCCGTGGCGACGGCACTCGGTGCCGGGATAGATATTTCAAAGCCCGACGGGCATCTTGTCATCGATATCGGAGCGGGAACGACGGAAATCGCCATCATTTCGGTAGGCGGCGTGGTGGAATGCGAATCCATCAAGACAGCAGGAACCGCTTTTGACGAAGCAATCGTACAATATGTCAGGAAAAAACACAATATGCTGATCGGGCTTTCCGCCGCGGAAGAACTGAAGCGGACCATCGGCGGGGTAATCACCCGCCCGGATGTGGGAAGCGAGGAAATCAAAGGCAGAAACCTCGTCAACGGCCTGCCGAAGACGGTGCGTATCAGTTCCGCAGAATTGATTGAAGCGTTTGTAGAACCTGTTAATCGCATTCTGGATGCCGTACATCTTGTCCTGGAGAGAACGCCGCCCCAGCTTGTGGGGGACCTGGATCAGAACGGCATTATCATGTCGGGCGGAGGATCCCTGATCTACGGGATCGACAGGCTCATAGAGAGAAGCACGGGGATACGGACAGCTGTGGTGGATGACGCTGTTTCCTGCGCTGCATACGGTGCGGGGAAGATGCTCAATCATCTCGGAGACCTGCAGGACGGTATGATGAATTTCTATCGGAAGCGGCAGCTGAAGGGGTAAAACGGAGGACGGCATGGAACTAAACAAGATCCTGAACAGATTTCGGAGGAATACCAAAATACCGCACTGCGCTGCGGTGATCCTTGCTGCCGGCAGTTCCACGCGAATGGGCACGGATAAAATGCTGCTGGAGCTGGAAGGAATCCCGGTCATGATTCGTTCCCTGCAGGCATTTGAAGCAAACGAACTGGTGGATGAAATCATCCTGGTCACGCGCCGGGACAAGGTGGAGCAGACGGCGGAATTATGCCGCCAATATGAACTGAAAAAACTGTCTCATGTTATTGCCGGAGGAGCAACCCGAGCGGAAAGCTCTCTGGCAGGGGTATCTGCCGTTGGGAAGAAGACGGAATATATAGCCATTCATGATGCAGCCCGCCCGCTGGTTTCCCAGAAGCTCATTACCGAGACGCTTTACGGGGCACGCGATTACCATGCGGCAGTGCCTGTCATCCCCAGTGCCGATACACTTCGCTTTATCGAAAACGGGTTTATCACCGGAATGGTAGACAGAGAATGCATCGGCAGGATCCAGACACCGCAGATCTTTGATGCGGATCTGATCAAGGGCGCGCTGACAGTTGCCGTTACGAAGCAGATCCCAATCACGGACGACAGCTCGGCCGTTGCCCTTACCGGGTTTCAGGTGCGCGCTGTGGAAGGGGACAGTAATAATCTTAAGATGACAACGCCGGAGGATATCATCCTTGCCGAGGCGATCTTGAAAGAAAGGGGAGAGGGCAAACAGTGAGGATTGGCCATGGATACGATGTCCACAGATTGACGGAAGACAGAAAGCTGATCCTCGGCGGTGTGGAGATCCCTTATGAAAAAGGGCTGCTCGGCCACTCCGATGCAGACGTTCTGCTGCATGCGCTGATGGATGCTATGCTGGGCGCGGCGGCACTGGGAGATATCGGAAAGCTGTTTCCGGACAGTGATGATGCTTTTCTCAATGCAGACAGTATGGAACTGCTGAAAAAAGTCGTTGCACTGATCGGGCAAAACGGATATCGGCTTTCCAATGCAGACTGCACGGTGATTGCGCAGCGCCCGAAGCTTGCCCCCTATATTGCCGTCATGCGCCAGAGGATCGCCGAGGCAATCGGAGTAGGCGATGACAAGATCTCTGTAAAGGCGACAACGGAGGAAAAACTGGGCTTTACCGGGGAAGGGCTCGGAATTGCGGCGCATGCCGTTGTTTTGCTGGAAGAGGTGAAACGATGAATGTGCTCAGCAATGCGCTCAGCAACGCTCTGAGTTATATCCGGACCATCGGTGTTTCGGATGTAATCGATATTTTTATTGTCGCCTATCTGATCTATAAACTGATCGAGATCACCAGGCGGACGAATTTTTTCAACCTTGCCAAAGGGCTGATCCTTTTTGTAGTGGCGCTGTGGGTCGCAGAAATCTTTGATCTGACCATGATCAGCTTTTTCCTGCGCCGGGCGACGGAGCTTGGTCTTCTGGTGCTGGTTATCCTGTTTCAGCCGGAGCTTCGGCATATGCTGGAAAAGCTCGGAAGCCGGTTCTCTTCCAGAAGTTCGGAAGCCACCACCGAGATGGAAGGTGCCATCAAGGAAGCGGTGCAGGCCTGCTCGGATATGTCGGATTCCCGCACCGGAGCCCTTGTGATCTTTGAAAGGAACATCAAGCTCAATGAGATCATTGCCACCGGCACCGTGCTGGATGCCGACCTTTCAGCGGAGCTGCTGAAAAACATCTTCTTCGTCAAGGCGCCGCTGCATGACGGCGCGGTGGTCGTACGCGGCGGACGCATTACTGCGGCGGGCTGTGTTCTGCCGCTGACGTCCAGCCCCAACATCAGCAAGGATCTGGGGATGCGCCATCGGGCCGGGATTGGGATGAGCGAACGCTCCGATGCGGTGGTGATCATTGTTTCGGAAGAAACAGGGGCTATTTCCTGCGCGATAGACGGGATGCTGAAGAGGCATCTGAAGCCGCAGGTCCTGGAAAAGATCCTGCGTAAAGAGCTCCTGGAACAGAAAGAAGAGGAGGAAGAGCCCAATTTCTTCCTGAAGCTCGGCAGAAAACTGTTCGCTTCAGAACCGGAGGAGGAAGAGGAGAATGAAGGGAATTTATAAAAGCAAAGCATTCTGGATGCTCTCTTCTCTGGTGCTGTCCTTTGTCCTGTGGATTTATGTGACCAGCGTGGAGAGTGATGAGATCCGGCAGACGTTTCGCGGCGTTCGCGTGGAACTGGTAGGAGAAAGCGTGCTGCGCAACTCCCGCAATCTTGTGGTAACAGATCTCAGCACCAACACGGTGAGCATTGAGGTAAGAGGGCCCCGACGGGTAGTGTCGGCGCTCGCACCGGAGGATCTAAGCGCCCAGGTCGACGTGAGTAAGCTGACGCAAAGTGCCTATGCTTCGATGCAGTACACGGTAAGTTATCCTACAAGAATGGATACTTCTGCCCTGATTGTCTCCAGAAAAGTGCCGGATACGGTCAACTTTACGGTGTCAAGGCTCAACTCGAAAAGCATCCCGGTGCGCGGCAGATTTGAAGGGAATATTGCCGAAGGATATACTGCTGAACCGGTCGTCTTTGAGCCGTCTGAGATTACGGTGAGCGGGCCGGATGCCTATCTGAAAAATGTTTCCTACGCCTGGGTCTCCTTTACGGCAACCGATGTTTCCAGCACCTACTCGGTGGAGACGGGTTTTACGCTGATGGATGCCAGCGATGCAGCCGCGGAAACCGAAGGGCTGACCTGTTCTGCCGACGTTGTCAGCGCCACGCTCCCGATCCTGGAGATGAAGGAGCTTCCCTTGACGGTCAATCTCATCTATGGGGCCGGGGCCAATGAGAGCAACACCAAGGTGACGATCGAGCCGAGTTCCATCCTCCTTGCAGGGGATTCCTCAATCCTGAATGCCATGAACAATATTCCCGTGGCCACCATCGATCTTTCGTCATTCAATTCCACCTATACGGATACCTATCCCATCAACTTCGACAACTCCCTGCGGAATGTGGAAGGCATCACGGAAGCCGCCGTTTCAGTGGAAGTGATCGGGCTGGAGACAAAAACACTTACGGTTACGAACATTCAGTGCCGCGGCGTGACAGAGGGATATGAAGCGGATGTGCTCTCCAGAGCACTGACGGTCCGCCTGCGCGGTACGGCGGAAAATCTTGCCAGAGTTAATGAAAACGACCTCGTCGCGGTGGCGGATCTCACCGATTATACGTTGTCGACCGGTTCCAATATCGTGAATGTCCGCATTCAGGTGGACGGAGCATTGAATGTCGGCGCCATCGGAGGGCCGTACACCATCACGGTGGATATCAGAAAACAGGGGGCGTGAGAGAAGTGATCAAAAGCATGACAGGGTACGGCAGCGCCAAGGGAGACGCAGCCGGATTTGAAGTGAGTGTGGAGCTGAAAAGCGTCAACAACCGGTATTTGGAGACCTCTGTCCGCCTGCCCAGAAGCTTTCTCTTCGCCGAGGAAGCCGTAAAAAACACAGTAGCCCGCCATATTACCAGGGGAAAAGTGGATGTCTTCCTCACCATCAATGCCGCGGCAGTCAGCGATGTGACGGTGGCCGTCAATGAACCGCTGCTGAAAGGATATGTGGAGGCGGTAAAGCGGGCTGCCGAGGAATACGGGCTGCCGAATGACCTCACTGCCAGCAGTGCGGTGCGTTTCCCGGACGTGTTGTATGTAGAACGCAATGAGCTGGATGCCGAAGCCCTGACGGAAGGGATCTGTGCCGTGGTGGACAAAGCCCTCTCCGATTTCGACGCCATGCGGCTGCGGGAGGGGGAAAAGCTTATGGAAGATGTGCTCTCCCGCCTGCAGACGATCGACCGATATGTTTCTACCATAGAAAAGGAAGCCCCGGCTACAGCACAGCGCTATCGTGAAAGGCTGGAGCAGAAGATGAAGGAAGTCCTTTCCGGTACCGGCATTGATCAGGACAGGATCCTGGCTGAAGCCGCCATCTTTGCCGACCATATTGCCGTAGATGAGGAAACGGTCCGCCTGCGCAGCCATATGGCGCAGCTGGACGGAATGATCCGGGGCGAGTCTCCGGTGGGAAGAAAGATCGATTTTCTGGTACAGGAGTTTAACCGGGAGGCCAATACCATCGGATCCAAGTGCCAGAATTCCGACATTGCGCACACGGTGGTCGATCTCAAATCCGAGATCGAGAAGATCCGCGAGCAGATCCAGAATATCGAATGAAGCTGCTCGGGATCGGATTCGGAAACTATGTTTCTCCGGGACATGTGATCTCAATCGTCAGCCCTGACTCGGCGCCCATTAAACGCCTGGTGCAGGAGACGCGGGACAGAGGGTTGCTGATCGATGCCTCTTTCGGCAGGAGCACCCGGAGCGTGATCATAGCAGACAGCGGGCATGCCATTCTTTCGGCTCTTGCGCCGGAAGTCCTGGCTGCCAGGCTGGAAGAAAGAAAAGAGGAGAAGCTGGAGGAAGGAAGTGAAAAAACCATTGGCTGAGAGAGGAAAACTGATCGTGGTGTCGGGCCCGTCAGGGGTAGGAAAATCGAGCCTGATCCGCCTGTGTATGGAGATGCGGAATGATCTCTGCTTTTCCGTCTCTGTCACAACACGCGCAATGCGAACAGGCGAAGCGGACGGAGAGGATTACTTTTTTATCGATGACGCCCGCTTTGAACAGATGGTGGAAGACGGGGAACTGCTGGAGCATGCACAGTATGTCGGCCATTCTTACGGGACGCCCCGAAGCTTTGTGGAGAAAAAGCAGGCAGAGGGTATCAACGTGGTGCTGGATATCGAAGTGCAGGGAGCAGCACAGGTCCATGCGATGCAGAAAGATGCCGTAATGATCTTTGTCGCGGCTCCAAGTTTCGAAGAGTTGGAGAACAGGCTTCGCAGCCGCGGCACGGAGTCGGATGAGTCAGTGCGCATGAGGCTCCTTCGAGCCAGACAGGAATGTGAAGAAGCCACGATCTATGATTATCTGATCATCAATGATGATCTGAAAACGGCAGCGGAGGAACTCTCGGCCATCATCACCGCTTCACACTGCCGATTTGCCGACCGGGAATCGGTCCTCCATTGAAAACCCGTCACAGGTCCCCAAACAGGCAGTTATTCCCCGGATCAGCCGGCAATCGGATGGCGGCCGATCCAACGATTTAAAAGATGTAGGAGTGTTAATTATTATGATGTTATATCCGCCGGTGGCTGAACTTGTAAGTAAGATCGGCAGCCGTTATCAACTTGTCAACCTTGTTGCACGCAGAGCCAGAGTGCTCGCCATGGAAGCAGAAGAAAATCAGATCCAGACCGACAGAAAGCCGGTTTCTGAAGCGATCGATGAGGTCTATACCGGGAAACTGACCATACTTCCCAAAGAAGAGGAAAAGAAATAACACGGGAGCGCTATGCCGGAGAAGGTTGCAAAAATCGCGGTTTCTGCCGCGACTTACTGGATCGACAAGCCCTATGAATATCGCATCCCGGAGATACTGGGGGACGCCGTACAGCCGGGGATGCGCATCAGCGTGCCCTTCTCCGCGGGAAACAGACGCAGCGAAGGGATCGTGCTGGCAGTCTCCGATGTTGCGGAACATGAAAAGCTGAAGAATGTTACCGCTGTCCTGGACGATGCCCCGCTTCTGACGCAGCAGCAGCTCCAGCTTGCCCTTTTTATGCGGGAGCGTTTCTTCTGCACGGTATATGAAGCCGTCCGGGCTATGCTACCGGCGGGACTTTGGTTCAATAAGGCCGGGATGCGCCGTGTGAATGACAAAACAGTCACGGTGGCAAAGCTCGCCATTCCGCCGGAAGAAGCCTCCGATGTCATCGCCCTTCTGGAGCAAAGGACCCCGGCGAGGGCCAGACTGCTGCAGGAACTGCTCCCCTACGGTGAAATGCCGCTGCGGGAATTGCTCACTTTTACAGGCAGCACCAGGGCAACATTCAACTGCCTGCTGTCCGACGGGTATGTCACGGTATATGAAAGAGCTGTCCTTGCACTGCCGGATCAATCTTCCGGGGAGCGTGCCGAGCTCCCTGTTTTAAATGAAGAGCAGTGCGCGGCTTTTCAGGAGCTGAAGCATCTGACGGAAAACCGCGCCTTTTCCACCGCTCTTCTCGAAGGGGTCACCGGCAGCGGGAAGACCAGTGTTTACATTCGCCTGATCGACAGTGTCCTGCAGCGCGGCAGGACGGCGATCCTTCTGGTGCCGGAAATTGCCCTGACGCCCCAGATGCTGCAGACGTTTTCCTCCTATTTCGGTGAGGAGATCGCCGTGCTGCATTCGTCTCTTTCCCCGCGGCAGCGTGTGGAGGAGTGGAAACGCCTGAAAACGGGAAGAGCCCATGTGGCCATCGGGACGCGCAGCGCTGTTTTTGCTCCGGTGGAAGACCTCGGGGTGCTGATCATTGACGAGGAGCAGGAGAGCACCTATCGCAGCGAAAATACGCCGCGATATGATGCCAGAGAAATCGCGCGCTATCGCTGTTTCAAAGACGGCTGCCTGCTTGTGCTGGGTTCGGCCACGCCGGATCTTTGTACGCGCCATGATGCCGAGAAAGGGAAGATCCGCTTTCTCCGGCTCACAAAGCGGTATAACGAGATGCATCTGCCGGAAGTCACGGTAGTTGACATGAAGCAGGAGCTCCGTGACGGGAGGGACGGGAATATCAGCCTTTTCCTGCAGGAAGAGATCCGAAAGAATATCGACTGCGGGGAGCAGAGCATCCTGTTTCTGAACCGCCGCGGTGCACACAAGCTGGTAACGTGCGTGGAGTGCGGCTTCGTCTATCAGTGCCCGAACTGCAGTGTTCCGCTGACCTACCACAGTGTAAATAACCGACTCGTGTGCCATTACTGCGGCTTTTCAAGGCGGCTGGATGAAGCCTGCCCTGATTGCGGAGGGATCTTCAAATTCATCGGCGCAGGCACACAGCTGGTGGAAGAAGAACTGCATGCGGCTTTTCCCGGCACAGAAGTGCTGCGTATGGATACCGATATGCTGACGGGCAGCACAACACACGAAATGCTGTTTGAACAGTTTCGCAGCCGCAACATCCCGATCATGATCGGCACGCAGATGGTAACCAAGGGACTAAATTTTGAAAATGTGACGCTGGTGGGGGTCCTTTCCGCGGATCAGAGCCTTTACGCGGGGGACTACCGGGCTTCAGAACGCACCTTTTCCCTGATCACCCAGGTGATTGGCCGCAGCGGACGCGGCACCAAGCCCGGTCGGGCGGTGATCCAGACCTTTACGCCGCGAAACGAAGTGATCAGGCAAAGCGCCGCACAGGACTATGAGGCATTCTATGCCTCTGAAATCTTGTTGCGCGGCATCCAAAAAGCTCCGCCTTTTGCCGACCTGCTTGCCGTTACGGCTGTGGGAAAGGAGGAAGGCGGTGTGGTGCGTGCCTGCCGTACGGTGAAAAGCAGGCTGTCCTCCCTTCTCTCCGATGGGAGAGAATGTGAATTCCTCGGGCCGGTCCCGCTGCCGGTGATGCGTATCAACAACCGTTATCGTTATCGTATCCTGCTGCGCTGCCGCCTGGACAGGCACATCAGAAGATGCGTGGCGGACACGATCATTGCCCTGAGTACAGATAAACAGTTTAAAGGGATCTCTTTCTATGCAGATCAGGATCCGGATTATTGAAAGGAATCGTAATGGCATTACGGAATGTATTGACTGAGGAAAACAGCGCGCTGTATAAAAAATCGCGCGCAGTCGTTAAATTTGACGAAAGGCTCCACGTCCTTTTGGACGACATGGCGGAGACGCTGATGCATGCCAACGGCGTCGGGCTGGCGGCCCCGCAGGTAGGGGTGCTGCGCCGTGCGGTGCTGGTGATGGAGACCAATGTTCCCGAAGGAGAAGATCCTTATATCATCGAACTGATCAATCCGGAGATCATTTCTGCGGAAGGAGAGCAGTGCGGCTCGGAGGGCTGCCTGAGCGTCCCGGATCAGTACGGGCTGGTGAGAAGGCCCCGGAAAGTGACGGTCCGCGCCCAGGACCGTTTCGGGAAACCTTTTGAAGTGACCGGAGAGGGCCTGACAGCGCGCTGTTTCTGTCATGAGCTCGACCACCTCGAGGGGATCCTCTTTACCGCTCTCGCCGAGAGGATGCTGACGGAAGAAGAGATCGAAAGCGGAGAGTACTGAGCATGAGAATCGTTTTTATGGGAACGCCGGATTTCGCATCCGCTTCCCTGCAGGCGCTGATTTCTGCCGGGCATGAGATCGCCGGCGTTTTTACCCAGCCGGACAAAGCCAGCGGCAGGAAAATGGAAGTGTCTTTCTCTCCTGTCAAACTTTTGGCCCTCGAGCATGATATCCCGGTCTTTCAGCCTGAAAAAATGAGAGACGGCACGGCACTTGCCGCATTGCAGAGCCTTGCGCCGGAACTTGTCGTGGTGGTGGCTTACGGAAGGATCCTTCCGAAGGAACTGCTGGATGTGCCGCCTCTCGGCACCATCAATGTGCACGGCTCCCTTCTGCCGCAGTATCGCGGCGCAGCTCCCATTCAGTGGGCAGTGCTCAACGGAGATGAGAAAACCGGTGTGACCACCATGTACCTTGCCGAGGCAATGGATGCCGGGGATATCATTTATCAGGAGGAGACGGCAATCGGAGAACAGGAGACCTCCGGGGAACTGTATGAAAGGCTCAAGGAAATGGGCGCGAAGCTGCTCCTGCGTACGGTGGCGGACATCGCTGCCGGTACGGCACCCCGCTGCGCACAGAACGAGGCCGAAGCCACCTATGTACCCATGCTGGATAAATCCCTTTCTCCCATTGACTTTTCCAAATCGGCGCGCGGTGTCGTAAAATGGGTCTGCGGGCTGCAGCCCTGGCCGGTGGCCACAGCCAGTCTGGGAGGAGAGACACTGAAGATCTTTTCCGCGGAGTGCACCGGCCGCAGCACCGATGCACAGCCGGGGTCTGTCGTTAGCACAGACCGGGGCGGCATCGAAGTGGCGTGCGGCAGCGGGGAGACCGTGCTTTTCACCGAGGTGCAGGCACCGGGAAAGAAAAGAATGCAGGCAACGGATTATCTCAGGGGGCACAGGCTTTGACACAGACAGCGCGTAAAACAGCACTTGCCGTGCTCGACCGCTGCTTCGGCAGCAGGGCATGGTCCTCGCAGACGCTCAATGCAGCCATTGCACCGCTGGAAGAGCGGGACCGGGCTTTCACGACCCGTCTCGTCATGGGCGTGCTGCAGAACTATAAACTGATTGATTATACCGTTGACCATTATCTTACAGGAAATAAAAATCTGGATCTCACGGTGCGGGATGTACTTCGCCTGGGAGCTTATCAGATCCTCTTCAGCGACAGGATCCCCAACCGCGCGGCGGTGAATGAAAGCGTCAAGCTCTGCAGAAGTTCCGGTTTTACCAGTGCGGGAGGGCTTGTCAATGCTGTGCTGCGCCGTATCGCGGAATTCGGAATCCCTCCGGTGGAACATCTGTGCATCCGATACAGCCATCCGGAGTGGTTTGTGCAGAAAATGCTGGCTCTCCACGGGGCTGTTTTTACGGAAGCCCTGTTAAAGGCCAACAATACCGAACCGGAGATCTCCCGCCATGCCGCCTTTGCGGAAGGGGAGACCTATGTGCAGGATCCTGCCGCCTATGCATCCGTCGCGATGGCACAGCCTGTGCCCGGCAGCAGAGTGCTGGATGCCTGCGCTGCCCCCGGGGGAAAGAGCTTTACCGCAGCTGTCCTGATGAAAAACGAAGGCAGCATCCTGTCCTGCGACATCTCCGAAAAGAAACTGGGGCTGGTCCGCAGCGGAGCCGAGCGCCTCGGCATCTCCATTGTGTCCACCTGCTGCGCCGATGCTTCGGAGCACCGGGCACAGTGGGAGGAAGCTTTTGACCTGGTCATCGCCGACGTTCCCTGCTCCGGCTTCGGAGTGATCCGCAAAAAGCCGGAGATCCGTTTGAAGTCGGAAAGCGACATTGCCCCCCTTCCTGCGATCCAGAAGCGCATTGCGCAAAACCTGGCAACCTATGTGCGGCCGGGCGGAACGCTGCTTTATTCCACCTGCACCGTTTTCCCGGAAGAAAATGAAGAAGTAGCCCACAATATCGAGGGCTTTACCGTCGCAATGGAAAAAACCTTCTGGCCGCATATAGACGGAACGGACGGTTTTTATGCCTGCGTGCTGAAAAAACAGTCATGAAAGATATCCTGTCCATGCTTCCCGAGGAGATTGCAGAAGACTTTTCCGCCCTCGGCCTGCCGCGGTTTCGTGCAAAACAGGTTACGCAGTGGCTGGCAAAAGGGGTCGGCAGTTTTGAAGAGATGCAGAACCTGCCGAAGGATCTCCGTATCCGCCTGGCGGGGGAGTATTCCCTTTCCCGCCTGACGATTCTGCGCAAACAAACTTCCTCGGAAGACGGCACCATCAAGTATCTCTGGGGCCTTGCCGACGGCAACGCTGTGGAGACCGTCGTCATGCGGTATCATTACGGCAATACGGTTTGTGTTTCCACCCAGGTCGGGTGCCGGCAGGGCTGCGCTTTCTGCGCCTCCACCATCGGCGGGCTGGTACGGCAGATGGAACCGTCCGAGATGCTCAATGAAGTGCTCTGCTCCCAAAACGACAGCGGGGAGGAGATCTCCCACGTCGTGCTGATGGGCACAGGGGAGCCGCTGGATAATTTTGACAATGTCATGCGCTTTCTCGCGCTGCTCAACCATCCGGAGGTGTTCAACCTCGGCATGCGGCATATATCGCTGTCGACCTGCGGTATCATCGAGCGTTTTGATGACCTCGCCGCCCGGGATCTGCAGCTTACGCTTGCCGTCTCCCTGCATGCTCCCGATGATGAGACACGCACCCGCCTCATGCCGGCCAACCGCGGCCGCGGAGTGGAGGCGCTGATGGAGGCATGCAAAAAGTATTACGAGACCACCGGCAGGCGGGTATCGTTTGAATATGCCATGATCG
The DNA here is from genome assembly GCA_017432615.1 of Oscillospiraceae bacterium. Lineage (GTDB taxonomy): Bacteria > Bacillota > Clostridia > Oscillospirales > Oscillospiraceae > Limivicinus. Next base: position 84,790 of record JAFRIV010000047.1, read on the forward strand.
ACGGGGTGAATGACACCGCACGCCATGCTCTCCTGCTCAGCAAACGGGCGAGAGAAGTGGGCGCGCATGTGAATCTGATCCCGCTGAACCATGTCGAGGAGTCGCCGTTCAAACCCTCAACGCAGGGGCATCTGAAAGCATTTGTCCGTACGCTGGAGGAAAACGGCGTAAATGTCACCATCCGCCGCCGGCTCGGCGGGGATATTGATGCCTCCTGCGGCCAGCTTCGAAGAAAATATGAAAAGCGGTGAGTAAATGGGGAGATCCTATACCAGATATCTTGGCACCGTGCTGGATGACCGCTACCAGATCCTCGAAAAAATCGGGGAAGGCGGCATGTCGATCGTGTTTCGGGCGCTGGACGTCCGCCTCAATCGTGAGGTCGCGGTAAAGATCGTGCGCGACGAGCTGTTCGGCGATGAAGAGATCCAGCGCCGTTTCTATGCCGAGGCGCATGCCGTCGCCCAGTTTTCCCATCCGAATATCGTGGCCATCTATGACGTCAGCCGCAATGAGGAACGCGGCTATCTCGTGATGGAGCTTATCTCCGGCATTACGCTGCGTCAGTATCTTGACCGCAAGCAGACGATCCCCTGGAAGCAGGTCTTTTACTTTTCCCGCCAGATCGCCGATGCGCTGGACCATGCACATCAGCGCGGCATTATCCACCGGGATATCAAACCGATGAATCTGATGCTCCTGTCGAACGGCTCCATCAAGGTGGCGGATTTCGGTATTGCGGCCTTTGAAAGCGAGCTGCAGGAGACCCGCGGCCAGGCCTTCGGTTCGCTGCATTATATTGCACCGGAGCAGCTGCGGGGCAAAAAGGCCGACGCCCGCGGCGATGTTTATTCCCTGGGCGTCACCATGTATGAATTACTGACGGGATACCAGCCCTATGCCGGCGAGACGCCAGCCGAAGTGCTGCAGAATCAGGAGGCCGGTGCTCCGCTTCCGATGCGCGCATTTGATGTGTCCGTCCCGCCGGAACTGGAACAGATCGTTCTCAAAGCGATGGCAACGGATGAAACAAAGCGCTACCGGTCCGCAGCCGAACTGAAGCAGGCTCTCAACGCCCTGGCGGAGATGCTGCGCCGCACCGGCCGCGCGGGTGAAAATACGGCGCCGATCAAGATCACCGTTTCCCCTTCGGTGGATATTCCCCACCGTGACTATGTCCGTTCCATCCGCCGCGCCAACCGGATCGGATTCTCCCTCGGCAGCTTTTCTCTTCTGGCAACGGTCGTTGCGGTTTTCGTCTTTCTTTGGAATTTCTGGCTGAGCGACGTGTTCACACAGGCCCAGCGGATGGAACTGCCGAATTTTGTGGGGTCCAGCTATGAAAGCATTGCCCGTGACGTCTCTCTGACGTCCCGCTACAACTTTTCGGTCAATTATGTGGTGGATACCGCATCCCCTGCCGGCACCATCCTTTCCCAGGAGCCGGAAGCAGGCCGCAGCCTGATGATCACAGACAGCGGCATGAATGTGAAACTGAACGTCAGCACCGGCTATGTCCTTACCGCCGTGCCGAACGTCAACAACCTGAACTACCGTGAGGCCATGCTGGTGCTGCAGAATGCCGGCTTCGAGCCACAGATCAACCAGGTCACTTCCTCCGACGTGGAGAAGGATCTGGTCATCGCCACAAGCCCGGCTGCGGGGGAACAGATCAGTGCGGGTTCCGCCGTATATCTTACTGTCAGTGCAGGGGCGCAGATCAGTTATGTGAAAATGCCGAATCTGATCGGCCTTTCGGAGGACGCCGCCATCCTGAAGCTTCAGAATGCGGGGCTGAGCTACGGCGGCAGCGAACGCAAAAGCAGCGAATACGAGCCGGGCACCGTGATCGCTCAGAGCATCGTCGCTTTCGCCGAGGTGGAAGAGCTGTCGCGCGTCACGCTCACCATTTCATCCGGGCAGGGGATCTTTTACTGATGGCTGAGGGTACGATTATCCGCGCACTCAGCGGTTTTTATGATGTAGAAGAGGACGGCCGGCTCTGCCGCTGCCGTGCAAAGGGACGTTTCCGGCACGACGGATCTTCCCCCCTGGTGGGGGACAGAGTGGAATATACCCCTCAGGGGGACGGCACAGGCGTGATCAGCGCCATCCTGCCGCGGAGGAATTCCTTTGTCCGGCCTGCAATCGCCAACATCGATGTGCTTGTCTTCCTTGCCTCCGGAGCGTCTCCGGTGACAGACCCGTTCCTGATCGACAGGGTCTCTGTCATCGCCCGCCATGCGGGGTGTGAATTCCTTGTCGTGCTCAATAAATGTGACCTTGACCCGGCAGATGAGCTTTACACCGTCTGCAGCAGGGCAGGGCTCTCCACGCTGCGCACCAGCGCCGTTACGGGGCAGGGGGTGGAAGATCTGCGCACGCTGCTGCACGGCAAAGTCTCCGCCTTTACGGGAAACTCGGGGGTAGGGAAGTCCTCTCTGCTCAATGCACTTTCGCCTGCGCTCTCGCTTGAGACGGGAGAAGTGAGTGAAAAACTGGGCCGGGGCAGGCATACCACCCGCCAGGTTGCCTTTTATATGCTCGATCCGCAGACTTTTGTTGCCGACACACCGGGCTTCGCTTCTTTTGAGGTGGAAATGATCGATGCCATTACCCCCGAGGAACTGCCCTCCTGCTTTCCGGATTTTCTCCCCTATCTGTCCTCCTGCCGCTTTCTGGACTGCCGCCATCTGAAAGAACCCGGCTGCGCGGTGCTCCGGGCGGTTTCCGATGGGCAGATCTCTCCCTCCCGGCATGAATCCTATTGCAGGCTCTATGAGCTTTTATCACGCATCAAGCCGTGGGAGCAGGCTGAAAAACCGCTCTCGCGATGATTTTTCCCTTGTCACCGTATTTTCCTTATGTTAAAATATATCAAATCAACAAAAGAGGAGTTGTTATCACATGTCAGGACATTCCAAGTGGCATAATATTCAAAAAACAAAGGGTGCAGCCGATGCCAAGCGTGCGCAGGCCTTCACAAAGATCGCCCGTGAAATGATCGTTGCCGTTAAAGAAGGCGGCAGCGGCGATCCGCGCAGCAATTCCAAGCTGGCTTCCGTTATTGCCAAGGCAAAAGCGGCCAACATGCCCAACGACAATATCAAGCGCACGATTGACAAGGCACTTGGTTCCGGAAATACCGACAACTATGAAAAGATCACCTACGAAGGCTATGGCCCTTCGGGTGTTGCGATCATTGTGGAGACTATGACGGACAACCGCAACCGTACCGCGGGCGAAGTACGCCATCTTTTTGATAAATACGGCGGCACGATGGGCGTGACGGGCTGTGTCAGCTGGTCGTTTGACAGAAAGGGTGTCATTGTGATCGACAACGAAGACGAAGAGCTGGATGAAGACACGGTGATGATGGATGCGCTGGATTGCGGCGCAGCCGATTTTGAACCGGATGAAGAGTCTTTCACCGTCTATACGGCGGAGGAAGACGTCGCATCCGTCGCCGATGCCCTCACCGCCAAAGGCTATACGCTCCTGTCCGCACAGGTGGAAATGCTCCCGCAGAACGGCTACGTCAAGCTTGCCGATGAAGACCAGGCCAAAGGCCTTCAGAAGATGCTGGACTTGCTGGACGATAATGACGACGTCCAGAACGTCTGGCACAACTGGGAGGATGCGGAATAACAGCGTTTCTGTTCTGAAAATCCCCGGAGACCTCGTATTTTAGCATATTTTCCGGCAAAAGAAATAAGCAGTTGTGCAGCACCTCGCTCCAACGATGACATGCAAGGACCCTCCTGTTATGACATGCAATAGGAGGGTCTTCCTATAAAAAAGACAACGCTGAAAAAATCGTTTGTGGAAAGGAAAAGCCATGGAAAAGTATACAGATCTGGAACAGGCGATCCGGGATCCTTCACTTGTCATAATAACCGAAGATATCACCGATCTGAAAGCTCTCAACAAAACGTATATCAGATACAGGGTCCTTCTGAAAAAACAGAAACGCTATTCCGACTATTATTCCAACAAATTTCTGGGGCACAACGTGCCGGAAATGTATGCCCGGCTCAAAGAGAAGCTGAGCCCCGAATATGTCATCTTTGAAGACTGGCAGCTGCCGAGCGAGACGTTGATCGTCTCAGAGCCGGACCTTTATTATAGAGAAGAAAGCTTCAATGCAGGCGACACCAATATATGTTTTATTCTTGGCCACTCGGGGAGCGGAAAATCCAAGATGGCAAGGGCTCTGGAAGGCGACGAAATAGACCATATCGAACTTGACGACCTGCTTCTCACGAAGGATCATTTTACAATGGAGGAGCTGGAGGACTATTCGGACATGCTGTGCAGCTTCTTTCAGGGGGAGGGAGCAAAATACTATATCGGTGTAGAGGAGAGAAACTCCATCCCCAAGGAAGAATACGAAGACATAGTGTTTACAGACTTCGTTCGGTACGCAATGGAGTATGCGAAGCAGCATCGCAATAAAAAATATATCATAGAAGGGATCTGGATCTACCTCTATTTCGATGATCCTTCTCTCTTCAAGGATTACGCGGTATTCATCAAGGGGACGTCTTTCCTGAAATCCAAGATCCGTGCGATGAAGAGAGAGATGCAGAGAGATAAGGAAGCCCTGCAGGACAGGAAAGAGATGTTCGGCAGAGAAGTCAGAAATTATCTTCTTGATGAGGATAAGATCAACAGATATCGCAGTTTCTTCAGTGACAGTCCTGACACGATCTTCAGAGAAGAGTCAAACGAAGCTGCCAAACAGTCCGAATTCATGGTAAACGAGCTGAACAGCATCAATGAATGTGTCGTGAACGAGGACATGGACGGGATCAGGAAGATCATGAAAAACGCGGAAGAGAATACCGAACTGTCCAACCTGGTAAAATTCAGGATCATCAATGAGTGCGGATCCGCTTTGATGGGATTATAAAAAGTCCTGTGCCGCACCGTCATCCGCTGCGGTCAGGATGAGCAGGCATCCGGCTGCTTCTGTTTAATCATTACAAAATACCTTATACCGGGATTCACAATTCTGGCTAATACGCTGATTTTCTCGAAAAACAGCTGAAATAGTTACAAAACGGTAAAAATTATTTGCGGTAATAATAAAATTTTCCTTGCAATTTGGTTTCTCCTGTGTTACATTATGCATGTGCCGAAAGTCGGTCCGCTTTGGCGTACCATTTTTGCACATGCATTTTGCATATAATACTTTTCTATTATATGATCAATTCCCGGAGGGAAGAAAAGGAGACCAGAAAATATGAAAAAAACGGTCAAGCTTTTAAGTGTTTTGCTGCTGATCAGCATGCTCTTCAGCATGGCGGCAGTAAGCGCATCGGCCATCGTCAATGACGGGTCGTCTGCAGGCGGCATGGTCATTATCGGCGGAAGCGATGCGAACGTCAGCAATAATGACGGGATACTCGTCATCGGCGCAGACCAGCGCCCCGAAGACGATTCCCCCTATCTGGGTGCCCGGGTTGAAGATTCCCCCACTTATGGGCAGGAGATCGCCCAGGCAAAGCAGAATAGTGCTGCAGCGGTAACGCTGACTGCTGTACAGGAAGAGGCAAAAAAGTATCTCGGCATCCAGGGTGCTGACTACAGTGATATTGAAAATTCTCCCCTGAGGATGGTTCAGGATAACATTGACTTCCTGAAGTTTGTGCGTGACAATGTTGCGACCATTGACGGTCCCACGCTGCAGACGGCGCTGGATCTTTTCGGTGACGATCTGGTCTATGGCAACAAGGAGACGACGTTTGACTTCGACAAGGCCAATGCTGACCTGGATGCTTTGAATTCTCAGATCGCCGAGTATGAAGCACAGTTTACTGCCGCCTATGAGCCTGCTCCGGCAGAGGCGGCGGAAGCTTCTGAAGGCGAAGAAGGCCAGGAGGGCGCCCCCGCTCTGAAGACGGCTGCCGAAGCCCTTGCAGAAGACGCAGGCTATCAGGCGCTGCTTCTGCAACGCGAAACGCTCACCGCCATGATTGCCCAGGCACATCAGGAATTTGAAGACGACGGGACGGAAAAGATCGACGAGAGCATGGACGGCAACAAGCTGCTGGCGGCACCGTCCGTTAACCCCGCTCCCCCGATCGGAGGTTATTCTTCCGACTGGAGCATGATTTGCGGCACCGGCGGCTCTCTGGCATCTGCGGTAGGCGGCGGCACACTGACCTTTGCCCGGGCCTTTGATATCAACAACTCCACCGATTACCGCATCACCATCAACCTTGAGGGGACGACCATCAAGGCCCCCGCAGGGAACTATGCTTTCTATATTGGGCCAGGTAAATACGGCAGCACGATCTCCTTTACCAACGGCTTTATCGACGGCAACGGTTTCTATGTGGCGAAGGATGCCGTCCTGAATCTCGGCGGTCTGATCAACCCGTCCGGTTTGGACATCACCGTCAACGCTGAGAGCACGGCAGTCAGAGTGGAAGCAGGCGGCCTTGCGGTCGTCGGCCAGGGCACCACGCTCAACGGCTGGCTCCCCGCGGCAAACGATAAGACGATGCCCACCCCGAGCAAGTCTCAGGTCATCTATAACGAAGGCCACGTCATCATGACGGGCGGTTCCGTCAACGTGAGAGACAACGGCGAACCGGCCACCGGCACCACCTATACAGAAGCCTACGGCATCTACAGCAGCGGGACGCTTGAGATCTCCAGCAGCATTGTCAAGGTGGAAAGCTACAACAAGCAGGCCCCGGCTATTTATCTGGATGATGCTTCTGTTACCCAGATCCACGGCGGTTATATCTACGGCGCAACCGGTGTTGCGGTCGCCAAGAGCTCTGCAACGCTTACCGTCAACGGCGGTGCCATCACAGGCTTCGGTGTGAAGAATGATGACACATTCCCGAATATGGGTTCTGCCATCGCAGTGGAAGGGGACGGCTCCAAAGACAGTTCCTATGTCTATGTCAACGCCGGTACGCTCCGTTCCGAAAACACGGCCGGTCTTACGACATATCCCCGTCCTGCCGATGATGCGGCAAGGGCTGCCATTACCCACATCGCTGTGGATGATGTCAATGTCACCATTCAGGAAAAATCCGGTCAGAAGAGTGACTACGCAAAGGCCATTTACATCCTGACGGTGAAAGATCCCGCTACCGGTACTGAGATCAGCTTCGGTTACGGAAAAGCATCTGACCTCAATACCGGCCTTGCAGCAAACGTTACCGCGGGCAAGAGCGGCAACGTGAAGATGATCGCTGACGACAGCAATCCCGACGCAGCGGTTAATCTCGGCAGCGCAGCAGCGGACACGACCGTCACCTTTGACGGGAACGGCCATACCATCAACGTCAACAAGGGCGGCCAGGATGCGATCGATGTCACAGGCAACGCCGTGATCGCTTCCATCAAGAATGTCACCCTCGAAGGCTTTGACCACACAGCCGATGCCATTAAAGTTGCAACCGGCACTGTAACCGTCGGCCCGAGTGTTACGGCTGGGCATTTCGAGAACGGTCTTGAAGTGACCGGCGGCACCGTAACGGTCAACGGGTTTGATGTTGAAAAGCATACAAAGAACGGCTTCCTGGTCACCGGTGGCAAGTGCACGGTGGTCATGTGCAAGGTCGATGCGGATATCCCGATCAATGAGAACACCACGACGGAACTCCATATCTCCGGCGGCTGGTTCCTCCATAAGGAAGATATCACAAAAACACCTCCTCCCAATGCAACCAAAGTTGCCACCTATGTTGACCCGGATACTTCCTACGTCAAATACGTGGAGAAGGACCGCTACTACGAAGTCCTCTATAACGACACCCCGACGGTCGCCGTCAAGAGCGGTGTGACGGGCTTTGAAGCAGACGGCAAGACGCCTTATGTGATCTACGACAAGTCCGATCCGACGCCTATCGTCTTCACCATCACCCCGGCAGTTGTCCAGATCGACGCCGTTTCCAAGACCGGCAAGAATTACCCGATCTTCACAGCCGAAGCCGGCAAGAGCGGTGACATCCGTATCCCCGACAGTGCTGTCCTGAAGGATTGCCCGTCCGGCCGTTATGACCTGAAGATCACCTTCAAAAACGGCTACGTCATGGAAGACAAGCTCCACTTCTACGTCTTCCCGAAGTTCGCCGGCCTGTTCTCCGTGCCCAACATTGTGGAACTCAGCCCGACGACGGACGCCAACGCCACCAACAACGGCAACATTATCGATTATCTCAAGAAAGAAAACAAGACGGATTCCTACAACGTCACCAGTGAGAAGAACATCGCCATCGTGATGAGTGAGCTGCCTGACAACGTCACCATCGGCAACGTGCCCGACGGCTCTGCGGAAATGCTCCTCGGCAACTATGTCAAGGACTTTACCAAGATCGACAGTGCCTACACCTTGGAGAATCCGACCTGGGGCATCGTTCCTTCCGGACCCTACGCGGGCGATTACTTCTACATCGTTTCCTTTGCTGACCTGAACAACCTGGCAGTCGGCCAGAACTATGTCTTCCTCGGCTGGGACGGCATTGACGGCGCTCTCAAGCGTCTGCCGCTGAATGTCAAGAACTCTGGCGTGTCCATCAGCCCCGAGAAGATCGACTGGAGCAGCATCGACACCTATGCAAACTTCACCGTGAAGCCCTCTGTGCTGCAGGTCTATATCGACGGCAATGAAGTGGAAGATACCTACTACACCTACGATACCGCCACAAAGGTCCTCTCTCTGAAGGGTTCCTACCTCAAGGTTCTGGACAAGAAATCCCATACGTTGGAAGTCATTACCCCGAACGGCAAGGTCAGCGCGACCATCAACACGGGCGTCGGCCTGCGGCCGAAGGGCGTTGACTACCACGTCTACGGCGGGGCACGGTCTCTGAGCTTCATCGCATCCGACAAGATCAATAAGGACGGCGGCGTGTGGATCGGTTCCTCCAATCCCACCAAGCTCGATCCCTCCGCTTACACCTGGGACGGTGATACCGGCTTCACCCTGAATGCGGCCTTCCTGAACCGCCTGGCATTGGGTACTTACTACATCTCCGCCTACGTCCTTGACGGGCAGAATTACAAGTACACCACCACCACCTTCAAGGTGATCTCTGCCACGCAGGCATCCTACAACCCGAGCACCGGCGATAACAGCAACATCTTTATCTGGGTCGCTGTGCTGGCGCTGTCCGGTGTGGCTCTGGCAGCCATCATGATTCCCCGTGTCAGGAAAGGCAGAATGAAGTAAGCAGATCTCATTTTCTCCAAATTTATATCGCAATTTCCCATGGGACCGCGCCCGAAAGGGCGCGGTCTTCCTGTTGCTCTGCACAGAGCGCCGTCCGGAGACAGCCTGTAAAAAATGATAACCGGAAAAAATTAGTTGCAAAATAATTACAAAAGGTGTATAGTAGTCTCGATCATCTATTACCAAAGCTAAAGGATGGCAGAAGAACATGAATCGATCAAACCGTTTTCTGATCTGTGTGCTGCTTTTCCTGTGCCTTTCTCTGTTCTCTGTTTCTGCCGCGGCGGAAAGCGACGTTATCCCGCCCGAGGGCAGCGGAGAGAGTTTGGAAATAACTGACGGTTCGGAGAACTCTTCCGCACCGGATGGACCCTTACAGCAGTTCACAGAAGCAGAACCGATACAGCAGCCCCCTGAAACTCCGGAAAGCATAATGGCAGATCCGGAGCCGTCGGCGGAACCTGCACCGGAACCGGTTCTGGATGCGGATGCTTCGTATTCGATCGCCTACGATGCAAACGGCGGCACCGGCGCCATGAGATCGCAGTCGGATCTTTCACTCGGCCGCTCCCATTTTCTGGCCTTTTCTTCCTTCAAGCGTGAAGGCTATTCCTTTACCGGGTGGAATACCGCGCCGGACGGCAGCGGGACCGCTTACGCCAACCGCGCCCGCATTTCTGACCCTCCGGTGCAAAACGGCGGCGTGCTCACGCTCTATGCCCAGTGGGCTTTAACGCCTTACCGCATCATCTACCGCAATGTCACCTCTTCTGACGATAACCCCAATCCCCCAAGCTATGTCTTCGGCCTGGCGGTGCCCCTTGTCCCCCTCAGCCGCATAGGATATACCTTTGACGGCTGGTATGCCGAATCCGCCTTCCGCACGCCCGTCACAGCTGTCAATGCCTCTCTCACAGACACCGGCAGTGTGACTGTCTATGCAAAATGGACGCAGCTGAAATACAACATTGTCTTTGACGCCAACTCCCTTGGGCGCGGCACAGTTTCCGGCAGCATGCGCCCGATGACGAACCGCCTCTGCGGCAAAACGTATTCTCTCTCGTCCAACGCCTTCCGGATGGACGGATACAGCTTTCTCGGCTGGAGCACCGATCCTTACGCCTCCGTGCCCCTGTATGCCAACCGCGAGCGTATTACCAACCTCACCCTTGAAGACGGGGCGACCGTCACGCTCTATGCGGTGTGGCAGGCCAATTCCCTCCGTTTTCAGTGAGAGCGCATTTTCTGAAAAACAGGATCTGCCGTCATTTTAGTGTCGGCGTCAACAGCAACGAAAGACAGAGGTTTTCGGCCTCTGTCTTTCGTCTTCTGTGTTCTTATGGATCCCTGCGGCAATGCCGCCGTGTTTTGTACTTGCCGCGCAGGCGGCGAGTAAACGGTATCAGTATTCTTCCAGGGTTTTCAGCAGCTCTGCTTTTTCTTTTTCCGGCAGGAACGAGCTCTCCGCGGCATACCGGTTCATCCGCACCAGATCCTCCGGCGTGAAGCTCATCTCCTCCAGGCAGTGTGCATATTCCTCCTCCAGCGTCACGGCAGCGAGGGCACTGTTGTCGGTGTTTATGGTCACCCGGATCCCCGCATCCAGCAGCTTCTTTGCCGGATGCTCCCGATACGAAGGCTGTGTCTTGCACTGGATGTTGCTGGTAGGGCAGATCTCCAGCGTCACGCCGCTGCTTCGCACACGGTCCCACAGTTCCGGTGCATCGTAAAGATGGTGTCCGTGTCCGATGCGCCTTGTCCCGAAGTTCAGGGCATCCAGCACGGTGTCCGGCCCCTGGGAGTCACCCGCGTGGCAGGTGAAGGGGACATCCAGTTCTCTTGCCAGGTCAAAAACCGGTGCAAACCGGTGAAGCGGCACGATGCCCTCCGCGCCCGCCAGATCACACCCGACAACGCCCCTGCCGAGCATCTCCTTTGTCAGGCGCACGGTCTCCAGGTTCTCTGCCATATTCAGTGTTTCCGGCCCGATGCTCATGGCGCACAGCAAAATGCCGATCTTCAGCCCGGGGCAGCTTTTCAGCGCTTCTGCACGCCCTTCCAGCACAGCCTCAACGGCATCGCGCTGCGTCAGGCCTTTGCGCACATGCAGCTGCGGGGCAAAACGGATCTCGGCATAGGCGTAATTCTCCCCGGCCAGCAGCAGGATCAGGTCATGGGTGGCGATCGCCAGGTTTTCTCTGCTCTGCAGAAGCTGCAGCGGCAGTTCAAAGCGCTCCAGATACTCGTTGACGCTTCTGCAGTCAGAAGTGGTCTTCAGCCACTCCCAAAAGGCTTCCGGCGTCTCTGCCGGCAGCGGAACGTGTTCCTTTTCCGCCAGTCGCCACATGGTCTCCGGCGGGACGGACCCGTCCAGATGCAGGTGCAGCTCCACCTTCGGGAAGCGTACGGTCTCCTTTTTCATGTTGTCATGCTCCTTTCTTCTCATCATGCAGCGAGGTATCTCTCCGCCCCGGAGGAACAGATGATCGTCCGGTCGTTCCGGATAAATACGGCTTCCGCTCCATCCGTGCTCTCGATCAGGGCAAGGCCCTTCTCCGGCCCGAGAAGAAATGCCGCGGTAGACAGTGCGTCTGCCAGGGCGGAATCCTCGCAGAATATACTTACGGAAGCCAGCCCGTTCTGCACCGGCCATCCGCTCGAAGCATCCAGCAGATGGTGGTAGTGCACCCCGTCCAGATCAAAACCCCGTTCATAGGTCCCGCTGGTCACAGTGGCCCCGCCGGAGCTTTCTGCCACCAGCATATACTCTCCCGTCCGGCCGTCGATGTCCTGTATGCCGATCTTCCACGGTTTTCCGTCCGGCTTTGTGCCGATAGTCACCACATTGCCGCCCAGACTCAGGATCCCGCTTTTTACGCCCCGGTCGATCAGGGTTGCTTTCAGCGCATCGGCAATATATCCCTTCGCAATGGCGCCCAGATCCAGCATCATCCCCTCCGGCAGCGTCACCGTGTTGCCTTCCACAGCCACCCGGGTGTAATCCACCAGGGCAGCGGCAGCTTCCAGCGCCTCAGTGTCCGGCAGCTGTGTCTTTCCGGAACGGAAGTCCCACAGCACGGCCGCCGGGGCGATCGTAACATCAAAAGCCCCGCCGCTCCATTCGCTTACCTGCCTTGCCAGCGTCAGGATCTTTATCGTGTCTGCCGAAACCTCCACCGGCTTCCCTCCGGCGTGGTTGATGCGCCAGATGTCGCTGCCTTCTATCGTTCGGGAGAGGAGCCTTTCATATCGTCCGCACTCTTCCAGCGCGTCATCGAGCACCTTAACGTTGTCTGTATAGGCCGACAGAGTGACCACCGTGTCCAGATAAAAGCCGGTCACTGTCTTCCTGTCCGGTCCCCAAGCCATTCCGTCCGCCGCTCCCGCAGCAGAGAGCACGGCAAGCACCAGCAGCAAACACCCCAGCTTTCTCATCTCCGTCCCCCTTTTCCCGCTTTTACTGAAATGATTCTATCATACCCCGCCCTACCCTGCAACAGAAAACAGCGCTTTCTCTTACTACAGTTTAATTATTTTCAGCAATCGGAGGGAAACGGTAATTTTTCTGTTGCACAATTATTTTCAGCAATGTAGGTTTGTCAATGATGTGAGACACGAGTTCAAAAGAAAAAGTTATGTAAGGAAGAAATGAATACAGTTTTGTCGGATATGGGACAATAGTAGTAGCCGTTGCCTGTGTGAACTGTTTGAAACCCGTCAAGGGTTTTG
>JAFRIV010000048.1 GCA_017432615.1 Oscillospiraceae bacterium
AGCTGGCTGACACATTTGTCTCCGGGCGTGGTGTCCCAATTCCAGATTACGTCAGGCCGATGCCCCCATCTTAAAGGAAAAGAGCAAGGCTGGATAGACCTTACTCTTACATTATGAATTCCGGTTTGCCGAGGTGGGCACAATTATGTTAGCGTATCATAAAACTACGGAAGCAGAGAAATATATCATCAGCGAGTGGAAGTATGAGGGAGAATACGCCCTCTATAACAAGGCTTCTTATGAAGAGGACAAGAGAACAGGACGGGGCTTTGCCAACACGAAAAGCAACTTCTTTTCCTTTGTTGACGGGGAGAAGCTGGTCGGCTTCACAAATCTTGTGGAAGAGGAAAAAGAGGTCTTTGTCGGTATAGGGGCAAATCCGGCGTATTGCAATCAAGGCTACGGACAGAGAATGCTGCAACAGACGTATGATCTTTCAAAGTCGCTGTTCCCAGACAAGCCGCTGTATCTGGAAGTGAGAAACTGGAATATGCGTGCTGTCAGATGCTATGAAAAGGCAGGTTTTCGGATCGACGGAGAGCCGTTCAAGGAAACAACGCCCATTGGTGAAGGCATTTTCTATCGGATGGTAAAAGAGTAAGAAAGTCGAAATATGTCTCACGGTGAGACAAGTTTTCCTCTGTAGTAAAGGCACTGTGACTTGTAGGAGAAATATATGAAGTTGCAACAGTTATTTGCTGGGCAAGACATTGATTGGAAAAGAACAAAACTAATCCGCCACAATCTCACGAACGAAAATGTAGCCGGAAACTATGCGGCTGGATTGCTTGACGTTTATCAGTCGGTTCAGGCGCGGACACGATTTCAAGGATGTGACACGTTAATCAGCTTTCTTGGAACTGAGAGGACAAACGGCGTTTATCAAGGCTGTTTTCGCGTGGTAGGCTCTGTTCCATTCGATAAGTCCTTATTGCCCAAAAACTTTGTTTTCGATTCAGGTATGGATGATAACTGCGCGATCTATCAATTAGAGCCATTAGATATTCTTTCTGATCTTAAAGATCGGCTCGTGATTGATTGGGGGCGCGGCACAATCAACTGGTGTCAAAATGGCACAACAGCGAAAGAGATACTTGAAATCAGACCTGCTCAATCGGAAATACGCTTCAAGAGCTATGAAGATGTCATCCTGTCATTTGATACCTTGCATACCATAGTCTACAATCAGTCCGCATACAAAGAATGGTATGATAAACTCTCCGCAGTAGCGGGTGTATATCTGATAACGGACAAAAAAACGGGAAAGCATTATGTCGGCTCCGCCAGCGGTGAACAAGGTGGTATTTGGGGTCGATGGAGTGAATATGCCCGGACAAAGCACGGCGGAAATAAGCGTCTTGTTGAGCTGATCAATGCTGATCCGGAATACTGTCACAACTTCCAGTATTCTATCCTTGAAGTATTCCCTATAAAGAAAGATAGGCAGGAAGTATTAGAATGTGAAAGGCTTTACAAGAATAAGCTCCTTTCCGTTCTGTATGGCCTGAATGACAACTATTGATAATATCGTCACGGCGTCACCCATGCTTGAGAGAACGCCCGCATAAGAAAGAGAGAAAGATGGACGTAAATATAGAAAACTCCGCATGGGACAAACTGTCCTATGTGGAGAAGAACAAGCAGTTATTCTTAAAGCAAAAACAGGCTCTTGAAATGTTCCTGGAGCGCGGGGCGATCAGCAAAGCCCAGCACGACAAAAGCCTCCATGATCTGATAGAGATGATGGAGATTGAGGGTTAACCATTAGGCCCTTGCGATACGGTCTATGTTACATACAGCTCCCGCACTCGAGAACTTGCCGCCCTCACCGCTATTGTAGTGATTTATGCCAAGCCTGCCCTAACTGAGACCTTCACCAGCCCGATGATCGTCATTGGTAAAAACATGTAATACCTCCTTTCGGTTTGGATTAGGGCTTGTAGCATATATAAAAAACGTGTCTCACAGTGAGACACGTTTTTTTGCATTCTATGTTAGCACTCAAATGGTATAATTACTTAAGAATCCGTTTCATGGTGAAACCTGTTTCGGGATATACTAATTTATGGATTTACTTTCGCGAATGATATGTTAAAATGTATATTAGAACGATAATGACACTTTTCTCAATAGGTTCACACAAATTATTAAAGGTGGGAGGATAATATGGCTGTTACTGCGAACGGAATGCCAACGAAGGAATTCTTTATTAACATGTTAACGCGTGATATTGCGTTGAACGATGCAATACTGGATCTCTTGGATAACTGCTTGGACGGGGTTGTTCGCCAAAAAGGAGTCGACGGGAAAAAAGAAGATAAGAATTACTATAAGGGTTACTCTGCCAGCATCACTATTAGTAAAGATTCTTTTTGCATTCAGGATAACTGTGGAGGAATTCCGCGTGATGTTGCTGAGAAAAACGCGTTTCGAATGGGGCGAACATCAACTACTGGAGATGGACTTCCTACCGTCGGAATATATGGAATTGGCATGAAACGTGCCATTTTCAAACTAGGAAAGGTTGCCCGAGTGCGCACAAAGAATGCAGGAAAAGCATATTGTGTGAAAATCGAAAAAGAATGGGCAGAGGATGCTGATCACTGGGAATTCCCAATTGATGAGCTCGATGAAAAGGACATTCCTTTTGAAGGCACATCGGTTGAGGTCACCGAGCTTAATTCTATCATTCAAAACCAATGGAATACAGAAGAAAAGTTAAAGTATTTTGTAGAAACGTTAACGACTGCCATCAAAACGAGTTACAGCCTCATCATTCAAAAGGGTTTTGAAATTAGGATTAACGATAAAATAATACAAGCCAACCCCGTCGAATTGTTGGTGTCAACAGGGGAAAAAGGGATCAAACCATATATCTTTGAGAAAACCTATGGAAGCGTTTCTGTGAGTTTGATTGTCGGTTTCTATGCACCAACACCGAGTGAAGAAGAATTGGATGATGGCACTGAAGGTCGGCGAAGGAGCGAAGATGCCGGTTGGACAATCGTATGTAATGATCGTGTTGTTTTGTATAATGACAAAACACATCTTACCGGATGGGGCGAAGCAGGGGTCCCGAGCTATCATACGCAGTTTATTGGAATTAAGGGAATAGTTACTTTTGAAAGT
This sequence comes from Oscillospiraceae bacterium, assembly GCA_017432615.1. Taxonomy (GTDB): domain Bacteria; phylum Bacillota; class Clostridia; order Oscillospirales; family Oscillospiraceae; genus Limivicinus. The sequence continues at coordinate 3,130 of JAFRIV010000048.1, forward strand.
ACGAATCCTGAAGAACTGCCGATGACGACAACAAAACGTGGCGTGGATCTGTCGTCTTCCATTTATGCTGATGTGAAAAACAAAATGCGGGATGGACTAAAAACTTTCACTCAGTATACAAATGTATGGAAAGGTCGTATTTCTGAGGAAAGAACTCATTCCAAGGAAGCTCAGAGCATACCATACACAAAGATTCTTGAAGCAGATGACGCATTTAGGGAGAGTTATGGTATAAAAGCTAAAAAATATGCGGGAGCTATCGTATTTAAGCCCGAGCTACCTAAACCTAAACAGGACAAGCCATATGTTATTATTCGCTATTCCAAACCTAGAGAAGATGTAATAACATTACATGAGTTTTTCTATAAGGATAACTCATTACCCTTGAATCCCTCTGAAATAGGAGCTAAGTGCTTTGACATTCTATTGGAGCAATCAAAAGAGCAAAAGGGGTGAATAGTAATGTCGGAGAAGCAACCTTTTTATCATCTTCGTCCGAATAAATATATAGATAGAAATCTGTTCACACAGTGCCTGTTTTATTTAAAAAGAATTCTTCCCATTGAAGACTATTATTATATTGGATTTGGATCATTTTTGTTTGATGATTTCAAAATGATGCACACACAATTGGATATTTCAAATATGATCTCGATTGAGAATGATCCCAATGTGTGTAGGCGGGCAAAATTCAACAAACCCTATAGCTGTATTCAGATTGAAAACTGTGATAGTAGTGATTATATTTCTTCAATGGATATGGGTGATAAAAATTGTATTTTTTGGATGGACTATACTTCTCCTTCCGATTTGGGCAGACAAATATCTGATTTTTGCAGTCTACTTGATTCCTCAAATCCGAAAGACATTATTCGCATCACCCTAAATGCAAATCCAGCTGCCTTAAATGGTAAAATTCAGTCAGAAGATGAGGACGATAGCGATGCTATTGCCATGTTGACAGCTGAAGAGGTACATAAAAAACGACTCACAACATTAAAAGCTCGTATCGGTGACTATCTCCCCGAAGATGTTGAACCGGATCAGATGACAAGAGGTGCATATCCCATAGTTTTACTTAGGACCCTGGAAAAGGCAGCTATGAGTGTGCTATTTGAGAATCCTCCATATCAGAATAGGTTTATTCTACCACTTTTTTCTTCGGTCTATGAAGATGGCCAACAGATGTTAACGCTCACAGGTATCGTTTTAGATGATCGTGACGAAGCAAAATCCGTGAAGGAATGCCTATCTAAATTTTCACCCATTACTTTTTCATGGGATAAGCCTGTGCAGATTGAAATTCCCCCATTAACACAAAAAGAAATCATTTATATCAATAATCTGCTGCCATGCGAGAATGCAAAGCAGCAGATTAAAGACAATCTTTCATTTTCAATTGCAAAGGATTCAGCGATAGACAGTTATATCAGTTTTTATAAATACTATCCCAACTTCCATCACGTTAGCCTTTGAAAGATAGCCGAAAGGACACGTTCTGCGGCGATCGGCGAAACGCTATTGCCGATCTGTCTAAAAGCGTGCCAAATTGTATCTGGCAATTTGTACCAATCCGGGAACCCCTGGAGTCGTGCGGCCTCACGCGGAGTGATTACTCGCGCATATTCGTAATGAATTGGACGTACAGCTTGATAACTTCCTTTTTCTGGCCCGGTTCCCGCGCGCAGAGTTGGACAGAAGCCGTCGGGGTCAAGACGTTTAGATTTGGATATTTGGTCTTGTTGACCATACGCTAATTCATTATACCTCTCTTTAACGGCATCTGTATGTTTAGTAGGATAAAACCCATTAACCAAGTGCCGATTTTGGTATTGTCTTATATATCTAGCATTCCCAACACCGGCTGGAATTAGGGACGTTACGTGTTCATAAAAAAACTGGGATTGAAGGTGTGCAGCTTCCGGGTGATAGTAATTCTCACTTAGTGGCTTTATGCCAGTGCTATTCTCCCTATACCGTATTTTGCTTGGTAAACCTTCCAGTGCTTGACGAACATTGGTTTGTTCATCGGGGTCTACTTTCATTTGCTCTATATCATGGATGTTGACAGGCCGAATCCGGTGGTCATTCCTATATCCGATGAAGAAGTAACGTGTTCGGGTAGTAGGAGCACCATATTCCGAAGCATTTACACACAGCGGGGATAGAATCGTATAATCAGTTAAATATGAGAACGCTTCATTTCGTATTCCGTCGTATTTTTCTTTCATGATACCAGGAACATTCTCAGCCACAAAAAAAACGGGCTGCAGTTCATTTACCAGCTGAAAGAACTTGATGAATAACCTATTGCGACCATCATTAACATCCCCATGCCCCATGCAACTAAAGCCTTGACAAGGTGGGCCACCAATGACACCAATGAGTTGCTCTCTTGTCAGATGGGAGAGTTTCAACAACTCGGCTCCGCTCAGCGTTGTGATATCTTTCTGGATGTGTTTTGAATTAGGGAAATTGGTTTTATGAGATTGAATTGCATAAGAATCCAACTCAACCGCAGACGCAACATTGAATCCAGCGCGTGACGCTCCGAGGCTTAATCCTCCCGCACCGGCGAATAAGTCAATTACATCTGGCACACAAAAACCTCCTTCCCTAATCTTGGTCTAATATTCTACACTGTCTACTTGAAAAATGCAATTGTGAAAAGCAAGAAGTGCAAAATCTTTTTGAATCGCAGGGAATTGATCTCGGTTCAAAACGAACTAATGGCAGAAATTGATGCCTCATTTAGCTCAAATAACTAAAGTCTTTATTTCGCAGCTGAGATATGAAAAAAATGAAATCATAGTTTTCGCTATTACTATCATATTAAAAAGCTGCTTCCACGATCTGTATATAACGTGAAAGCAGTTTATGTAAGCTCGTATTTGTCATTTTTGCATTAGCGAACCATCAATCATATGATAAAAATATGAATACAATTATTTGAATAGTTCGCGGAACCGATTATACAATTGCTGAGCTATCTCTGGCGGGATACTATGGCCGCTTTTTCCCAAAAAAGGTTGGCATTCTCTAACGAAAGCATTAACTTCATCATTTTCGCAATCATTATGTGTGCTTTCTCTTAGCAGAAGAATCATTGTTTCTACAAAGGTTCCCTGCTCAATTGAATCCGCTTCATATATTTTCCCGTTTGGCCGACCAATTTCTCCGTAGTACATACACGCATCTGTTTCAAGAGGAATTGCAATATCTCCATGAAAGTTCCATCCCTGTCTCATTTTCTTCTGTCCTCCTTTAGACTATATTTTTATTTTACCACACATATAAGTGCACTTCAATATATTTCGGCAAATATAATAACTTGTCTCACAGTGAGACACATTTCGGACAACAAAACAGGCCGCTTTCACGATTGAACGTAAAAACGGCCTTTTGCTTTGATTTCATATTACGGATGTACCCCAATGATCCGGCGCATGAGATACTACCCCTCGCACAGAGGTTGAGAAAACACACCTCTTTCTGTACGAGAAACAGAGGGAAACAAATTCATCATCATTTGTTCCTTTCTTTCTTATTTTTCTGTGTTCTTTGAAACTCTTTTATCGGTATTTTAGCAATATTTGAGGCCCACTTGGGAGAGCGCACGGTTCGCATCCGTGAGGTTCGAGGGTTCGATCCCCTTCAAGTCCACTTTTGAAAAAGCCTTGAAACGTTTTGGTTTTGAGGCTTTTTTTAATTTTCAAAACCCTCCCGACAGCTTCCTGTTGAGAGGGTTTTTATGTCTGTATCATTTTACCTGTCCGCCCGCGGATGAAAGATGCCTGCCCTTGAAACCCACCTCGCCAATGAGCAGAGCGCGGTATTCCACATTCGCCGAGTTCTTCTCAGGAACCGTGACGGACGACCACTCGGAGGAGTTATTCCAACTGCCGCATAAGGGGGAAAGGTACGTAAAACCCCGAAGATCATTCTCCCTTATTTTGCCGTGCAGAACCGTTATATAACAGCGTCATCATGGTTACATCGTCAAACTGGGATGCTTCCCCAACAAAAGTATCGATATCCTGCTTGAGATTCCGAAGGAGATCTTCGCCGGAGGCATCGCGATTTGCATTGAGCGAGGCAAGCATTCTGCCGGTACCGAAAAGCTGATTCTGCATATCGGTAGCTTCCGTTACACCGTCTGTATAGACAAAGATCCTGTCTCCCGGATTCATCTGGATCTCATACTCCTTATACCGGATGCCTTCCATCGCGCCGATCACAAGCCCGTGTTTGTCCTTCATAAGTTCAAAACTGCCGCCTGCACGTTTCAGAACCGGGTATTCATGCCCGGCGTTGGCAACCGTCAGTCTGCCGGTAGACAATTCAAGAATACCTACCCAGACGGTTACGAACATTTCCGCCTGGTTGTTGGTGCAGATGGTATCGTTTGTTTTGGTCAGGATCTCAGCTGCGGAACTGCCTAGCATGGCACAGCTCTGCAGGATGATCTTTGTAACCATCATAAACAGTGCTCCCGGAACCCCTTTCCCGGATACATCGGCAATCACTGCGCAGAGATGATCATCATCGACCAGGTAAAAGTCATAAAAGTCACCGCCGACTTCCTTAGCAGGCGTCATGGTCGCATAGATGTCAAATTCCTTATGATCAGGGAACGGCGGAAAAATATGCGGCAGCATGCCGCTTTGGATACGGCTGGCCAGAGACATTTCCGAAGTGATGCGTTCCTTCTCCGCAGTGATGGCAAGCACGTCACGGATGTATGCATTCATGTCCTGCTCCATCTGAGAGAGACTCTGATATAATTCTCCGATCTCATCCTTTGAGCGGATCGTCAGGCCGCGGAAGATCTCGGTATCCGCGGCAGTGCCTGCCTGTTCCGCCTCCACCAACTGCTCAGCAGCATTGGAGAGTTTTCGAATAGGATCCGCAATGGTTTTTGCAGAAATGAAGATCATAATGGAAAGGGAAATTCCCGTTACAACAAGCATCAGCACCATCATCCGGATAGTAAACTGCTGCAGATCCTCCATCACTTCATTCATTCCGATATCAACGCCCACATAGCCAGCGCTTTCTCCTGTGGTGGTAAACATCGGATAATAAACACTCATGAGCCAGCCGTACTCCTCATTGCTTACTATAGGGGGAATCGATTCGCCTCTGGACATTTTTTCGGCATTTTCAGCAAAAGCCCCTTTATAATACGGCTCATGAAAGCCAAGAGGAATGGCGCCTTCTGAAGGATCGGTATCCATGACGTACCAGACCTCGTCAATCTCCGGCTTTACCACATACAGATATTCTATCCCACCTTTTTCACGGATCTGACAGAGAATCTGATAGGCATGCTCATACTCCTCATCCTTCTGCCCGGTTTCCAGATAGGTACTGATCTTGTCCGGATTCAGATGTGAGGCGGCCACAGCAGCGATATTCATAGCAAACTGCTCAAATTTCTCATACATTTCCGTCTTATAGTGGAGATAACTTGAAGCAATGAGTGCTGCGCTCAGGAGGAAAGCAAAGGCCGTAAAACGCAGGGCGATCGTACGGCTGAGCGGTGATTTTACACGTTTTTTCTCCATAGACATTTCCTGACCTTTATAGTTGTATGACCAGTGTATTAAATCCGGAGTATCGGCGATAATAGAATTCTTTTGCTTTTTTTTGAACGATCCGGAGCCCGACAAGTTCCAGCTGTTTTCCCTCTTCCAGGTCGATCCCCTCCGTGTTTTCGGATAATGGGTCATATGCGAAAGCATTGTCCCGCAGATACAGGGTTGCTCCGTCTTCTTCGACCACTACCGTTGCCTGAATGTAGATCTCTCCCATGGAGTCACGAAAACGTTCCACAATAGCACAGCATATCTCTTCGATGGTCAGGCCGATATACATGGTCTGCTTTTCCTCTGCTCCATGTACTACGCAAAACTCCTGCATCTGCTGAACGACCCGATTAATGTCCTGATCACTCCCGGTGATCATTGCGGTACTTGCCTTTTCCGCATGGATCCGGCTCAGCTGATACAGGCCGCCGCGCAGCAGCGAGACGGGAATCCAGATCATCAGCGTAAGCACTTCTGCAAGCAGGAAGACATACCAGAAGGTGTCCATGCCTTTCAGAGAGCACAGAAAGAGCGCCACCAGATACAGGACAAAGCTTCGCAGAAAAGTAATCAGATACGCAAGCCACTCCTGGAAAATCGTCTGATAATAACCGCTGAAGATATAGTTGGCCGCTGCAGGCAGAATACTGAGAGCAAAGATGCGGACACCCATGGAGGTAAACTGAAGCTCAATGCCGGTGGACATTCCGAAGAGGATACTGAACCATCTGGAAAAAAGAATCAGGATCACGGAAAACAAAGCAGAATAGAACTCCGCCCAGAAGAGCGCGAGATGCAGTGTGATGCGAATATTGCCAAGATTTCTCTCACTGCGATAACTGGAGAGCATCGGTTCGCTTGCGACTACAGCCGCTTCCGAAAAAGAATTGCTGAGCAGAGAAATATTATATACCACATCAAAAGCGGCAACCGCTGCTTCCCCGCCCAGGCGCATCAGCAAATGATTGACCGCAATCATCGTGACGAACTGGTAAAGATACTGCAATGAAGTCGCAAACCCTGTTTTTGCAGCAAGAGGAACGGCGTGCCAGTCCATTTTAGCGAAGCAAAAGCGCAATTCCCCTTTTTTCTTCACGATGTGACGGCCGGTGATCAGAAGCATGAGCAGCGCGCCGACAACGGTGGAATATACTGACCCTGCCACACCCAGACGCATCCGGATGATAAAAATATAGCTGAAAACAGTATCGGTAATACCGGAGACCGACATGGCAAAAGCAGCCGTTTTCGGTCCGTTGTCCGCATTGACGAAATAATAAAACGGACCCTGTAAAAACATGATCGGGACAAAGATCAGTTGCGTCTGAACATAGGTGCGCGTGATGCTGTCAGAAATATTCGTTCCAAGGAGTACCATTAACCGGGGCAAAAATATCAGCCCCAGGGAACCCGTAATCAGATAGATGCCCAGCAGAAGCCTGACTATCGTCAGAAAAATACGGTTTCCTTCCTCTGCCTTTCCCTCTGCCAGAAGACCTGCGTAGTAAATCGAACCGCCGATAGAAAACCCGTAACTCAGGATGTTGTAAAAAAGGTAGATCGGCTGCCCGAAGCTGATGGCAGCCAAACCCGCCGCCCCGATCCGGTTGCCCACGAAAATACTGTCTACCACTGCGGCAACCGCCATCCAGAAACTGCTCATAACCGCCGGGATAAAAAAGCGATGGAACGCACCGCGAACAAAATATCGGTTTCGGTTAGAAAGATTATCTGTACGCTTATCCAAGGCAGTGAACCTCCCAGACGGACGAATAAAATATCCGGACAATCAGAGCACGAAAATGAGAAAATCAGAAGATCATTGTAAGAATGATGGCCAGCACGCCTGCTACCCAACAGTAGTAACCTATGCCGCGAAACTTGCCGTTTTTTGCAATGCTGCAGAAGATCCGGATGGAAATGATCCCGCCGACAATGGCAGCGGCCATCCCCAAAAGGCACATGGGCACATCGGCCAGGGAAAAAGGCAATTCCGCCGCATCAAACAGGCGGACCAGATTCGCACCCAGCATCACCGGAACGGAGAGCATAACAGCATATTTTGCAGAGAACTCACGACTGAGACCGAGAGAAATGCCGCCGGTATAGGCAACGCCCGTACGGGAGATGCCCGGGATAGCGGAAACTGCCTGGCAGAGCCCGAGGATCATGGCATCGGAAAAGGACATGTTGCGCTCTGTTTTACTGCCGTCCAGAAGGAAATCAGAGATATACAGTACAGTGCCCGATCCAATCAGCATAATGCCGATAAAAGCGTTCTTTTCAAAAAGCATTGCGATCTTTCCGCTGAGAGGAATGATCAGGATAAGGGGCAGCATGCTGATCCCCATCATCAGAAGCATTCGCACTGCAGGAAAATTTCTGCGTCGTTTTCCCGTTTGTACAGCAGCGGAACCAATGAATTCCATAATTTCAAATATAATTTCCGCAAAATCCTGCCAGAAAACGATCAGTGCAGCAATAATCGTACCGAAATGCAGGAAAACACTGAATGCCTTGAGATTGAACCCTGAATTTGCCGACCCGAACAGATTGAACAGCACACTCAAATGTGCCGAGCTTGAAACCGGCAGATATTCCGTAAATCCCTGAACCAGCCCGAAAAAAATCGATTCAAAGATGCCCATCAGGACCGGTAAACGGCTAAGACGCCTTTATATGTCATATAGCAGTCCAGCTTGCCGACCACCTCAAACGGAGCATGCATGCTCAGCACCGGAACGCCTGCATCAATGGTTTCAATATTGCGATTCGCCATGTATTTTGCAATGGTGCCTCCGCCGCCCTGATCTACCTTACCCAGTTCAGCCATCTGCCAGATGACATGACTGTCGGCAAAAATCCGGCGTACGAACCCGACAGTTTCCGCAGAAGCATCACTGGTATCATATTTGCCGCGGGAACCGGTATATTTGGCAATTGCCAGGCCATAATTGACACGGCTGTCATTCATTTTTTCTGAGACATCCGGATAAGTGGGGTCAAAAGCGTTGGTCACATCTGCAGAAAGGCAGAAGGATTTTTCATAACAGCGGCGAAGATCCACTCCCTGCGCTACACACAGATCCTTCATAAAGCAGTCAAAAGCGGCACTTTGCATACCTGTTACCCCATCGGAACCGATCTCTTCTTTATCTGCCAGAATGCAGACACAGGTCCGGCGGGGATCCTTTACGTCAAAAACGGCTTTCAGCTCGGCATAGGCACAGGAACGGTCATCATGGCCGTAGCCGCCGATCATGGACCGGTCAAACCCGATTTCCGTCACATCAAAGGCGGGTACTGCGCAAAGCTCTGCGGAAAGGAAATCCTCCTCGGTGATCCCGTAGTTGTCGTTGAGGATACTCAGCACAGCAAACTTGACTTTGTCCTTTTCATCGTCATCATAAGGGACGCTTCCAATCAGAATATTTAATGCTTCCCCGGTAATGCCTTCGGCCAGTGTTTTCTTCATCTGATCCTGAGCCAAATGCGGAAGAAGATCCGTGATGACAAATTTCGGTTCTCCGGGATTTTTCCCAACAGTGATCTCAATGGTGGATCCGTCCTTCAGAGAAACGACACCATGCAGCTCCAGCGGAATGGCGACCCACTGATATTTTTTTATGCCGCCGTAGTAATGCGTTTTGAAAAAAGCCAGTTCGTCACTCTCATACAGCGGATTCTGCTTCAGGTCAAGCCTGGGGCAATCGACATGAGCGCCGGCAATCACCGCACCCTGCGCAAGGCTTTCCTGCCCGATCACTGCAAGCAAAAGAGATTTCCCTCTGTTGCTGCGATAGACTTTACTGCCCGGAGCCAAAGTCATGCCCGGCTCAAACGGCACAAAACCGTTCTCTTTTGCAAGGGCAATGGCATTTGCAACAGCTTCTCTCTCCGTTTTTGAAGCGTCAAGGAACTTCATATAGTCCTGCGCATACTCCTCCACCAACGCATGTTCGGAAGCGTCGATCTGTTCATAGCCGTTTTTACGCTCGTAAAAGAGCTGCTTTCTCAAATCATCCATGTCGGTAATTCTCCTTTAGCAATTGATTCATTTTTTCTCTCAGGGCTTCTTCCGTCCCGTCATTATTGATTACATAAGTACAGCGCCTGCGATAGTATTCTTCCGCTTTCTGCGCACGAATACGTTTCAGGGCATCGGATGCGGAAATCCCGTCTCTTGCCATAATACGCTTCCGGCGTGTTTCCTCTGAGGCAACGACAGCAACCGTGTAATCACAGAGAGCATCCGCACCGGAGGAAAACAGTTCCACGGCATCGATCACTGCAAGCTTCCCTCCCTCCATGGCAAAGCGGCGAAGTGCCTCTCTGACGGCATCCATTATGTGGCGATGGGAGATCGCATTCAGATCTGCCAGTGCCTGTTCATCGGAAAACACCTGAAGGGCAAGTTTTTTACGGTCAACTTCTTCCCCGGAAACAGCAGACGGGAACCGTTCTTTCAGGTCTTTTTTCAGTGCTTCCGACTCCTTTAACAGTTTGTGATAAAGGGCATCACAATCCATCAGCAAAGCTCCGGAGGCTTCCAACGCTCTCATTGCTGAAGATTTTCCGCTGCCCGTCAAACCTGTGATGCCGATGACCTGCATTTGCGCGACCAGTGCGTCCGCAATTTCCTCTTCCGGCAGAGCCCCCCGGCGAAGGATGCGGTAAGGCCGGGAAGACATGTCAAGAATCGTGGATTCGAGACCCAGCGTGCACTTTCCTCCGTCAATCACGGCATCGATCTCCCCATCAAATACAGACAGGACGTCCTGCGCCGTCTTCGGGCTTGCTGCCCCGGAAAGATTGGCAGAGGGTGCTGCAAACGGGACCCCTGACGCCTGAAGCGCTGCCAGCGTAAGAGCATGATCCGGGCAGCGAAGCCCCACTGTTTTTCCTCCTGCCAGAACGATCGGCGGGATCTTGTCCCTTGCCGGGAGCACAATAGTAAGCGGGCCCGGCCAGAACTTTTCGGCAAGCTTCTTTGCCTCCTCCGGCACAACCTCTGCATAGGACTCCATTGCTGCAGGAGAGGGCACCATCAGCGAAAGCGGTTTTACGGGCGGTCTGCCTTTCACTTCATAGATCTTCTCCACGGCAACGGCATCCAGCGCATTGCCGGCCAGGCCATAGACCGTCTCCGTCGGGACAGCCACAAGGCCTCCCGCTTTTATGAGCTCCGGTGCATCCCCGATGGAATTATGAAAAACCTTTGTCTGCATTTGTTATTCCTCGCCCTGCCGGCTGAGTTTTTCCGCCTGATCCTGCGCAATCAGCGCATCAATGATCTCATCCAGATTTCCGTCTATCACATGCTGAAGATTAAAATTTTTGACCTCCCCGGTGAGACGATGATCCGTCACGCGGTTTTGCGGAAAATTATAGGTTCGGATCCTGTCGCTTCTGTCTCCTGACCCGACCTGACTTTTCCGCTGTGCAGCCACAGAAGCGTCCTGCTTTGCCTGCTCCATTTCATAGAGTTTGGCGCGGAGGATCTGCAGTGCCTTATCTTTGTTCTGATACTGGCTGCGCTCATTCTGGCATTCCACCACGATGCCCGTGGGGAGATGCGTGACGCGTATCGCGCTGGATGTTTTGTTGACCTTCTGCCCGCCTGCACCGGAAGAACGAAACACATCGATCCTCACATCGTTCAGATCCAGCCTGAAATCCACTTCATCCACTTCCGGAAGCACAGCAACCGTGGCAGCCGAAGTATGGATCCTTCCGCCGGATTCCGTCACGGGAACCCGCTGTACACGATGGCCGCCGGCTTCATACTTCAGGCGGGAGTATGCCCCTTCACCCTCGATAACAAAATCGATTTCCTTGATACCGCCCAGTTCTGTCTCACTGATATTGGATATTTCCGTCTTCCAGCCTCGCGCTTCGGCGTACATGGCATACATCCGGTACAGATCGGAAGCGAAAAGAGCACCTTCTTCCCCGCCTACACCGCCTCTGATTTCAAAAATGACATTTTTTTCATCGTTGGGGTCTTTCGGAAGAAGAAGCAGGCGGATCCGCTGTTCCAGGGCTTCCCGACGGGTTTTGGCTTCGTCGTATTCCTCCCTGGCAAGCTGAGCCAGCTCGGGATCTTCCATCAATTCCAGTGCAGAGGCCATGGACTTTCCCGCTGCCAGATATTCCTGATAAGCACCGGCGACAGGCGCAATGCCGCTCAATTCTTTCTGGCAGCGGGCATAGGCAGACGCATCGGAATATACTTCCGGCTGGCTGAGCCTCTCCTGTAATTCTTCATATTGCCTTACAACGGCATCAAGGTGCTCAAACATGGTCTTCCCCCAATGAACTATTCAGAGTATTTTATCATATTTCTATAAATATGTAAACCAAAAAAAATGGCTTCCTGTTCAGGAAGCCATAACGATTTATAAGGGCAACAACCAGAGATCCTACGTCCCCAGATAAGCTTTCCTCACATCTTCATTGACGAGCAGTTCCTGCCCGGAACCGGACATTGTGATTCTGCCGGTTTCCAGCACGTAGGCGAAATCCGCCGTTTTCAGTGCCATATTGGCATTCTGCTCGATCAGGAGGACCGTTACCCCCTGATTGTTGATCTCACGAATGATATCGAATATTCCTTTGACAACAATCGGTGCAAGTCCCAGAGATGGTTCATCCATCATAATGAGCTTCGGCAGGCTCATCAGTGCCCGGCCGACAGCCAGCATCTGCTGCTCTCCGCCGGAGAGTGTGCCGCCTGCCTGCCAGGAACGTTCCTTCAGGCGGGGGAACAGTTCATAGACCCATTGCAGGTCTCCGGAGATATCGTCATTACGAAGATATGCCCCAATACGAAGGTTTTCCAGCACACTGAGGTTTGGGAAGATCTTTCTGCCTTCCGGTACAAGCGTAATCCCTTTTTTTACAATATCACTGGAGTTCAGATGGGTAATATCATCTCCACGGAAAAGGATCTTTCCGCCTGCAGGCCTGACCAGCCCGGCGATAGAGCGCAAGGTTGAGCTCTTCCCTGCTCCGTTGGAACCAATGAGAGTGATAATGCTTGCTTCAGGAACTTCAAAACTGATTTCTTTTACAGCTTCTATTCCCCCATAATTTACTTTCAGGTCTTGAATGGAAAGAATTGTTTCAGCCATCTTCCGATACCCCCAAATACGCTTCGATCACTTTCGGATCAGACTGGACATCCATCGGTGTTCCTTTCGCAATCAGTTTTCCAAAATCGATGACATAGATACGGTTAGAAAACTTCATAACCAGATCCATATGATGTTCGATCATAAATATCGTCAGGTGATACCGGTCTTTAATCTCAACTATGAATTCACCGAGTTCTGCTGTTTCCTGGGGATTCATGCCGGCAGCAGGCTCATCCAGAAGAAGAAGTTTAGGTTCTGTTGCAAGGGCACGGGCAATTTCAAGATGCCGCTGCAGCCCATACGGAAGGCTGCCGGCTATTTCATTTTTATACTGGACGAGATTCTGTTCTTCCAGTATCTCCATTGCGCGTTTTCGCATCCGTTGCTCTTCTTTTCCGTTAAGATGCAGTGCAGCTGAAAAGAAATTCTGTTTTGCACGCATATGTTCTGCAATCAAAACATTTTCAAAAACAGAAAGCTTGGAAAACAGACGGATATTCTGAAATGTCCTTGCAATGCCAAGCTTCGTGATCTCATCGGGAGTATGTACAACAGGTTTCATGTTGACATACATTTCACTGTTGTATCCCTGATAAGCAGCTTTCATCTTCCCTTGCGGATGGTTGCGTGCAATCGGTTCTCCATAAAAAGAAACCAGCCCGTTTGTCGGTTCATAAACACCTGTGATACAGTTGAAAGCTGTCGTTTTCCCTGCTCCGTTCGGGCCGATCAAAGCGATGATCTCACCTTGGTTGACATCCAGAGATAGGTTGTTCACTGCAACCACTCCGCCAAACTGCATAGTCACATTTTCCAGATGTAAGACATTCTCAGCCATTATCTACACCTGCTTTCTCGCGTTTAAATCTCTGAAAAGCATTCAGAATCCCCTGCCAGCTGAATTCCTTTGTACCCATGATCCCCTGCCGATAAAACAGAACGATCAGCATGATGATCACAGAAAAGACAACCATCCTGAATCCGCCTCTCATAAAGGGAATATTTATATGAAGATAAGTCTGGGAGTCGTCCAGGAAACGAAGCCACCATTCCGAACATGCAATATAGAGGAAACTGCCGATGACAGAGCCCGTAACTGAGCCGATCCCGCCAATCACAACGATCAGTAAAATTTCATAGGTCATGGCGGAAGTAAACGACTTTGCCTGTACGCTGGACTGAAACATGGCAAGCATTGCACCGCCTACTCCGGCAAAAAAAGCACTGGTCAGAAATGCCTGCATTTTAGTCTTCGCGAGATTGATTCCCATGGCTTCTGCTGCAATTTCATCCTCCCGGATCGCTTTAAAGGCCCGTCCGTAAGAGGAATTGATCAGCAGTATGATCAAAAAGATGCAGAAAGCAGAAATAACTACCGGCCATAATATGCTGTGAAAAGTCGGGAATTTTTTTAAAATATTGGAAGAGTTTGTAATTGGACCAAGCTTGTCCCACTGCACGATTGCCCGAATGATCTCTGCAAATCCGAGCGTTGCAATGGCCAGATAGTCACTTTTCAGCTTCAGGCAAGGCTTCCCGACGAGCCAGGCAAAAATAACTGCCACAAGTCCTGCTGCAAGGATGCCGACTACGACCGGCACCGTAAACTTCAGCAATCCTCCATCGAAATACTGATAGACATTTACACGCTGTTTCATTGGTATCGTCAGGATCGCATAGGTATAGGCTCCTACCAGCATAAACCCAGCCTGGCCAAGGGAAAATAATCCAGTAAACCCGTTAAGAAGATTCATGGATACAGCAAGAAGAGAATAGATTGCCGCTTTCTGGATCACAGAGGCAAGCATGGAATAGTGCATGTTTTTATCCACATACACCAGAAATACCGTAACAATGGCTATCAGGATCAGAGTAAGGATCCAGTCTCTTTTTTTCGTATTTCTCATCTGTTACACCTTCTCATTGTCCTTCTCGCCAAACATGCCATTCGGTTTGAACAGCAGAACCACAATCAGCAATACAAAAGTAAAAGCATTGCTGAAAATAGCAATGGAGTCATTGGATTTTATAAATGATTCGCAGATGCCGATCAGATAAGCCCCCAGGACAGCACCGGGAATTGAACCGATACCGCCGAACACTGCCGCAACGAAGGCTTTCAGACCGGGCATTGCACCGATCAACGGGCTTACCTGCCCATAATTTGTAAAATAGAGGATCGAACCGACTCCTGCCAGGAAAGATCCGATCACGAAAGTATAACTGATGACATCGTTAACGCGGATCCCCATCAGCCTGGCTGTATCAAAATCTTTTGAAACCGCCCTCATGGCCATGCCGGTTTTAGTCCTGCTGATAAACGATACCAGTGCAACCACAAGAAAGATCGTTAATACAGGGGTAATAACGGTAATCGTCTTGATGGTCATCTGCCCGACCGTAAACGTTTTTTTCAGGAACGGAATGACCGGATACGCTTTGGCAAGGCCACCGGTTATATAGGTGGCAAGGTTTTCCAGCAAGTAACTTACACCGATAGCCGATATCATGACCGACATACGCGGGGCACTCCGGAGAGGCTTATAGGCAACTCTTTCTATCGTAGTACCCAGCAATACTGTAAGGATCAGTACAATAGGGATGGCAACCACCGGGCTCATTGATGCACTCAGATAAACCATAAAAAAACCAGCCATCATAAAAATGTCACCATGTGCAAAATTGATCAGGCGCAAAATGCCATATACCATTGTGTAGCCGATCGCAATAAGCGCATAAAGGCTGCCTACTGTAATGCCTGACAGAAGCAATTCAAGATAGTAACTGGCGCTGTGCATAAACAGCCTCCTGTAAACAGTTATTCAAAAAAGAAACGGATACGCAATTTCCCCAGCAATCCTGCCGGGGAAATTGCATAATTCCAGATATTAAGAAAGATCTGATGTGCCAATCAGCCGGTATATGCGTCAGAAAATACGATCTCTCCGTCCTGGAAAGTCTTGATCGCTACATAGCTCTTAACCGCATCCCCGTTTTCATCAAACTTCAGGTCGCCTGTAACAAGGCCGGTAGCCTCCAGCGATGCAAGCGCATCCCGAATGTCGGCACCCTTGGTGCTCTGAGCAGCCTCGATGGCATAGTATGCTGCCATATATGCATCGTAACCGCAGGGCGTGACGGAAGAAATAGCCGTTTCACCCTGATTGTCTTTGCCGCCATTGTTATCGATCCTTGTAGAGTCCTCGCAGACCCACTTGAGGAAACCGTCAGCAAAAACAGCACCGGCTTCGTTACTTTCATCTGTCTGGTCAAAGAAGCAGGAGAAGAAAACGCCATTTGCATTTGCTCCGGCACGCTGACCGATGGATGCATCATCCCACGTATCACCAGCCATAATCTGGCAGGCAACACCGGACTCACGAGCCTGGTTGATGATCAGAGGAGCCGTCTCAATAGAAACAGGAGCAAAGATGCCGTCATATCCGGCAGACTTTACATTAGCCATAATGGTGGAGAACTCTGTTTCACCGGTCTGGAATGTGATAGTGGTGCATTCTGCACCGGCATCCTTCATTGCATTGGAGAAGTACGTACCGAATCCGGCAGAGTAGTCATCACCGGCTTCAACAATCACTGCACAGTTCTTGCAGCCCTGTTTGAGAGCATAGCTTGCCATTACTGCACCCTGGAAAGGATCGATGTAGCAGATACGGAAGTAATAGTCATTCCCGAGCGTGACCTGCGGATTTGTACAAGAAGTACCGATTGCAGGAATCTCTGCCTCAGCAAACAAATCTCCGGCGGCGATAGCACATCCGGAACCGTAGGTGCCTACAACAGCAGAAACGCCCTTACTGATCAGCAACTGTGCGGCAGAAGGAGCCTTTGCAGCATCAGAACCGTTGTCTGCATACACGAGCTCAATGTTATACTCTTTTCCGTCAATTGTAACTGTCGGATAAAGAGAATGGGCATATTCAATCCCCAGGATCTCTTTCTTGCCGCCTGCGGCATTCTGACCGCTGGTTGGCTCAAAGACGCCGATTTTAATGGTATCATCTGCAGCATAGCTCACCGCGCTAAATGCCAGAGCAAACACCATGCTTAATGCAAGGATCATCGCCAGGATCTTTTTCATGTTCCTATCCTCCGTAATTATGAATAATAAGTTTTTGTCCGCCGCACAAATACATTTGTATTTGAATGGCGATATTTGCATTATATCGCAAAGATTCTTTTCCCGCAATAGATAGGAATGTCAAAAAACGGAAATGAATCCGAAAAGATTTTGTGCAAATTATATAATCGTCGGTCCGATACGGTAATCTTCTCCGCATTTGCGACCAGATGCATCGGGATATCCGAGCAAATAAAAATCATGGGCGGATGCGCCAAGGGCGAACACATGCTGCGCTCTGTCCTGCAGACGGAACACTTCCTTCGGCTGCGTAATGACCGGGATCTGCAGCATTTTCTTTCTTTCTGCCAGGAAGGACAACCCTTTCTGATCAGCTGCCAGAAGCCTTGCATAGGGCGGTGTGCCCGCATTTTCTCCCTCCCGGATGCCGAGAACCGCACACAGGACGCTCCGTCTGACACGGGAGTGGGTATAACGCCTGGTCTTCGCCCTGTCAAACAGTTCCGGCAGGGTCTCACTGTCGCGTACTGCCTGCCAGATCCTGCTGCCAAGCCCGTCTTTCCCGTCCGGCAGCATCAAAAAGGCTTCCTTTTGCAGCATGCGAAGACGGGAGAGCGCCGCCAGAGAAAGCGCTTCCTCCCGGACATGCGCCTCCTCCACTTCTCCGCTGCGGATCCTTCGCCGAATCTCGGATGCGGATGGAAATACCCCGTCTTCCGCACTGTCATGACCGCAGCCCAATCGCTTTACCGCAAGAGGATCGATCGTGCTGCCGCGCAGGCACTTTAAATATTCCATTGCGAGAAGATCATTGGCACCGGAAGGAAATCCTTCTCCCGCTGCGGCACTCCGCGCAGCCGGGTAACTCAGTTCCGGTTTTTCCCGGAGAAGGCATCTCACCTTTTCTTCAAACCCGGGCGCAGAGAGGATCGATTCCGCCTGCTTCAGCCGGTCCAGATCCCCCGTCTCGCTGCCGAAGCAGAGATGCGTGATACCGAGGCCCGCCAACAGGCCGATCGCTCCCCGGGCAAAATGATTTGCCGAAGAAAGGCACCAGGGCAGCGGAAGCTCAAAAACAAGGTCCACACCGCCCCGACAGGCTTCTTCCGCACGGATCCCTTTCGGCCGGATCGCCCACTCCCCTCGCTGTACGAAATCACCGGACATGCAGGCGATCACAATGCAGTCCTGCCCGAGGATCCTCCTGCACTCCTGAATAAGATAGCTGTGCCCGGCGTGAAAAGGATTATATTCTGCAACAATTCCAATAATTTTTTCCATTGCACTCTGCCCTCAAATGGTTTACAATAGCAGTGTACCGCAAAAAACTATTTTACACAAGTTGAAAGGAATCAATCGAATGAAAATTCTTGTGATCAATGCAGGCAGCTCCTCTCTCAAATACCAGCTGATCGACATGGAGACGGAAACCGTCATGGCGAAAGGCCTTTGTGAAAGAATCGGGATCGGCGGTCATCTGAAACACACGCCGCTCGTTGGAAACAAACCGGTTTATAACGAAGACATCGATCTTCCCACCCATGCGGAAGCCATTGCCGCCGTTATCGATAAACTCACCAGCGCAGAATACGGCGTTGTCTCCTCCATGAAGGAAATCGACGCAGTCGGCCATCGTGTGGTCCACGGCGGTGAAAAGTTTGCCTCTTCCGTTCTCATCGACAATGCCGTTATGGAAGCCATTCAGCAGTGCACCCCGTTTGCTCCGCTGCATAACCCAGCCAACATCACCGGCATTCTGGCATGCAAAGCAGTTATGGGCGAAGATGTCCCGATGGTGGCTGTATTCGATACCGCTTTCCATCAGACGATGCCGAAAAAGGCTTACATGTATGCACTCCCCTACGGGTATTATCAGCAGGACGGCATCCGTCGCTACGGCTTCCACGGCACAAGCCATCGCTATGTCTCCTCCCGCTGCGCCGAGCTGATGGGCAAACCGATCGAAGAGCTCAAGCTTGTCTCCTGCCACCTCGGCAACGGATCCTCCATCTGCGCGGTGGACGGTGGAAAATCCGTAGATACCTCCATGGGCTTTACACCGCTGGTCGGCCTGCCGATGGGCACACGCTGCGGTGATCTCGATCCAGGTGCCATGCAGTTTATTATGAACAAACATCATCTGGGTATCGACGAGATGCTCAACGTGCTCAATAAAAAGTCCGGTGTAGACGGCGTCTCCGGGGTTTCTTCGGACTTCCGTGATCTCGACAATGCCGCTGCAGAGGGCAATGACCGTGCCCGCCTTGCGCTGGATATGTTTGCCTACTGGGTAGCAAAGGTTGCCGGTTCCTACGTGACGGCCATGAACGGTGCCGATGCGATCATCTTTACTGCCGGTGTCGGCGAGAACAGCGCAGATACCCGTAAAGCGATCTGTGAATACTTCGGTTATCTCGGCGTCAAAGTGGATGAAGAGGCCAACAAAAAACGCGGTGAGGACATCATGATCTCCACTCCCGATTCCAAAGTAAAGGTTTTCGTTATCCCCACCAACGAGGAACTGGTGATTGCCCGCGACACGCGTGACATCGCTTCTGCGAAATAATGGAAGTCAAGATCCTCCTCTCCGGCGTTATGATCGCTGCCGGCTGGCTGTCCTACTATCTGTTCGGACGGCAGCTTCTGTTCAACTTTCAGACCGCCTATCCCCTGATCCGTCAGATGAATGAAACACAGGAAGGCCTCATCGCCCCCGGTGCAAAGAACTATACCACTGTGTCTGTAGCTGCCATGGGACTGATGAGCGCAATCGTCTGTTTTCTGGTGCTTCGCTTCTGCCCGCTTTATCTGAAGATCTGCTTTGCCGCAGGAGCCGTGGTCTGTGCCGTCATGCTTTGGAACAAGATCACGCCGGACAACCGGAACATGTTTGATTCCTTTTGCTCCGCTTACTGCAAGTTTGTGCCGGACGACGAACTGCGCCTGGCTATGTATAACCGGAAGCCGAGCCAGATGAAGCTCCGTCTTCACGACATGGGGCTGAGCACGGCGTTTATTCCCGAATTCAAAAAAGAGTGACTTCCCTCGGGAGACAGACAGGCAACTGTCCGTCTCCCTTTTTCCCGCACTTCGGCGATTCAGAATTCCGGGAAAAAAAAGATTGACATTTCTCTTAATCTTTGCTATTATATCCGTGCTTCGGGGGTATAGCTCAGCTGGGAGAGCGCTTGAATGGCATTCAAGAGGTCAGCGGTTCGATCCCGCTTATCTCCACCAAAGGGAAAGACCTGTTTTCTTACGAAAACAGGTCTTTCCCTTTGCTTTGGGCCATATTATCTGCTCCGGCAATTTCAAAGGTAAGCGTCAAACTATGACGCGTTACTGGTACGCTCCAGCCATGTACGAATGTCCTATCCTGCATCCAGTAATGCCTTACATTGCTCCTCTCCGGCTCAGCAGGACACCGATCGTTTTGAGCAGAATCTTCAAATCCAAGCCGGGAGTCCAGTTTGTGATGTACTCTGTATCGAGCCTTACCACTTCTTCAAAATCCGTAATTTTGCTTCGTCCGCTTACCTGCCACATACCGGTAATACCTGGTTTGGTTGCGAGCCTTTCCCAATGGAGATATTCATACTTTTCCCATTCATCTATCGTAGGTGGCTGTGTTCCAACACAACTCATGGTGCCTTCGAGGACGTTGAAGAATTGCGGTCATTCATCCCAAGCTATAGCGGCGAATCAAGTCCCCGTTCCCGGTTTTCTTTGTACCATCCGGCAGAATCTTATTGCCAATGATCCTCGGATCAAAATCAAATTTGAACATCATGCCATCCTTCACTCGATTCTGTTCCATCAATTCCTTTTTCCGCTCCTCAGCATCCATATACATGGAACGGATCTTATACATTTTGAATCGTTTGCCATTTTGCCCTCTTCTCTCCTGCTTAAAGAGAACAGGCCCGGGGGATTCTCTTTTTATAATCGGCCCAACAAAAGCTATAACAATCAGGGCAATCAGGCTGCCAACGATGTCCGCCACAATATCAAAACCACGCTTCATCATTTCCTGCAAAGGCGTTGCGTAGTTAATGGACGTTGTAAGGACGGTAGTTCCACCTATTTCTTCTAAGAACCGTTTCACTCCATTCCGGCTCACATTCGGAATATGATAATGCGTCGGAACAGCCATTTGCGTACAAATATCCATAAGCTTTATAATATTCTCATCGGTAATGGGAGCATCAATATAAACCGAATCGATCCATTCTCTGACGATATAATCTGCTGCATCTTCAATCTCAGCAACAACAGGATAGCTTCCAACGGATTTTCTCCCTTATTATCGGTTAAAACAACCTCTGTAATTCTATATCCTGTCAACCTTTCATCGCTTAAACGATCCAGAATTTGTTCCGCTGTGGCTGATGTAGTAACAACAAGCATGCTTTTCTTGTTTTCTTCACCTATTCCATACCTTCTGATCAGTTTTTTCCAGGAAAGCCTTGAAACATATCCAAAAACAATATGCAAAAGGAAAGTCAGAAAAAGTATGATACGGAAAAAGCGTCACCGGATTGGGTTGCAAACACAAAAATGATCGAAATAGCAAACACATAAAAGGAATGCTTTATTGTTTCTATTGCTTCCAGGTAATAACCGCGAACAACAACATCATGAAGAGAGTTATGGAGAACCAGCACTACCGCGTCTATGAGAATAAGGACAAAACTCATATTACGATAAGATAAGGAGAAGGAGAATACGTCCAGGTATGATGCCAAATAAAAATAGCAAGGAAAAATGCCAGTTGAAGACTAATCTCATCAACGATCATAAAATCAAAATGTTTCGACCAGCCCTGAGCATTTATCTTATACACTGAATCATCTCCCCTCTTAAAACATAAAAAACAGTACCGTAAGGTTGTTAAGCTGTGTGGAAACAGTGCACTTGCCATTTCAGGCAACGAAGCAAGTTTTAAGGAATAAAGTATTTTATCATTAACTGCTATTGCAGGCAAGGAAAATTAAATGTATCCGTCATTGTACTAAAAATTATTCCATCCACTTCAAGAGTGAAGTATGGAAAGTTTACCTTTCCAACTTTCCCTACTATCCCAGGTTTCCCACCTATCCCTCGGTTTTTAAGATTTCGGTTTCAAAATAGTTACGAAGTCAAATTTTGATAATAGCATTCTTCGGATAAAAAAAGAGGACCGCTGCAGTCCTCTTTTGTTGATCATAATTATTCTATTACCTATGCCATGCTTGTGGCTGCGGCAGGAGAGGCGTCAGGCAATCCATACTCAGGGCAAGGGTTGAACTGTTATGCAGCAGTGCCGTAGTTGCCGGCGGCAGCAGGCCGAAAGCCCCCAGAGCAATCAGCGTGCTGTTGAAGCTCATGACGAAACGGTAATTCCGATCAATGCGCGCCATCAGCTTCTGTGAAAGGCGACGAAGGAGCACCAGTTCCCTCAGATCATCCGCAGCGATGGTAACATCCGCCACTTCCCTGGCAATGCCGGCTCCGCTGCCGATGGCAACACCTACATCTGCCAAAGAAAGGGCTGGCGCATCATTGATTCCGTCCCCGACCATAATGACGCGACGGCCGGATTCATGCTCAGAACGGATAAAGGCTGCCTTGTCCTCCGGCAATACCTCTGCCGAATAAGCATCAATGCTCAGTTGGCGAGCAATTGCGGCTGCTGTATTCCGGTTGTCCCCGGTAAGCATCACGACCTTTTCAATACCGGACTCATGCAGAAGGGCGACGATTTCCTTTGCCTCCGGCCGCAAAGGATCGTGAATGCCGATAGCTGCAGACAACACCCCGCCGATGGCAAGAAACAGCCAGGAACAGTCTTCTTCCAATGCATCAAAGCAGGGTTGATCCTCCGGGAGGATCTGTACGTTTTCATCTTCAAAGACGAAATGACGGCTGCCGATAACGGCACGCTCTTCCCCGATCTTTGTAGCAATGCCGTGAGCAACCACGTATTCGACCTCGCTGTGCATCTCCCGGTGAGCCAGTTCCTGCTCTTCCGCAGCGCGGACCACCGCGTTCGCCACGGAATGCGGAAAATGCTCTTCCAGACAGGCCGCCACACGGAGCATCTCGCGCTCATCCCTGCCGGCGAAGGGCACTACCTTACGCAGCGTAGGGCAGGCATGAGTGAGCGTGCCGGTTTTGTCAAAGATCACCGTGTCGGCCTTGCTGAGGAGTTCCATGTATTTGCCGCCTTTGACGGTAATTTTATAATGCCCTGCTTCCCGCATTGCAGAGAGGACACTTAACGGCATGGAAAGTTTTAAGGCGCAGGAGAAATCCACCATCAGGACCGAAACAGCCCTGGCGGTATTCCCGGTCAGGAGCCAAGTGAGGGCGCTGCCGCCCAAGCACCAGGGCACAAGCCTATCTGCGAGACGGTAAGCCCGGTCTTCCGTGCCGGATTTGAGACGTTCAGAGTCCTCAATCATGCGCACAATACGGTCATAACGGTTTTCACCGACGGAGTGCGTCACCCGCAGGATACAACTCCCCTCTTCCACCACGCTGCCGGCATAAACAGCAGCACCCGGGCGCTTGGCTACGGGGACGGATTCCCCTGTCAGAGATGCCTGATTCAGCATCGCATCTCCCTGTTCGAGGATCCCGTCAAGCGGGAGAACATGCCCGGTATGAACGACAATACGGTCCCCCACCTTCACCTGAGAAAGAGGGATGAGCATTCGGGTGCCGTCTTCCTTCAGATACCAGACTTTATCTACCTGCAGCGACATGCTTTTGGCCAGATCGTCCACCGATTTTTTATGCGTCCAGGCATCCAGCGTCTCGCCCAGCGAGAGCAGAAAACGCACAGAACCCGCTGTGGAGAAATCGCCGGTCAGAAGAGAAACGCCGATAGCCACACCATCCAGCACGTCTACCGTCAGCCTGCCCTGCAGGAGTGTCTTTCCGGCAAGAAGGATGCGCGGGATGGCGTTTACAGTGTTGAGAATCTGCCGGACGGGAACCGGGAGAAAGAGGCGTTTTCCGTAGTGGCGCAGAATCTGAAAAACCAGTTTTTCCTTATACTCCCGGTTGATGCTGCGGCTGTGCGGACTGAGAACATGGGCTTCTTCCACTGCCTCCGCATAAGTAAAACGGGATAGCGAATGATAGAGTGTGGCCCGCTCTCCGCGGAATAAAATCGTCACGGTGCAAATCCGCTCATGTACCGTCACGCGGTCAACGTAAGGCAATGCGAGGATCCAGGCTTCCAGCAGGTCTGCCTGTGCCATCGACATAGAACGCTGAACTGCCCGCAGACGGGCGCGCCCTCTGCTCTCGTGCAGAATTTGAAACTTCATGCTTTGGCGCTGTCTTCGATATACTTTGCTTCCTCAGCGGCGTCTCTTGCCTCATTGATTGCCTTGGCATCTGCAAGGATGTCAGAACAGTTTTCCTGGACGACTTCTACATCGTGCATCACCTGGTCTTTGCAGCGTAAAACAGCGGCAGTTGCTTGTGTGTATACTTTGCGAGCGTCCCTGCTGCCAAGAAGTTTAAAGCCTGCAGAGCCAAAAAGCGTCCCTCCGACGAACCAAGCGATTTTTCCGGTAATGTTCATGGTACATTCCTCCTGTTTGATTCCCCGGTATTCACCGGGTATTTTTTATATAATTTGTTCCCTACAGAACAATTTCACCAAGTTTTTACCCACCAGTAAAGCGGAGCCACCCATGCCAAGCCGGGCAGGTTATTTGTTTCCGTTGTTTCATGTTTGCCCCTGTCTTCGGATAAATCCCGCTTTCAGCGCCCGGAAGGCTTTTTTGAAAGCAAAATCGTCCGGGCTTTGTCTTCCGTGTCATCCGTTTCAATATAACCGTCATACGGTGCGTCCGGATCGGTATAGCGCCTGGTAAAGGGCTTGCAAATCTCTGCCCTGTGGGCAAAGACAAAATCAAGATCATCCGACCATCCGGTGTGCCCTGTAATCACCACAATGCGGCCTTTTCTGGAGCGGATGTTCTTCTCGAGCTTCTCCAGAGAGTGAACTGCCAGCTTGTTGTCTTCAGCCAATGTGCTGATAAAGCTGTATCCGCCATCTACGCCAAACCAGATCGTATCCCCGGTGAAAAGATACTCATCGTCGATAAGATAGACCATATGGCCCCAGGTATGCCCGGGGACCAGGATCGGTTCAATTTTGATATCTCCGATAGAGAACACTTCCCCGTCCTTTAACAACACCTTCCGGTTGTCCATCTTTACCATGGGCAGCTTATAAAGGCCGTGAATGACCTTTCTCCGTACTTCGCCGGTCAAATAGCGGTTCTCGGTTTCCCCGATGTACACTGTGGCATTTTTGAAGAGCAACTCACTGTCCCTCTCCAAAGCCCCTATATGATCGGTGTCCTGATGGGTGATCAGGATGTGCCGGATGGTGGACGGGTCAATATCCAGCCACTTCATTTTCTGCTGCAGCGTTTCATAGTTGTAGCCCGCATCGATCATAATCGTGACGCCGTTTTTGGTATAGAAGAAGATATTTGCTACCCATTCACGCACACAGGCGACATGCTCATCGATACGCCCGGTATTCAATGGTTTAAAGATTGCCCGGCCGCGAAACATCGCACTCATGGATCTTTTCTGGTTTTCGGAATCCTTCCTTGCCATCGTTGCTCTCCTCTCTTTGTGCTTCCGTCTAAATGGTTCAAGCAAAGGACCTGAAAAAGAATCTTCCGCATTGCGCGGTCGAAAGCACTAATATTGTTAGATATTTCTAACCTATCTGCATGAAAAAACACCCGGCAGCGGTCTTTCCTCCGGTCACTGCTGGATGGGCGAAAAAGGCTCGTTAGTCATCGCTAATTATTATAGCAGAAAGGGACCAGCATTTCAAGGCATTCCGACACATTTGTGTGTACTACTCAAAAAAGAACAGTTGACAAAACAGGATTTATCGGAAATAATTGGGGGAAGAACGATCTCCCGTTGGGAAAGCGAGAACTGCCTGAAAGGAGAATACCCTTTTGGTCAAAACAAAATATTCCGTTCCCGGCGCCCCGAGGATTGCTCTGCTGACGGACCTGCACAGCCATTTCCATGACGACGTGATCCGTTCGTTAAAACGAAACGCCCCTGCCCTGATCTGTGTTGCAGGAGACCTCATCAATTACAGCAAACCGCTGAAACAAGGGCTTTTCCTGGAGGAAAAGCCGGAAAGCCTGGCTTTTCTTGAAGAATGTGCCGCTGTTGCGCCGACTTATCTCAGCCTTGGGAATCATGAGAAGCTGCTGCACGAGGATGACCTTATGCTCATCCGGCGTACAGGCGTGACGCTTCTGGACAACAACTGGATTGAGGCAGACGGCATGGTCATCGGCGGACTGACATCCGGTCAGGTCACGTACTACAGGGGACTTCGCAAGGCGATGCAGACATCCGAGCGGTATCCGTGCATTCCCTCCCTGAAGAATGGCAGAAGCGTGAAAAGCAGCTCCGCCTTTCCGCCGGATCTGTCATGGATCGAGGGGTATGCCGCAGCTACCGGGTATCATATTCTCCTGTCGCATCACCCGGAATACTTTCCCCTGCTTCCCGCAGCTATTGAACTGGTCCTTTCCGGGCACGCCCACGGCGGGCAGTGGAACTATTATTCCTTTACCCAAAAGAGATGGTGCGGGGTATTTGCCCCGGGACAGGGCTTTAGGCCTGTTTACACCTCCGGGATCTATCAGGGTCGGCTGGTCGTAAGCAGAGGGCTGGCCAACACCGTTGCACTCCCCCGCTTTTTTAATCCTACGGAGATCGTACTTATTAACTGAAATGGTGGATCTATGAAGCCTGTTGACCTGATTACCGGTTTTCTGGGGGCTGGAAAAACCTCCTTCCTCCTGCATTATGCGAAATACTTTATTGAAAAAGGAATGAAGATCGGCATCCTGGTCTATGACCACGGTGCTGTAAACATCGATATGCCGCTGCTGATGCCGCTCCGCGGAGAAAACTGCGAGCTGGAAATGCTGTCAGGCGCCTGCGATGCCGACTGCCACCGGCGGCGGTTTCGCACGAAACTGATAGCCATGGGGATGTGCGGATATGACCGGGTGCTGATCGAGCCTTCGGGCATTTTTGATATGGATGAGTTCTTTGATACGCTGCAGGAGCCCCCGCTGGACCGATGGTATGAAGCCGGAAATGTAATCGATATTGTTGACGCAGGCCTTGAGGAGAAGCTCACCCCGGAAGAAGAGTATTATCTTGCCTCCCAGGCTGCCTGTGCAGGCGCCGTCGTCCTCAGCAGAACACAGCTTGTCCCGGAAGAAAAAACCGCACAGACGCTGGAACGTCTCTCCGCTGCAGTAAAGAAGATCTCTTCTGCAAGGCTGAATGAAAAGCGTATTCTGAGTAAGCCGTGGGATACCTTTACGGATGAGGATCTTTCCTTTCTGGCCGGCTGCGGTTATCAGCCTGCCGATTTCGTCAAGGTGATTGCCGGGAGCGGCAGTTCCTTCCAGTCTCTCTCGTTTCTGGAGCCAGAGCTGACAAAAAAGGAAGCCCGGGAAAAGACAGCGCTGTTGTTCCATGACAGGTCATACGGTGAAATTCTTCGAGTGAAGGGATTTTTTCACGATGCGGAGGACGGCTGGATCGAACTGAATGCCACCGCACAGAGTTTTGAACTGAAGAACGTGAAGGAAAACCCCGCGGCAATCATTGTGATCGGTTCCGGACTGAATGAGGACAAGATCCGGTATCTGCTCACCGGGAAGACTTCTGCCCTTCATATCCTGTAGAAATGTGCCTGAATGAGAAAATGAAAAAAATGTAAACAATTATGTTAACCCTTGACTTTTCCTATCCGCTCTGCTAAGATCAACCTACAGTCGACGGGTTAAATGAAACGTTGGCTGCTTACAAGGCCGTGATAAATTTTACCTTCACAAATGCCTGTAAGATGAGCTCTATGGCAGATATGAGCTATTACACCCCTCTCCGTTATCCGGAGAGGGATTTTTATTTTCTGCCTGACAAAAGACTTAAAACTATTTGCAGACTGATGTGGAAGCAGAAGAACACCGGAACTTTTCTCTTGTGTATCTTATCAAATTCACTTATAATACGGAGTATACTATAAAAAAAGGAAACAAACGGTATACCGCCCCCGCGCAAGAAGGCAGCTCTGTCTGTGTGACAGAACTGCCGAGAAAACGACATGCGTTTAGGAGAACGGATTATGTTTGGGAAAAAGTTTCAGCTGAATAGCGAGAATCTCGAAGTGATCGAAGAGATCGGCAAGCATATGCCCGGAGGCTTTTTTATCTATAAGGAGGACGACCCAGGGGAGCTTCTGTATGCCAACCGCGCGGTATATGATATTTTCGGCTGCAAAAACGGGGACGAGTTTCGGGCATTGACGGGAAACACCTTCAAAGGCATGCTGCATCCCGACGATTATGAAACCGTATCCAAATCCATCGCGGAGCAGATCGAGAGCAGTGAAACGAAGATGGACTATACGGAATACCGCATTATCCGCCGTGACGGAGCAGTGCGCTGGGTGGACGATTACGGCCATTTTACAAAGACCGATTTTTATGGCGGAATCTATTATGTCTTCATTTCCGATATCACGGAAAAGCACGAGCGCATGGAAACTGACCTGGCTGTA
Organism: Oscillospiraceae bacterium; assembly: GCA_017432615.1. Taxonomy (GTDB): domain Bacteria; phylum Bacillota; class Clostridia; order Oscillospirales; family Oscillospiraceae; genus Limivicinus. Next base: position 31,579 of record JAFRIV010000048.1, read on the forward strand.
CGTCAGGCTGTGATCGAAGCATTGAGCGAATCCTATCATACGGTATGGCTCATCACCAATGTGGAAACCGAATCCTTTTCTCTTTACCGCGGCGACACCCTGGGAGAAACAGAGCACAGCACAGCGAACCTGGAAGCACTGAACCACATGAAGTACTCCCAGGCAAAAGAACAATATATTCAGACGATGGTAGCCGAAGTTGACCAGGAACGGCTTGAGCGGGAACTTTCGCTGGACTATATCCTCAGGCAACTGGCTTACAACCCGCATTACAACCTGAACTATCTCCGGCTCATGGCTGACGGCACGGAGAAATACTTCCGGATAGAGTTTGCCAGAATGGACATGCCTGACGGAAAAACAGGCATCGTATGCGGGTTTAAAGATGTGGACAAAGACGTCCGACGGGGACAGGCCATTCAAAGGGAGCAGCAGGAGGAATTAAAGCAGAGGCTGGCTCTGCAGGAAAAGCTGCTGGCGGAAGAAAAGCACCGGGCACAGCTGGACAGCATGATCACTGCTATGGCCTCGGATTACCGCAGTGTTTACCATGTGGATCTGGATAAAAACGAAGCCATCTGCTACAGGGCAGACCCTAAAGACCCGGATCGCTTTGAGGTAGGTATATCCTTCCCCTTCTACGAACGGTTTGCGGAATACGGTGAGATGTATGTGGATGAACAATACCGGGACGGATTCCGACAGTTCATCGAACCGGATCATATTCGTGCTATGCTGGCGACGGAGAGCATCATCGCCTACCGCTACCTTGCTCATCGCAACGGCACAGATTACTATGAGATGCTCCGTATGGCAGGGGTACGCCACCCGGCGGATCGTGACGATCACATTGTCCATGCCGTGGGAATCGGTTTTACCGTAATCGATGCGGAAATGCGGGAATCGCTGGAGCAGCGCAGGGTGCTTATAGAAGCCCTGAATTCCGCCAGACAGGCCAACAATGCCAAAACGGCATTTCTCTCCAGCATGAGCCATGAGATCCGCACCCCCATGAATGCCATTATCGGATTGAACAGCCTCGCCCTGAAGGACGAAACGTTGACCTCTCAGACGCGAGAATATCTGCAGAAAACCGGGGAAAGTGCCAAGCACCTGTTGGGTCTGATCAATGACATCCTGGATATGAGCCGGATCGAGTCCGGCAGGATGGTATTGCGCAATGAGGTGTTCTCCTTCAGTTCCGTGCTGGAGCAGATCAACACGATGGTCATGTCGCAGTGCAGCGATAAGGGGCTGAAATACGCCTGTCAGATCCTCAGCCCGGTGGATAACTTCTACATTGGGGATGACATGAAGCTCAAAGAGGTGCTGATCAACATCCTCAGCAATGCCGTCAAGTTTACCGATGCCCCCGGCCAGATCACGCTGACAGTTGAAAGAACGGCGGTGTATGCCGATCAGTCCACCATGAAGTTCTGTATCCGGGATACGGGTATCGGGATGGATCCGGCGTTTATCCCCAGGATCTTTGAAGCGTTTTCCCAGGAGGACGGCAGCCGAAAGAGCAAATACGGAAGCACAGGACTGGGAATGGCAATCACCAAAAACATCGTGGAGATGATGAATGGGACGATCAACGTTGAGTCGGAAAAAGGCGTAGGATCGACGTTCACGGTGATTGTCAGCCTGAGAAATTGTGAACAGCCGGGTACAAAGCGGGAGATCGATCCCGGCGCCCTGAAAGTCCTTGTTGTGGATGACGATCAGATCACGGCTGAACATGCACGCATGGTGCTGGATGAAGCCGGCATCCGGACGGATGTATGCTTTGACGGTCCGACAGCCCTGCAGATGCTTGCGCTTCAGCATGCCAAGCAGGAGCCTTACAACCTGGTGCTGATGGATTGGAAGATGCCGGAGATGGACGGGCTGGAAGCATCAAGACTGATACGGGAACACTATGACAACGAGACGACCATAATTATTCTGACGGCCTACAACTGGGACGAGATCGCCCATGAGACCGTTGTAGACAGTTTCCTCGCCAAGCCTCTGTTTGCCTCCAACGTTATGGAAGAGTTTGAGCGCATCGCCCGCAGAAACAACATGAGCCTCTTCCGGGAAAAGCAGCAGGCGGAGCTGAAAGGGAGACGCATCCTCCTGGCGGAGGATATGGAGATCAATGCCGAGATCATGATGGAGATTCTTTCCCTGAAAGAGATGAAAGTCGACTATGCGGAAAACGGCAGGATCGCCCTGGAGATGTTTGCAAAAAGTACTGTCGGTTTCTACAGCGCGATCCTGATGGACGTGCGGATGCCCGTGATGGACGGGCTGGAAGCCACTTCCGCGATACGGAAACTGGACCGGGCGGATGCGAAGACGATCCCCATCATCTCCCTGACAGCAAACGCCTTTGATGAGGATGTACAGAGATCCCTCCAGGCAGGCATGAATGCACACCTGACAAAGCCTGTGGAATCCGATCATCTGTTCCAGACACTGGGCGAGCTGATCTATGAGAGGGAAAACAAGGCCATCTGATTTTCTGCTGAAAGGCAGCTATCCGTATCTTCTGATTCCGGCATTGAGATTCAATAATTCCCGAGAACATCTGTTTGATATTCTCGGAAATTTTTTGTGCAGAAGGAGAGATTTAAACTCTCGCGTGCTTTACACCTACTCCCTCAGCAGGGGCCAAAATCTCCGTATTTAGGGCTTTCGGAGGCTTTATGCAGACTAAACTCACCAAGCTTTTTCACGCACAGTTTTTTATCTTCGGCTTTGGAAGAGTCTTCAGTATCCCGGTCAGATACTCCACTCTTCGCTTGCCGTTTGCAGCTGTGCCATACGGTGGAACACGCTGTCTTTTTGAGTGAGCAGATCCTTGGGGGCGCCCTCTTCGGCAATCGTTCCGTCAGACAATACTACAATCTTGTCCGCGCCGCTGACAGTACGCATCCGGTGGGCGATGACCATCACGGTTTTGTTCCGGATCAAACGGGAAAGCGCCTCCTGAATGACCGTTTCATTTTCCACATCCAGACTGGCGCTGGCTTCGTCCAGCAGAATGATCGGCGCATCCTTCAGGAAAGCCCGGGCAATGGAGATGCGCTGGCGCTCGCCGCCGGACAGCTCACTGCCGTTTTCGCCTATGACCGTATCATACCCCTGCGGCAGCTTCCGTGCGAATTCGTCGCAGTTGGCCAGCCGTGCCGCCGCCAACACTTCATCATCTGCAGCGTCCTTTTTACCGACGCGGATGTTTTCCAGAATACTGTTGTTGAACAGCGTCACATCCTGAAAGACAATGGAATACACGCTCAGCAGCGTTTCAGGATCAATGCGGGAAATGTCCTGCCCGCCGACTGTAATCCGGCCTTTGCTGACATCCCAGAACCGCGCCGCCAGGCGGGAGACGGTGGTCTTTCCGCCCCCGGACGGGCCGACCAGCGCTGTAACCTGTCCCTGCTTTGCGGTAAAGGTGACGTCCCGGAGGACTGACTTGCCTTCATCATAGGAAAAATCGACGTTCTCAAAACAGATATCATAGCCGTCCGGATGAAAATCGGCCGAGCCGGTTTGCTCCGGACAGTCCGTGATATCATGCATCCGTTCCACGGGAACAGTCAGCAGGTTCAGCATGCCAAGATTGATGAGGTTGCCACTCATGGGCTCATACAGGCGGGAGGCCACCAGCAGGAAGGAGAAGAACTCCATTACGCTCAGCCGGCCCTGCATCAGCAGCGCGCTCCCCGCCACTGCCACCGTGCCGATGCCGATCTTCAGGATCAGCTGAGCCGAAACGATGAAGGCTGCCTGGCCCAGCTCCGCGCCGATGGCTTTCTTCTCTACATCCTCGATTTTACCGTTCAGTTCCGCCAGGTAAGCGTCCTCCGCGTTGCAGCTTTTCAGGTCGCGGGAGGTCTCAATAAACTCCTGCACCGCATCGTTCAGCCGCACCTTGGATTCAGACTGACGACGGATGAAATGCTGCTGCACTTTTTTTGACGCCGCCACAATGAAGATGGCGATGGGAATCGGCCACACGGCCGCTAAGACCATCTCCCATTTATAGAAGAACAGGCCGACACAAATCAGCATTGTGGAGATCAGGCTGCCGTAGAACTGCGGAATCTGGTGGGAAGAGGCGTGCTCCAGGGTTTCTGCATCCGCCATGATGGTGCTGGTCAGATCCGCCAGATCCTTCTTTCCGAAGAAAGACAGCGGCAGCTTCCGAAGCTTCTCCGCCAGGGAGACGCGCCGCTTGCCGGATTCCACGTAGGTCGCGAAAAAGGTTGCGTTGTACTGCCAGACATTCGGGAGGAAGATCAGCACGAGGCAGGCCGCTGCAAAGAGCAGATAATACGCCCACCGCCCCGCGGCTGTGCCTGCCAGATAATCTCCGGTAAATACGAACAGCAGCCAGACGGGCGTCATCAGAGCGATATTCGCAACAGTTACCGCTATGATTGCTTTGAGCATATCCGCCGCGCCTTTTTCCGTCAGCGCAAACCGTTTCATCAGATACCGTTTCATGCTGTTTCACCTACTTTCCAATTGGCAGCCTTCTGGTATTCCGCCCACATGGCTGCGTAGAGTCCGTTCTTTTTCAGCAGATCGTCGTGTTTTCCCTGGTCGTCCACCTGACCGTCCTTCAACACATAAATACGGTCGGCATTGCGGATTGTGGACAGGCGATGGGCAATCATGATCACCGTCCGCCCCCTGGCCATCTCCTGGAAGGCCAGCTGCACCTGCGCCTCGCATTCCGGATCGGCAAAAGCACTGGCCTCGTCCAGAATCACCACGTCGGCATCCTTCAGCATAGCCCGGGCGATGGCAATGCGCTGCTGTTCGCCGCCTGAAAGATAGGTTCCTTGGCTGCCCAGGACCGTGTGGATTCCTTCCGGCAGACGCCCGATGATGTCCATACACTGGGCCTTTTGAAGAGCTTCCATCATTTCGTCCTCGGTGGCGTCCGGCTTTGCGATACGCAGATTGTCAGCGATGGAGCGTTTGAGCAGCCGGCTATCCTGAAAGACATAAGCCACACGCCGCATCAGCGTTTCCTTGGGGATCTCACGTGCGTCTGCGCCGCCGATGAGCACCCGGCCATCCTGCGGGTCGAAGAAACGGGAGATCAAGCCGGCCACGGTGGTTTTTCCGCTGCCGGACGGACCGACAATGGCCACAATCTCATTCCGGTCAGCCTTCAGAGACAGGTGAGAAACTGCGGCCGGAGCATCTGGCGTGTAACAATAGGTCACATCCTTCAGTTCTACCGACGCACCGCGAGGCTCCTGACCGTGCTTTGGGCCCGGCAACGGCCGAATGCTGAGAATCGTGTCCATCCGATCCATCGCATCCTTGACCTTCATGTTGTTTTCGCTCATGAACATTACTTTGGTCATGGCCGTGGCAATGGCCGGAGTGAAGATGACGTAGAACAGGAAGTTCAGCAGGATATCCATCCGGTAGTTATCACCGCGGATCAGGAACAGCGTCAACCCCAATATGAAGACGAAAGCACTGTTGATCAGCACGGTGTATCCCACCATGGACGAACGCATCATGCGGGTATAGTGCATGCAGAAATCACAGTAATCGTCAATGGAGGCCTTGAATCTGTGGAAAGAAAACACAGTCTGCCCGAACGTTTTGACCACCGGTATGCCCCGCACATACTCTACTGCCTCGTTGCTCATACGTTCCAGGGCATTCTGGTATTGCCGCATGTCTTCCTGCATGGCCGATCCTGCCATGCGCATCATCACGGCAAAGCTCAGCACCACCGGGATCAGGCAGGCGATGCCGTAGCGCCAGTCATACAAAAACAGCATGACCATCATGTAGACCGGCATGGCGATCGCGCCCGCCATATCCGGAAGGTTGTGCGCCAGCAGCGTTTCTGTGGAGCCAGTCACCTCCGTCACAGTCCGGCGCACCTTGCCGGAGCCCATTTCGTCTGCAAAGCCGATGGGCAGGCGGGCGATGTGGTGCATGAGTGCCTTTTTCATGTTGGCGGCCGTGCGAAACGCACTGCCGTGGGAGCAGACCAGTGCGCTTACATAGACAAGCCAGGCCAGGACAGCGAACAGCACGGCCATCCAGCCGTTGCGTACAATCCCTGTCGCCTTCGAAAAGTCCGGCTGCACCTCCAACACTTCGCGGATGATGCGCCAGATATAGACAAAAGGCAGCAGGGCCAGCACGCTGCTCAGCGCGGACAGGATCAGCGACATGAATGTCAGCGACTTAAAACGGCCCGCGTATTCCATCAGACGTCCAAAAGCTGACGGTGACTTGTCCTGTTTCTTCTCTTTCAATGGATATCCCTCACTTTCTGTTAGTTAACGATCTTTTGTTAGTGTTAACTAACTTAAATTTATGTATATCGCCTGCCCCATAAAGGGAACAGGCGGTATCATCAAACCAAATTAAACTCAAAAACCGAACAGCGTCTTCCAACCAGGAAGGAAGAAAGCTTCTACCGTCTCCAGGCATCGCATCGATTCATCCAGGGGATAACGATGAATCACAGGCTCAAACAAAGCCGTCACATAGGCGCTGAACAGCAGATGCAACTCACTGGGGCTGATTTCCCGGACAGCGAGGCCCTTCTCCCGTAGGACGGGAAGATACTGCAACGTCCGCTCCTGCGCAGCCTGTGTCAGATCGTGCAGGAAGCTTTCGTATTTTGTGCCCGAGGAGCAAGTCAGCAGCAGGTAGTAATCTTCCACATTGGGATAGACCACCTCACGCATCATATCAATCCATGAATCCTGCCATTGAAGGGCTCCGTCCTCCCGCACAGCTGTCAGGTACCTGGCCAGGTGATCTTCCATCCACGTATTCAGCTGCCTGATCGCCGGCGCAACCAGAAGATCGAACAGGTCTGCTTTGTCCCGACAATGCCTGTACAGCCCTGCCGCTGTTAAGCCGCACCGCTCACCCACGCGGCGCATGGAGGCCTTTTCGAAGCCGTACGTCAGGAATTCCTCTCTGGCTGCGGCCAGGACCCTGGCATGGCTGGCGCTTTTGTCTTTCGGCATACCATCCTCCAAAGATAACAATGTTAGCTAACAGCTTAAACTGTAAATCATTTTCCATCAGTTGTCAAGTAAAACTTTCAGGGGGAATCTGTTTTTTACTGATCGTAAGCAGCCGTTTCCACCCACAGGAAGAAGGAAAGCGTCTCCGAAGAGACGCTCATTGAAAAAACGGCTTCCGCGCCATCTGACCGTCTCCTCATTTCCGTCCCGTCAGCAGTGCGGAGCCGCTCAGCGCCATCCAGGCGGCTTCGGACTTCTTCATGAATTTTCCGTCCGTCGTATCGATCAGCTCCACCTGCCGGTAGCCCAACTGTTTGAGTTTCTTCACAAAGGCCTGCATATCACCATACTTGGATTTCGAGAAGATGTCGTGCAGGGCGAAAGTGCCGCCCTTTTTCAGGGTGCGCAGGGTTTCCAGCAGATATTTTTGCCGGTCTCCGGGGATGTTGTGGTACACGTAGTTGCTCACCACGGCATCGAAGGTTTCGTCCGGGAAATCCAGATGGGTGGCATCGCCCTGCTGAAAGGAGATGCGGCTGACACCCTCGGCTTTGGCGTTGCTTTCGCACAGATTTTTGCTGAAGGAGGCGTACTCCTTGCCCCAGCGGTCGATGCCGACGATCTCTGCCTTGGGATTCCGCTTGCCCACAGCGATGCCCAGCGCACCGCTGCCGCAGCCCACATCCAGGCATTTACCGCCTTCCGGCAGTTTCACACAGGCTGCGGTGCCTTCAATAATCTGCCGTGCCATCTGCCGCTTGCCGTTGTAGTCGAAAGCACGGTGCATGAGTACAGACCAGACAGTCAGTCCCGTGAAAATCACTGTCAGGATGATAAAGACGATCGTCAGCAGGGTTTTCAGCGTGCCGTCAGGCAGCAGCCGAAAACACGCACCGGCAATTCCGCAGCCCAAAGCTGCAAACAGAAATGAATAAATCATGCCCTTGGGCATCCAGTTTTTGTAATCAGGTTTCATCTTGAATTCTCCTCTCAAATACTTTTTGTTCTTTCCCAGCCGTCCCCGGCGTCGGTTTGATAGCGGACGAATCTGAAATCGCAGATCTCGCCGCCCTGGCAGAGCGTCTGTGTGCGGATAAAATCAGTATAGGGCAGGTTGCCGTAATTGATGATATCCGCGTGGCAGCACATGGCGCCGAGTTTCATCAGGACGCGCTTGCCGAGAATTTTCGCGTAGATGCATTCATTGCATTCAAATCTGAATTCATCCTTCGGATCGTCCTTATGCCAGGTATAGCGCCAGCCACAGCCGGATCCCTTTTTAAACCCAAAAGGGACGATCTTTTTCATCAGCGGCAGAAAGAAGCTTTTCTTTGCCAGTTTTTGCATCGCCGACGGATCAAGGAACTTCCACATCTCTTCAGAAACGATACGGTATGCCTCCGATTCGCTTTTCCCGTGCTTCTGTAGCACTTCAAATAGGGCAATGGAGGTCAGGATCTGTGCCATGTGTGCATAGTTGCCCTTGTCGCAGTACGTTTTCTCTTCTTCCAGCAATTCCCGCATTCGGGCATACACATCCCGCTGAACATCTTTCGGCAGAGTTGGAAAGTAGTTCTGATAGCGGCTGGTTGCTACCATGGCTTCCGATTCGTACTTTTTCATCTGTCGTTCCCTTCTTTCTGTCCGCTATTTATACGGATTGTCCTGCTGGAATACCGGAGGCCAGTAGGGCAACGGCTCCGTGGCGATCTTCAGCTTGAAGTCACAGTAATCCCCGTCTTCAAAACAGGTGTGTTCCCGGAAGAGCGGCGTGCCTAGTACGCCAAACATCACATAGTCCAAATTACAAAGATAGGGCATGTATTCCTCATAGCCGTATTGTCTCGCAAAATTGGCCAAAGGACAAACCAGGTTGTGATAGCTGAAATCATAGCCAGCCTCAGGGGGAATCCGGGTCTCTGTCTCAAAACTGCCGGGATTCTCGGCGGCGTTCGCGGCATTCTTAGCGTCCTTTTTCAGGAGCATTTTGTTCAACAGCTTCGGACTTTTGTAAATCTTTTCCATGGCTTTTCTTACGAGACCAGGCATATTCAGATAATACCGCTCGTAACAAAGCACCATGATGCGGCCGATTTCTTCCATGGAAGCGCCATATCGCTTCAGTACTTCGCCCATCGCGACAAAGCAATACGCACCAGTCAGATTCTTCGTTCCGCTGACCTTGTCTCCGCCGATATAGGGGAAGCGTTCCAGAAGATTATTCTCATAGTAATCCCAGATCTCCGCAAGCAGCGCAGCGTATGGCTTACCGCCTGCCTTTTCCAGTTCTGGCTTGACCAATTGCATAAACCGGCTTAAGCCTTTTTTGAGTTTCTCTTTGTTTTCCGCGTAGTAGCTGTGCATCGCCCGTATCCTCCAAATGCCTCAATCATTGCAGAAGAACCATGAGTCCCAAGAACATAATCGCTCCGGCCCAGTTTCCGGATCCGCCCACCCGTGTCGGCATCCATGCCAGCATCAGCGGGAGAATATTGAACACACACGCCCAGCGGGGCAGCGGCGTCCACCCGCTGACAACCGGCACAAACAAGGACACACCGAAAATCAGGAACCCGAGATAGCAGATGATCAGGGTGACAGCCGTCTTTTTGAAAAACTCCGTAATCAACTGCCGGGCCTCCTCCGTTCTGCCCATCTTTACATACAGCCACTCCGGCATGCCGCAGAACACATGGTGCGCCACGCCGAAGGTCAGCATCATAATCGTGCCGATCAGCATCAGTACCGCGCAGGGCTCTGACCAGGCGCGCATCCAATGCGCCAACGCCAGATATCCAAAAGCAAACAGAAACATGGCCAGGCAGCCCAGCAGCATGGACAACAGCGAATTTTGCGGCGGCATGTCCTTGAACACGGCGGACAGTCTTTTGTTATCCTTCATGTCATCAAAGCGAAACCGTCCGCCTGGCATATATGTCATCAGGCAGTCGCACACGCCGCAGAGAAGATGCCCGGCGATAGCGAACAGAAATATGATTTTCATAGCGTACAGATCCACGCCGCGAGGGCCGAAGCCGCGGGGAAAATCACCAGCAGTTTCAGAAGCTGGCTTTTCAGGTTATACCCGTATTTTCTGCCATTGTATACGGGCGCCACCTCGGGGCAGTAATACTGGAAGAAATGGAAACGGCACAGCAGAAACCAGTCAAAGAAGATCATGTCGTAGGCTTTGTAGATCGTAAAGATCCATACAAAGCGCAGGAAGTACTGTGAAAAAGAAAAGCCGCTCCGAAAACCGTTCCAGACGGCGATCACACCTACGCCCAATATCATCAGAATACTGATGATCATCAGCACCCATCCCATTGCCTTTGCACCGTAGAACAATTCCTTCTTTCTGGGTTTTAACAGCTCCAGAGCTTCCTTCGGGGCTGACGAGAAAAACCACTTATTTGTACCATCATACTGAATGAAAGCCACCGCCGAAATGAGAAGGAGCGTGATCGCCGCGCAGAATACAATCGCCAGAAATATCGTTAAAAGCATACTATTGTCCTCCAAATTTTTGTGAAGGATTGCTCATTTATCCTTCTGTTTTAACAGCCGGATCCACTTCCTCATCACATCAAAGGAGGACAACGATTCCGGCAATCATAGCCGCCCCTGCAATCCAAATCAGCGTCAGGATTCCCCGTTTCTTCAAAACCTGCGGCCAGGTCTGCACAAATGGGATCTCCTCTGTTCCGGGGATCACCCAGAACCTGCTGTGTCCGACCCAGAGTCTGTCGATCACGATCCCGTCGTACCAGTTCATTACTTCGAGAAAAATGAGTGCCTGCAGATACGCTGACCAAAAGCTTTGTATCCCGTTCCAGACACGAATGATCAGGATCAGCGCCGCCGCCATAATCACGAAGAATGCAATCATAAAGAGTTTTCTCTTCTTCGCCACGGTTTCCCGGTCTGTCAGGCCCAATTCATAGACCTTCTCCCGGACGGGCTTCGGGTAGAAATATAAACCGTTCAATGCATTGTTTCCCACGCCGATCTTCACCATCAGCGTAAACAAGGCGCAGAAAAGGATCAGCTGCAGAACTATCACTTTGTCTCCTTCTTCACGCTCACAAGCAGTCCGTTTTCCTTTTTCACCAGTTCATACGCTTTTGCCATCGGATTCTGATCGCCGACGATACAGTAATCGCAGCATGCGCCGGTGCAGCACGTCCCCTCGCGGATGAGCGTGGCATGCAGCTTTCGCATGGCCATGTGATCGCAGTTGCACATCACCGGCAGCACGTCCTCCATGTGGTGACCCTTGGCGAACTCCGCATTCGGGCACTGGGTAAAGCTGTAGCGGATGATCCCGTTCTCCTCATCGTAGTCATACCCGCCCATGCGGAAGGATTCCGGAAGCCGCTTGCTCTCTTTCTCCCGGAGATCGCTCGTTTTCTTGAAGATCCTGCCGGCCAGCCGATTATCCGCCTTCCGGTTCAGATCGAATATTTTGCCCAGCAGATCGAAGCTGCCCATCATGCAGTCGTAGACATCCTGCTGGATCTCTTCGATCGGGAGCTTGTCCGGAATGACCGCATACCAGGCGAAGATCAGGATCGGGTCATAGATGCTGACGGTAATCTTCGCGCTGCCAAGCGCAGGCTCGTCCTTCAGGTACTCGCAATACTGAAGCTGAATCCTCCCCTAGAGCTCGGCAGCCATCGGTTCGTCGTAATACCGGTGCAGGAGCTTCTGCACGCACTTTTTGGCATTCTTCGTATAGCACACATGCTTTGTGCGGTCAAACGGCAGATCTTTTTCTCTCATGCTTTCTATCCTTTCTTTACCGCCTGGATTCCTCCAAGGAACATTACGATCCAGCCGAAGCTCTCAAAGCCCGACGAAAGACCGTTGAAGGGCAGCGGAAGAATCCATTCCAGCAGAAATCCAATCCCGGCGATCAACAGCGGAGCCGCCAGTACCCAGATCTTTTTCAGCGGCAGCATGCCTCTCAAAACGAGCGCGATCCATCCGCCAGTGGAGGCGATCCCCAGCACAACAAACGATACCCAGTACGGGACGGCCTGCACCGCGTACGACCGATTCCATGCAGCAACTGCTCTCGCGGTATCGCCCTGTGCGGCTTCATAGATGACGTTATAGTTGTGGATCAGCGTTCCGCAGGCCAGGTGGAAATAAATGAAAACCATACATCCCCAGATCAGTCCTGCGGTATAAACCTTCAGGAATCGTCTGTCCCATTTGTCGCTGCACTGAGAGAGCTTGTATTTCAGATATTCTATAAAACTCAGGGCGGCGATCGTATAGAAAGCCGTTCCGACCAAGCCTCCGATATTGGAAAGAGCAATGCGCCAGTCCGCGATCGTGAGCCAGCCGGAGGAGATCATAAAGGATACTGCCGTGCTGTCTTTTGGCTCAATCCCCATGCAGTAGTCGCCGATAATGCACAGGATCATAGCAGGAATGATCCACAGCATCCGTTTACATATCTTCGCGCGTTGTTCTGTTGTCATATTCCTTCCTCCGTTTCTTTCTTCGATTGCCGGTATACAGCTTCCACCTCTTTGATAATGCGTTCCGTGTTTTCGACGATCAAACTGCCGTGGCCTATGCCCTCAAAAATCATGCAGGCGGATCACACTGTCATCCTTTTTGATATTGTTTACGAATGGCCTCCCATTCCGGCATTTGCACTTTCAGCGCGTTCCAGTTCGGCATGGGATAACCCGGACTTCGGGCAATAATCTCCCCAAAAGCCTTATCCAACATTTCCATTTCTTCATAAGCGTTGCGGCAATGCTCGCAGGCAATCAGGTCACCAATGGTTTTGCTTTTCGCCATGACAAAATATATGAATTGCATCAGCATTCCCTTCACTCCCGGCAGATAGTATTGATCATCGTCTGCCGGCAAGGTCTGAATCCCCTGGTGCTTCAGCATTCCGAATGCTTCCCGGGAAGCGAGGCGCATCAGACTGCGCTGTGTGGCCGTGGACCTGGTTATATCTCCGCCGCAGGCATAGGCCAAATATCCGATGGGCAGGATTGCCGCCAGATGGCTGATCAGGTAAGCCTCCATATCCGGCTGCCAGTTCAGCTTGTAACCGGTACCGCTGAAGATGAGCATAAGCTTTACTTTTGTCCTGGGATCCGGCTCACTGTGCAGGGCCCCGATATCCATCATTCCCGCCCCGGCTCTCTCACAGATGAGCAACCCGTTCTCTTTGTCCCGTTTTCCCGCGGTCACCTGAAAGCCAAACAGTACCTGCTTATCGCAGACAGTCTTTTCAAGGATCTCCTCCTGCATGGTTGCAGGAGTCATATTGTTCCCGACAAGAACGACGAGCGGAGCGTTGACCGCTGCAAGCGGCTCCAGGATCGCGCCGATTTTGTTGTATGGCATGACGGCAAAAACGGCGTCATATCGGTCATCCTCTTTGATGCTGCCTATCACTTTCGGATGATCCAGTGTCTCTTTTCGCTGAAGGTGATGGCGGATCTTCAGCCCGTTGTGTTCCAGCTGCTCCTTCCACTTTCCTCTCGCAAGTACGGTCACATCGTTTCCGGCCCTGCACAGCACATGCGTGAGATAGCTGCCGATCACCCCGGAGCCAAAAACCAGAATCTTCATTTTTCCTTCCTCCTTATCCTACCTCACCAGCGTGATCAGCCAGCCAACAAGAGCAGCCGGAATCAGTGCGAACACGATGCCGGGAAACAGCATGGCGATGTCGTGATTCCACACAGGAACATGTTCGTTGCTCTCTCGGCTGCTTAGTCTGTCCTCCGATAAGCTTCCCGATCTCCCTTGCCATAGGCTTTGCAAAGTCATAGCCGCACATGATCCACACCTCTTGAAAGCCGTTAGTTATAACTAACCTATATGCATAAAAATAGTCTTCCCTCTGTTTTCGGGCATTCATCCGCAGGAGAGTGTTTTGACTTCGCACCAGGAGTTAGACACTCCGGTTTTCAACGTTTTCCGAAATTCTCCTGGAATGACCGAAACGCTCACAGCCGGGAATACGCCCATTCAGAATATACTGATTTACCCAGCGGAGGGAAACGTCCCATTTGCAGACTGTCTCCTGAACTGACAGATATTCTTTCAAATTGCACCTCTTACTTTACATCAGTAATACCATTCTCATTTGATGAGAAAAGAAACAGGCGTTGGTTAATGATCTCTAACCCACGCTTATATTATATTCCATTTTTTGCATAAATCAAGACAAAAATTGAAAAACCTGAATCAAAGGAAGGAAATGCTTACTCAGCTAATAATTCGACTGTTTTATTCTCTCCCTCAAGGCCCAGAGCCTGATAACTCGCTGAACCGCTTACCGTGCTTTCTTCAACTACCAATTCGGCGTGATAGGTTACGAAAAGGCTTTATGATGCTGTTTCCCTATGCGTTCGATAGCAGCCTTTGTTTTAATAAACCCCGTATTCTTATACGTCATCTTTTACCATTTTCCGGTGAAAACGCTGAAATACAGTAAAGTGAAAAAAACTTATAAAAAAGTTCTCGATTTTGCCATTTTTTGGCAATTTCGAGAACTTTTGGCGCAGTAGGAGAGATTTGAACTCTCGCGTGCTTTTTACACACCTACTCCCTTAGCAGGGGAGCCCCTTCGGCCTCTTGGGTACTACTGCAAGCCGCTATGGTAGAATAGCACATCCAACTGCCGATGTCAAGGAAAAAGTGCACTTAATACGGGATAAAATGGACTGTGGAGGCATCTGTTACATCAATGATGCCGATATCCCCTGCCTTGAGCTGGCTGATTGCCGAAAGAACCATGGAAAACTTATGCTCGGTGGCATAAGGGTCTCCCAGCTTTATGATGTAATTATCGCCATAATTGAACTGCACATTGTTTGTGCTGGAAAAATCTATTTTCTGGACTTCGTCAGTTATGCCGCGTTCCACGATCTGATACAGCACCGATTTGAGATATTCAATGGTACGTTCGTCATGATCTTCGGTCTGAAGCGTTTCGTTGATAAAGATCGTACCCGGTTTCAGACCAACAATAGGAATCAGCTGCGCCTCTTCCCCTTCCGCCGCTTTACCAAGCACCTTGCATTTTTCATCAAAGGTCCAAAGCTCGCTGCCGAGCTTCAGATAAGCAACCGCCGCGTTCTCCGTCACGCGGATCACCACACGGTCAGGCAAAGCACGTTCCAGAGAAACCTCCTGAATATAGGGCAATTTGGCAAATACCCGCGTTATTGCCGCAAAACGGTCAAAGAAGAAGAGATTATCGCCCTGCTCAATATCAATGGCGTTGATAATTTCGGAGGCTGTATAATGCGAATTCCCTACAACCTGGATGTTTTCCACCCGGAAGCTCACCGACATCAGGAAGATTACCGCCACCACGATGACTGCAAACGTCAGCGGCCCGCTGAATGCGCTGACATGTTTACGAGGCGCCATGTATTCGCTTTCCTCTTTATTCTTTTGTTTTCCTAAAAGAGAACTCACCCGGTGTCTCCTCCAAAAAACTAAGTGTGAGATACGATAGAGAGAATATGATCCGCAATGCGTTCCGCCGCATTTTCATAAGAAAGGGCAGACATATTGCTGCCCATCCGCTCACAGAGGGAGCGATCCTCCAGAAGAGCACAAATATCGGAGTACAGGCTTTCTGCCGTAAACTGCCCTTCCAACAGGACTTTCGCACCGCCTGCATTCTCCAGAACACGGGCATTTTTCTCCTGGTGATTGTTGGTAACATTGGGCGATGGAACAAGGATCGCCGGTTTCCCCATAAATGTCAGTTCTGAAAGTGTTGACGCACCCGCCCGGCAGAGAATCAGGTCAGCAGCCGTCATCAGGCGCGCCATATCATGGATGTACTCCCGAATTTCCACTTTATGACGGGAATAGTCCGGTGTGGATGATTGCAGAGACTGCATAAACTTTTCGTAATACTGTTTTCCGGTACAGTGGACAAGATAAAATGCATCCGAACGGAGCAGCGGAATAAGAGAAATCATGATTTCATTCATGTGCCCCGCTCCCAGAGAACCCCAAACCGACACCACCAACTTCTCTTCTTCAGGGATACCGAGTTCCGCGCGGGCTGCAGCTTTTGTATACATGGAAAACTCTCTGCGAACAGGTGTACCGGTCACATGCACGCGGGAAGGGTCCGGATAGCGGGAAACGCATTCTTCAAACCCGACAAGAACGCTGTCCACCTCTCGGGCAAGCATCTTCGTCGTCAGCCCCGGAAAAGCATTGCTCTCGTGAATCACAGTGGGCAGGTGCAGAGCGTGAGCCGCACTTAGCACCGGATAACAGACATATCCGCCGGTACCGATCACAACATCCGGGGAAAAGGACCGGATGATTTCTTTTGCCTTGCCTGTTGCCTGCACCACATTTTGAAGGGTATGGACATTGTGCTTCAGACCGGTAAAGGAGAGATCGCGGCTGAGATTGGTGATGCGGATTCCCTGAATAGAATACCCAGCCCGCGGGACGAGATCCATTTCCATTTTATCCTCTGCACCAATAAAAAGGATCTCACAGTCCGGCAGACGTTTTTCAAGCTGTGCTGCAACTGCCAGTGCAGGGTTGATATGCCCCGCGGTCCCCCCGCAGGTAAAGATAAACTTCATAATAACTCCGAATCTGGATTGACTGCATCAGTCTCAAAGTGACCGGCAGTAACTTTATTATACAGGAAAAAACGGCGAGAGGCAACCTCTCGCCGTATCGTTTTACGAAAACTTTACAGGTATCTCGGATAGACACCGAGGAATGAGATTATAGCAAACAAAAGCGAGACGCCGGTAAAAAGGAAGAACAGCTCCTTTTCCGACCATTTTTTCCCCGTCCAGCCGCCCATTTCCAGATGATGATGAAACGGAGCCATTTTAAAGACCCGCTTCCCGTGTGTCAGCTTAAAATAGCCGATCTGAATTATGTCAGACAGCGTTTCTACAAGATAGACAAACCCGAGAGTGATCAGGATCAGAGGCATATCGTAAGCAAACGCAAGGCCGGCCAGTGCCCCGCCGAGAAACAGAGAGCCCGTATCCCCCATAAATACTTTCGCCGGATTGAAATTATAGAAAAGGAAACCGACCAGACCGCCCAGCAGCGCAGAGGCGAACACACCCAGTTCCGATAATCTGCCGCCTGCAAGATAGGTAACAGCGACAAAGAAAAGGAAGACCGGCAAAGAGGTGCCTGTGGCAAGCCCGTCGATCCCGTCGGTAATATTGACGGCATTGACCGTACCCACGATGATAAATGCGGAGAGCACAAAATAAAGCCACTTGGGAATATGCAGGTACCATTGGAAAAACGGCACATAAAGATCCGTGCTGATATAGCTGAAGCGTGCCATCAGCACTTCAAAAAGCAGAGATGCTGCCAGCTGAAGCAGAAATTTGTTTTGAGAGGTGAGACCGAGATTTTGCTTTTTCTTCAGCTTCTCCCAGTCATCCAGGAAACCGATGCAGCCGAACACCAGCGCAAAAACAAAAACATACAGATGCAGGAAATTACCCTGCAGCATTCCATGAAACCCCACCGTAAGCACGCCAAACAGGCAGGCCAGAATAAAAATAGCCCCGCCCATCGTCGGCGTACCGCTTTTTGACATATGCCAGACCGGCCCGTCTTCCTTGATCTCCTGCCCCACTTTCTGCCTTCGCAGCCATGGAATGTAGAATCTTCCGAAGGCAGTGGCAAAAAGCAAAGCAAGAATAAATGCCGTTATGATCCGTATGCTCATAAAGTACTCTTCTCTTTCAGGTATTCCGCAACGATTTCACGTTCATCCATGTGATGCTTTGCATGCCCGATCACCTGGTAATCCTCGTGACCCTTACCCGCGAGTAATATTACATCACCGGGACGAACATTGTCAAGGGCCCAGTGAATAGCCTCGATCCTGTCACAGATCGTGACAACAGGGGTTTCGGAATCTTTTACTCCCCGGAGGATCTCGGAAATAATCAATTCAGGATCTTCCGTACGGGGATTGTCGCTGGTAACGATGACAAGGTCAGCGTACTGTGCAGCTACCTTGCCCATGATGGGGCGCTTTTTGCGGTCTCTGTCCCCGCCGCAGCCGAAAAGTACGATCAGCCTGCTGCGCGTCAGCGGACGGAGTGTTTCCAATACATTCTGCAATGCGTCGGGTTTATGGGAATAATCGATGATCACAGAATAATCACCGTCTACAGGGACAGTCTCCACCCGGCCTTTGACCCCGACGGCACTTTTCAGGGCAGAAGCACATTCCTGAAGGGGCAACCCCTCCGCAATGCAGACAGAAAGAGCCGTGAGGGCATTGTGGACCGAAAACAACCCCGGGATGGCAAGGGTTACCTCCGTCTTCTCTCCTTTGTATTCCGCCGTGAATGCAACCCCGGAAGCAGAAAGACGGATCTCTTCCGCCTGAAGATCAGCCGGAACGTAGGCAGACGATGTAATCACGGGGCAGCGGCATCCGTCCAACATGAAAGCGGCATGCCCGTCGTCCAGATTGATACAAGCCCTGTCACACATGGAAAAGAGCTTTCTTTTTTCAGATGCATAGGCTTCCATCGTGCCGTGCAGATCCAGATGATCCTGAGACAGATTGGTAAACGCTGCCGTTGAAAAATGAATGCCCGCAACACGCTCCATGGCGAGGGCATGGGAGGAGACTTCCATCACCACGTATCGGCAACCTTCCTCAGCCATACGGAAAAAGAGTTCGTGCAGTTCGCGGCTCTCCGGGGTGGTAAACTCCGTATGAACTTCCTTTTGCCCGATGCAGTTGCCGTTCGTACCAATCAGGGCAATCTTTTCTCCTTGCACGTATTCCAGAATATGTTTGATCAGATGTGTCGCAGTTGTCTTTCCGCTGGTTCCGGTAACCCCGATAATACGCATTCTGCGGGCAGGATAGCCGAAAAACGCAGCACTGACCAGTGCCAGCGCTTTTCTGGTATCGGCGACCTGGATAAAGGGGAATTCCCCCTCCGGCGCTTCTTCGCACAGAACCGCGGCAGCACCTGCTGCCAACGCTGCCGGAATAAAACGGTGCCCGTCAAAAGAAAGGCCGCGGATGGCGACAAACAGATCCCCCTTTTTTGTCACACGTGAATCGTAACTGATCCCGGTGATCTCGGTATCCGGATCTGCCGCTGAAAGAATAACCGGCATTTCGCCGATCAACTGTTTGAGTTTCATTGGTATTATACTCGCTCCGCAATTCTGAGTTTTGCGCTTCTTGCTCTCGGGTTGGCCGAAAGTTCCGCCTCAGAAGCCGTGATGGGCTTGCGCGTGATGCTCCTGAGCGTCTGTACGAACCCACATGTACACACAGGAGCCTCACGAGGGCAGGTGCAGCCGTTCTCTCGCCGGGAAATCGATGTCTTTACGATTCGATCTTCCAGCGAATGAAAGCTGATTACACAGAGCCTGCCGCCTTTCCGAAGGGCATCCGGTGCGGTTGCCATCATTTCCCGCACGGCATCCAGTTCCCCGTTAACCTCAATACGGATCGCCTGAAAACTGCGTTTGGCGGGATGCTGCTTCTCTCGCAGGGCAGAGGCAGGCATAGCCGAACGGATCACATCCACCAACGCAAAAGTGGTTTCAATGGGATGCGCCTGCCGCGTCTCTACAATGGCAGATGCGATCCGTCGTGCATATTTTTCTTCTCCGTATTCAAAGAGGATCCTGGTCAGATCCTCTTTTGAATAGTGATTGATAATTTCATACGCGCTCAATGGAGCAGTGCTGTCCATACGCATATCCAACGGTGCATCCTGCATATAGGAAAAACCTCTCTCTGCATTGTCAAGCTGAGGAGAGGAAACGCCAAGATCAAAAAGCATCCCGTCTGCCGGACCAAGATGCAACTCTGCGAGAACTCTGGCAGCATGCCGAAAATCATCATGGACAAACGTTACATGAGGAGCGAATTGTTCAAGCCGTTGCTTTCCGTATTCCAGAGCAAAAGGATCTTTATCGATACACACGAGGTGACCGGTCGTAAGGCGGGAGGCGATTTCAAATGAGTGCCCGCCCAAGCCGAGCGTGCCGTCCAGATAAAGGCCGGTAGGACGGATTTGGAGCCCCTCGATGCTTTCCTGAAGCAGGACGGAGATATGCTGCGCCGTTTCCATCAGAATTCCAGTTCCTGCATGACAGCAGCTATATTTTCCGCAGAAGTTTCTTCTTCACAGGTGCTCTGCCAGAGGTCGGCATCCCATAGTTCGGCATGGTTGTTGCAGCCAATCACCGCCACATTCTTCACGAGACCTGCATAATCCCTGAGAGTCTGCGGAATCAGTGCCCGCCCCTGCGCATCCAGTTCACACTTTGCGGCATGGGAGAACAGGGGGCGCATCTTCCGTTGATTCACGTAGGACATGGCATTCACTTTTTCGGAAAAAGCCTGCCAGCTGGCACTGCTGTAAGCACACAGGCAGTGATCCATTGAGAGCGTAATGAAAAACACATCTCCGAGCTCATCCCGGAGCCTGGCAGGGATAAAAATACGACCTTTGCTGTCCAGAGAATGTTTGTATTCACCCGTCATGTTTTTCACCACTTTCCACCACATATTATCTACTTTACACCACTATTATAGGGGGAGGCCCATAAAAAAGCAAGTGTTACTTTTTGTCTTTCTTTTCATCCGCATTTTTAAAGGATCAGGAAAAAATGCAGAAAAAACTTGACAACCGTATGCGGTTCTGCTATAAAAGATACATCTTCAGGGCAGGGTGAAATTCCCGACCGGCGGTGACGGCACACTTTGTGCACAAGTCCGCGAGCCGAAAGGCTGATCCCGGTTTGAAACCGGAACCGACAGTAGAGTCTGGATGGAAGAAGATGGAATTATCATGACTTTATTCCGTTATTCTGTTGTTTTTATGCCTGAAGAAATATCTCTTCAGGCTTTTTGTTTTGCCGAAAGCATCTCAAAAAGCCGAAGGTCCATCAGGAGGAAGGACTATGAAAACGCAAAAAATTACCCCCAGATACATGGCTGCCATTGCTATGTTTGCCGCAGTTTCCTTTATAGCTGTGCTGATTGCGAAAATAATCCCAAATGTTGCAGGGTTCCTCAGCTATGAACCGAAAGACGCCGTAATCGTAATTGCAGGGCTACTCTACGGGCCGCTTTCCAGCGTGATGATCTCGGTGATCGTATCGCTGATTGAAATGCTTACCATCAGCACCACAGGCCCTTACGGATTTTTAATGAATGTGGTTTCCACCTGTGCTTTTGCGGCTCCTGCTGCATGGTATTATCAGAATCACCGCTCGAAAAAGGGAGCTGTGATCGGCCTTGTTCTTGGGATGCTGACAATGGCTGCTGCCATGCTGCTCTGGAACTACATCATCACTCCTTATTATATGGGAGTACCGCGTAAGACGGTTGCCGGCATGCTGATGACGGTGTTTCTTCCCTTCAACCTGGTAAAAGGCGGGCTGAACGCCGCATTGACGCTTCTGCTATATAAGCCTGTCGTCGGTGCCTTGCGAAAAGCCAATCTGGCAGAACCGGGGCCGACAGGGGGTAAAGGGGTCTTCAGCCCGGGATTCACGATTTTTTCACTGGCTGTCCTGGTCACGTTCGTGCTTCTTCTTATGATCATGACCGGAGTGATCTAAGGATGAGTCGGCAGAAATGATGCTGCTCCGCTTCAGCGTGTTACCGATATAATTTATGAATTGCCACATTCATAAAATTAAAAATGCCGTTTTGCTCACTGCTTGCGGGGTAATCGCAAAACATGGCGACATTTCTGTGGTAATGTTTCATTGCCAAAGAAATATTTTTTCTTGACAAAAAAGCCCGGGTGGACTATAGTACAGTCAGTTTTTTAAGGAGATTTTGACGAATGAAGAAAGCGTTCTTTTTTGCATACTATTATTACTTTACTGAGGTCGTTCGGTAAGGATAATTTGGCGTGCAAAAGAAACAGGTTTCTTCAAATGTTTTGCCGTACAGGTTATCCTGTACGGCTTTTATTTTTCAGGAGGGGTAAAAAGATGATCGTAGTATTAAAGCACGGCGTAACCGAGGAGAAAAAGCAGCAACTGATTGCATGGCTTCAGGCTCTGGGCCTTCGCATCCATATCTCCGACGGAGAATTTCAGACTGTTCTCGGATTGATTGGGGACACGTCGAGTGTGGATATTGACCTTGTGGAAAGCCTGGAAATTGTGGATTCCGTAAAGCGGGTAACGGAGCCATTCAAATGCTGCAATCGGAAGTTCCACCCGGAATCGCTGGTGGTGGAAATCGGCGATGTGAAAGTCGGCGCCGGGAACTTCGCTATGATTGCCGGGCCCTGCTCGGTGGAATCTGAAGAGCAAATCGTATCTGTTGCCAAGTCTGTGAAAGCGGCCGGCGCAACCATGCTGCGCGGAGGTGCCTTTAAACCTCGCACGTCCCCTTACGATTTTGCGGGACTGAAAGCGGAAGGTCTGGAACTTCTGAAAATTGCCCGCAAAGAGACTGGGCTCCCCATTGTGACGGAACTGATGAACATCATGGACCTGCCGTTGTTTGATGACGTGGACGTGATCCAGGTGGGTGCGCGCAACATGCAGAATTTTGATCTTTTGCGGGAGCTCGGCCGTCTTGACAAGCCGATCCTGCTCAAGCGCGGTCTTGCCAACACTCTCAAGGAACTGCTGATGAGTGCAGAATACATCATGGCGAACGGGAATGAACGCGTGATGCTTTGTGAGCGCGGAATCCGTACTTTTTCCGATTACACGCGGAACACGCTGGATCTTGCCGCCGTGCCCATGCTGCACCAGCTGACGCATTTGCCCGTGATCGTTGACCCAAGCCACGCCACCGGCATTGCAAAGCTTGTGCCTCCCATGGCATTGGCCGCCACTGCAGGCGGAGCGGACGGGCTGATCATTGAAGTCCATAACGATCCGATCCACGCCCTGTGCGACGGTGCGCAGAGCCTGCGTCCGGAAGAGTTTGCTGAACTTGCCGAAAAAGTCCGCTCTATTAGGGGGATCGTAGCATGAAGACGATTGGGATCGTCGGGCTTGGCCTGATAGGAGGCAGTTTTGCAAAAGCATACAAACAAGCGGAGTGGAAAGTACTGGCTCAAAACCGCACCAGGAGCGTGCTGGATTTTGCCATTCTAAGCGGAGATGTGGACGGAGAGCTGACGCAGGACAATATTGCCGAATGTGACCTGGTGCTGTTTACGATCTATCCTGAGGCCACCATCCGCGCGCTGACTGCGCTCGCCCCGCATATCGGAGAGCATCCCCTTGTCATGGACTGCTGCGGCACCAAGCGGGTCGTATGTGAAGCCTGCTTTCCGCTGGCAAAGGAACACGGATTTACCTTTGTCGGCGGGCACCCTATGGCTGGCACACAGTATTCCGGTTTTAAATACGCCCGTGCCAATCTTTACCGAAACGCACCCATGGTCATCGTGCCCCCCCGTTTTGATGACATTTTCCTGCTCGACCGTGCAAAGGAGCTCCTCTCCCCCGCCGGCTTTTCCCGTTTTTCCGTCACAACGGCAGAGGATCATGATCGAATGATTGCCTTTACGTCACAGCTGGCACACGTCGTTTCCAATGCTTATATCAAGAGCCCGACTTCGCGGGAACACCGCGGGTTTTCCGCAGGCAGTTATAAGGATCTGACAAGAGTTGCCTGGCTGAATGCGCCTATGTGGGCAGAACTTTTTCTGGAGAATCGGGATAACCTCCTCAACGAAATCAATTGCCTGATCGATTCTCTTTCTGCCTATCGTACCTGCCTGGAACAGGAGGACCGCGAAACGCTGACCACCATTCTGGAAGAAGGAAAGCGCATTAAAGAAGAGGTGGACGGACGATGAATACGGTGCAGGTTTCCACCCTGTCACGCAGCTATGAGGTAAGAATCGGTTCCGGGATCCTTCCCTCTCTCGGAAATGCAGTGTGCACCTCTACCGAAGCGAAAAAATGCATGGTGGTATCCGGGGAAAACGTTTTTCCTCACTACGGGGATACAGTGATGCGCTCGCTACGGGAGGCCGGGCTGGAGGCGGAAAACATCATCTTTCCCTCGGGAGAGACGACGAAATGCCTTCGGTATTACGGGCAGCTGCTGGAAGCTATGGCGGAAAAGAAGCTGACGCGCAGCGACTGCGTGATCGCGCTGGGTGGAGGTGTGACCGGCGATCTGGCAGGATTTGCCACTGCCACTTATCAGAGAGGGATTGCCTTTATACAGGTGCCTACCACACTGCTTGCCGCAGTGGATTCCTCTGTTGGCGGCAAAACGGCAATCAATCTGCCGCAGGGTAAAAACCAGGTTGGTGCCTTTCATCAGCCTTCTCTGGTGCTGTGCGATACTGACACCCTGTCTACCCTGCCTGAACGGGAATTTCTTGCAGGGATGGCGGAAGTGATCAAAACAGCCGTTCTTTTTGATGCAGATCTCTTTGACGACCTGCAGCACAGGGCAATCGACCTTGCCGGCATTATTGAAAGCTGTGTTATGTGGAAAGCTGCAATCGTAAAAGAGGATGAGTTTGATACCGGGCGCAGGCGTTTGCTGAATCTTGGACATACCTTCGGCCATGCAGTGGAAAGCTGCAGTCACTATGAGATGCTGCACGGAGAAGCCGTTGCAGTCGGGTTGAGCATGATTTGCCGGGCAGCCGTTTCATTCCGGATGCTGGACGCCATTGCCTGTGATGCTGTGATCAGCCTGCTGCAGGAATACGGCTTACCAACACAGTGCGCCTATTCTGCCCAACAACTGTATGATGCGATGCTTCTGGATAAAAAGTTCTCCCACGGAAAACTGCATCTGATTGTTCCACGGAGTATTGACTGGTGTGAAGACATCGCCGTGACACCGGATGAAGCACGCATCTGGCTGGAAAGGGGGCTGTCCGGCACTGCTTGCGGGCAGACGAGTAAATGAAGAAAACTGTTCTGCCAAGATCGGTGCCCCATGCTGTTTCGATTCCTTCCTCCAAATCTGTAGTGCACCGGCTGCTGATTTGCGCTGCCCTCGGAAGAAGGCCGGTAAAGCTGCACCTGAACGGGCTTTCAAAGGATATTCTTGCCACGGCAGCCTGCCTTGAAGGGTTTGGCACGGAGTTGACCGTCTCGGAGCGGGAGATCATCGTAAAGCCGGGACCTGCCTCTGAGAAAGATGTGGTTTTGCCCTGCGGAGAGAGCGGTTCTACCCTTCGTTTTCTGTTGCCGGTTTGCGGGGCGCTGGGACTTCATGGACATTTTCGCATGGAGGGGAGGCTGCCGGAACGGCCGATGCAGCCCCTTGAAGCAATGCTTGAGGAAAAAGGCATGCTTCTGAAGCATGAAGGAGCCTTGCTTTCCTTTTCCGGCACTTTGACCCCGGGAATGTATCACTTGCCCGGGAATATTTCCTCCCAGTATTTTTCGGGGCTGCTTTTTGCCCTGCCGCTTCTTGGTGAGGAGAGCACCCTTTGTGCCGAAGGAAGGATGGAATCCCTCGGGTATATTGCTCTGACGGAAGACGCCCTTTCTGCCGCACAGGTCTCCTATCAGAAGACAGGTGACTATATCTGGCATCTTCCCGGAGGGCAGCACCCGCAGTTGCCGGAAGAAGTGTCTGCCGAGGGCGACTGGTCCAACGCGGCATTTTTCCTCTGCATGGGTGCACTTTCTCCAAAAGGGATTACTCTACACGGACTAAATCTTCACTCCCGCCAAGGCGACAAAGCCATTCTGGATCTTCTGCGCCGTTTTGGTGCAGATGTAAAAGAAGATACCGCAGCCGGCAGCGTGACGGTAAGGCGCAATCAGTGCTGCCCGTTTGAAGTGGATGCCTCCGCAATTCCCGATCTTGTGCCGGTACTTTCCATCCTTGCCTGCGGAGCTGCAGGGGATACAAAGATCTATAATGCCGCCAGACTTCGGCTGAAGGAATCTGACCGGCTGCAAACCACTGCACGCCTTATAAGCGATCTTGGCGGAAATGCGGAGGAATTTGCAGATGCCCTTCTGATCCATGGCACAGGAACGCTGAAAGGCGGAACAGCGGACAGCACGAACGATCATCGGATCGCCATGAGTGCAGCAACCGCTGCAGTTCTGTGCGGCCGGGAAGTAGTTATTCTTGGCGCTGAATGTGTGGAAAAATCCTATCCCGGTTTTTGGGATGATCTGGAAAGGAGAGACGAATGAGCAGCACCTTTCACGGTAACCGGATATCGCTGACGGTATTCGGTCAAAGCCATTCGGAGGCCATCGGCATGACGCTGGACGGTCTCCCTGCGGGGATTGCCGTCGATACGGATGCGCTGCAGCAGTTTCTGATGCGCCGCGCACCGGGGCGGCATGAATGGTCCACCCCGCGAACAGAAGAAGACGCCCCTGAGTTTCTGAGCGGATTGAAAGACGGGTTCACCTGTGGGGCCCCTCTGACGGCAATTATCCGAAACCGCAATACCCGTTCCCGGGATTACAGCATGCTGAAAGTCCTCCCCCGCCCCGGGCATGCAGATCTGACTGCCGAAATCAAATACCACGGTTATCAGGACTATGCCGGCGGCGGCCACTTCTCCGGCCGGCTGACAGCCCCGCTTTGCATAGCGGGAGGCATCATTCTGCAGGAGCTGGAGCGGCAGGGGATCTCCATTCATGCGCGGATCACCGCAATTGCGGGTATAGAGGATCCTTCGCCCTTTGATATGGCACCCGAGGATATGGAATTCCCGGTGCTTGACGCCGCTGCAAAAAAAGCGATGCTGGAGAAAATTGCGAGGGCAAAGGCCGAAGGAGATTCGGTAGGCGGAGTGATCGAGTGTATGGCCTGCAACCTGCCTGCCGGAATCGGGGAGCCGATGTTTGACGGGCTGGAAAACCAGATCGCCAGACTGGTCTTTGCCGTACCTGCCGTGAAAGGCATCGAATTCGGTGCAGGGTTTTCTGCTGCACGGCTTCGCGGAAGTGAAAACAATGATGCTTATTGCCTGGAAAACGGGAACATCCGAACATGCACCAACCACGCCGGCGGGATCCTCGGCGGGATCTCCAACGGAATGCCGCTCCTGTTTCGTGCGGCAATCAAGCCCACGCCTTCCATTGCAAAGCCGCAGCAGAGTGTAAACCTGAAGACACGGCAGATTCAGGAGCTCACTGTTTCCGGAAGGCATGATCCCTGTATTGTTCCTCGTGCGGTGCCTGTTATGGAAGCGGTTACCGCTCTTGCCCTATACGATTTGATATAAAAGGAGACTATATCATGGATCTATCAGACTATCGCAGAGAGATCGACAGCATTGACGACCAGCTTCTCTCCCTTTTTTCACAGCGCATGAATCTCTCCGCCGAAATTGCAGCCTACAAGCAGGAAAACAGCCTGCCCGTTCTGGATGTGAGACGGGAACAGGAAAAACTCCGGACATTGGAAGAGAAAAGCCCGGAGGAGATCAGTGACTACACCGTTTCTCTTTTTTCGCTGATAATGGAATTGTCCCGCAGCCGCCAGAACCGTATTCTTCACCGAAGCAGCCTGGAAACGAAGGCCATCGAGTGTGCCCTTCGTGAAACCCCACAGCTTTTTCCGGAAAAGGCTATCGTTGCCTGTCAGGGTGTCGAAGGAGCCTACTCAGCCATCGCCTGTGAGAAGCTTTTCGTCCGGCCGAATATTTTCTTCTTTTCCACGTTTGACGCTGTATTCTCCGCCATTGAAAAAGGGCTTTGCCGATACGGCGTGATCCCGGTAGAAAACAGCACCGCAGGTACGGTGAATGCTGTATACGACCTGATGCTGAAACATGATTTTCGCATTGTCCGTTCCGTCCGTGTGAAGGTAGACCACAATCTTCTGGTACAGCCCGGCACCAGAAAGGAGGAGATCCGTGAGATCTACTCCCATGCCCAGGCTATTGCACAGTGTTCGGAATTCCTGCAGGGGATGCCTAATGTGAAAGTGATTCCCTGTGAAAACACCGCCGTGGCAGCCAAGAAAGTTGCTGAGTCGGGCGATCACGGCATTGCGGCGCTCTCCTCCCGCGCCTGCAGCAGACTGTACGGGCTGGAGATCCTGGAAAGCGATGTACAGGATTCCGGCAATAACCACACACGCTTCATCTGTATCTCAAAAAATCTGGAGATCTATCCGGGAGCTGACCGCACGAGCCTGATGATGGTGCTGCCGCATGAACCCGGTTCTCTTTATAAAGTGCTCTCCCGTTTTTATGCTCTCGGCATCAACCTCATCAAGCTGGAAAGCCGGCCTTTGCCGGAGCGCAGCTTTGAGTTCATGTTTTATTTTGATCTGGACACTTCCGTCTATTCTCCTAAGTTCATCCAGCTGATGGGAGAGCTGAGCGATCTTGCGGAAGAGTTTGAATACCTGGGCAGTTATACCGAGGTGATCTGAAATGAAATGCGGTTTACTGGGAGAAAAGCTCGGCCACAGCTATTCCCCACAGATTCACGCCGAGCTTGCCGGATATGAATACCGGCTGTATGAAAAAAGGAAAGAAGACGTGGAGACGTTTCTCCGCGACGGGGACTGGCAAGGCCTGAATGTTACCATTCCCTACAAAAAAACAGTCATTCCCTTCTGTGATACGCTTTCCGACACAGCGCAGGAAATCGGCAGCGTCAACACCCTGCGAAAGGGTCCCGAAGGCAGGATCCATGGCGAGAATACGGATGCCTTCGGGTTTTCGATGCTGCTGCAGACTCTACCGAAAGCGGCGGTTGCTGAAGGCGGGAAAGCCGTTGTGCTCGGGACAGGCGGTGCTTCCGTCACTGTATGCACTGTTTTGAAGCATGCCGGCTTCGCACCCGTGACGATCTCACGCACCGGGGAGAACAATTACGAACATCTCTCCCGGCACAGCGACGCTGCCCTGCTCGTCAACACAACCCCCCTCGGCATGTATCCGAACAACGGAACAAAGGCTGTGGATCTGTGCAGTTTTCCTCATCTGAAGGCTGTTGCCGATATTGTGTATAACCCGGCGCGCACAGCTCTTCTTCTGCAGGCAGAGGAATTGGGGCTTCCCTGCGCCGGCGGGCTGAAAATGCTGGTCGCTCAGGCAAAGCGAAGTGCCGAGATCTTTCTCGATCAGAAACTGCCGGATGAAAAGATTGATCAGATCACGGCGAAGCTGTCCCGCTCCATGCAGAATATCATTCTAATCGGGATGCCGGGATCGGGAAAATCCTGCGTTGCAAGGGAGCTTGCCGCGCGTCTCGGCAGGCACTGTGTGGAAACCGATGCTGAGATTGAAAAGGCGGCCGGGATCACGATTCCGGAGCTCTTTGCCCGGGAGGGAGAAGAAGGATTTCGCGCACGGGAAACAGCAGTCCTGCGGGAATTCGGTAAGCAGTCGGGCACAGTGATCTCTACCGGCGGCGGATGTGTGACACGGCCGGAGAACTATCCGCTGCTGCACCAGAACGGGACTATTGTGCGCCTCACCCGCCCCCTTGCCCTTCTGGCGAGAGAAGGGAGGCCTCTGTCCCTTCAAACCGATCTTTCCGAGATGTTTGTCGTTCGTGATCCGCTCTATGCGCGCTTTGCCGATTTTACCGTAGACAACAGGGAATCGATCTCTAAAACCGTCGATACTATTCTGGAGGAGCTGTCATGAGATTTCTGATCATCAACGGGCCGAATCTGAATATGCTCGGGATCCGTGAACCGGATATCTATGGCAGACAGGATTATTCTGCTCTGGAAAGTTTTATCCGCTCCTGTTGTGAGGCGGAGGGCATTGAGGCAGTTCTGTTTCAGTCAAACCACGAAGGCGCTATTGTGGACGCCATCCAGCAATCTTACGGAAACACCGACGGTATTGTGATCAACCCTGCCGCTTATACCCACACCAGCGTGGCCATTCTGGATGCGCTGAAAGCCGTGGCGATCCCGGCAGTAGAGGTGCATCTCTCTGATGTTTCCAAACGGGAGAGTTTCCGCCAGGTTTCCTATGCGGGGATGGCCTGCGTCAAAAGCTTTATCGGCCTTGGGTTTGAGGGATACCGTCAGGCAATTCTTTTTCTGAAGGGTTATCTTCAAACCCGGGAAGCGTACACGACAGCACAGCCATGATGCTTTTCGCCTCCGGATTGTTTTTACAATCCGGAGGCGAAAACAATCATATTCCATGAAGGGGCTTTAAAGCAGATCAGTCTTCCGCCCACTTCTTGATACAGACCGGCCAGACGGCGGTGACGAAGAACCAGAGGATAAAGCGGGCGACAAAGTTCCCCCAGTGTCCACCCAGAGCTGCCACAATCGTTGCCGGGGCAAAGTACACTTTCCAGGAAAAGGCAAGCAGAAATCCCACAAACCCGAGGATCGGCAGATTCTTTGATCCTGTCGGGATTTCATAATGAATATAATGACGCTCGATATAGCTGCCTGTCATCAGCCCAAGAAATGCACCGCAAGCTTTAAAGCTGTCATTCATCATTTTTTGCGGATCCACGAGAAGGACACCATCCACATAATCCATCGGATAGGACTTCTTCGTGATGTAGAGCAGTGTGCCGATGACGGAGAGGATGCCGACCAGCGTCAAAAAGTCCAGCATTTCCTCATTTCCGTCGATCTTGTTCTGGACAGCGCCCACAAGAACGATCAGGATCGCTGCCTCCACAAAGCCGACGATCACGTCCTGCGGGGTATGCACCCCCAGGAAGTTTCGTGAAAAACCCGTCAGGGCAATCATCACGGCACAGAAAACAGCCAGCCATTTGCGTTTCTTTTTCTGCCAGGCAAATGTTGTGCCGTAGGTCTCCGTTGCACTCATGGTGTGCCCGCTCGGGAAGGAATATCCCGTCGCGGCTACTTTGGAGTCTCCAGCCGGTTCAATGAGCTCCGAGCGGATCCACGGACGGTAGGCACAGACCGTCAGCTTGATAATACCGTTGAGCAGTTCGCCGATGCCGAGCGTCAGCAGATAGCGGTAACCCCATTTTCTGCTTACACACCAGAAAACAACGAACGCCAGGAAAGGCATAACGTCCACCGCGACCTTGGAGACGGCATTGAAGAACTCATTAAAGACGCCGCCCGTGGCGTTCCTGAGGTCCTGCAGAAACAGCAGATATTGAATATCCATAGATTTCTTCTCCTCATATTATTATTGCGAGGTTTATTATAGCATAATTCTCTCTTCTCTTCAACCGATCGGATTGGAGCCGCGCAAATAATGATTGTAATACGGGAGAATTCGTAGTATTCTGTTCATAAGCTGTGAATAAGCTTTCAAATATCAGGAGGTAACGGCAATGGTTATCACCATCAGCAGAGAATATGGCGCAGGCGGGCACACTGTGGGGCGGAAGGTGGCCGAAGAACTCGGGATAGAGTTTTACGATCAGGATATCATCGATGCCGCAGTAAAAGAGAGCGGCCTTGAGAAGCCGGAAGTGGAGCGCGTAGAGGAAGAGATCACCCGTACGGAGATCTTTCTTCGGATGATTTCCCCCGCTTCGTATGTGGATCAGCAGCATAACATCCGCGCCATAGAACAGCGCATCATTGTGGAGTTGGCCCTAAAAGGCCCCTGCGTGATCCTCGGACGGTGCGCTGACGACATTCTGGAAAAGGCAGGTATCCCAAGCCTGAACGTTTTTCTCCATGCAGGCGTAATCCAGCGCGCCGTCAGAATCAGTGAACTGCTCGGCAACAAGAACCCCAACGAGATCCAGAAAAAAATGCAGCGGACGGACGCTGCGCGGCGTGCTTATTATGAGCAGTTTACCGGAAAAAAATGGGGAAACAGCCGTAATTACACGATTTCACTGGATACCGGTTTTCTGGGGTATGATACCTGCGTGCAGTTGATTGTTGAGGCAACGCATAAAGCAGATGCTTTGCACGGGTAAGGCGTAGAAAAGAGTTCTTGCAGTTCCACAGGATTTGCGGTAAAATAAGCCGTTATTTCAGCAGGACTTCAAACCATCAGGAAGAACGGAGGGAAAATCATGTTTGGCAGAAGACCGGACGGAAGGCGAATAGACGGGATCGACCCCGTGATAAAGATCACCCCCCATGTAATGCCCATGCGGTGTGATGCACAGGTGTTTTTAAAGCACCGGGCAGATATGGAAGTTCTGTCCCGATACATCCGCAGGCAGAAGCAGGAAAAGGGAGAACAGATCTCCTACATGCAGATCATCGTTGCAGCCTATGTGCGCGCGATCAGCAGGAATCCCGAAGTCAACCGCTTTATTATGAACAAACAGCTGTTTGCCCGGAACAACTGCTCGGCGGCTTTTACCCTTTTGAAGGATCCGAGTGATGCCGACAAGGGCGAAGCCGTGGTCAAGATCAAGTTTGATTTGACCGATACGATCTATGATGTGCGCGACCGCATGAGTGCTGCCGTGGAAGCCAACCGCGGCGGACAGGAGCCGGGATTTGTGGAGAAGCTTCTCAACTTCGTTTTTGCAGTGCCGGGGCTTGCCACCGTGATCGTGGGGCTGGTAAAGGTGCTGGACCGGTACGGCCTTGCACCCGCCGTGCTGATGGATGAACTGCCGTTTTATGTGGGGCTTTACGTCACCAACACCGCGTCCATCGGTTTGCATGATGTGAACCATCATCTCTATAACTGGGGCAACGTGGGGTTATTTGTCGGCATGGGTACCGCGGAAAAGGTTGCTGTTGTGGAAGACGGGAAGGCGCGTATGAAACGGTATTTGCCTATCGGCATTACAGCGGATGAACGCGTTTGCTCCGGCGCCCACTATGCACGTTTCTTTGGGGATGTAAGATACTATCTGGCCCATCCGGAAATACTCGAAACTCCCCCGGAAACCGTGCGATTCGATTCCTGCTGCGAATACCACGAACCGAAGCCGAATAACTGACAGATATGGAAAAACTGTTTACCAAGAGAGGGCTTTCCCTGCCTGAAGTCCCCTGGGATGTTTATCCGCGGCCGCAGATGGTGCGGGAAGAATGGCTCTGTTTGAACGGAATGTGGAATCTGACCGTAAGAGGAAAAAGTTTCCGTAAGGATGCCCTCTCTCACGGCAGTATTCGTGTGCCTTTCTGCGCGGAGAGCCTGCTCTCTGCTGTATCTTTCCCCTGCCGGGTCGGTGACGAACTACAGTATGCAAGAAACTTTACTCTGCCGGCCGATTGGGTCGGCAAACGCATTTTGCTGCACTTCGGCGCTGTCAGCCGAAGAACAGAGGTTGCTGTCAATGGTAAGATCTGCTGCCGGCACGATAACGGGTATCTCCCCTTCTCGGCCGATATCACATCCCTGTTAAAGCAGGGTAAAAATGAGATTACAGTGCTTGCCGTCAATGATCTGACCCCTCTGCATCCCTACGGAAAGCAAAGCAAAAAGCGGGGCGGCATGTGGTATACTCCCTGTTCCGGTATCTGGCAGACGGTATGGCTGGAATGCGTGCCGGAGAAGTATATCCGCGCCCTGCATATCCGTACGGACCGCACCTCTGCCGAAATCACAGCGGAGGGCGTGGAAGACGGTGTTGTGGAGGTAGATGGGCAGCACTTTCCTCTGACGGGAGGCAAAGCCAGTGTGACGATCCCTTCTCCACACTGTTGGACGCCGGAAGATCCGTTTCTTTATCCGTTTACCGTTACCGCCGGAGAGGATAAGGTGGTGTCCTACTTTGCCCTTCGGGAGCTTACCGTGGAGAGGGTTGGCGGGAAAAAACGCATCTTCCTGAACGGGAAGCCGTTTTTCTTCAATGCGCTGCTGGATCAGGGATACTGGAGTGACGGGCTGTATACGCCTGCAGACCCCATCTGTTATGAAGAAGACATTCTCTACGCCAAAAGCCTTGGCTTCAACACGCTGCGCAAGCATGCAAAAATCGAGCCGGAACTGTACTATGCAGCGTGTGACCGGCTCGGGATGATCGTATTTCAGGATATGGTGAATGCCGGTGCGTACTCCTATCTGAGAGATACCGTGCTGCCGACGCTGCATTTCCAGAAGCGGAACGACGCCCGTCTGCACCGCAACCCCGAAGGACGCAGGAATTTCCTTCACGCCATGGAGGAGACGGTATCGGCTCTGGGCAGCCACCCCTGCCTCTGCCTGTGGACAATCTTCAACGAAGGCTGGGGGCAGTTCTGCGCCGATGAAGCTTACCGTAAGCTGAAAGCGCTGGATCCCTCCCGGCTGATCAACAGCACCTCCGGATGGTTCCACCAGAAAGAGAGCGATGTGGATGCGCAGCATCTGTACTTTGAAGCGCTCCATCTCGGGAAGAGAACGGAACTGCCCCAGATGATCACAGAATTCGGCGGATACGTATGGAAAGACAAGGAGCACAGCTTCAACCGTGAAAAAACCTACGGATACCGAAAGTACGGCACGAGGGAGGAACTGGCAGACGCTCTGAGAGAGGTCTACGGCAGGATCCTGCCGCCGCTTGTGCGGGAAGGGCTTTGCGGGGCTGTTTATACGCAGCTTTCCGACGTGGAAGACGAGACCAACGGCCTTCTGACCTTTGACCGTGCCGTGCAGAAGATCCGCCCGGAGGACCTGGCGGATCTTTCAGAGCAGCTGCAGCAGACTGTAAGAGAGGTTTAAAGAAATTCATCCTTTCCTCACACTTTTTGTTTTCCACCGATGTATAATATCATTACTATGAAAACAGGAAAGGATGGTGCAAGATGTACTATTATTCTCCTTATCTGTATGCGGATATGCCGTGGCTCATGCCTGCACTGCTGCTGGCCATTGTGTTTTCGTTTTATACTTCGTGGCGTGTGAACCACGTCTACAAGCAGTATCAAGATGACCGCAACCTGCGTGGCATCACCGGTGCGGATGCTGCCCGGGAGATCTTAAACCGCAACGGGCTGTACCAGGTGAGCATCCGGGAGATTCCCGGCAAGTCGCTCACGGACTATTACGATTCCAGAAGCCAATCCATCAGCCTGTCGTCGGACGTCTATCACGGCACTTCACCGGTCGCCGTAGGAGTAGCATGCCACGAAGCCGGGCATGCGCTGCAGTATGCCGCGGAGTATTTCCCGGTGAAAGTGCGCAATGCCATTATTCCTATCACCAATATCGGCTCAAAGCTTGCAATGCCGCTGATCCTGGCGGGGGTGCTTCTCTCCGGGTTGAGCCCGTATCTGTATCAGCTGGTGTATGTGGGGCTCATCTGCTTTGCGCTGTGTACGGTCTTTCAGCTGGTCACCCTTCCGGCAGAGTTTGACGCCAGCAGGCGTGCCATGGAAAACATCCGCACCTACCAGATCCTGCAGGGCGAGGAGCAGGATAAAGCCGGAAAAGTGCTGCGGGCAGCTGCGATGACGTACGTTGCAGCGCTGGCGGTTTCCCTGCTGCAGCTGCTGCGCTTTATTGCCCTGTATGGCGGGCGCAGAAGAAGATAATCAGGGGAAAAAGCAGGCACCGGAAACGGTGCCTGCTTTAATAAAAGAACAATTATAACGCGTAATGAAGACAAAAGCCGTCAGCCTTTGACCGCGGTAAAATATACGGTGTAGTCGTAGATATCTCCCGGGTAAGCGTACGTACCAGTATAGCGGGGATTCAGGTAGGCGGTATATTCTCCCCAGCGTACCACATAGGGGAGATATTCCCAGTCCATCGGGATCTGCAGATTTTCTGTACGGTAGACGAGATCTGCGCTCTGTCCGTCAGTCTCCTCCCAGATGGCGGTAACGGTGCGCAATTCCTTATCCCAGCCCTGCATGAAGGCAAAACCCGGAACAGGAGTGGTATAGTCAAAGCGTGTGACGGAAGCCGGATAGGCACCGTCATAGGTATAAGAGATTTCACGAAGGAGAAGCGTCCCCTTATCCACTGCAACCTGCTCCCTGTCCCCGTTTTCCAGAACGCCATCCATCCAGATCTCTTCATCGGTCTCGTACAGGTAGCGGAATTCTATGATGTCTTTCAGATAATCGGAGATATAGGTTTCGTCATAGGTCTCTTCCAAAGGATCATAACTGACGTATCCGATGCTGGCGCGTGTTTTTCCGTCAGCGTATTTCAGGGTATCAAAAGAGTAAAAACCGTAGGTACCGGTTACATATCCGTCCCAACAACCCAGAATGGCCGTATGACCTTTTTGGTTGAATATCCAGGTGCAATTTTTCTCCGGGTTATCATTCGGGTTATAGATCCGCACGCCGTCTGTGAGGGAGAGGACGCAGGACAGGCTGTTCTGTTCCATCAGCAGTTCCCAGGTGAAATTGAGTTTTTCATCCATCTTTGCCGGGACAAGGCCTTTCTCTACCTTTACAACGCGATATGGGAAACGGGAATTTTCGTTCGGAGACGCTTCAAAAGTAAAGCGGAAAACATGGTCGATCACATTTTCCCCGCGATGAACGGTGATGGTGGTAACGGCTGTCCGGTCATCTGCCATAACGGTGGAAAGCTCCGTATCGATCCCTATCATGGCGTTGAACATCGTCCGGTTCTGTCTGAAATCATAATACACAAAGCTGCCCGCTCCAATGACACGGTTCACAATGCCGTACTCCTCCCAGGGTGCAGGTGGATCGAGCGGACCGCGATAGCCAATGGAAGAGAGGTAATCCTGAACTTCATCCTCCCGCAGAAGCCTCTCCCCGGTAATGCGCTCCTGATAAGCCGCATACCAGCCGCAGGCATCCCAGCAGATCAGATCAGACAGTTCCCCGCCGTCATAGCCGCCCAGCCAGCAGGCCAAAGCAAGGGAGGCTGACTGGGCCTCCGGCGGTTTTTGATCCGCTTCCTCTGCCTGCGTAAACACCGGAAATGCCGACAGGAGAGAAACAACAATCAATAATGCCAAAATTCTGCGCATAAACCGAACCCCCTTTTGGTAATATTTGTATTTTAATTTATTATTATATAACAGGAAAGGAGCCCCTCTATGCTGCCCCAGGATCCCTCTATTCTTTTCAGTTATATCAACACGAAGCTTCGAGATGAGTTTTCAAGCCTGGAAGCTCTCTGTGACGCTCTTGAAATCGACCAGGAAACTCTGAAAGAGACTCTGCATGAAGCCGGCTTTGATTACGATGAAGCCGCCAACCGGTTTCACTGAAAGGCATGCAGACCCCTACCCGCAAAACTGATAAGAGAAAGGCGCTGCCTCTCCCGGTAAAAGCCGGAAGAGACAACGCCGTTTTTATAATTTGATCAATCACTCTTCCGCAGGAGCAGCTTCTTCGGCTTCCGCTTCCGCATCAGCTTCGTCTGCTACTTCCTCTTCTGCGGGAGCACGCTGCTCTTCCAGAAGGGCACGGATCGACAGGGAGATCTTCTGCTTGTCCTGATCTATGGCAATGATCTTGGCATCTACCACGTCGCCGACTTTCAGAGCATCCTCCACCTTGGCAATGCGATGGTCCGCAATCTGGGAGATGTGAATCAGCCCGTCCACATTGGGGATGATTTCCGCAAAAGCGCCAAACTGCATCAGCTTGACAATCTTGACTGTTGCCACATCGCCGACTTTAAACTGATCGTTAAAGAGCTTCCAGGGATCCGCTTCGGGATCCTTATAGCCGAGGGAGATCCGTTTTGCGTCCTTATCAAAGCTGATGACATAGACTTCGATCTCATCGCCGACCTTAACAACTTCTGCCGGATTGTGGATTCTGCCCCAACCGAGTTCAGAGACGTGGACCATACCATCCACCCCTCCGACGTCCACAAATGCGCCGTAGCTGGTCATGGACTTGACAACGCCTTTATAACGCTTGCCGACTTCGATATTCTCCCACAGAGCCTCTCTCATAGCATGACGCTGTGCGTTTGCGGCACGGCGGATAGAACCGACGATATGCTTGCGTGCCTTGTTGACTTCCGTTACCTTCAACTTAACCGTCTTCTTCAAGAGCTCTGCAAAATCGGCCTCGCGGGGAAGATCCGTCTGTGAGGCAGGCACGAAAACGCGTGCGCCCTTGACGTTGACCACAACGCCGCCTTTATTAGTATCCGTAACAACGCCTTCCACCACTGCGCCAGCTTCGGCTGCGTCGGAAATATCGTCCCAGAACTTCACATTGTCAAGACGCTTCTTGGAGAGCATTGCCGTGCCTTCCACGTCATTGACGCGAACCACGATTGCCTGTACTTCATCTCCGAGTTTGACACAGTCTTCAATCTTTGTGCCGGCATCAGAGGTGAAATCCGTCACCGGGATGAACCCGGTATACTTGGCACCCAGATCCACAGTAACTTCCGTGGTGCTGATGCCTGTTACCACACCCGTCACTTTATCCCCATTTGCAATGGGTTTCAAGGTTTCCTCCAGCATAGCATCAAAGGAGAGATCCTCTGCTTTTGCTTCGACAGGCGCTGCTTTTGCAGGTGCCTCTTCCGCAGGTGCCTCAGCCTTGACTTCTTCTGTAGAAACTTCAGCTTTGATTTCTTCTGCTTCTTCAGCCTTGACTTCGTCTTTTACTTCTTCTTTGACTTCTTCGACCTTGATTTCCTCGTCCATTTTCTTCCTAACCTCCTTAATAATCCACGATGGCGTCGATGCTCCGGCCGTGAGTGCCACAATATTGCTTCTTTGCAGCCTCTCCAGATCAAGTTCCTCTGCACGCTCAATAAACTGAACCTCAGAACAGAGTTCCTGACAAATCTGGGCAAGATGCAAACTGTTGGCACTATGTTTTCCGCCAATGACAACAACAGCATCACACGCAGAAGCGAGCTCCATTGCCTCATTCTGCCTCGTGAACGTAGCAAGACATATTGTATCAAATATTTTTAAATTTGTACATCCTTTTTTTAAGAAATTTACGCAATTATTGAAATTGCTGTGTGTCTGAGTCGTCTGAGCAACAACACATATCGGTTTTGCCGAAAATTCCGGATTTTCTTCCAGCCATCGGCGCGCTTCATCCTCATTTTCCAGCACAGCGCATTCGGTGCACCAGCCGCAGATTGCCTCCACTTCGGGGTGATTACGCATGCCGATCACCAGGACAAACTGCCCCTCCTCCGATGCCTCATGGACGGTTTTGTGGATGAGCTTCACTTTCGGGCAGGTGGCATCAAACACTTCTGCCCCGGCCGCCTCCAGTGCGCGGACTGTTTTCTCTGAAACTCCATGGGCTCGAAGGATCACCTTATCCCCCGGTCTCACCTCTTCGTCCCCATGGATCACTTCCAGTCCCTGTGCCTGCAGAGAACGCACCACATCGTCATTGTGGATGAGCTGGCCGTAACTCAGCACACGGCCGTGTTCCTGCAGGAGCTTCTCCGCCATTTCCACTGAGCGGCGCACTCCAAAACAGAATCCCGCCGTTTTTGCTTCACGAATCTCTTTCATTGTCTCAGCTCTTCCGGCAGACGGGGAGTTTTTCTTCCATCAGCATACAGATAGCTTCAAAACTCTGTTCCAGATTGAGCTCTGTGGTATCTACCACGACAGCATCCTCAGCCTGCCGCAGCGGAGCGATCTCCCGGTGGGTATCCTGCCAGTCACGCTCTTCGATCTCTCGAAGCACCGTATCAAAATCAGTCTCAACGCCTTTAGCTTCCAATTCCAACAGGCGCCGGCGGGCACGTTCCCTGCTGTCGGCTGTGAGATAGATCTTCAGATCGGCATCCGGCAAAACCACTGTGCCGATATCTCTGCCGTCAATAATCACATTGTTTTTATGAGCAACCTCCCGCTGCATATCCAACAGAAAAGCGCGGCAGGCCGGCAGTGCAGAAACATCGGATGCACACAGCGAAATCTCCGGCAGGCGAATGGTTTCACTGACGTCCTCCCCGTTCAGGATCATATGCTGCAGCCCGGTTTCATCGTAACAGATCTCCAGCTGTACCTGAGGCAGGATGTTTTTAAGCGCTTCATCACTTTTTCTGTCGATCCCGCTGCGTTTTGCTGCCAGGCCTACGGTGCGGTATATAGCACCGGTGTCCAGATATACAAAACCAAAGGCTGCAGCAGCGCGTTTGGAAAGGGAGCTCTTCCCCGCCCCTGAAGGGCCGTCTACAGCAACAGCATAGGTTTTCTGACTCATTTTTTCTCTCCTTCTCCTGATTCATCTTGATGAATTTTTGGTATCGAATTGCCTGCCACGAAGCCCGTAGACCAGGCAATCTGCAGATTGAAGCCGCCGGTGTAGGCATCCAGGTCCAAGATCTCCCCGGCAAAAAACAGTCCTTTCACCAGCTTGGATTCCATGGTACGCGGATTGACCTCTTTTGTGCTGACACCACCCGCTGTCACAATGGCCTCTTCCACAGGACGTGTCCCCTTCACGGAAATCGGGAACGCCTTGAGAACGCGGCGGATAGAACAGCGCTGCCCCTGCGTCAGGCTGCTGGCAGGAACATCGGTGCTGACCCCTGCCATATCCAGTATGACAGGCGCCATGGACCGCCCCGTGAGCCCCGGCATCAGGTTGCCGATGGTGCGTTTGGGCGCTTCTGCAAGGTCCCGAAGGATGCGGGCATCCAGCTTTTCCTCGTCCAGCCCGGGCTTCAAATCGATCTCCAGGCGATAGACAGCTTCTCCAAAATGCCGCATATGCGCACTGGCTGACAGCACCAGCGGCCCGGAAACGCCAAAATGGGTAAAGAGCATTTCTCCCAGTTCACTGAAAATCAGCTTATCATTTTCATAGGCCCTCAGCGTCACGTTCTTCAGGCTGAATCCCTGCAGCGCGGCACAGAAGGCATCATCACTTTCCAGGGGAATCAGCGAAGGGCGAAGGGGGGTGATCGTATGCCCGAGCGTTTTCGCTATGCGATAGCCGATTCCGTCGGAACCCGTCAGCGGATAAGAAAGACCGCCCGTACAGAGGGCTGCGGCGGTACAGGCAAGCACGTCCCCTTCCGTGTGGACGCCGGATACCGCTCCGTTTTGCACAAGGATGCTGTCGGCACGCCGGCGAAGCATCGTCACGCCGGCTTCCCGGCAGAGACGGGAAAGGCAGTCGGCCACATCATTTGCATTGTCAGATACCGGAAATACACGCCCGCCCCGCTCCGTCTTCAGCGGTATCCCATTGCTTTCAAAAAAAGCCATGGTATCCTCCGGAGAGAAACGGTTCAGCGCACTGTAAAGGAAACGCCCATCGCCCGGCAAGTTGGTGAAAAAGTCACGGATGGGGGTGTTGTTTGTCAGGTTGCAGCGTCCTTTGCCGGTGATACGCACCTTGCGCCCCGGAAGCTTGTTCCCGTCCAGCACGATGACGGAGCATCCGTTTTCTGCTGCCTGACAGGCACACATCAACCCGGAGGCCCCGCCGCCGATTACCACCAGATCTGCTTTTCCAATCACATTCATCCTATTATGTCCTTCCCGCCTTACGCAGGCGGCTGACTTCCTCTTCCGTAAGATAACGCCACTTTCCCCGCGGAAGATCCCCCAGGGTAAGCGGGCCTTCGCTGATACGGCAAAGATGCACGACCTTCAGCCCTGCGCGCTCGCAAAGGCGCCGGATCTGACGGTTGCGGCCTTCATGGATCGTGACGGAGATCTCAGCTTCCTGCTCCCGAAGCTGAAGCACTTCCACTTGTGCACCGGAAGTCATCCTGCCGTCGATCTCGATAGGTGCGGTAAGCGCACAGATCCTGTGGGGAAGATCCTCCCCCTTCACCGTGAGCGCATACACTTTTTTGACCTCAGCGGAAGGGTGCATCATGGCATTAGCAAATTCGCCGTCATTGGTCAGAAGCAGAAGTCCTTCGGAGTACATGTCCAGCCGGCCGACAGGATATACCCTTTCATGCAGGTCGCTCAGCAGTTCTTTAACCGAATGTCTGCCCTGCTCGTCGTGCAGCGTCGTCACGACCCCGGCAGGCTTGTTCAGCATCACATAGATCTTTTTCCCCTGCATTGGGAGAGGCCTGCCGCGGACAAGAATGTTGTCCTCCTGAGGGTCTGCCCTGGTGCCAAGCTCGGCGCGGACGCCGTTCACCGTCACTTTCCCGGCAGCTATCAGTTCCTCCGCCGCCCTGCGGGACATCAGCCCGGAGGCAGAGATGATTTTCTGTAATCTTTCCTGCATATCTTTCATAAGAAGCACCGCCTGACAGGGGCGGTGCCTCAAACCTTATTCACCTTTCTGTTTCTCGATAAAAGCGTCGACCCTGTCCATTACCTGCGGCACCAGATCAATAATCCTGTCCACCGTGTTGGAGGCAGGCGGCATTACGTTGAGCATACGCACCACACCGTCTTTAATGATCAGGAAACCATAAGGTTCTATCTTGACACCGGTGGCATTTCCTCCGCCGTAGGGCTGCGGGCCATCCTTGCGCTTCGGGCCGAATTCCACACCGCCGCCTCCGAAACCAACGCTGATCTTGGAAATCGGAACGAGCGTGATCCCATCGGGGGTATAGATCGGATCCCCAACTACCGTATCCACCTTAAGAATGTTCTTCACATTCTCCAT
The DNA here is from genome assembly GCA_017432615.1 of Oscillospiraceae bacterium. Lineage (GTDB taxonomy): Bacteria > Bacillota > Clostridia > Oscillospirales > Oscillospiraceae > Limivicinus. The sequence goes on from JAFRIV010000048.1 coordinate 73,924, forward strand.
TGTCGTTTGCATCAGTTCCCCGATCGGGTTCGTTTTCTCCAGGTTCTCCATAGAATGTCTCCTTTTCTTCTTTATTTAACACAGAACGGATCAGTTTTGTTACAAGGGATGGATTTTCCACCAGGAAAGCATATTCTTCCGGATCTTTACGCTTCAATATAAACCAGCGCCATTTGTTTCGGATCAGGATGCCGATTGCTCCGAAAAGCACCGTAAAGATCATGGCAAACACCGCACCGACACGAAGCACCACTGCAATACCGACATCGAGTTTCATTTCAGCCGTTGTGAAATCCACTCTGGTCCAAACGTCCGGGTCTTTGCAGCGAAAGCGCCGTGCACAGACGGGGGCAAGGGAGGAAAGCAATGCATTGACAAAACCGAAGATCCTCGCTGTAAGATAAGGATCCTCCCCTGCTGCAGTATAATGCAGGAGAAAACGGTCAACATTGATGCCTCTGGAAAATTTCCCCAGACCCTCCAGAAGCTTTTTCAACAGATCGATGACCTCATCGTCATCGATCATCAGCCCCGGGCCTTGTTTCTTTTTCTTCTTTTTCTTCTTTTCCTTTTTCGGCTTATCTTCTTTCTTCGGCTCCGGTTCCTCCACCGGTTTTTCCTTCGGCGCTTTCGCGGCCTTACGCCGCGGGATCAGCTGCAGCAGAAAACCGCAAAGTTTGGCGGAAACCGTCAGCTTCCCGCCGATATAGCGGACGTCCACTCCCACCGTGATCTGGCAGATCAGGAAAATGATCAGTGCCAGGATCAGAAGGATCCTTATCGCAAGCAAATAATGCACCTCTCTTTCGATGCGGCATGCATTTCGCCGATTTTATTTTTCCAGTTCCTCCATGGCAAGCTGCTGTGCCGTTTCCTGCGGGGGAGGATCCATTTTGTTCTCCTGCAATGCATCGATTGCCTGCTGCAGTTTCTCGATTCCCTCGGTAGAGGCAATCTCCGGCAGGGGCGGAAGATCAGACAGTGTGCTGATTCCCATTGTTCGCAGAAACAGATCCGTCGTCCCATACAGAGTGGGACGGCCGGGGGCTTCCAGCTTTCCTTTGCCTTCGATCAGTCCCTTTTCCACAAGGGAACTGATTGTATAAGAGCTGTCTACGCCTCTCACTTTGCTGATATATGCCGCTGTAGCAGGCTGATAATAGGCAACAATGGCCAGCGTTTCAAGCGAAGCGGGAGAGAGCATAGGCGGACGCCGCTGCTCCAGGATCTTCGTTACAATCTCGGCATAAGCCGGAGAAGAACACAGCTGCAGCTTATCCCCCATCTGCACCAGACAGATTGCGTGCCCATCTTCTTCCAGGGTCTCTGCAAGCTCCCGGGCTGCCTCGAACACGTCCTCTTCGGAACAGTTCAGAATCAGAGAAATCCTGCCTGCCGGGACGGGATCTCCGGCTGCAAATAAAATGGCCTCAAGGGCTGAACAGATCTTTGTCATATCATTCTTCAATCATTTCCAGAATTTCATCGATATCCCCGCCGTTAAAGGAAAGGTCGTACCCGTCTCCGTGGCGTGACATCGAGATCAACACACTCCCAACGGCCGCCAGTTCCAGTATGGCAACGAAAGTCGCCACGATTTCAGAACGAGTCCGGCAATCGCTGTAAAGTTCATTGAGTGAAATATTCCTCAGCCGGAGCCGGTCTAAGATCTGGCGGCTCTTGCTGCGGACGCTGTATATGATCCGATGAGGCATAGCCTGAGCAATCTCAGTGAGATTGACAGGCCTTTCCGTGCTGCCGGAAAACACATGCAGCAGCGCTTTTAACAATTCCACAGGAGCATGATGATAGGTATACTCCGATGCTTGCGGCGGAGGAGCTTCACTCTGACGTGAAAACAACAACGCCCCTCTTTTATATGCTTCCCCCAGTGCAGGGGAAACCTCGCGGGCAGCCGTCAGAGCATCGCGGCATTTCAGCTGTTCAAGTGATTCCATCAGTGCTTCCAGTTCTGTAATCTCTTCCTCGTCGGAAGTCAGAAGCATTTTTGTTTTGATGTACAGCAGGTAAGCGGCCATCCGCACAAATTCGCTGGTAATTTCCAGATCCATCTCCTGCATTTTGTTCAGCCAAGCGAGATACTGATCCAGGATCTCTGATACGCTGATGTCCCGTATTTCAATTTTATTTTTTTGAAGCAGCAGAAGGATCAGGCTCAGGGGCCCTTCAAAGTCCTTCAGCTCGTCTTTTTCATGAAGAACACCTTCGAGATAAAAATTCGGATCTTCCATCCCAAACCGTCACCTGTAAAATAGTTGATAGACCAGCGTACTCACCTGCACCGCCACAGGTGCAAGCACGCCGTGATAGATCGCGGACACTGCAGCGGAAAGCGGCTTGCCCAGAATACCCGATGCCACCAGAACCACCATAAGAAGCATCCCATAGCGTTCATAGCGCATCAGCCCGGCATATGTCTCGTCACTGAGAACAGCCAGCAACACTTTGGAGCCATCCAACGGCGGGATCGGAATCAGGTTAAATACCGCAAGTCCGGTACTGATCGTTGCCCCCAGAAGAAGCATCTGCAGCAGATAACTGCCGACTGTATTTTGGGAAAACGGAAGATAACAGGCCCCATAAAGCACCATGAACAGCACTGCCAGCAGGAAATTGGAAACCGGACCCGCCAGTGCCGTAATCGCCATCCCTTTTTTGGGATCACGGAACTTGTACATATTGACAGGCACAGGTTTTGCCCAGCCAAAATGAAACAGTACCATCATCAGCAGCCCCATCCGGTCAATGTGCTTCAACGGGTTGAGGGTAAGCCTCCCGGCCCGCTTCGCCGTATCGTCTCCAAGGCGGTACGCCACAAAGCCGTGGCTCAGTTCATGAAACGTAATGCAGATCAACGCTGGAACGACCGAGAGCAGAATGCTCAGAAGATAGGTAAAATCGAAGCCGCTCCAAATATCCTGAACAACGCTGATGATAATCCCTCCTTATCCTGTTGAATCATTGTAACAAATCAGGATGCAAAAAACAAGTGCCAGAGGTACAGGAATTGCATTTTTTACCCCGGAGTCAGCAATAAAAAAACCCGATCTGAAACAGATCGGGTTTTTGATCAGAAAAATCAATAGAAGCGCTTATTCTTGTTTTTGCGAGCGGCTTCCGATTTTTTGCGACGCTTGACGCTGGGGCTCTGGTAATACTCCTTCTTACGGAGATCGGCCAGAACACCGGATTTTGCACAACTGCGTTTAAAACGCTTCAGCGCGCTATCCAAGGATTCATTTTCCTTCACGTAAATCTCAGACATTTTATTCCCTCCCTCCAGACACCAAGCGAGCGAAAAGGGCATAACTTTGGTTTATTAGCAGAGTTATTATAGCGGGAGATCCGGCTCTTGTCAAGCACAATCGAAGATCACCGGCTGAAAATTTGCAGTTTTATAAGATATCCTGTTCCATCAGAAACGCAGAGGGTAAGTCATCTGCAAGGATCAACCTTCGTCAGAAAGGAAGAATTTATGCTGGCGGATAAAGAACAGCAGCCCGATCACGATCCAGATCAGCAACATAATATAACTCTCTTTTCCGAAATGCACCCCGTTCAGGCCGGGGATCGGAATCAGCTGCAGGATCATAAATGCCGTGGAGAAGATAACACCGACTACAGCCATAATTTTTAAAAAGTGAGTGCCATCCCCGTCACGTTTTGCAGCAATGAGCGTGCTGGCACTGGTGAAGAAATACCCGATGGATGCACCGATGGCACTCATATCCACAAACCAACCCAGTGCCTCTCTGCCGAGGATCGGCCCGGAAAGACTGACAAGGATGCAAAAGATCATGGCATTTTTCGGCGTACCGTATTTTTCATCCACACGCCCGAACCATTCGGGCAAATATCCGTCACGGCTCATGGAATACATCAGGCGGCTGGAGGCCAGATAGAAGCCCATGATGCCCGAGAGCACCGCGCAGGAGACTCCCGTTCCGATCAGGATCTTTCCGAAGGGGCCAAGCAGTTCCTCCGCCGCAACAAGGACGACCCACTCCCCCGCCATCACGCGATCCGGCCAGTTTTCCAACGCTGCAGCCGCCACCGTGTTGTTGGAGGTATAGACAAAGCAGCCGAAGACAATGGCAACGACCATGATAAAGCTGACTTTTTTGAAGGAGAAGTTGAATTCCTCCGCTGCCTGCGGGATCGCGTCGAAGCCCACATACGCCCAGGGCGCAATGGCAAAAGTTGCCAGGATCGCCGAGAGCACCCCCGCCGTGCCCCGATGCGCAAACTCGGAAATATTCTCTGTTGTGGCAGAGGCGGCAATAGCCGCTGATTTATCAAAGCCCCAGATTGGCTTCATATTCACACCCTTTGCCTTTGCACTGAACACAGCTGCAAGAAACAGGGTAAACACGCATGTCACCAGAAGCACGGAGAGAACCGTCTGAATCACACCGGCTTTCTTTACGCCGATAATGTTCAGGTAACCGAACAGGATCAGGATCGACATCGCCAGAAGCATTTCACCCATATAGATATCAAACCCGGCCACTGCATAGTGGAAACCGAATTTCAGAATATCAGCCGAACCATCCAGACCGTCAACGATCAGACCGATCGCCGTGGAATTCATCGGCACATTGGTAAGATAAGCTACTACCAGAAACCAGCCGCAGAGGAACGCCGGGACTTTGCCGAAGCACATTTTGGTGAATGTAAACTCTCCCCCGGCCTTGGGAAACTTGGGCACCATATAGGCGTAGCTGAAGGCGATCACGATCATTACCAGGGCGCCGAGGATCATGGCAATGGCCGTTCCCGCTACGCCGGAATTCGGGAGGAATTTTTTGCCCGGGTTGATGAATGAGCCCCAGCCGATCACACAGCCGAAGGCAATAGCCCATACGTGCATGGGAGAAAGCTGCCGCTGCAAGGTTGCTTTTTTCGGATCACTCATGGGTCTTTACTCCATTCCATACTATTTTTACTATCCTATTTTCAGACGTTATAGGTCGGGTCGATTGCTTTCAGTTCCCGGAAGGTGTCAATCTCTACGATATCGTCTGCAAAACATTCCCGCACGGCAACCGCGTAATGATCCTTGGCATAGACCAGCGGCACCTGCTCCCAGTATCTCTCCTTCCCTCCCGGAGAGACGTAAACGTCGGCTATGTCCTGTGAAAGACGATGACCGTCCGTCTCGTCCCAATAAGATATTCCGACCATCTGCCAACAGTCCACCCCACCGACTTTTTCTTCGGTGATGATCCCGTCTTTTACGGTGAAGCACCAGTCATCGGTACGTGGTGTACGAATCGCAAGGAAATCCGAGGAATAGTGATACTTGCGGATGATCCCGGGATTTGACAGAAGCAGGTCCGCCTCAAAGACATAGGCGTTGGACAGCATATATCTCGCAACCAGGGCACTGGAAATGTTGTTGGCTTCATTATAGGCGGGGTTTTCGATAAAGCGGATCATGGGATACTTATACAGCAACTGATCAAACTGCTCAGCCAAATATCCCCGGACAATAATGATCTCATTGATGCCGGCAGCAAGGCAGGCGTCGATCAGGTGATCAATGATACGCACCCCATGCACGCGTACCAGAGGCTTCGGTGTGTTGAAGGTGATCGGCACCAGGCGACTGCCGAATCCCGCCGCGATAAATATTGCCCGGCGCGCCCGATAGGGTTCCAAGGCATCAAACCCAGCGTTACTGATCTGTCCGTCCGTAATCAGACGGGCATCGGTGAGTTCCTTTACCGTGCGGTTGATGGTTCCGAGAGAGTGCCCCGTCAGTTTTTCAAGAGCCCTTTGGGAGAGCGCACTTTTCGATACTGCCAGTGCCTCAAGGACATCAAACTGTTTTTTTGTCAATGCCATGCTACAATACCCCGATCTGTTCAAGATTTTTCATCATTTGTTTTCAAATGAAACAGTTCCGTTTCTGCAAAAAGCAAAAAAGCCAACGAGAATAATGATGTTCCATTCTTCTTTGGTTTCAAAAAGGAGTGAAACACATTCCCGTTGGAACGGATTATAGTACAAATGATCGGAAAATGCAACCGGTTTTTACTACACGAGGATGTTTTTTAAAACAGCACCTGCAGTGCATTGTAGATCTGAATCACCCAGGCTGCGTAATTGTGCTTTCCGTAGGCAATATCCACATAGAAACAGTTCTCCCCCTCTGTGAGACGGTCTGTGCTGTTGCGAATCTCCTGATAGCCGCGAATGGAATTTGTCTGCTGTGCATCCTCCCAGCCGCTGCCTGCATAAAAACAGGGAATCGGAAGATCCTGCCAGTCCTCGGAATTGATGGCAAGGGCTGCCTCATGGGGATGGCTGTTTCCGGAGAGCACAACAAAATTGCCGATCAGGTCAAAACACCGCGTCATACCGGCGTTGACGGCAAAAAGCGCCCCATTGGAAACGCCCCCGATGCCGAAATGCTCCCGGGCACTGGCGAGATCCGCTTCGTCCCCGCTCTCGGCAAAGGTTGCGAAATGCTCTGCCAGATACGGCAGCACCGCCGTGCGCAGATCCGACGCAAACTGTTCAAAGGACACATCCCACGATCCGCCCAGAGCCGGATAGTAGGATGCGGAACTGAGAGACACCACGATCAGCTTTTCGCAGAGATGTGCATTGATCATGTTGTCATACAGATCTCGCATCGCAAAATAGCTGCCGGATGTGGATTCATGTGCTGTCCGGGTAAAGTCATAGCAGTTCCCCCCGCCGCCGTGGATCAGGATCAGCACGTTATATTTTTTGTCTTCGCTATACCCGTACGGGCAGTAGATATCCATATCCCGGTTGAAGGTCTCTTCCGGGGCTTCCAGATTCGGCACCTCCAGTGAGACTTCCTGCAGAAAGCCACGCGTCTCCGACTCCCTGTAAAAGCTGTCAGGGATGGCCTCATAAGCGAAAACCGGTTCACGGGGCGTTGGAGAGGGTAAAAGCGGAGAAGGCGTCTGTGCGACCTCCGGAGATGCGGCCGACAGGTTTATCAAGGCCGGCTCAGGACTTTGCTTTTCCCCGGGAGGCGTAAATGCCTCTGCTTCCGTGGGCAAAGAAGGCTGAACGGGATCATCTTCCGGCTGCAGGCTCTGCGCAGCAGGAACGGCTTTCTGCCGCAAAAACAGCAGTATGCCCAGTACCGCAAACAGAAAACAAAGTATCAGCATCCCAGTGCGTTTTGCTTTTCCAGCAGACTTTCGCATGCAGCACATCTCCTTTCCTATTTTTTACGCTTCGTTTATCGGATCGCTGTTTCTTTTTCGCTGAGGATGCGGCGCTTCCCGGGATAGAGAGAACGGTCTGCAGGAAGGACAGACCTTGCCTCCGCTGAGATCTGCTTACCGGGGAATATCGGCTCCGATGCCCGGACGAAAGGAGAAGGATCTGTTTCCCCTGTGGTAAGCACGGAAAGAAAGAGTTTTTCTTTCTTCTTTGTTACGCTGTAATCGACAACGCCCGGCAGAGCAAACAGCGCCTCATCCAGTGCAAGCATCTGCATGGCCTCTCCCTTGCGAAAAATCCGATCCAACCGAATCGTTTCACTGCCGCAGGGACAAGGCTCCGGAAATATTCTTGTGATGTCTCCTGTGCGGTAACGAATCAGCGGAAGGGCTTCCATGCCAACCGTAGTGATGACAAGTTCACCCCATTCCCCCGCCGGCAACGGGTTTCCTTCGGTATCCACGATTTCCGCAATGATCTGGTTTTCCCGGAGATGCATACCTTCGTGGCAGTGGCACGTGATTGCACCGGCCATCCCCATCTCCCGGGAACCGTAGTGAGGAAAAAGCTTCGTGCCAAGGATTGCCTCCGCCGCAGAGAGGACGCTGCCGGGGCAGGCATCCCCGCTGACGAGGGCACGCACAAGGCTGCCTTTTCCGCACGTACGGAGAATACTCAGCAGCTGGACCGGCATCCCTACGAAACAGTTTGGCCGCTCTTTATTCAGGATCTGCTGAACCTCGCCGTAATTGCAGGAAGCTCCGCACCGCAGCGCCTTTGCGCCCAGGCGAGAAACTGCCTCTGCAATCAGCTCGCCCAAGCCGCCCGGACCGGAAAACGGGAAGCAGATCATCACCCTGTCTCCGGAGAAAACCATCTCCCCCAGCCCTGCCACATATAGAGCAATCGTGTTTTCCAGATCCTGCTGGGTGTAAAAAACACGCTTCGGCAGGCCGGTAGTGCCGGAGGTCGCGTCCGACAGTACACGGGACACCTCTCCCTGGGAAGTCATCAGCAGTCCTGGGGTAAAACGGGCAAGGTCGTCTTCCGTGGTGAAAGGGAGGGACGACAGTTCCGAAAGGGAGGAGAGGGAGGACGGCAGATCCCGGTAAAAGCCGCCACGCTGCTTTTCTCGCATGAGAAGGCGGTTCAGCTTCTGAAGCTGAACCGCTTCGATTTCTTTTCGATCGAGGACCTTCCATCCTTCCTGTTCACAGATCATGGCATCCAGCCGCGAGCGCTGCAATCAGATCATCCCCTTTTCTTCCAGGATCTCCACACATTTCTCAAAAGTGGCAGTGATGATCTGCGGGCAAAGCTCTACCCGTTTTGCAGGGTTCCCGCCGGTAATATCCCGGCAGTCGATCCCTCCGTAATCCGCCGTCATCTCCTCTTCGAACCACTTTGTGAATTCTCCCAGGATTGTTTTATGCTCCGGTGCCTCGAAACCCATATCCTCCCCTTTTCCGGAAAAATAAGAGAGGAGACAGGCTCCGCCTGTCATGCAGCCGCAACAGTGCTGTGAATAGCCGATCCCGCCGTCCAGGCCGCCCATGGCTTTGACCAGTCCCGGATTTTCTTCGCCGGTCATCTCCAGCATCAGAATTGCCAGGATCTGTGAGCAGAAATATCCGTAACGGCTCAGTTCCATCACCCTGTCAAACAGATCCATTTTCATTTCTCCTTCCAATCAGCATCCAGTATGTAACCTTACCACGGGGAAAGCTGCAGGCAGCATCCTCTTTCCACAGCGCTTCCAGATAGTATTCTCTCCAGAGCCCAGTGAGATTCTCGCTATAAAGAACCGCAAACCCCGCTGACTGCAGACGGAAAACCGGATCCTCGGTAAAAACGTCCGACAGAAGCAGAAAGCCGCCTGTTTTCAGGATTCGGTGTGCCTCCCGAAGCGCCCCGAAAACATTTCCGGAGACGAAAAAGGCACACTGGCTGATTACTGCGTCAAAACACTTTTCCGGAAAACCGGTATGCAGAAGGTCTCCTCTTTCGACAAGGGAAGAGCGTGGCAAAAGGTCGATGCCCCGCGCATTCAATCCCTTCCGGCGGAGAAGCCGGACGGTTTCTCCGGCACCGGCCCCCATGTCGAGGATCCCGGCGCCCTCCGGGAGTACAACATGCTCCAGCATCGCTTCGGTATGTGCCTCACCGCCGGGATGCCGATTCATTTATCCTCCAGTGCCCGCTCCACCGAGGCGACCTTCCCCAGAGCCAGTTCTTCCGGCACATAAACGAAGCCACACCGGGGGCAGACCGGAAGTTCAACGGGGAACCCGTTGTCCAGATACATAAACTTTGCCTTGCCCTTTACGAGAGGAATGCCGCACTTCATGCACTGCAGTTTCCCCTCCGGATCGACAGTATAATAATTCCTCTCGTTTGCCATCAGCCATTCCTCCTGACTACCTGCATACGGTGGCTGTAAGCACTGTGTACGAGATAGCTGTTTTCTCCGGTCTTCGTAAACTTCACCCAGAAAGTGGCATTCCCGATCCGCTTTCTCGCAATCAGGAGATTGTTCTCCTCGTCCAGAACCGCTTCCTTCGTTAAGCGGTAATCGGTGAGCACAGCCACCACGTCATCCGTCAGGATCATACGCTCGTCCATACTCTCCCGTGCCTGCGGTGTATACTCCAGCTGAAAGTCCAGTTTTGATTCCATCGGTTCCTCCTGCCAGATCTCCTGAAGCAGTTCTTTTTTCAGCGTCAGGCGATTATAGCGTTTTTCACTGATATCCGGCGGTGTTCCGGCGTCTGTGCCGTAGACAAGTTCCAGAACATGCCTTGACTCTCTTCCCTGCCTTGCAAAACGGTCGCGGCAAGCCATACAGTAGGATAGATACGGTGCCTCGGAACGGGCAAGGCACTGCTCTGTCATCTCTTTTGCAACCTCCCGGTTGGCATATGCAGAAAGCCCTCCATACCCGCAGCAGGGAGAACGATCCTGCGCATAGGGCGTTTCCACCAGATCGCATCCAAGCTGCTGTGCTAGCTTCCGAATAGCCTGCTGGGTATGGGCATCTCCTCTCGCGCCGCAGGAATCATGCAATGCCACCGGTCTGTCCAGACCGTGGGCCTCTTCCGGCAGACCGATTTTCAGAAGAACGTCCCATATTCCGCGTACCTGCAGCGCGTGGTGCTCCTGCAGTTCTTTTTTACAGGTGGGGCAGCCGGCAATTATGACCGGATCCCCCAGTTTACTCAACTCTCTTGCCAGAAATTCCGTCGTCTGGGCTTCCAGCTCAATACGGCCGGCCCAGTCACAGATGGCGCCGCAGCAGCCCAGCATCAGGGCAACGCCACCGTCCAGTCGTTCACACAGGTCTTCATACGCCGCCTTTACCGTCTCCGGGGCTATCGCTGCCGCCTGGCATCCGGGGAAAAACACATAACGGCATTTTTCAAAGCCGGGCTGAGGCCGGCTGAGGAACGCGTCCCCATTGGAGAAAAGCATGTCCAGCAGCGCAAACTCATGGGGGGCAAGAGGCATTTTGTCGGTAGACACCATATTCTGCCGGGCAAGATGGCAGACATGTGCCATATCAAAGCCATTCGGGCACACGACAGTACACTGGCCGCAGAGAGAGCAGGCATTCATGGGTTTGTTAAGCTGATGATCACCCATAATGATTTGCGTATTGTTGTAGATCTCCTTGGCAAGCAGCCCGGGGAATTTTCTATAATGCCGCAGATAGGAACAGCTCTTCATGCACTCCTCGCAGTGGCATTGGATGCAGCGTCCGGCCTCTTCGATGGCCGATTGTGCCGTATAGCCTCCTTCCGGCACCGGGGTACGGGAAAGGGCGGATGCTTCCGAAAGGTCTGTATATAACCGGCTGGCCACTGCGCCTTCCTTGCCGCGGTTGCTGGAAGGATCCAGATTCTGAACAAGCCTGTCAACGGTGAGGGCTGCTTTTTTTGCTCCGAAAGCCGCTGCCATTACACCCTTTTCCCGGCAGGAGACGAGACAGGTTTCCCTACAGATCATCAGGTCCGAGTCAAACGCACATCCCGGGGCAAGCCCGTCCAACACTTCCTGAGAAACACAGAGAACGTCAAATGCCGTACGCTGTTTCTCCAGAAACGCTTCTGTGAACTCACAGTTGAAAACAAAAGTGATGTCTTTTTCTTCCAGACGCTTTAATTCCTGTGCAAACGCGTCTGAATCCAGAAAACCGGTCTCGCAACGGAGAAAGCCGTCCAGATCAGGCTGTTCACAGAAAACCGTCAGCGGATAGGCCTTCTTTTCCACTTCTCCGGCAAGAAACAACGGGAACAGACCGGAACCGAGAATGGCAACTGATTTTTTCTTTTTCGTACGAAAAATGCTGTCCTGTCGGCTCACAGGTCCGAAACGGGCAACGGCAGCTTCCACAGCCCGGATGGCAATGCCGTCCCCTTTTTCGCAAAGCCGGCACTTTTCTTCACAGGGCGCCTCGCAGCCCATAGACAGGATCAGAGGGAAAACCGCTGCTTTTTCATAGATCTGCAGCGCTTTCTTCAAATTCCCTTCAGCGACAGCACCCAGCATAGTACGGGTATCCAACTTCAGTGGACAGGCGGCATTGCAGAACGGCGGATCTTCATAGACACAACGCTCTACCATGGTATCGATCTCCTCTTTGGAGATCCGGTTCACTTTATAAACATGGGTCGAACCACGTTCTTCGATCTGCATTGTTCCCTCCGTTGAAGATATGGAATAGAGAGGCGTTTGACCGCCTCTCTATCCTATCATATTTTTCCGTTTTTGAAAATTACTTTTTGAGCTCTTTCAGTGCGGCGAGCACATTCTCCGGACGTGCCGGGATGCGGGTAATGCGAGCACCGGTGGCGTTGAAGATGGCGTTGAGGATGGCCGGGTGCGGAGCATCCAGCGAAGCCTCTCCGCAGCCAGCAGCACCATAAGGTCCGTAAGGACGATATGTCTCGTTGTAGTGCAGCTCGATATCATCCGGAATATCCTTGATGTATGGGATGCCGCACTTCATGAGGCTGGTGTGCTTGCTGAGATCTTCAAAGTCCTCACTCAGGGCAAGGCCGATGCCCTGTGCCAGACCGCCGTAGAAGTTGCCGTCTACCAACAGCTTGTTCATGATGGTACCGACGTCCGCTACGCAGGTGAACTTCTCGACTTTTACTTTGCCCGTTTCGGTGTCAACGCAGACTTCGGGAAGGAAGATGGTGTACATGTAGGTGGCAAACGGTTCACCCTGTGCGGTGTCCTGATCGACAGGATGATCTGCGCAGTACGTGGTAACCCAGTTACCCTCTACCTTGAGGTTCTTGCCGTCTGCAACCATTTCCTCATAGGTACGGTAGGTGCCGTCATCCTTCTTCATCTCGGCAATCAGGTTCTCTGCAGCGAGACGGCAGGCATTGCCGGACATGACCTGGGAACGGGAGCCGCCGGCAGGGCCGGAGTTCGGAGTGATCTTGGTGTCGTTCATGACGAGGCGGATCTGCTCGGGCTTAATGCCGGCCTGGCGAAGCGTCTCGTGAGCGGAGGTGAGTGCGCCCATATCTGCGCCCTGGCCGTGGTCTTCCCAGGAAACATAGATGGTGACTGTTCCGTCCGGATTCAGCTCTGCATAAGCGGAGGAAGAGTCAACGCCGTCAAGGCCGCAGCCGTATACGCCGAGGGAAACGCCAATGCCGTACTTGTAGCGGCCGTCGGAAGCGGCATTCTTCTCTGCCACTCTCTTCTTTGCGGCTTCATAGAGCGGACGTGCCTTGTCAAAGAGGGCTTCTTCGCAGTACACCTCAGGAGGATAACCCGTGGGGATCGTTGTGTGCTCAGACTCTTTGTAGCAGTTCATGGCACGCATCTCAAACGGGTCGATGCCCATTTTGGCTGCCAGGCAGTCGATGGCAATGTCGGAGCCCATGAAGGACTGCGGAGAACCGTAGGCGCGGAAAGCAGAACCCCATGCATGGTTGGTAAAGACCGTCTGGCTCTTGTTGCGGATGGACGGAATGCCGTAGCCTGCACCGGTGAACTGGCTGAGGCGCATAGTGAGCAGGTCGCCAAACTCGGAGTAAGGGCCGTGGTCGACATAGTTGTCGCCCCACAGAGCCAGCAGTTTGCCGTTCTTGTCTGCTGCGAGCTTGATGTGCATGAAGGCCGGGGATCGTTTGCCGGTGTAGGTGATATTCTGGAACTGGTTGAAGTTCAGGGAAACCGGCTTGCCGATGATCTTGGCCGCTGCGCCGATCAGGGCCTCATTCGTCGGGGAGAATTTGTAACCGAAGGTGCCGCCCGCGTGGTTCTGGATGAGGCGGAGCTTCTCCATCGGAACACCGATACCGCCGGCAATCATCGGCATGTGCAGATGGATACCGATTGACTTGGAGTGAACGGTTACCATCCCGTCTTCATCAATGTAGCCATAACCGCAGTCAGGCTCCAGATGCAGATGCGGCTGACGGGAGCAGTAGCTCTCGATCTCAACCTGCTGGGAATCGGGAACGCTGTCCCAGTCAAAGTCAGGCCCTTTGATGCAGTTCGTCTCATAGAAGACGTTCGGTGTGCCCGGATGGATCTCGATGGCATCTTCTGCCATGGCATCCAGTGCGCTCATGTAGGCCGGGAGTTCTTCGATGTCGACCTTCACGGCGTCGGCAGCGGCACGGGCATGCTCTTCGGTATCTGCGGCAACGATCGCAATGGCATCGCCAAACTGGAAGATCTTGTCAGAGCAGAGGACCGGGCGCTCAAAGCCGTCCGTCTTATTGTGCTTCGGCAGCATGACCAGACCGTTGATCTTGTTGGTGCCGCCAGCAGCCAGAATGTCTTTATAGGTGATGACTTTCACAACACCGGGCATCTTTTCGGCTTCGGAGGTATCAATACTCTTAATGTTGGCATGGGAGACCTTTGCCTGTGTCAGTGCAAGGCGGAGGCAGCCGGGCATCTTCAGGGCATCGTCTGCACCGAAGTCCCACGTGCCGGTGACCTTTTGTGCGGCGGACGGACGGATATACTTGGTGCCCTTGATGCTGTCGCCGGTGGGCTTGAAGATCAGGTCTTCCTTCGTCATCTCACCGCGCAGGACTGCAGCGGCATCCATCACGGCGTCGACCAGCGGCTTATAGCCGGTGCAGCGGCACAGGTTGCGCGTTTTGCTGAACCAGTCACGCACTTCTTCTCTGGTGGGATTGGGATTCTGTTCCAGCAGGACTTTTGCACTGATAATGAAGCCCGGCGTGCAGAAGCCGCACTGTGCGCAGCCGTGTGCCATCCAGGCGACCTGAAGAGGATGCATATCGCTGATCGTGCCGACGCCTTCAATTGTGGTGATCTCGGCATTGTCAGGAACTTTGCTCATTTTTACGATACAGGATTTGGTGACCTTCCCGTTCATGATGACGTTGCAGGCGCCGCAGTGACCTTCTCCGCAGCCAATCTTGCAGCCTGTGAGCAACAGATGCTCACGAAGCACAGTTGCAAGCGTCTCGTCCTGCTCCAGCACCAGATTGCGGGTGACACCATTGATGACAAGTGTTTTGCGAACCATTGATTATCCTCCTTACATGATAAAAAATGAATTATTGTGAAACCTTTTCAGGGGATTGCGCAGCTTCCTTCCCGTGCCCGCCGCACGGATCGTGGTCAAAGCCCTTGCCGGTCAGATCCTTCAGTCTCTCCAGACCTCTGGAGGAATAAAAAACCAACTGAGAAACGCTGCCGTCCAGGTTTTCTCCGCTCAGTTTAAGAATGTTGGCATTTTCATAATAATCGATCGGCAGTTCACGGCGATAGACTTCACCGGTCGCCTCGTCGCGAATCTCGACTGTGACTTCATGAGCAATCAGCTCAAACAACGAATCGTCCATAAGTATCCCTCATTGCACAGACAAACTATCAGATTGACTGTTTTTTGTTAAATATATCATAAAACGGAATGCATTTTCATTCAAGTTATAATAAAATATAAGTCGTAGAAATTTTATCAGGAAATTTGTGAATTTTCTACAAATGCGCTCCTTTCGACGTAGTTTGAATCTTCCTGAGTCCTGAAGTAAAAAATTACCACGGCATGATCAGCTGACGGAGAAATTGATTTTTCCGCTGCTCTATAAGAAAAGCTTATGCTTTATCAAAATACCATAGTTTACATCTTTGGCTGAATTTAGTATGATTATTTTTGTAAATCCTTATTATTAAGGAAATCATTATTAATTTATGGAGGAAAAACAATGAAAAGACTTCTCGCAATTGTCCTGTGCGCACTTCTTGTATTGGGCTGCTCCTCTGTAGCCTTTGCCGATCAGGTATTCACCGTGCATCACATCGGCTCTATGACGCACCCGTACCAGAAGGGCGCTGAATACTTCCAGCAGCTTCTGCAAGAGTATTCCAACGGCGAAATGGATCTCGATATTTTTGGCAGCAATCAGCTCGCAGCCGGTGCCAAAGCAGTGGAAGGTACTCAGCTCGGCACGATTGACATCTTCATTGAGAACCCGATGAGCGTTTCCAACGTTGTTCCAAGTTTTGACGCGCTGAATATGCCCTACCTGTTTGACTCTGCTGAGCAGGCCTTTGCTATGATGGACAGCGAATACTGCAAGGTCTTTGCGGAAGACTGCGAAGCGCACGGCATCAAGCTGCTCGGCTACTGGTACAACGGCTGGAGAAACATCTCCAACTCCAAGCGTCCCATTGAAAAAGTTGAAGATCTGGAGGGGCTCACCATTCGTATTGCTGAAAGCCAGGTCTTTGCCGACATGATGGCCGCCCTCGGCATGAATGCCGTTCCTCTCGCCAACTCCGAAGTATTCACCGCTCTCCAGATGGGCACTGTGGATGCACAGGAAAACCCTCAGAACAACTATATCAACAATAAGTATTATGAAGTAAACCGCTACTTCTCCATGACCCGTCACGTCTTTTCTGTGGAACCGGTCGGCATGAATCTTGAGTTGTGGAACAGCCTCACACCGGAAGAGCAGGAGACTCTCCAGAAGGCATTCGATGATGCAACGGTCTATGCCCGCGACCTTGCACAGACCACCGAAACCAATCAGCTCCAGGAATTCCTCGACAAGGGTGCTGACATCGTTGTTACCTATATCGATGACCTGACCCCGTTCCAGCAGAAGGTTGCTCCGGTATACGATAAGTATCGCAACGGCGATCTGGGCGTTTACGTTCAGGCTCTTGAAGCTGCAAAGGCAGCCGTTTCCGAATAATTTCCGCCGCGGAAATTCTCTGGGGCCGGGCAATGGTCCGGCCCCGTTTTTTTAGCACAGGGAGGTTTTGATGAAACGATGAAAGCAGCAGAAAAATTTTTTTCTATCCTGGACAAAATTGCCTACTGGCTGGCTGCCGTTTGCGTAGCGGGAATGTTGACTTGCGTGACTATACAGGTCATTGCCAGGCATACGACTCTTTCCGTCAACTGGACGACGGAGCTCAGCCAGTATTTCTTTCTATGGTCCACAACCTTTGCAAGCTACATTGCAGCACGCAGAGGCAAACTGATCGGTGTTGAACTGATTCAGAAAAATATGCCTCTGAATGTACGCCGCGTTATGAAATTCATCAGCTGGGCAGCCGCTGCATTCTTCTACGGACTGGTAATCTACTACTGTTTCGGCCAGATCCCAACGCTGATGGTTCAGCTCACGCCGATGCTGAAGTGGTCCATGGGTATGATTTATATTATCATGATGGTCGGTCTTGGCATGCTGACGCTTTATTGTGCATTTCTTGCCGTCAAAGGCCTGATTGAAGACGACACCAAGAAAGAGGCAGTTGTGAAAACTGCTGAGCAGATTGCTGAGGAGTTGGAATAATGGTAGGTTGGTTATTTGGTTCCTTTTTTGTGCTTCTGCTGATTGGAGCACCGATAGCAGCGAGCCTCGGCCTTGCATCAGTCATTACGATCGTTGCCACTCATATGAGAGTAAAACTCGTCGTCGTCGCACAAACCATGTTTGCCGGTATGACGTCCTACCAGCTGATGGCGATCCCGCTTTTCATTCTTTGCGGTAACCTGATGACAGACGGAGGTCTGAGCAAGAACCTGGTTGATTTTATCAACCTGTTTTTCCGGCGTGTGAAAGGCGGCCTTGCTTATGTGACGATCGTTGCCAGCGCCTTCTTTGCCGCAATCTCCGGTTCCTCTCCTGCTACCACAGCAGCCATTGGCGGTGTTATGGCACCTGAAATGGAAAAGCAGGGCTACAGTGAAGAGTTTTCTCTTGCTACTGCCGCTGCTGCAGGTACACTGGGGCAGATCATCCCGCCGAGCGTCGGCATGGTTTCCTATGCTGTTCTGGCGGAAGTCTCCGTTGGTACGCTTTTCCTGACCGGTTTCGGCCCGGGGATTGTTATGGCCCTTTGCATGATGGTTTATGCCTTCCTGTATGTGAGGAAGAACCCGATCACGATCAATTCCACGAAGCCGACCTTTAAGGAGGCCATGCAGATCACCGCAAAAAGCGTCTTTGCCCTCATAATGCCTCTGATCATTCTCGGCGGCATCTATTCCGGCCTCTTCACGCCTACGGAAAGCGGTGCCATTGCTTCCGTTTACGGCCTGATCTGCGGCAAGTTTATCTACCGGACCCTGAAATGGGAAAATATACCCAAGATCTTTGTGAATACCGCTGTCGGCGCAGGTACGATCATGCTTGTTCTCGGCAGCGTGCAGACCTTCAGCGTGGTATTGACACGCGGGCATATCCCCCAGATCATTGCGGATGCCCTGCTTGGCGTAACCACCAACAAATATATCATCCTGCTGATGTTCAACATTATTTTGCTGATCGCAGGCATGTTCCTCAATGCAGTTTCCGCAATCGCCCTATTTACGCCTATTCTTCTGCCGGTCCTCACTTCCGTGGGCATCAACCCCTATATGATCGGCATCATCATGATCGTGAACCTCGGCGTCGGCATGATCACGCCGCCCGTCGGCAACTGCCTGTATGTTGCATGCGGCATGAGCAAAAAGCTTTCCTTTGAGCAGGTGTCAAAAGCCTGTATTCCCTATATCATTGCACTGACGATTGCCCTGTTGCTGATCACCTATATCGAACCGATCTCTATGGGGCTGATCTGGCTGACCGGTGCGAAAGGAATTTGACAAAAAAAGCCAGAAATCTGCCGGCAACAAGCATTTGCTGCCGGCATTTCCACGGTGGAAAGGGTTGCTCTCATGACGATTGTTCAGATGGTTTATTTCAATACTGCCTGTCAGTATATGAATCTGACAAAGGCAGCAGAAAAATTACATATTTCTCAACCGGCTCTCTCTTCCGTCATCAAACAAATCGAATCGGAATGCGGAGTGCAGCTCTTTCGTCACAGGGCAAACTCCATTTCGATTACGGATGAAGGCATCGTCCTGCAGCAGGAGATTCAGCCCATTCTTGAACGGTATCAGCATCTCGAACGGCTGCTCTTAGCCGGAAAACTTGACCGGAATTACGTACAGATCGGGCTTTCTCCTTTTCGCGGAAACTCTGTTTTGCCGGATATTGCCGCTGCTTTCCAAAAACGGCATCCTGATATCCAGCTGATCATCACAGAAGGCGGAACCTCTTATCTGTTCGACAATCTTGATCTGAACAAGTTTGACCTGATCATCACCTCCAGAAAAGCCGGTTTCAGTGAAGAGGACTGGAACCAGTCCTCTCTCTACGGGCATATTCGACTGAAAGATCTCTATATGGTTCTTGCCGTCAGCACAGCCAATCCCCTCTCGCAAAAAGACGTCGTCACCTGGGATGATATTCTGCAGCAGCAGATGATTCTTTTGGACCACACCTACACACAGAAAAGCATGATTGCAAGCCTGATGGCAGAGGACGGCTATTCCCTGCCCAAAAACATATATTATGCCAATCAGGTTCACACGATCATCCGATTTATCGAAAAAAATGCCGGAGTCGGTTTTCTCCCTATGGACATTGTGAAAGAAAACCCGGCAATGAAGGGTCTGCTCTTCCCAAGGTCCGAACTCCATTCTATTTTTCTCATCTGGCGGAAGGACAGGCATCTGTTCCATTCCGCAAAACATTTTCTTGAGGTTGCGCAGGAGTTATATCGTTAAGAAAAGGAACGTTTATGAAAACTTATCAGATTGCTTCGATTCCCGGAGACGGGATCGGTCCGGAAGTCATCCGCGAAGGGATCAAAGTTCTGGACGCCATTGCCGCTGTTGACGGTTCGTTCCGCTTCAACTGGACAGAATTCCCGTGGGGATGCGAATACTATCTGCAGCACGGGAAGATGATGGAGGAAGACGGCATTGACCGGCTCCGCTCCTTTGATGCCATCTATCTCGGTGCTGTCGGCGCACCCGGCGTGCCGGATCATGTTTCCCTCTGGGGGCTTCTCCTTGCCATTCGCAAAAGTTTTGACCAGTATATCAATCTGCGTCCGGTGAAGCTGCTTCACGGTGCACCCTGTCCGCTGAAGAATGTGACGCCGGATGACATCCACATGACCTTCATCCGGGAAAACAGCGAAGGAGAATATGCCGGGAGCGGTGCCTGGCTTTATAAGGACCAGCCGAATGAAGTTGTCATTCAAAACGGTGTTTTCTCACGCCACGGCTGTGAACGCGTTATTCGTTATGCCTATGATCTTGCCCGAAAGGACAAAAAAACGCTCACCAGCATCAGCAAAGGCAATGCGCTGAATTACTCCATGGTCTTCTGGGATCAGATCTTTGCAGAAGTCGGAAAAGAGTATCCGGATGTGGAAACCTCTTCTCTGCTGGTGGATGCAGCAAGCATGTTTATGGTACGCAAACCGCAGCGTTTTGAAATTGTAGTGACCTCCAATCTCTTCGGAGATATACTGACAGATCTCGGCGCTGCGATCTCCGGCGGTCTTGGGCTGGCAGCCGGTGCAAACCTGAATCCGGAGAGGAAATATCCCTCCATGTTTGAACCTATCCACGGTTCCGCCCCCCGCATGGCAGGAAAAGGCATAGCCAATCCGATGGCCGCGATTTGGTCTGCTGCCCAAATGCTGGAATTCTTCGGCTATAAGGAGTGGTCTGAAAAGATCGTCAACGCGATTGAGACGCTTCTTGTTCAGGGTGCCGTTTTAACGCCGGACGTTGGCGGCAACGCCTCCACATCGGACGTCGGAGATGCCATAGTCTCTCTGCTTACGCTTTAACGTCTCAATAACCCTAAAACGGAGTATTGCATTGGAAAGTACTTGCCGATTGTAAAAAGGAAGTCTTTGTGATATAGTAATTTTCAGGTTCTTATAAGAAAACCGGAAAGGGGTATTGGATATGGCTACCAAGAAAACAGAAGCTGCACCGAAGACGACCGGACGCAAGACTTCCTCCGCAGCAAAGACGACCGCAGGCAAAACCTCCACTACTGTAAAAACAAGCGGAAGCAAAACTTCCTCGACCGCAAAAACAGGCGGAAGCAAAACTTCCTCGACTGCAAAAACAAGCGGAAGCAAAACTTCCTCCAGCGCAAAAACAAGCGGAAACAAAACTTCCTCTACCAGCACCAAGACGCCTGCACAGAGCAGCAGTGAAAAACTCACCGCCGCAGAAAAGAAGCTTCTTGCAGCCTACCGTGCGGCAGACCAGGATAAAAGAGATGCCGCACTTGCGGTGCTGGAAAAGAAAGACGGCGACGAAGGAAATGTGATTTCAACCGTGCTGGCGGCACTGACCGGCGCTTCCGGGCAACAGGCTCAGACAGACGGTGCAAACCCGCTTCTCGGCGCGCTGCTTTCTGCTGCAGGAAACGGCGGTGACAACGGCGGATTGCTCGGCACACTTCTCTCCGGTGCCGGCAGCAACAGCGCAGCCGGACAGAACGGAAATGCTCCCGGCGCTCTCGCAGCACTGCTCAGCGGATTGCTGAAATAAAGGCAGGTTTGCCTGCAACACTTCCTATATCTGTAAAAACACCTCGAAATCTGCACGGAATTATCCACAGATTTCGGGGTATTTATTCTGCTTCATACCGGGAACGGAAGATTAAAAAGAGAGTACCAATGTACCGTTGATATCCGCAACCGGGACACGATGCAGACGGCTTCCTGTTTCCTCTTCATATTTTTGCAGAGCTTTCTTTATGCCGGGGAGCTTTGGATTGTTGTAGTCATGCAGCAGGATCATCCCGCCAGGGAGCATTTTCGGGACAAACCACCGCAGCCCTTCCAGCGTGCTCTGCTCCAGATCGACATCCAGCGACACCAGGATGAAACGTTCCTCTTCCAATCCGAGAGCACTTTCCGGAAACAACCCCGGCCGAAGTACTGCCTGTTCCGGGTGCGGAAGCCTTTTGAGCACAACCTCAGCATCTGTGTTTTTATGTGCCTGAATAAATCCCTCTCCGTATGTCTCTGCTTCTTTTTCCAAAAAGCCGGTAAACGTGTCAAAAAGGAAAAGCCTTCGATCCGGCAGAAGGGCACTGAGACAGCAGGCAAACTCTCCGCGGAATACGCCCAGTTCGGCTACGTTCCCGTACAGTTCCGAGATCTGGGCTACGATCATTTCCAGTGTTTTTTTTCGGATATAATCTCCCTTCATCAGTTCCGGAGAAAGTGATTCGGAACCTGCCCACAGCGGTGTGCGGATCAGGCGCTCCGACGCTTTCAGGCTTTCCGTAAAAGCTTTGCCCAGTACAGTTTCTGCAAGAGCGTAACTGCTGTTGCGATCTATGAGTACATAGTGATTTTTCAGAAAGAGCAGTTTCCTGCCCTCAATGCCGAGTGACAAAAGCTTCTTGGAGACGATCTCTGCCCGGCTGTCCGTAATAATGACCAGATCGACCGCTCTTCCTGCCAGCTCCTCCGGTGAAATGACCGGCCGATCAAGAAAGGTCCCCTTTCCGTTATCTGCTACAAAGGCTCTGATCTGCTCAGCCGGAAGCGCATGATCAGCCAGATCCCCCGCTCCGCAGCCCGTTCCGTATACGTATATTTCCATAATAACTCTCCTTACCCTGTTATTATAGAGAAATGCGCAGAAAAAAGCAACAAAATGCGAAAATCTTACCCCTGGTAAATACCGATTTACAATTGAATCAAAATCGGATATACTGTTATCAAAGAATAATGCGGAGGTAGATGCGAAAATGAAAGCAGCAGCACTTATCGTGGCAGCCGGCATGTCTTCCCGGATGGGAGAATTCAAACCCATGCTGAACATTGGCTCGATCTCCATAGCGCAGCGGGTCATTGCAACCTTTCAGCAGGCAGGACTTGAAAACATTGTCATGATCACCGGTTTTCGTGCAGAGGAGCTGGAACGTCATCTTGCCGGTAACGGCGTCGTCTTCTTGCGCAATGAGGATTTTGAACACACCCATATGTTCGATTCAGCCTGTATCGGGCTCCGTTATCTGAAGGGCAAGTGTGATACCGTGCTGTTTACACCGGTTGACATTCCTCTCTTCACCGCCTCAACAGTACAGGCGCTTTTAAAATCGAGGGCTGCCCTTGCTTGCCCGGTCTGCAACGGAGAGACCGGCCACCCAACGCTCATCTCCGCTAAACTGATCGACCGTATTCTCTCCGACTCCGGCAGCGATGGCTTGCGAGGAGCATTGGAGCGCTGCGGAGTCAAAATGGAGGCTGTTCCTGTACAGGATAAAGGCGTTCTCCACGACGCAGACACGCCGGAAGATTATCAGGCACTCCTCACCTATCATAATGAACAGCTTGTTCGCCCGGTGGTCGGGATCTCTCTGGCCCGGGAGAAAGTTTTTTTCGATGCGCGCACCGCATTACTTCTTCGTCTGATTGAAGAAACCCACTCCGTCCGCACAGCCTGTCAGCGGATGCAAATGTCTTATTCCAGTGGCTGGAATGTAATCCGTTTGCTGGAATCCCAATTAAGGAAGGACCTGATCCAGCGCAGCCAGGGCGGGGCAGGCGGAGGCAGCAGTACCCTTACAGAGAATGGAAAAGCCTTTCTTTCTCAGTATGAAGCCTATACCGAACAAGTCAGGAGCTATGCTCAGAAGACTTTTGAAACATTTTTTGAGGATCTTTTCTGATGCGGCATCTCATTCTGATGCGGCATGGCATGCCGGCCGTTCCCCCCGGGAGTTCGCTTTGTCTTGGCAGGACGGATCTCCCTCTCAGTCCGCTCGGGCGAATGCAGGCCTGCCTTCTGGCTGAGGAGCTTTCCCCATACAGCACATCTTTCGTCTATTCCAGTCCTCTCCTTCGTTCTACAGAAACTGCCATGGCCTTTTCCCGACCGCTAAGGGTCGTGGATGCGTTTGCGGAGCAGAACATGGGGTGTTGGGACGGTCTATCTTTTGAGGAGATCCGTCATACCTGGCCCGAGCTCTATGAAAAACGTGGAAAGGATCCTCTTCTGGTTCCACCGGAAGCAGAGACGCTTTCCAATGTTCAGCAGCGAGCTGTAGAAGAGCTAAAAGCCTGCCTCAACCGTTTTCCCGGTGACATGCTCATAACCTCCCATGCCTCCGTAATCCAGTGTATTATGGCAAAAGCAACGGGAACACCTCTTGCGGAAAGCCGGCAATATCGCCTGCCTTACGGAGGATATGCCGTGCTGGAAGGGGAGGAATCTCTTCGCCTTCAGAGATCTGGCATTCTTCCCCATCCGGAGATGACTGCTTCCCTGGCGGAAAAACTGCTTTCCGCAGCTGCCCCGGGCAGGCAGATAGAAGCTCACTGCCGCGCTGTAGCCGAGAAGGCCCTGGAAATTGCCGAAGCACTCCCCTTTGCCACAGACAGAGAGGCTCTGCACTGTGCTGCTCTGCTGCACGATGCCGCACGTTCGGAACCGCAGCACGCCCATGTGGGTGCCGACCGGCTCCATACACTCGGATATGATCAGATTGCCAGACTGATACGGCAGCATCATGATCCGGAAAGCGATGCCTCACCGGAAGCGCTCATCCTGTTTATCAGCGATAAATGCGTACAGGAGGACCGCATCGTCCCGTTGGAAGAACGCTTTGAAAAAAGTGCCGAGCGCTGCCGTGATGAAACCGCGCGTGCAGCTCATGCACGGCGTTGGGAGACTGCCAGACAAATCCGTCAACAGTTGAATCATCTCTGTGGAAGGGAAATCATACCCTGATCTTTCTGCCGGTTTTCGGCTTCTTTCCAAATAAAATAAGGAGGAAACAAAATGGATAATCTGTATCGTGAAATTCTTCGAAACCTTGACAGCAATCACCCCGTCTCTCTGGAAACTTCCATTCTCGGAGAAAGCGGTGAGATCTGCACCGGGATCTCCAGAAAGCTTGCAGGGATCGTCCCCGTAGAAGACACCAGAGGCAGGCGTTTTGCGAGAGTAACAGCAGAGGAGACAAACGGCGTACTGACAGTCCGGGAACCGTTTTTGCCTCAGGAAAGGCTGATCGTGCTTGGCGGAGGGCATATTGCCCTTCCCGTCTGCCGTTTTGGTGCAGCCTGCGGATTCCACGTGATCGTTGCGGATGACCGACCGGATTTTGCCAATACCGAACGCTTCCCGGAGGCGGCACAGGTAATCTGTGACAGCTTTGAAAATGCTATTCGACAGATCAGCATCACTCCGTTTGACTATGTTGTCGTCATTACCCGCGGGCATCGCCACGACGCCGACTGTCTGCGGGTGCTGCTGCCGGGGACGGAACCTGCCTATCTCGGCATGATCGGCTCCCGCCGCCGCACTACCGGGCTTCTGCAGATGCTGCGGGAGGAAGGTTTTGATAAAAAGCGAATTGAAAAGATCTGCACCCCGATCGGCCTGAACATCGGGGCTGTCACTCCTCCGGAGATAGCCGTTTCGATCCTCTCCGAAGTGATCGCTTATAAGCGTCTCCCGGAACACGGGGATCCCGGCCGTTTCTGTAATGACTCGGATGCGGAACTGTCTACCCTGCAGTATCTGGCGGAGAATCGCGAGCCGAAAGCCATCGTTACGGTGATTGAGACGAAAGGCTCCACACCGCGTGAGGCAGGGGCAAAGATGGCCGTAAGCCCGCTGGGAAAAGTGACAGGAAGTATCGGAGGAGGCTGCAGTGAAGCCGCTGTGATCCTGGATGCTGTGCACATTATCGGAACCGGGCGCTATCTGCTGGTGGATATCGATCTGACCGGCGATGTGGCCGAGTCAGACGGGATGGTCTGCGGGGGTACCATGCGCGTGCTGGTGGAAGATGATATCACTGCCGTTCCATCTGAATGATACGGACCTGCCATGAAAAAATTTGCCGTATGCAGCGGCTTTCTGGGGGCAGGGAAAACCTCCGTAATGATCGCTCTGACAAAATATTACAATACAAAATACGGGAAAGCTGCCATGATCTCCAACGATCTCGGCGGCAGCGGGCTGGCTGATCATCGGCTGGCATTGCTGCAGGAATGCCGTGCCGAAGAGATCACCGGTGAGTGCATCTGCTTCTGCCACAGTGTGCTGGCAGAATACCTTCGCACCTTTTTTGATGAAGGTTATGAGCTTGTTTTGTCTGATATTCCCGGTTTTGGGGTCGGCGCATTGGAACATGTTTATCACGGCATGGAGCTGGATTACCCCGGTGCGTTTGATTTTGCACCTTTTCTTGTAGTGATTGAACCCAGCAACGCAGAGTTGTTGGTTTACGGCGACAGCGGAGATATGACCCACATTCTGCATGATCAACTGTTGGAGGCTGATCTGATTGCTCTCAACAAGTGTGATCTTCTTCCAGCGGAGCACACCGCAGCATTGATCTCCGCTCTCTCGAAAGCCTATCCGCAGGCAAAGGTCCTTGCTATCAGTGCCTTGACCGGAGAAGGACTGGATGTGCTTTCCCTTGCTCTGCGGGACGGGCATGCCTCCATGCAGCATCCTGCAATTGCATACGAAGAAGACGCTCTGCAGGCAGAGATGGGCAGCCTCAGCGAATACTATCTGCAGTATCGGGCAATCGTCTGCTGTGATGATTTTGACGGGAATGCCTATCTATTTTCCCTTGCTGAGCACATCCGTAATTCCCTTTCGAAAGCGGGCAGAGAGGTCCCGCATATGAAGTTTCTGGCCTGGTCACCGGATGGGGATTACGGCAAAGCAGATCTTCTCGGTGTTTCCCGCTCAGTGGAGCAGCCTCATCAGTTTCTTCGTCCCTGCGCAGATCTGGCTGTCACACTCAATGCCACGGCCGTATGCCCAAGTGCAGAGCTGGATACGCTGATAGAACGAGCTGTACGGGAAATCTCCGCACAGTATCAGCTTGATTGGACCGTCTTCCGAAAGGAATGCATTGGGTTGGGAGAAGAATGAGAATGGGCCTGCCGATTCGTGAAATACGCTCCGTCTGCCCGGTTTGCCTGAAAAATCTTCCGGCGAGTCTTGTGCGGGAACCCGATGGAAAGATCCTGCTGGAAAAATTCTGCCCGGAGCATGGGGCATTTTCTGTACCCGTCTGGAAAGGGCAAATAGATTTCGAACGCTGGACGCAATGTTCTTCTCCCCTCTCTCCCGGTATCGGAGAACTATGCCCGCAAAACTGCGGGATCTGCCGGGAACATGAAAGCGGCACCTGCTGTATTCTCCTGGAAGTAACGCAGCAATGCAATCTGCACTGTGCTTTCTGCTTTGCCGATGCAGGACAGGCAGCTAAAAATCCGCCAATCGATGAATTAAAGGATGCCATCCGCGACATCGTCCGGCAGTGCGGCTCTCCGCTACTGCAATTTTCCGGCGGCGAGCCGACGCTTCGCGATGACCTGCCGGAACTGGTGCGCTTTGCCAAAGAAGCCGGCTGCAGTTTTGTGCAGATCAATACCAACGGCATTCGCCTTGCTCGGGATTCGGAATATGTCCGTCTTCTGGCAAACGCCGGAACGGATATTGTCTTTCTCCAGTTTGACGGAACCCGGGATGATATTTACGAAAAGCTGAGGGGAAAACCGCTTTTGCAGACAAAACTGGACGCAATCCGCGCCTGTTCTGAAGCCCGCATCGGCATAACCCTGGTACCGACGGTCGTCCCCGGTGTCAATGACGATAATCTCGGGGCACTTGTTGCTCTCGCCTGTTCCTTATCACCGGGTGTGCGCGGGATCCATTTTCAGCCTGTCTCCTATTTTGGGCGAACGCCGCATAAACCGCAGGAAGAAGATCGCTATACGCTGGATCAGCTCATGGCGGATCTCAGTGCCCAGGCGGGCATCCCGCCGGACAGCTTCATGCCCTCCCGATGTGATCACCCGCTCTGCGGCTTCCATGCCCTATTCCTGCCGGAAAGTGATGGGACCTTGCGGCCCCTTTCTTCCTTCGCGCACTCTTCTTCCGATCGCGGCAGCGCAACAGATAACCGAAATTATATTGCCCGGCACTGGACAGCGTCTCCTGTAGAGAGGAACCTCTCCCCCTCCCCTTCCGAAGAAATGGATTTTGATACTTTTCTTTACCGGCTGCGTCACGAAAGCCTTACGCTCTCTGCCATGGCTTTTCAGGACGCTATGAATCTCAACATCGAGCGGCTGCACCGCTGTACCCTCCATGTCTACCATCAGGGCAGGATCAGACCTTTCTGTGCAAATTATCTCACAGCAATACTGCCCCAAAACAGTACCCAGCGGGAATGAAACCCGATATATAAAAAAGATCGCATGAAAAACCGGGGAAGTTCCCGCAATTCATGCGATTATTCTTTCCATACCGAGAAAAGCGATTATCGGTTTATTTCCGATTCTCAGTCAATACCGACCATCACAGACGTGGCCTTGACCACAGCAAGGGCGTCATCTCCCGGAGAAAGCTTGAGATCATCTACTGCCGCATTGGAAATTGTGGCAGAAATCGTGTTGCCGCCGAGTACGGAAATCTTCACGATAGAATTGACGGCACCTTTTTCAATACTTGTCACGTTACCGGGAAACTGATTCCGTGCACTGAGGGGAAGATGCTCCCCTTTTCCCACCATAACTTCGGTCGCCTTAATCACTGCATAGGCAGGTTTTCCCGGTGCAAGGTCGAGCTCACGAATCGCAGCCATGGAAATTGTTGCACTTACCGGGGAACCGTTGACGTCGATGGTCACAATTCCGTTCACTGCCCCCTCACTGATTTTTTCAACAGTGCCGGCGAACTGATTTCTTGCGCTTAATTTCATAGATAATCCTCCTCGAATTTTAATTATTTATAATTCGCTGGCACTATTATATAGGAAGCAGAGCACAGAATCAAGGAGTTCTGTGTATTTTTTACTATTCTGAGGAAAAATTATTTCCGTTTATTGTTGCAACATTTTATACCCTGTGGTATACTTCGAATTACAATTAAATGCAATTTGCAAATAATTGATATTAGAAAAAGGAGAACCAATCATGAAAAGAATTCTTGCGTTGATCCTCGTCCTTTGCCTGACGTTTGCCTTTGCCTCCTCTGCTTTTGCAGAAGAGAAGGAGGAACCGGTCGAACTGATCGTGTTTGCTGCAGCTTCCATGACAGAAACCCTCACCGAGATCGCCGAACTCTATCAAGAAGTTGCTCCCAATGTGACGCTTGTTTACAATTTTGATTCCTCCGGGACGCTGAAAACACAGATTCAGGAAGGTGCCGACTGCGATGTATTCATCTCCGCTGCGCCCAAACAGATGAACCAGCTGGACATCAGCAAGGACGAAACTGCCAATCCCGACAGGCTTGACTTTGTTCTGGAGGGCACCCGCGTCAACCTGCTGGAAAACAAGGTCGCCCTTGCCGTTCCGGAAGGCAATCCCAAAAATATCCATTCCTATGATGAGCTTGTCGCCGGATTGAAAGACGGCTCTGTAATGCTCGCCATGGGGAACTCCGACGTCCCGGTCGGACAGTACACTCAGAAGATCCTCGCCTACTATGAGCTTAACGAAGAAGACCTTGCCAAAGCAGGAGTGATCACCTACGGTTCCAATGTGAAGGAAGTAACCACGCAGGTCAGTGAAGCAACGGTTGACTGCGGTATCATTTACGGCACGGATGCCTTCTCTGCCGGGCTTACTGTGGTTGACACCGCAACAGCAGAGATGTGCGGACAGGTTATTTACCCTGCAGCCGTGCTGAACATCACGAAAAATGAAGATGCTGCAAAGGCATTTCTCGACTATTTGCAGGGAGAAGACGCTTCTGCCGTATTCGAAGCAGTCGGTTTCTCTCCCCTGTCCAAATAAGCATTTCTGGATTTCTCTTTTACAACAGTACAGGCGGACTCCGGTCCGCCTGTTTTCTGATAAGGATGTGATTTCTTGGATCTGTTCCCTCTGATCAACTCTCTAAGAATTGCCCTCATCAGCACTTTTATTATCTTCTTTCTGGGTATCTTTGCTGCATATTATATCGCCAAAGCCCCAAGAGTGCTGAAAGGAGTTCTCGATGTGATTCTCACACTTCCGCTGGTCCTGCCGCCAACGGTGGTAGGGTATCTGCTGCTTCGTGTCCTTGGACCCAAACGTGTGATTGGGAAGTGGTTTCTCACCATGTTCGGCATTAAACTCACGATGATGTGGTGGTCGGCCATCTTTGCAACAACTGTTGTGATCTTTCCCCTGATGTACCGCACTGCGCGCGGTGCTTTTGAAGCCTTTGATAAAACGCTTGCCTATTCCGCTCAGACGATTGGGCTTTCCAACACCTATATTTTCTGGCGGATCCGGATGCCTTATTGCAAGCAGGGAATTATGGCCGGAACCGTGCTTGCCTTTGCCCGGGCACTGGGAGAATACGGTGCAACGAGCATGATCGCAGGCTATACACCCGGCAGAACAGCCACCATCTCCACAACGGTCTACCAGTTATGGCGTACCAACGATGATGCCCTGGCATTCCGCTGGGTGCTGGTGAACATGGCTATCTCCTTTGTTGTACTTCTCGCAGTAAACATGTTGGAGAAAAAAGAAGGGAAAGAGCAGAAGGGAGCAGCATAGGATGGCTCTGAAAATCGATATTGAGAAGAAGTTTGGGACTTTCCGGCTTCAGATCAAACTGAATACGGAAGATGAAGTTCTCGGTCTGGTTGGGAATTCAGGCTGCGGGAAAAGCCTTACTCTCAAATGCATTGCCGGTATCGAGAAGCCTGACAGGGGGAGAATTGTTCTCAACGGCATCACCCTTTTCGATTCGGAGAAACACATCAATCTATCCCCCCAGAAACGACGCACCGGACTGCTGTTCCAAAACTATGCTCTTTTCCCCAATATGACAGTGCGGCAGAACATCCGCGCGGGAACCCTGCGGGATCAGCAGAATGAGAAAGAGCGGGAAAACAAAGTTGATGCTATTATGGACAGTTTTGGGTTGTCATCGCTTGCCTCCCACTATCCAAGGCAGCTCTCCGGCGGGCAGCAGCAGCGTACAGCGCTGGCACGGATCCTTGTCTCCGAGCCGCAGATTCTGATGCTTGATGAGCCGTTTTCCGCACTGGACAGCGAGCTGAAATTTCGCATGGAAAAAGAAGTGAGAGACGTAATCCAACGTTTTGGGAAAACAACTATTCTTGTCTCCCATGACAGAGGAGAGGCCTATCGCCTTTGTGATCGCATTGCCATAGTTCAGGACGGAAAAGCAGATGAAATTCTCTTAAAAGAAGAGTGGCTTTTAAAAAGCAATTCTGTTATAATCACTACAGATTCGATTCCACAGAATGTAATTCTTGTTTCAAAAGAACCTTGAACAAGTGAGGAAATGAAATGAAAAAGATACCTGTTGAATCTGCTGTCGGCATGGAACTGTGTCATGATATCACCGCGATGCGGGACGGCTTCAAAGGCGCAGCTTTCCATCGCGGGCATATCATTTCGGAGGAAGATATTCCAAAGCTGTTGGATATCGGCAAGAAGAATATTTTCGTCTGGGAAGAAAATGCCGGAGAGATTCATGAGGAAGACGCCGCTCTGCGCATGGCAGCTATGGCTCCTGTGGAAGGGGCACACTACACTGAGCCGTCGGAAGGAAAGGTCCTTCTTTTTGCCGACCGGCGCGGGATGCTTCGCGTAGATACGGAACTGCTGCGAAAGATCAATGCTATCGGTGACATTACCATCTGTACGCTCCGGGATCATTATCCCGTGGAGGAAGGGGCACGGCTTGCCTCAATGCGTATCGTCCCTCTCGTCACCAAGGAAGCACAGATCATTGAAGCGGAAGCCCTGTGCAAAGGGAAAAACCTGTTGGAACTGAAGCCTTATCAGCATCGGAAAATCGGTGTAATCATCACCGGATCCGAAATCTACTCCGGCAGGGTCAAAGATAAATTTGAACCTGTGGTGCGCGCAAAGCTGTCACACTATCCCTGTGAGATCCTCGGCGTTTCCCTCTGTGATGATGATCTGGATATGATTACGGATGCCGCGCAGAAATTTCTGACAGCCGGTGCCGATTTTCTTATCTTCTCCGGAGGGATGTCCGTTGATCCGGATGATCTGACCCCCACTGCCATTCGTCGGCTCGGCGCAGAGATCATCTCCCACGGTGTGCCGTCTCAGCCCGGCAATATGACTTTGATTGCCTATCTCAACGATGTGTCCATTATGGGTGTACCGGGTGCGGCCGTTGTTTTACCGACAACCATGTTTGATGTGCTGATCCCGCAGATATTCGTCGGAGATCGATTTACAAAAGAAGATCTGATTCGTCTCGGGGACGGCGGTCTGTGCCAGATGTGCAAAACGTGCCACTTCCCAAACTGTACATTCGGCAGCTATTAGAAAAACGATCAACGGGAGGCAGAACAATGTTTGTCTATGCAGATAATGCCGCTACCACCTGCGTCAGCACGGCGGCACTGAACGCCATGCTGCCCTATCTCACGAACCAATATGGGAATCCCTCCAGCCTGTATTCTATTGGTCAGGAGGCCCGGGAAGCCGTTGAGCAGGCACGGAAAACAGTTGCACAATGTATCGGTGCCGAATCGCGGGAGATCTACTTCACATCCGGAGGGAGTGAAGCAGACAATCAGGCCATACGTTCTGCCGCCAAAGCGGGTGCAAGAAAAGGCAAACGGCACCTGATCTCCACTGTGTTTGAGCACCATGCTGTTTTGCATACGCTTAAGCAGCTGGAAAAAGAAGGCTTTTCCGTTACCCTTCTCCCTGTTCATGAAGAAGGCATTGTCCGCCTGGAAGATCTGGAAGCCGCCATCTGCGAAGATACAGCACTGGTAAGCATCATGTTTGCCAATAACGAAATCGGGACGATCCAGCCTGTTGCGGAGATCGGCGCACTCTGTCGTGAAAAAGGAATCCCGTTTCATACCGATGCCGTTCAAGCGGCCGGTCATGTGCCTGTTGATGTCGGTACCATGCAGATCGATATGCTCTCGCTTTCCGGCCACAAATTTCACGCGCCGAAAGGCATCGGTGCGCTTTATGCAAAACGCTCTCAGCCGTTATCCAGCCTGATCGAAGGCGGCGGTCAGGAACGGGGGAAACGGGCCGGAACGGAAAATGTGGCTGGAATCGCCGCACTTGCAGCCGCTCTTCAGGAAAGCTGTGCAAATATGGAGGCAAACACGCTCAAGATCCTTTCCATGCGTGAAAAGCTGATTTCTGCGTTGTGCAGGATCCCCCACAGTGTTCTAAACGGGAATATGGAACACCATATGCCCGGCACAATAAACATGTGTTTTGAGGGTATCGAGGGCGGCAATCTGCTTTTGCTGCTGGATCAGAAAGGAATTTGCGCTTCTTCGGGAAGTGCCTGTAATTCCGGTTCTCTGGACCCAAGCCACGTTCTGCTCTCTTTGGGTATCCCCTATGAGGTGGCACACGGTTCGCTGCGTCTTTCCATTGGGGAATACAATACTCCGGAAGAAATCGACTACCTGTCAAGGGAGATTCCGGAGGCTGTTGCCGCACTGCGGAGTTCCAGCCCCCTCTGGGAAGCTATGGAATGCGGTCAGAAACCGCATTTGATCTGAAACGGGAGAAAACTGATGACTGATTTTACACATTTCAATGACCAGGGACGGGCCAGGATGGTAAATGTCGGCGAAAAGCCGGTTTCCAACCGCACTGCCGTGGCAGCAGGATCTGTTCTCGTTAACAAAGAGACTTTCCGTTTGATTCAAACCGGCGGAATGAAAAAGGGTGATGTTCTGGTAACCGCACAGATTGCCGGGATCATGGGGGCAAAGCGCACATCTGAAGTAATTCCCATGTGTCACCCGGTTCCTGTAAACGGGATCGATCTTACCCTTACGCTCAATGAAGAAAAATGTGCGGTAGAAATCACCGCTTCGGTTTCCTGCGATGGAAAGACCGGTGTGGAAATGGAAGCCCTGACGGCCGTCAGCATTGCAGCGCTGACAGTATATGATATGTGCAAAGCGGTTCAGCGGGATATGGTAATAACAGAAATCCGCCTGCTTTCCAAGTCAGGCGGAGTCCACGGTGATTTTATTCGCGATGAAGCATAAGGCGGAAAATCAAAAGCCCATCCTGCATTTTACGGAGCAACATACACCTGCCCGGTAGGCAGCAGAGTATCCATGCTGTATGCATGCCCGGTCTGGATCATTTCCTCCATATGTTCATCGTCACCCAATTCGTATTGAATAAAGATCCTTTCCCTCGTTTCGTCTTCTTTCCAGGAGAAGAGATCGGGGGACGTTTTTTGTTCCAGGAGCGCATGATAGATTTCCTGCAGATCCCGATAGGAAACCGGAATATCCGATATGGTCAGGCCATGCTTTTCCCCTGTACCTTTGATCAGCAGTGCAGGATTCTGCCGGTTGATATAGCCGTGATCACTCATGATGATGATGACAGACCGGTCGAATACGCCGTTCTCTCTCAGTTTATTCAGGAATGCTTTGATCAGCGTCATGCTGCATTCCACACCGTCGGTATAGGAACCCCGTTCCGGGTCGATAGGATTAAGATCAATATCCAGGTCAAATGGCGCATGTGCTCCCACAATATGAATAAAGCGAAAACAGTTCTTTTCACTTTTCGTAATCGGTTCCTTCGTCAGCTTTTCATAAAGATAGGTGTTCCTGGCAGAGAATATATCCTCACAGGGGCTGACCGCCTCGATCAGGGAATCATCGGTGATATTCTGCGGTGTCAGAATAAAAAACGGTTTCAACTGATATGGAAAATACTTCAGGAAAGAAAAACTGAGCTGCATCTTGATGAAATTCCAGGGAAAAGTGAACTTTTCTCCTGCCAGATAGACGTTTTCAAACCGTGTTACACTATTCTCGGAAGCGGGCGTCATCTCTGCTTCGTAAACTCCGATCCGATATCCCTGTGCTTCCAGTTCTGAAAACAGAGGAGATTGCCGAAATGCCCGTTCCACATAGTCATAAAAATTCTCATCATTCAGGAAAAGCTCTCCGGTAAGAAGCTGAGGAATCGCATGAAAGGTAAAGGGATACGCCCCGACAGTATTCCGAAAAAAGGTGAAGTCTTCCAATGCCTCTCTGTCTTGGGGATGATTATCCAGTGCTTCTTCCAGCATCTTCCCTTCCAGATTATCTACCAGCAGGATAAGAAAGTTTGTATCATCGGACAGGGAGAACATTTCCTCCCCGCTTGTGATGATCTTGATCTTTCTCTTGCCCGCCTCGCTGTTCAAACCCAGAAGTACAATGGAGAGCAGAAGCATCAGAAAAAGGCCGCCGCATACAGCCGCAATAAGCTTCTCCCGTTTCCGATCCGGCAGAAAGCGAAGCAGCAGAACCCCTGCAAGAATAGCTGTGCAGAACAGCGCAGCCGAGCAAAGCCTCTCTTTCCCATATGCCTCCCATGAAATCAGGCTTCCGTCGAGCACTGGGATCCTTCCGGAAAGAAATGTGCCCTGAATATATATCCCCATAAAAAGAGCAAAGCCAAACGTCAGGCAGAATCGATATGCCCCTTCACTGATGCGCCTCAAAAGCATCAGCAGGGCTGTGAAAAAGGCAAAAAAAACCACCGTCAGGGGGAGCATCATACGAATCACATCATAGATATCGTAAGAAAAATCATGGATATTGGAAATATAGGTCTCCAGGGGTGCATACAGGAAAAGCAGGAAACACACGACAGCCGACAACAGGATTCCGGACAAACATTGTCCGGAACTTGTTCTGATGGTTGTTAAAAAGCGCTTCATTTCTTTTCTCACTTCCGGCTGAATTTACGAATTTTTCAGGCGCAGGCAAAACACTGTACCGACTTCCGGTGTGCTTTGCGCTGAAAGCGTCCCTCCCAAAGCCTCCGTCATCTCTCTGGCAATTGCCAGACCGAGACCAAATCCATTATGCCCCGTGCGGGATTTATCTGCGCGATAGAAGCGTTCAAAAATATGCGGAAGATCTTCCTTCGGAATCAATGCACCGGGGTTTTGCACTGTCACCACAGCATATTCGTGCTCCTCCCGCAAGGTAACGGAAACACACCCTCCGGGAGGCTCATATTTTACGGCATTTTCTACCAGACTTGAGAGGATACGAGTCAGATAGTCCTCCCGGGCGGAAACCGTAATCCCCACGGGGATATTCTCTGACAGGCTGAGCCCTTTTTCATAAACAACAGAATCCATCTGCAAACAGATCTTTTCCGTCAGTGAGGAGAGATCTATCTCTGTTTTTTCCAGCGTCTTCTGTGCATTCTCCACCTGTGAAATGGTCAGCATTTCATTGACCATGGTAAGCATGGTATTCGCCGCTTCCTGGGTGCTGTCCACCCAGTTCATCTGTTGGGAGACCGTCTGCTCCGGATCCCGGTGCAGGATCTCCGTATTGGCCAGAATCACCGTCAAGGGTGTTTTTAAATCATGGGAAAGATCCATCACAAACTGCGCTTCTCTTGCCATAGCCTCTTCCATCGGCCGAATGGCAATACCTGCAAGGTAATTACTGACATAATAAAAGATCAGTAAAGCCAGGCTAAAGAGGCCCAAGTAAATACGGAACACCCTCCATTCAGATTTCCGAAGATAGGAGACCGGCAGAAACGCAATTTTGATCTGTTCCCGCGTGTCCTCCCGATAAAACAGCAGCTTTGCATAGGAAAGAACCCCGTATTCACTTTTCTGTTTTGCAACCTGTCCGGCAGCCTTCAGCAGCAGTTCCTCTTCAATTGCAGACTGGTTGGAAAGAATATCAATCGTTCCCGTCCCGGGTGAATAAAACACAACCGTAATACTCTCCCGGTTATTGTTGGCTCCTTCCTGCGCAGGGGGAATGTGCATAAAGCCGGGATTAAACGGGGCAAGCACCTGCTTCATCGAGGAATACACCTCTCGGCGAAGATTCCTTTCACTGAAAAAAACGCCTAAAACAAGAACCTCCAGCAACACCACAACGATCAGGGAATAACTGAGGTTTGCTAATCGACGGCGATATTTCTTCATCTCACACTCTCCAGCCGATAACCGATACGCTGGATATTTTTGATCGTCCAAGGTGCTTTCAGGTAACGAAGCTTCTTTCGAAGGAAGGAAATATATGCCTCTACGTTGTTGTCTGTGGCTTCACTCTCCATCCCCCAGACTGCGGAAATCAATTGTTCCTTCGTCACAGTGATTTTGGGATCAGACAGAAAGATACGCAGTACTTCAAACTCTTTTTTGCTCAGCTGCACCGAGGTCTTTCCATAAGTAAGCATGGCAGAACGCAGGTCAAGAGACAGATCATCCATTGTCAGGATATCCGGCTTCACTTCTCCCTTTCTCCGCGTGAGAGCACGTACCCGCGCAGTCAGTTCCTCACGGATAAAAGGTTTCGTCATATAATCATCCGCACCGGCATCCAGCCCGGTGACCTTGTCTGAAATTGAAGCGCGGGCAGTGAGCATCAGTGTGGGGGTACTGATTCCTTTTTCCCGCAGAGAACGGATCACTCCAAAGCCGTCAAGCTTCGGCAGCATCACATCCAGAATGATCAGATCATAGGATACCGCCTCGGCATAGGATACGGCTGAAAGGCCATCCTGCACCGTATCGGTGAGATAACCTTCCTGCTTCAGAATCTCCCCCAAAGCGCGTGCAATCAGATCATCATCTTCAACTATCAGGATCGTCATACGGACTCCTTCTCTGCTGTCTTCCGGGTTTTAATCAGGAACTTCAGTTCATAATCCTTCGACACAGGATAAAGGAATTCCGGCGCTGTAGCCGGGCCGCAGGCTCCGGTACCTATGCCTTGCTGAAACGCCTGAATCGTAATATAGGTTCCGGTACGGATCTCATCTTCCCGATGTCGCATATAAAGGAGAGACCGATCGGTATACGGCTTGATCCCAAGTTCAAACGGTTTTTCAGCCGCTTCAAACAGGACCGTTTCCTCTCCGTCAGAAATCGATGCAAAGGTGCAGTCACACCGGTTTCCGCTTTCCTGCGGGCGGAGATTCGGTTCCGTCATATCCTTTACGGTGCAGTTGACGGTTGCCACGGGAAACTGCTCTTTCATATCACAGTAGCTCTCTCCCGTTCTGCCGTGATAAGATACGGCATCAAAAACAGGATCCAGACGGAAACATTTTCCGAATCTGGGAAGATATCCTTTGCCCGATTTACAGTGCAGCGTGCTTGTAACCAGAATTCCGTCTTCTGTTCCCTCATAGGTGTCCGTCAGGATAAAACGCCCTTTTCCGTTTTTGATCTCTGACACCACACGTACCCCGTTTTTTGTTTCTTCCTCCGAGATGAGCTTTATATTCTGATCATACCAGGGTTTCATGGTATTGCGGAACATGGGGTCAGTATCATTGTCCGTAGCAGCACGGTATAAAAGAGTCCCTTCTGTAGCGGCAGCAAGCATCCGGCCATTTGAAAGGCGAAGCTTCAGCCGTCCGTTTTCCACCCTGCAATACTCCGGCAGAGCGGTTCTGCGCTTCGGCTGACCAGGCAGTTTTTGGGAAATGCAGCAGTATTCTTCTGAAACAATCCGGCCGCTGACAAGGTCCTTGGCTGTCACCAGCACATTCCGGCTGCCGCCAGTCGCCCTGCCGCCCTGGAGTGTAATAC
Source organism: Oscillospiraceae bacterium (assembly GCA_017432615.1). Lineage (GTDB taxonomy): Bacteria > Bacillota > Clostridia > Oscillospirales > Oscillospiraceae > Limivicinus. Next base: position 112,055 of record JAFRIV010000048.1, read on the forward strand.
GCATTTTGGTAAGAGGGCCGGCATCCGCTTTTACTGTTTCCTCCGTACCGTCATTCCAGCGGAAAGACAGTTCATATCGATCGGCACAGGAAAACGCACAGGTATTAAACACTTCAAACATATTCTCGGAAACATGGGTTACACGGATCGGCCGATAAATGAAGCGAATGATCTTTGCCCCTGCAGAAGGACGGCGATCCGGGTAGAACAGCCCGTCTACGCAGAAGTTTTTATCATGTTCCCATTCATGGTGGTCACCGCCATAGGTGTATGTGCCGTCCTCATGCAGCACGGCATGATCCACCATCTCCCATACACATCCGCCCATCAGATTATCATAGGCATAGATTTCCTTCCAATAGCTCTCGGTATTGCCCGGTCCGACACCCATTGCATGGGCATACTCGCACAGAAAATACGGTCTGTCATTGAGACGTTTAAGTTCCCTGCTATGTCTTCCGACCTCATGCACTTTCTGAACACTCGGATACATCTCGCTGCCCACATCATAAGCCTGCCTTGCGCAGTGAACAGCACTTTCATAGTGTACCGGCAAACCGGAGTGCGCTTTGAGAAAATCATACATGGCATCCGTATTCTTATACCCGCCTGCCTCATTTCCCAGTGACCACATGACTATGCAGGTGTTGGCACGGATCTTATCCCGCTCATAAAGGCGGGTAATCCTGTCGAGATAATGCTGCTTCCATTTCGGATCATGGCTGATGGAATTATAGGTCGGCGGAAGCTGATGTGCAAACGTTCCATGTGTTTCCAGGTCATTTTCATCGATGATATAAATGCCCAGCTCATCCGCCAATTCCAGAAGAAGGGGATCCGGCGGGTAATGTGACGTACGCACCGTGTCGATATTGAACTGCTTGCAAAGGAGAAGATCCTGTTCTATTTCATCCGGTGTAAGGGTATATCCGTTTTTCGGACTGGAATCATGGTGATTCACCCCTTTAAATTTGATCTTTCTGCCGTTGAGAAGAAAGACATCACCCCGGATCTCAACTGTTTTAAATCCAATCCGCTCTTTTACGCAGGCGGTAGGTGTCTCAAAATAGACATCATATAAAACAGGCGCTTCCGCATTCCACTCCTCCACAGAGAGTTCGTCAAAACGTGCAGAAGCAAAACGGTTTTTCGTGACAACCGTTTTGCTGTATTCCCTGTCTCTGTCTTTAAAGGAAAACGTTACAGAAGTATCAGCAAGCGTTTGAGCTGTGAGGACAAGCGAATATCTTTCCCCTCGCTTTTCGGTCTTTACATTCAGATCCCAGAAATCAGTCGGCTCGCTGAGGCGAAGAAGCACATCCCGGAAGATCCCGTTGTTTCGGAACATGTCCTGGTCTTCCAGATAAGTGCCGTTGCACCAACGATGCACTACTGCCACAAGCTCGTTTTCGCCGGCCTGCAGAAAGGCAGTAAGATCAAACTCTGCCGTGTTGTGCGCACCTTCCGAATAACCGACATAGTTTCCGTTACAATAAAGATCAAGGCAGCTAGCTACCCCCAGGAAAGAAATCACTGCGTTTTTATCGGCATCCGCGGGATCCAGCTGCAGCCACCGGCGATAAACGCCGACAAAATTATATTCTTCCCCGGGATCCTTCCAGCGTGGACTGATTCCCTGGTCGCAACCGAGCCAGGAAAACACTTTCCCCACTTTTTCCGTGGTAGGGATCACAGGCGGCTGATACGGGAATTGATAACGAATGTTGACGTAAAACGGCCTGTCATACCCGCGGAACTGCCAGCAGGAAGGCACATCGATTCTGTCAAAGGGAACAGAGGAAGTATCCAGCGATGAAGGAAGCTCCGCAGGACGGGGATAAAAATGAAAATCCCACTCCCCATTCAGGCAAAGGACCTTGTCTGAACAATAGCGTTTTTCTTTGGCGAGTGCTTCGGATGCCCTGTTTTTTGCAGAGAATGGAATAAAATAACTGCGTGCAGGCAGTTTGTTCTTTTCAAAAACAGAAAAATCTGCATAATTGGTCAGATTCAGTTGATAGTTCATCGTATAACTCCAGCTTTATATGAATTCTGATGCTCGAAGAAGCACATCCCGGAAGGATTCTTTCTCTTCCCCATGATAATCAGCCATGCGGCAGATAACTGTACCTTTCATTCCCTGTCGGTTTTCAATATCCGTGCATAAAAGCGAACGGCGTTCGTAATCTGCTCCGGTAAGGATCACGGCAAAGGTATCCTCTTCGATCCGATACACCGGGCTGTGGCTGAAAACATTGCAGATACCCACCGATGCCTTACAGATCAGCTCATCCCCTTTTTCTTCACTCTGTTCCCTGCATTTGGCATATCCTTCCACCTTGCAGAGAGCGATGGAAAATGCAGCTTCATCGTTGTGAAGCAGGCGAACATTCCATTCTTTTTCCGCTTCTTCAAACGCCTTCAGGCTTTTTACGCCGGTCAGTGCGTCACGGTTGGCCAGTGCCTCGACCTTTGCCATTTGCGCCGCCAGGCTTCCGACGCTGATTGCCCCGTGATCCTGAAGGGGAACATCCTTTGCCTGGTTGATCTGTTCATCGACATCCGTGATCCCAAGAATAATATGGTGGTCATCATGGGTATGGGCCTGTACCGCTTTCAGATTGAAGAAAACCGGCTTTCCCTTTCGCATCAGACGGTACGTCATAGAAAAATGCCTTTCACCGACGAGCTGTACAAGAAGTGTATCCCGCCGCATGGAGAGAGCTACTCTCTCCTGATCGTCTCGAAATACTTCGGCTTGGATTTTTTCCTGCATATCAGCAAAAAAGTCTTTCCCGCTGTGTTCGATCTGCAGGTCTTCCTGCCTCGCCATGGCGTTAAACTCCAGATAATGGCCCGAATCCGTGTCCACGTAATAGATCCGTTCGAAATCCATCGACAGCGCATACGCAATCTTCCCCAGAGCTTCCTTTTTGCTCGAGGCACGCCGCAGCGGGTTGTCGTTGGATAGGAGCTGCTGCAAATCCTGCTTCTGCCGTTCGATGACAAGCTTCTCATAGTTTTCTACAGGGATGGGTTTAGAGAAATAGTACCCCTGGACATAGTCACAGCCCATAGCGCGAAGCGCTTCATACTGTTCTTCTGTTTCCACCCCTTCGGCGATGACCGGAACATCCAGATAGTCGGCAATGTCCACAATGATCTCCAGCAGGCGTGTATCATGTTTATCACGGAATGCATTCCGGATAAAAAGCATATCCATTTTCAGAAGGTCGATCGGCAAAGAAGAGATCATATTCAAAGAAGAATAGCCTGTACCGAAATCGTCCATTTCGATTTTAAATCCCAGTTCACGAAGGCGGCTGACAATGGTAACAATCTGGTCGGAATCCTGGGTATAGGCAGACTCGGTAATCTCCAAATGAAGATCCTCCCCTGACAAATCAAATTCCGTCAGAATCCCCTTGAACGTATCTACCAGAGCCGGATCATACATATCCACCCGTGACACATTGACGGAAACCGGCACACTGAATCCCAGTCTTGTCTTCCAGTCATGGATCTGGGCTGCCGTTTCCCGCCATATATAAGTATCCAACTTCTGTACCAGCCCGTTATCTTCAAACAAAGGGATAAATGTGCCCGGGAAAATCAACCCCAGACGCGGGTGCTGCCACCGTACAAGAGCCTCCGCAGCAGCAAGCACCGGGATTTCCGGACGGATATCGAATTTGGGCTGAAAATAGATCTTGAACTGTCTGGATCTCAATGCCTCCTGGAAATCTTCGATCAGCTGTTCCCCAAACAGCTCCCTGTCGTGGAGCGTATTGTCATAAAAAGCAAAGGATTTCGTAAAACTGTTGCGAATCGTGTCCGCTGCACTTTTTGCCCTGTCAAAACGACGTTCCATATCAATGGTCTTGTCTGCATCCGGATAAACGCCCATCCGCAGACGCACACGGTTGGTTTCCCGCTCTTCATCGGAAAAGGCGGAAGAAACTTCCTCTAAAAGCCACTGATAGTTTTCCCGTTGGGGACAGTAAATAAGAAATGTATCCGCCTCGCGCCGGCAGGCAAAACCGCCGGAAAGATGTACGATTTCCCGCAGTCTGGATCCGAGCCGGTGTAAAACATCATCCCCATAGGTCTTTCCATAGCGTTCATTCACCATGTGGAAATGGTTTACATCAATGACTATGGCATCCATCGCAGTATCCGGATGGTGCCTGTCATATTGTCCGGCATACCGATAAAAGAATTCCCTGTTATAGAGGGTGCTCAAGCTATCCCTCTCGGTGGAACGGATCGTCTGGCGGTCTTCCGTCAGTTCGATGACCCGCTGCATACGGGCAAGCATTACTTCCCTTTCCGGATAGGGTTTGGGGAGAAAATCCATTGCGCCAAGTTCCAGGCATTCCACCTCCGCCTTCCGGTCGGCCGTCATAACAATGACAGGGATCTCGTTGGTATCCATATTGTCCTTCAGCCGGCGAAGGACCTCCTGGCCGGAAAGTTTCGGCATGATCAGATCAAGGAGAATAAGAGATATCGTTCCGAGATTTGCCTCCACCGTTTTCATAGCTTCTTCCCCGTTTTCGGCAATCAGAAGATCATAATGGGTCTCAATCTGGGGGATCAGCATAAGCCGGTTGACCTCCTCATCCTCTACGACAAGAACGCGGCGTCTGCCCTCTGCCCGGCTCTCAAAAAGATCTGACTGTTTCTCCTCCCTTTCGGAATTGGCCATCGTCTGGATCATTGACATGCTCTTTCTCTACTCCTTTGCACAATTGCGGTTTACTGTCGGCGATACTCACAGCTGCTGAGCATTCCGTTATCCGAATACCACAGATAGGTGAAATGATCCACCTGATTAATCAGTGCATAATAATAGGTGCCATCCGGTGAGGCGCTGAATCTCGTCTCGCCGAGCGCACAGCGGAGCGTTGCGGTATAATTCCCGTCTTCATCGCTGATACGCATCACCGCCTCATCCCCTTCGATGCTGATCTGCGGCACGAAGGAAATCAGCTGTGTATATTCCACGCCGGCAGAATACGGGATCAGGCCGGAATCTCCCTGATGAAGCGTCCAGGCTCCCTGGAAAGGCTGAAACGCTTCGATCCACGCAGCATAACTGTCACGATCGGGGATCTCATCTTCAGGATAAGTATTGAGCCAATCGAGAGCTTCCCGGAACCGGCCGTTTTGCAGCAGAGCGTAGAACTCGCCGGTGTAATCCCCACCTTCTCCGGCACGGGCTGCTAGCGCAGCGCTATCTTTATAATCGCCCAAAGCAGAAAACTCTTTTTCAGCTGCCTCGAAAGCAGGCAACAGCCCTTCCTGCGAAGGTTCATCCTCATAAAGAACTTCCACCCCGTCTCCGAGGAAGCAGCGCTGCAGATCCATCATAGCCTCACTTCCAAGGCGGGTCAGCGTGCTGCCCGGCATGGAGATCAGCGTTTTTTCTTCCGCCGTATCACTGATACGAAGCAGAATATTGCGCATATTGTTGCTTTCACAGAAATCAAGATAAGCAGCTGCCCTGCGGTAAAGACATTCCTGCATCATAGCCGGAGAATCACGGTAGTCGCCGAGTGCCTCAAAAGCGTCTCTAGCGGCAAGGTAATTACCTTTTTCCATTGTCTCCACTGCCTGCCGGTAAGCGGCATAGACGAGACTTTCGGCATATTCATCCATCGCCATATCGATCTCTTTACGCATCTCTGCCGTGTCCCCGTAATCTCCCAGTTCTTCCAGCAGAGGGATACATTGTTCGTAAAGATAAATGCTGAGATCCGTTCCGTCCGGGAGGTCACTTCTGCTGATATTGAGCAGCGTAAGTCCGGCTGCATCGGCATTTCTGGCACAGGAAAGCAAATACCGTGCCTTTTGATAGTCCACTTCTTTTTCTGCTTTGTCTCTGGCGTCAAGATAGTCCCCCAGGTCCAAATATGTCTGTCGTGCCTGCTCAAACTTGCGCTCCTCCAGCAGGCGCCCGGCATACTGATATGCTTCCCGGCGTTCCAGGAAGCCCGGAACTGTAGCTGCAAGCAGAGCCCCGACAAGCAGAATGGGGAGAATGATCAGTGAGATCTTTAAAATCTTCTGTCCACGGTCACGTTTTTTCTGTCGGCGGGATTCCTCTTCCGCATTCTCTATCTTTTCTCTCTCTGCAGTGCGTTCTGCTTCCAGTTTCAGAGAATCATAGTTGATATTCTTCAGGGCAGAGCGATTTCTGCGGCAATTGTGGCAGCGTTCCTCCTCAGCATGGTTGACAGCTCCGCAGGTGCAGTACCAGATAGCCTCTTCATCAGAGGGCAGGACCTTGCAGTCATTCCCGTAGCGGGTCATATACTGCCTGGCGATCTCTTCTCCCCCCAAAGCGCTGATAAGGGAGCGTGCTTTTCCTACGGTTCCAAAAGCCATGGTGTTTTCCCAAGTACTGTAATCGCTGAAGGCCACCGAGGAAACGTAGACGCTGAAAGAGCGTGCTTTATTATCCGGCATCGGGATTTGCCTGTTTTGGCCGAACACCTGATCTCTTTTCAGTTTCAGACCGCTGAAAACATATTCAGTGTCCTCTTCGTAAGGAATCCCCAACGCATCATAGGGGCGAATGCGGACCGTGACAGAAATGATCTCCTGCTCGCTCATACTGCGCATGGAAAGTCTCACGGTAAGGTATTCATAAAAACGATCCATCAACAACGCGCCATCGTCAATCATGACCGGTGTATCCTTCAGATATAACGCCGAGGGCAATACATATAAACTGATTTTTCTGCCACTCATGAGTCCACTTCCTTTGATTGTTTTGTTTTGGCTAAATATGTATACTAACCCACTATTCTAAGTTGACATAATAGCACAATCCTTTCAGGAATTCAACAGAAAATACCGAACCCGACTTAAATTTCTCTCGCTGCAGAAAAAAAGACAGGGGAGAAAGCGGCTTCTCCCCTACCTTTGTACAATTATTCTGTTTTCAATACCTGTTTTTGATCAGTCAGCAGTTTTCTGCTTTTTCTTTTTGCTGAAGTACCTGGCAAGCAGAATAGCCTCGATTGCTACGATCAGCGCTCCAATGCCGACATCGACACCGGTGAACAGCTTGGTCATATTATCCATTCCGGTCCGCTCCGCACCGCTGGTGTAATAGCCGCTGTTGCCGATGGTATACAGAATATTCTTGCAGGCCTGGCGCATCGCAAGCGTTGCCGTAGCACTCTGATCGGTGAACTGGTTGGACGACGCCATGGCAAAGCCCAGCATCAGATCATTGCCATTACGTACACTATGGTCGGAAATCATGTACCCATAAGAGCCATCGTAGTCTGTTTCAACCATTCCTACAAAGCCCCATTCTCCGCGCAGAACATTGTTCAGCAGATGGGTATTTGCGCAGCTTGGCTCCGTGCCGATCCAGTTGAAGGAAGACATAACAGCACGGCAGGTTCCGGTGTACCCCTTGGTGGCAATTTCAAACGGTTTCAGATAGACCTCTCGAATCGCCTGCTCAGAAGCAAAGGTCAGCAGGAAGGAGCAGCGGTTCGTCTCCTGATCATTCAGGGCAAAGTGCTTGATATACGGATACACACCCTTCGTAGCAGCCCCGTTGGTCTCAGCCATTGCCAGTTTTCCGCCGAGCACACCGTCTTCCGAATAATATTCAAAATTACGGCCTGCGAAAGCGTTGCGGTGAGTGTTCATTGCCGGGCCATACCAACCGTAGTTGTTGACTTCCTGATATTCCTGGCCCATTGCCTCTCCCATCTCCTCGATCAGCTCGGAATTCCACGTCTGTGCCATCAGCACTTCGGAGGGATACGCCGTGCCATAGGCGCCGGTAATGAAGTTGGAAAGACCTGCAGGACCATCGCAGTCAGAGGTGGCAACCTTTCCTACGGAGTCGATCTTTGCCGTCTGCCAGCCGCCGATGTTGATCATCGTTGCCATTTCTTCAAAACTCAGCTGATCAAGAAGCTTCTCCCACTGAGGATCATCATAGGCTTTCCCCGTAAGGTCGGCCAGCTTCAGCCCGTTCTTTGCGCCAAGCGTCGGCATCACATCGTCCGGGTTGTCAAACTTCGCGGGATCATAGAAGCCGACGGCATACGTCTCCAGAACAGCCCGGATCTCGTCACTCATCTCATAAGCAGCGGGGGCAGCCGTTGCTTCCTCATAATTTGCGAAATGATCCGCACGGCTCAGCTGGACAAAGTTGCCGCGGGAATAGTCTTCAAACTGATTGACAGCCGGAGTCAGATCACTGCTGCGGCCGGTGCTGTAATCAATATCGGTATCCACTGAGAAGGTTTCCTGTGCATCAACCGTATGCGCATCGGAGCGGACTGAAACTGCGTATTCGCCGGCTTCCAGAATGTATCCCCCACCGGCAACCTTGATCCCTGTGTCATAGGAAGCGAAGTCCTCCTTTGAGATAGAGAAGGAAACGGTTTCTGAGGCACCGGGTTCCAGGACGCCGGTCTTGGCAAAGTCAATCAGGTTGACAGCAGCTTTTTCGATCCCGCCATTGGTGTAGGGCGGGGTGAAGTAGACCTCCACCACTTCTTTGCCTGCCACAGAGCCGGTATTCTTCACAGTCACATCAAAGGTGACGCTGTCTCCGTCTGCCTTAAAGTTCCCGATTTCTTTTTCAAAGGTGGTGTAGCTCAGGCCGTATCCGAAAGGATACTGCACAACACTGTCATAATCGAATGCAAAGCCAACGGGAACTTCTTCCTCAGCTTTCAGTTCGGCAACTTTTTCAGCTGCGGCTTCTGCAGCTTTCGCGGCAGCTTCCGCTTCTGCAGCGGCGGCCTCTGCTCTCTCCGCTGCACCTTCCTCCGCGTCTTCTTCCGCGGCTTTTGCAGCTGCTTCTTCTGCAGCAGCAGCGGCCTCTTTTGCTGCCTCTGAAGCGGCATCCGCTTCTGCCGTTGCTGCAGCAACAGCGTCCGCTGCCTCTGCTGCCTTTGCGGTGGCATCGGCTTCAGCGGAAAGCGCCTCAGCATAGGCTGTCTCATAATACTTGTAGCCGACGTAAATGCCTTCCACATAGTTCACAAAAGCCATGTTTCCTTCATAGGCATTGTCAGCAGCACCTACTGCCTGTCTGAGATCCGTCACGTTGTCGTACGCAAAGTTGCCAAAGTTATTCCATGTCGGTGTTTTGGTCAGATCATAGACGTAAGTATCTACAGTATGACCGGACGGATTCACTGCACCGGAAATCACTTCGCCCAGAGCAGAAAGGCCGGTATTGCCTGCACCGGGAGCGAGGATCACCGCACCGATCTGGGGATAATCACGCACCCAACCAAGTTCCATTGCATTGTTGGCATTGATAATGACGATGACCTTGTCAAATTCGGAGCAGACTTTCTCCACCATCTTCTCTTCTGTCACAGAGAGTTCGAGATAGTGCTCGCCCGGTTCGAAATCATCATAGTCGCCGTTATTGGTATATACGCCTTTGAAATACCCGTACTGGTGATCCGGAAGCCCGACTTTATCCTGAATGTCCCATGTGCCTTTGATTACGGCATTCATATCCGTCGGCAGATCTGCCCCCTCCCCACCGGAACGGGAGATCACAATCACAGCCACATCCGAAAAACCTTTTGCCTGATCCATTACGCTGTCGGTATAGGCATCCACCGTGGGTTCCGGCAGCGTCCAGTCCTGACTCTGCATGGCAACAGTCGGCCTGTCTGCACGATAATCCGTATACAGCCTTGTTAGCTGTTCATTGGTAGTGTAGCCCGCGTCTTTCAGCGACTGCAGGATCCCAACTGCTGTGGACCCGTCAGAAGACCCCGAGCCGGTTCCGCCAAGGATCGGATTGGTGGAACCCCATCCGAAAACGTTCAGCGCCTTTACATCCGTTCCCAGAGGCAGAAGCCCGTTATTTTCCACCAGTACAAGGCCTTCCTCGCCCACTCTTTTGATAACGTCCTTGCTTTTTGCTATGGTTTCCTCCGTCAGTTCCGCTTTCGATGCGTTCAAAAAACCGGAAACATTGGTATACAACGGTCCATAGCACATCAGATTCACTACCAGTGCCGTAACAGCAAGCCACGCCAGGGCAGCATTCCAGCGAATCAGATGCTTTTTTCCGGGTTTCGCTTTTTTTGCAAGCACCATTACAACAATCATTGCAACCAGAGCCAGCAAAATCACCCAGACATAACCCTTGACCATTTCAATATACGTATTGAGGTCAGCGGAGCTTACCCCCATCGGTTCAAAGATGGGAGAGAGTAAACTGGTTAACAGTCCTACCATTTTTTCCTCCTTAAAAAAATCTATCTGTTTCATACAGATATTGTAAATTTATCATAATCAAGATCCTTTGTAAACATAAACTTTATTTGCGAAATACGACTTCTTACACGGTAA
>JAFRIV010000049.1 GCA_017432615.1 Oscillospiraceae bacterium
ATTCCGCTTGCATGTGCCATAATCTTTATGCGGTAATCTATTTTTCACAAACTTATTTTACCACAAACAGGAAACCGAGACCACCCTTTTGGGTCGTCCCGGTTTCTTGTTCCTTTAGGGCTATTTTGCTACAGCCCCTTATTTTCTCGTACAGGGAAAGGGAAATCGGGATGGAAGAAAAAACGCTGAAAAATGATCTCCTGATCAAAAATATGGAAAAGAGCATCCGAAAGCTCATTTTTTCCTATATGATCATAGGGCGGTTCCCGAATGACTGGTCGTTCGACGCGTACAATGAATATCTGGCAGAACGGAATGTAACGCTTCGCTGTTTCATTTTCTGGACGCAGTGGGAAGACACCGACGCCTCAAACCGGAAAAGGATCTCCGGGCTGCTGGAGGAACGGTATCCCTATCTCTGCGCAAGGGCATATGATCATTTTTATGTGTGCCTGAGTTTTGATAAAGCGGATCGCCCTGTCGTCGAAGCGGAGACGATCCGCGAACTGATTATCCGGGAATCGTCCAATTCCAGCGTGAACAGTTTTGAGAGTGAATCGCTTACCAATCTCTGGCAGATGGTGAGCACCTATCACGCGCTCTGTGCAACGGCAGAGCAGATAGCTGTCCCGGATCGGGGCGGCCGGATCATTCGCCTCTATACCCTTGAGAGAGAAGTTCTGGATAATATTATCGAGTTTGAAGGAGAAAGTATCCGCGCTGCCCTGGAAGAAATTGCCCAGCTGATTGACCGGACAAATCGGCATGACTGGATCAGAGACCAGAGCTATTTTACCTTCCTGTGGAGATACATCGACCGCGGTATTTTCGAGAGATGCGGAAAGCGGGCGACGATCTCGTATAAGGATACGATCGACCATGAACTGCAGTCTGCAGAAAGCCTCAATGACGCGGTGGATATTCTTTACAGCTTTTTCGAAACGGTGGCAGAAGCGGTAGGTCTGTTGAGTGACAGCAGCGGATCCGGCAGTTACCACAGGATCATAGAGATTGCAAAACAGTATATTAAAGAAAACTGCGCAGGGGATGTTTCGCTGGAACGGGTGGCGAGAGAGGTCGGTTTTTCAAGCTTTTATCTCAGCAAGCTTTTCAAGAAGGAAGAGGGGATCAATTACAAAGATTACGTGATTTCCGTCCGCATGGAGAAAGCGAAGGAACTGATCCAGGAGGGAAAGCTGAATGTCAGTGAAGTCGCCGTGGCGGTGGGGTATAACAACAACACCTATTTCGGAAAAGCATTTAAGAATTACTTCAATGTTACCGCAAAAGATATGAGGCTACATAAAAGATCAACCCGGTCCTGATCGTTTCAGGACCGGGTTGGTCTGTTCAGCTCATTTTTTCCAGTGTTTCCAGAATCCCTTTCAGGTATCCGATGGCATAAAGCCTGCCTAAAGCATCGTACCCCTGATTTACCATGGTTTCTCCTGCCATGGTAGGCACGTGATCGACCCGGATCGGTACGTTGATACCCGCATCATAATAGCATTTCAGGAGGCGGGGCATATCCAGATCGCCGTTGTCATGGAAAGTCTCATGGAAGGCAGTTTTCGTTCCGGTCACATTTCGGAAGTGAATAAACATGATCTTGTCTGCAAATTCCGGGATGATTCGGTACAGATCCTCTCCCATGAGATAGTAGCAGGCCTGACAGAAAGTAACCCCGAGATTCCGGCTGTCCGCGATCTCGCGGACGGCATGGCGAATGTTTTCATAGGAGACCATGATGCGGGATATTTTTCCCACGCGTGGCAGAGGCGGATCATCCGGATGAAGCGCGAGGCAGATCCCGTGTTTTTCAGCCTCCGGAATCACTGCACGGATAAAATAAGCGTAATTTTCCCAGAGCTCCTCTTCCGAGATGGCGGCCTCCGGCGGAGTATATTCCTTCAGATCAAATCCGGTGACCAGCGCTCCGCCGCGCTCGGGAATGTCATTTCTGGTGCGTGTCCATCCCACACAGGCCATCCAGTTGAAACAGATCGTCCGGATGTCGAGTTCCTCCATGATCGGGAACATTTTGAGAACCTTCTCAATGCAGGCATCCCGTTTTTCATCTCCGGCCTTGATATGGTCATGGAGGGCATTGGGCATCGGTTCAATGATGAGCGGGCGGATGCCGTAGTTGGTAAACTGCCTGTAGACGGGAAGCCAGTGCTCCCGGCATGCCGGGTCAAAATCCGGATGTTCCGGCAGCCGGATCACTCCGTACTTTACGCCAAGCTGCCGCCCAATCTCCCAGGTCGTATCCGGGGTGGAGCGATAATAATCGGTTAAAATCATCTCTTATACTCCCGCATGCGCCTGGAAGCCGCCGTCAACGGCAATGGTCTGTCCGGTCACATAAGAAGAGAGCCGGTCATCCAGAAGCCAGTCCACGGTGCCGAGCAGGTCTTCGGGATTCCCGAATCTTCCTGCCGGCGTCTGCCTCATTACATTTTTCCCGCGCTCCGTCAGGCCGGTTTCAGGGCTGCCGAGGATCTTGATGCTTCGCTCGTTAATGAAAAATCCCGGGGCAATTGCATTCACGCGGATCCCTGCACCGGCAAAATAGACAGCCAGAAACTCAGTGAAATTGACGATCCCGGCCTTGGCAATCGCGTACGCGGGGATCCTTGTCAACGGGCGATAGGAATTCATAGAGGCAAAGTTGATCACGGCGCCTGTCTTTGCCTTTGCCATCTGCCTGCCGAAAACACGCATGGGGATCACCGTTCCGATCGTATTTGTCCGGATGACGCCTTCAAAAATGTCCATATCCAGATCAAAAAAACCCACCATACCTTCCGGCTTGTCTTCGCTCAATTCCAGCGGATCATAATAGAAGTTTGTCGTGATTGCTTTGTTGTTGTTTCCGCCTGCGCCGTTTATCAGGAAACGGCACGGGCCCCACGTTTCGAATACTTCTTCGGCAACCGCTTTGAGAGCTGTCTCATCACACACGTCAGCGGTCCTGATCATGCACGTTCCGCCAGCAGCTTCAATGGCGGAAGCCGTCTTTTCCAGTTTTTCTCTGGTTCTTCCGATGAGAACAACACGGCAGCCTTTCTCAGCCAGATGTTCCGCAATCACAGAGCAGAGCCTGCCGCCCGCTCCGGTCACAACGGCGACCTTTCCGCTGTAGTAAGGATCCATTTTAGGTACCTCCTTCTTCCGTTTGATATCTTTTGTTTAATGAATCAGCTTTTCGGCATTGCTGTAGCATAGTTCCGTTACGAGATTTTTCAGCGCTGCCGGTTCCCGGGGGAATTCGCCTGCATCTGCTTTTTCTCCGATCCAACCGCAGAGCATCCTGCGGAAGTAATCGTGCCTGAGCAGGGAGAGCAGGCTGCGGGAGTCCGTTGTCATCCCGACGAAGGTACTCAGAATACTGTAAGAGGAGAAAGTTTCCAGCATTTCCCGCATCCCGTGCAGATGATCGCACCACCACCAGGCCGGGCCCTGCGTAACCCCGGGGAAGCTCCCGCTCAATACGGCAAAAACAGCATTGTCGGCAGGATTCAGCGTAAACAGGATGATATGGGGCAGCCCGGCATCGTTCTGTTCAAAGTCATCCAGCATTTCCGTAAGGATAAGAACAGAGACCGGGCTTCCGATAGCTGCGAAACCGCCTGCCGGGCCTGCCACCCTGCGAAGCCTGGTGCTGGTAGATCGTTGGGCGCCGATGTGCAGCTGCATCGTCCAACCGCGTGCCGCATACTGATCGGCAAGAAAACGAAGCATGGCGGAAGCGATATGTTCCCGATCGGCAGGCCCCGGCGTGCTGCCGGCAAGGACCGAGGCGATCCTGTCAGGATTTTTCCCGTCATCTCTGCGGTACGAGAAGCCATTGTCGATTGCATGATCGCTGAATCGGCAGTTCGCTTTCTGGAATTCTTCCAGACGAATGGTAACGGCCTGTTTCAAAGAGTCAAAATCTGTAATGGGAATTCCGGCAGCTGCAGAGAGGGAATCGATAAATCCCGCAGAGAGCGTAAGCAGATCGTCTCCCCGGAGAGAGGGGGCAAGCCCGACAACAGACGAAAACGGCGTGAGATCCTCGGCGATGGTTGCGCAGGGTGCGGCATACCGAATGTTGAAGTGGTGATAGATTCCCCGGGCGTGGAAGGCTTTTTCCTGCAGCTTTTCATTTGCCTCATCCCAGAGTTTTTCGGCATTTTCTCTGCAGATCGGTGTTTCAATGCCGAACAGCTTTTTGATCTCCAGAGCAGACCAGTCGTACAGCGGGTTTCCGATCAGCCTCGGATAGACACTGCACCAGGCAGCGAATTTCTCTTTCCTGGGTGCGTTGCCTGTGATAAGGGCTTCGTCCACCGAGCAGATGCGCATTGCCCGGTGTTTGTAGGGATCGTTCAAAAGCCAGGCTTCCGCAATGTCGCTGTACTGCCTGTCCTCTGCCAGATCTTTTACGGAAAGATGGTTGTGATAATCGATCAGCGGCAGATCTGCTGCAGTGCTGAAATATAATTCCTTTGCAATGGCATTCGGAAGTAAATAATTCTGATCCATATTCTCCTCCCTGCATATTGATCTGTTTGTTCTGCTGTTATTTTATTTCTGATCGATTTGGATTGCAAGATAGCTATATTGTGGAAAAAAGTGATTTTTTGCCTGCTTTGAAGGAATGCACGGATTCCGTTTTCCTACTCAAAGGCTTTCCTTCGGCTGATCTCGGAAGCAGCCGTTTTTCCGGAACGGATTACTTTTTCCCGGTATTCCGGGGAATCTTTTTCCCCGACATACAGCACTCCGAGAGAGGCAATGTTCTTCCCACCGTCCGTGATCCGAAAGGCATAGGATTGGTGGCCTGCCGGAGGCACAACACAATGGGCATAACCCTGCTGGCGTATTTTTTTCAGTTCCGCCTCCAGCTTTGGCGTTAAGATTTTCTGATTGGTTTCATCCAGCCGCTTGGCAAGGGTATAGTGCAATGTCTCGTCGTCCATAAAAGCAAGAAGCAGGCGTCCGGTGGCGGTCGTTTCCAGATTTCCCTGAATTATGGAACCGTCGCTCATCGGAAGAATGTTATCCGGATCAAGGTGTAAAACAATGTATTTTCTCCCGTTGCAGACGACGGATAAAAAAACTGCGGCGTCCAGTTCTTTGTGCAGCCATTTCAAAATCGGATAGGCTGTTTTTGACAGCGAATTATAATAACTGCCGTAGCGGGAAAGCATATAGGCCCAGGGCCCCAGGCGGTATCCCTCTTTCCGTGAAACGCGCTCCACATACAGCTCTTCGCACATGGTGTCGACGATGTGTGCGCAGGTCGATTTGTTGAGAGCCGTCTGCTTGGCAAGCTCGGCGAGAGGAATCGGCTTTTCCCCGGAATTTGAGAGGATCGTCAGGATATCCAGGGCTTTCTTTACAGACTTGATCATTTTACCACGCCTTTCTGCCGCTGAATTTCATAATTTGAAATATACTCCTCTCCCTGAAGAAAGTCAATGAATCGCGGCAGCTTGTTGTTGGTGATATTTCACAAAATAGCAGCCGAGAAATTGTGCAGAATAAACAAATGACATTGAAAGCGTGCTGATTTTTCAAGGAAAATACAGATTTTTATACCAAAACAGCAAATTTCATAATGCGAAATTTGTTGACAATTCAATTTATAGGAATCATTATATTATGCATAGATATAGTGGGGAGAGTTCTGCGGTTTTATCGTGCAAAGCACGTTAAAATAATCACCCTGAAACAGGGAATATCAAAAAAGGAGATCAAAAAGATGAAGAAACTGATCGCATTCGCACTTGTCCTGACCTTGGTTCTCTCAATCGGCATCGGAGCTTTTGCAGCAAAGTCTGACGCAGTCGTCTTGCGTTTTGCATTTTCGGAAGCACCGGAGTCACAGACAGCAAAAGTAATGGAGAAGGTAAAAGAAAATGTGGAAGCCCGCACGGAAGGCCGTGTAATTGTTGAGTGCCATTGGTCCAACGAGCTCGGCTCGATTGCAGATGCTATTGAGCAGATTACTCTCGGCGGAAATATCGTTTCCTCGACCTCGGCATCCTCCTGGGCACCGTATGGCTGTGCTGATATGACAGCAATGGACTCCATGTTTGCATTTTCCTCCACGGATGAGATTGCTAAATTCAACGATTCCGATATGTGGAAAGCGATGGTAAAGGAGATGGAGGAGAAAGGCCAGATCCATATGATCTGCATGAACTGGGCGGCTGCTCCTCGTGTAATTCTTGCCAACAAGCCGATCAATTCCGTGGAAGACCTGAAAGGATTCCTGGTGCGCGTCCCGACAAATACCTATGCAGCTTGGTTCTCTGCTCTCGGCGCAGCGCCTGTCTCCGGTATTCCGTTTGCTGAAGTTTACACCAACATTGAATCTGGCGTGATTGAAGGCGCCGAAGCTCCCTTCGCAACACTTTCTGACTACTCTGTGTATGAAGTGGCAAAGTATGCCTTCACTTCCAATCATACCTATGCGGCGGCCTGCTTTGGAACATCCATGGCGATCTGGAATCTTCTCTCAGCGGAAGATCAGGCTGTTGTAACAGAGGAACTGACGGCAGGCGGTAAAGAGTTTACTGCAATGTGTGCTGCTTCTAATGAAGAGTACATGAAGGCTTTTGAAGAAGCCGGCGTTACAATTGTCGAACCCTCTGAGGCTGATAAAGAAGCTTTCGCAGCTGCGGCAGCAGAAGCGGCTGTTACTCTTGGCCTTCGTGAAGGCGTTATGGACGAAATCAAAGCTGCTTCCAACTGATTCATAAAGTCTCATTTGCCGGGGGAAGGGCTTTTGCCCTTCCCCTGTTCAATAAAAATCTTTCGGATTTCCTGATCAATGGAATTCCGTTCATTCCCGGAAAGGGGTGAAACTGTGAATAAAGTCTCTAAAGGGCTGAAATGGTTCATTTTGCATATTGAAGAGGTCATAGCCTGTGTAGCACTTGGGATCATGCTGAGTGTAATTTTCCTGAACGTGATTCTGCGTTATGTGTTCAGAGATCCCCTGAACTGGTCTGATGAACTGTCAATGATCTGCCTTGCCTATGTAACGTTTGTCGGCGGAGCAGCTGCATATAAGAAGAATCTTCATTTCGGGATCGATATCCTTTTGGATAAACTGCCGGAAAAAGCCAGAATTGGAGTACGGATCGCTACGAATTTTGTTTTTGTTTTCCTGTTTGGATATACCTGCTATTTAGGGTGGGTGTTGACCAAAGGAGCAGTAAAAGTGTTTAATTACTCCGGCTGGTCTTATAAAATAATGGACATTGCTCTTCCGCTCGGCTTTCTCAGCATGACGATTTATGCCGTCCGTTTTCTCGTAATGGCAATCAAAGACCCAAAAGCCTATAAATTACGGTATGAACAGTCGTATGAAGAGGAAAACGTAGATCAGGAACTGATTCGCGCCAGTGAAGAGTTATTTGAGAAAGCCAAGTTGGACACCATCAGGGATACGGGGAAGGAGGGATAATCATGGGAAGCATGACCATATGGCCAATAATTACGGTATTGATACTGTTTTTTCTCGGCGTTCCCTGTTCCTTCGCCATGATGATGGTGTGTATTCCGTATTTTTTATCTGATCCGTATATCTCGGCAACGGTTATCGCGCAGAAACTGATTGCCCAATGCGAATCACAGTCACTTCTTGCCATCCCGTTTTTTATTACGGCCGGTTCGATTATGAACTACTCGGGTATTTCGGAAAAACTGCTGGAATTCGCTGACGGGCTTGTCGGACATCTGACTGGAGGACTTGGGCATGTGAATGTCCTGCTTTCAACGATGATGGGAGGCATCTCCGGCTCCGGCGCGGCTGACTGTGCCATGGAATGCAAGGTCCTGGTTCCGGAAATGCTGAAATACGGGTATTCAAAACCGTATTCCGCAGCCGTTACGGCGTCGACAGCCTGTATTACGCCGATTATTCCTCCCGGAATCAATCTGGTGCTTTTTGCCTGCTTGTGTGAGTGTTCTGTAGGGCGTCTTCTCGCTGCCGGTTATTTGCCCGGGGTTATGCTCTGTTTAGGCATGATGCTGGTCAATTATGTGATTTCCAAAAAAAGAGGATATAAAGGGCACAGAACAAAAATGATGCCGCCGAAAGAACTGGGGAAGTTGTTTCTTTCTTCACTTTGGGCACTGTTTTTGCCGTTCGGGCTGATCATGGCCTTGCGTATCGGGATTTGTACAGCTACTGAAGGCGGCGTCCTGATGGCTTTTTATTCATTGGCTGTCGGGAAGTTCGTTTACAAGAAACTGGAGTTTAAGAAAATCCCGCAGATGCTTCAGGATGCGGTGAATTCTACGGCACCGGTAATGATGGTCCTCTGCGCAGCAAACCTTTTCAGCTATTACATGAGCTGGGAAACGATCCCTTCAAAACTGACAAAGTTTTTAATTGCATCTACGGGAAACAAATATATGTTTTTGCTGATGTGCAATATTCTGTTCCTTATAATCGGCTGTTTTATGGATGCAATGGCAGGAATGATAGTGATTGCGCCTCTGCTTGCTCCGGTAGTACGGGCAATGGGAATCAATATTATCCATTTCGGGTTGATGATGTGCCTGAATGTCGGGCTTGCAGCGATAACACCGCCTTTCGGTACATACATATTCCTCGTTTCCGGGCTTTTAAAGATGAAGCCTGCGGAGATGATACGAGAACTGCTCCCGTTTATTGGGATCGCTATCGTAGTTCTCCTTTTGGTCACCTATGTTCCGTGGTTCTCGCTTGCTATTCCAAATCTGATGTACGGTTCGTGATATGAAACAACTGATCATGGAAAGGCAGCATGACGGCGAGGGGATCGGGGGAGAAATTGCAGCAAAGGATTACCTTTGCTCTTTCCTGAATTTCCTCCCTCGCCTTGTGCCGGAGAAAGTCGTTTCGATGCAAAAGCATACAGAAACGGATGAGACGTTTGTCCTCCTGCAGGGGAAAGCGATGCTTTTCCTGGCGGACGGGGAAGACAGGCCGGAGCAGATTTCTGCAGTGAGGCTTGAGCCGGGAAGGTCCTATACCGTGCCTCTCGGGGTATGGCATGCGCCGGTAATGTCGGAAGACGCAAAAATACTTTTGGTTGAAAATAACAACACCGTCGATCGAAATTCACCGCGGGTGAGTCTGTCGAAAGAACAGATGGCCGTTGTTCAAAAGCTGGGGAAGGATTTCTGCTGATATGCTGCTGGATACATATGCTGCGGTACTGGAAGAAGCAATAGAAAAGATCCGCACAACGCAAAGGGAAAAGATCCTTCAGGCGGCGGAAAAGGTAAAAAAGGTCATTGCTGACGATGGGCTGATCTATGTTTTCGGATGCGGTCATTCCCATATTCTCGCGGAGGAGACGTTTTACCGTGCGGGAGGGCTGGCCTGCGTGGCACCTGTTTTCTGTGAGCCGCTGATGCTCCATGAAAGCGCGTCTTTCAGCAGCAAGCTGGAAAAGAAGGATGGGTACTTTGGGGAGATCCTTCAAACGCTGCAGCTGACGGAAAAGGATCTGCTGATCTGTGTCTCTTCCTCCGGAGTGAACGCCGTGCCGGTAGAATTCGCCGATGCGGTGCGGAGAACCGGGATCCCCGTGATCGGTATCGCTTCAGATGCCTATCTGGATCAGAAAGTTGCCAATCCCTGCGGCAAACATCTGCAGGAAGTTTGTACGCTCTGCATCGATAATGCGGTCCCTCACGGTGATGCCTGTCTGCAGCCGGATGGGCTGGAGGTCAAAATGACGCCTGTTTCAACGGTTGCATCGACGTATATCATCAACAGCATTCTGGCGGAGGCCACACAGCTGGCACTGAAGGAAGGCATTGCCGTTCCGGTTTATATGAGCGGAAATATCCCCGGAGGGGCAGAATATAACAAAGAACTGATTGAGCGCTATCGGAAAAGGATCAGGAGCTTATGAAAAAACCGCGGATTACGATTCTTGGGCTTTGCGGGAGATCTGTTTTCCTGCAGGTGGATCATTTTCACAATCCCGGGGAAACGCTCCACGCAGACGGTATGATAGCGGAACCCGGGGGAAAAGGCTATAACCAGGCAGTTGCTGCGGCACGTCTTGGGGCGGAAGTCGTTTTTTTCGGGGCGATAGGAGCGGATGACGACGGAAAGGCCTGCAGAGATTTTCTCCTCAAAGAAGGGATCACTCCTTATTTCCAGATCGTGCAGGATGCGCCGACTGCTTATGCCTGCATCCTGACGGATAAGGAGGGCGAGAACAGAGTAACCGTATGCCGGGGCGCTTCAACGGAACTGTCCGGCGCATTTATCCGGCAGCATGAGGATGTTTTTGCCTCAAGTGATATTTTGCTGCTGAATTTTGAAGTGCCGGAAGAAGCCAATGAAGCGGCAATGGAACTGACGGAAAAATACGGGGCAATGCTGCTGCTGAATCCGGCGCCGGCGCACCCTTGTTCCGCGGCATTTCTGGACAGATTTTACTGTATTACACCGAACCGGAGCGAAGCGGAGATTCTCGGCGTGGAGACGGAGCGGGAGATCATTACCTGCGGCGGTGACGGGGTGGTGATCCTGGAAAACGGGAAAAAGACGGCTCTCCCGGCTGTCCGGGTAAATGCAGTAGATACGACCGGCGCGGGAGACTGTTTCAGTGCAGCGCTGGCTGTCGCCGTGGGAGAAGGAAAAGACCTGGCCGATGCGGTGCAGTTTGCACAGAGAGCAGCGGCAAAAAGCGTCACGAAAGCGTATGTGATGCCCTCCCTGCCTTATCGGGAGGAGATCGAATAAACAAAAACAGGCTTCCGAAGCTCTGCTGTAAACATAGCGGGAACTTCGGAAGCCTCTGCTTTTCAGCCTTTTCCGGCACGGTTGTACCGGGAAGGTTTTTTATTGGCATCAAAGACAGTGCCTTTAAGTTCTGTCTATCTGGAAAAGGTCAGGCGTCTGCTGATCTCGCTGCCGGCCTGTTTCCCGAGTTTTTTCGTCTTTTCATGGAATTCGGGGGTTTCCATCGTATCGGAATAAACGATCCCGATGGCAGCAACATTTCTGCTCCCGTCGGAGACCTTAAAAGCGAAGGACTGTTCCCTGCGCTCACGGTTTTCCACATGGATATAACCGCTGCTCCGGATCCGTGACAGGGTGCTGTCCAGATCAGGATAGGGGACGGCAGCCTGAGAGACTTCCGGGAGGTCGTTTTCTCTGGAAAGCGCTTTTCGCAGATCCTCTTTATCCATATAGGCCATATGCAGAAGGCCGGATGCGGTAGATTCCATTTTCCCCTGGATAATGGTATCGCCGCTGTTCAGGAGGCGATGCTCTTCATCAATATAAAACAGTACAAATTTTCTCCCGTTGCATACCACGTCCAGAAATACGGTTGCCTTCAGCTGTTCGTGGAGCCAGGTCAGAACCGGCTCGGAGATCCGGATGAGGGCTTCCTGATACCGTTCTTTTCGGGAGAGCATGTAAGCCCATGGCCCGAGGCGGTATCCTTCTTTACGGGAGACTCGCTCAATAAAAAAAGTGTCACAGAGAGAACTGACGATATGCGCGCAGGTCGACTCGTTGATACCGGAAAGCTGGGCGATTGCCCCTAGCGTCAGGCAGCTGCCGGGGTTGTTGGAAAGGATCTGCAGGATATCCGTTGCCTTTTTGACGGAATTGACCATGGTTTTTCTCCCGAAATGATGAAAAAGAGTTTCAAAAGACGGATTACATGAAAACTGATTTTCGGTATAAGAAAATCAAAAGTACCTTCCTCAGAAAAATAGTATAATTTTGAAGAAAAAACAATGGTCAATATATACAAAAATTAAGCCATAGGATTGTGCAATTTGACGAACAACCTCTTGAAAATCGAAAACAATTATCCGTTTTCTTCAAAAATCGAAACAAAAATGGAAAAAACTTTGTTTTTCATATTAAGAAAATTATTGACTTTGCCTAAAAAAATGGCATACTGAAAGAAAAGAACGCATACTATTGCGCAAAAAGGAGGAAGCCTATGAAAGATCATTCCAATGGTTACTATGATAAGGTTGTTGAACTGATTACGAAGATCGAGGAAGAACAGTATGAGAATATCCGCGCGGCAGGCAGACTGATGGCGCAGGCGATTCAAGAAGATCGGCTGATCCATGTATATGGCGGCGGCGGGCATACAACGCTTCCGGTGGGGGAAATGTTCTTCCGGGCAGGCGGCCTGTGCAATATCAATCCCTGTATGGAGACAGGCCTTTCCGTATTTAACCAGGCACAAAAATATCTGGCGCTGGAGCGCTGCGAGAATTATGGGCGCGCCATCATGGACTACTATGATCTCCGGGAAGGGGACGTACTGATCATTTACCACAATATTGGGACGAATCCGGCGACCATCGATGCCGCAATGGAGGCCAGGGAGAAAGGCGCCAGGATCATTGCGGTTTCTTCCTCCGACTGGCAGGAAAAGGTTCCGGCAGACTATGAGCTGAGGCATTCGTCCGGAAAGAATCTGTTTGATTTGGCGGATATCTGCATTGACGATTACAATCCCTTTGGAGACACCGTGGTAAAACTGGAGGGATTTGAAACACCCATCGGGCCTATTTCCAATATGACGGATTTTTATATCGTGCATCGCCTCGAGATCGAGTGCGCCAAAGCCTGCCTCGAAATGGGGCTGGAACCGCCCTTCTGGCGCAGCGCGAATGTTCCCGGCGGGGACGAATTTAATGCGAAAAATCTGAAAAAATACAGCCCGAGAGTAAAAATGCTCTAAAAGGAGAAAAAATGGCGATCAAACATACAGCTGTCAGCTATTACGGAATGAATTATGTGGAGCACGCGGAAGCAGACTTCAAAGAGATGATCGAACATGGCTGCGACACGGTGATCCTTGCGCTGACGGAATTCGATATGGACTTTTGGTTCCCGAATATCAATGCAATCGTAAAAAAGGCGCATGAACTGGGGCTGCGCGTGATAGCCGATACCTGGGGGATCGGAAAGTACTTCGGAGGAGAAAACGTTTCTCTGTTTCTGCAGAACAATATCCACCATCGTCAGGTCTCCGCATATACGGGGGAGGTTCTCCCGGCGGCATGCTTCAATACCAATGCTTTTCGTGACTATTTTATGGGGCGCTGTCTGAAGCTTGCAAAAGAGACGGAAGTGGATGGCTTCTTCTGGGATGAACCCCATTATGCATATCCGAAGTCTTATGCGTCCATTACAGGCGGCGCCGGAGACGACTGGGCGTGCCGCTGCCCGGAGTGCATGAGGAAATTTGAGGCGTATTACGGATATGAAATGCCGAAGTTCATGAATGATGATGTAAAGCAGTTTCGCTGGAGAGAAGCCCTTGAAACGCTGACGATGGTATCCAGGGCTTTGAAGGAGTATAACCCGAAGCTGGAAATCACCTGCTGTGTCCATGCAACACTGCAGTCCTATTATGTGACGGAGCTGAGAGGCTACGACAACTGGGATATGGTTGCCGCCTGCCCGTACTTTGATGTGTTTTCCACAACGATTATCAACTGGACGCTGCCGGAGAGTTTCTTCCGGGATGTGACAGAGCGGTGCGTCCGCATGGCAAAGAAGTATGGAAAAGAGTCAGAGCGTTGGCTCATGGGCTACAACAACCGTCCGGCAGATTTCAGCCAGATTGATCATGTGGTGGATCTGTATGAAGAAATGGGTGTCGACCGCCTCGCCACGTGGACCTACCGCGGCGGATACGGGACAGTGGTTGCAGCAAAAGATCCCCTGGCGCTTTGGGATCATATCGGCGAAAACTATAAGCGCGTGCTGAAAAAATAAACGGTCGATCCGGGTGAAGAAACAGGAGGAATTTTGGCGTGGATGAAAAACTCTTTGTTCCCTATCTGAAGGAACTGGCGGACAAGTATTCTTTGGCACAGGATGTTGAAGTCGAACTGACAGACGGAGAGGTCATTGTCTCCTGTGACAAGGGAAGTTTTCGTTTTGTATATGATCTGGCAAAAATAAAGGAAGCAGAGGCAGATCAGGTAGTGCCGCTGCTTCACTGGAGAAACAAACGCAGATATGTGGAACTGAAGAATATCCTGAAAACAGGGATGATTGAAGATGCGCGGGGCATCCGCATCCACCATATCGTTCCGAAGGACATTTTCAACAGTTCTCTGCAGAATATTCTGGCATATGAGACGGATCTTGTGGAAATGATTACCGGAGAAAAGGTCGACAGGATCTTTGCGGATTTCAGTTCGGATGTCTATACCAACTGTATTGTCTCTGCAGGAAGGCTCAGGGTCAGCATGGAACTTGGCTTTTCTCCGGAAGGCAGTGAACCGGTTCTGCTCCATGAGATTGTGGCCCGTACCGGAATCGCTTCTGATGTAGTTGTGGATACCCAGATGCAGCAGTATCCGATCTATCTCCTTCGCGGGAAAGAAACAGAGCATTATAATGAGATCGACAACGAGCTCTACGGCCTGGACAATACACAGGCAGACTGTATCCGCTTTATTCTGGGCGTTCTCGGGGAGCCGGAAAAGATTCCTGAACTGCAAAAACAGGGGAAACATCTTGCGGCAGTTTATCGGGCAGCAGAGAAAGCAACAAAAGTACTGGAATATGTGGAGGCTGAGTGCTGAATGAAACAGATCAATGTAGCGATAGCGTCCCTGACACACGCACATGTGCGTAAATATTATCAGACGCTCCATGATAATGCCAAGCTGAACTGGGTTGCCGTGTCCTGCGCAACGGAGGCTGTGGCGGAAGATTTCAAACTGTACGGATATGACGTCCCGATTTACTATTCAACAGAGCAGATGCTCATAGAGCATCCCGAGATCGACGGAGTCATCATTGCGTCGGAAAACTTCCGGCATTTCGGGGATATGGAACTGTGCTGCAAATACGGCAAGCATATGCTCTCTATGAAGATCCCGACGTTTGACATGGAAGAATACGACCGCATGATCGACATGGTCAAAAAAGCGGGCGTCCTCTGCCAGGTGGAACTGGAAATGACCTACAACCCGACTACACGCCGGGTCCAGGAACTGGTGCAGGCAGGCGCCATCGGAGATGTCATCTCTTTCAATGCCACCAATATAACGCTGTCTCCTGTCTGGGCATTCCCATGGCAGGGAGATCCGGAGATCTCTTACGGGAAGAAGATCCCTCTCCGGGAAGGAGATCCTCGTTTCCGCGGAGGCGCTTTGAGTGACCATCCTCACATCTTTGATACCCTTCGCTGGATCACAGGCAGTGATTTTGATTATGTTTTTGCGGATGTGGCGGATAATATCCGGGATATCCCGGAAGAAGATGTGCTCTATGTGACAGGGAGAATGAAAAACGGATGCAAATTCCTGCTGGACCCCTCCTGGTGCAGGCATGAAGAGCATATTTCCCGCCCGAGCCCCGGCTGGGAAGTGTTCCCCAAACGGATGGAAGTCAACTATTCCATCGTTGGCACGAAGGGCGTCCTTCAGGCTGACTGTTTCGGGCCGAATGTCTACTTCAACGGCGGCCCGAACAACCGGTATACCATTCAGTACACCTACTTTGACGAGTGGATCGGCATGATGGACGAATTCTATGACTGCATCATCCATAATAAACAGCCGAAGATCAACCTTGAATGGCATAAGCGGACAGTGGAAGCAATGGTCCGCTGCTATGACTCCATTGCGGCAGGAAAGCCGGTTTATATGTAAGCTGTCCCTCTTCTGATGTGTCGTATACCTGCCGGAAGGAGAAAACATTGGAGAAAAAATACTATTCTTTTGAAAAGGAAGTGTACGCTGCAGGCTGCCGGAAGCTGGACAACAGGACGATCCACGAACTGTGGGCGGGTTTCTGTTTCAGCGCCGGAAAACTGATCCTTTCGGAAGACCGGCAAGTGCCCTTCGGCTTTAAAACCGGTGAAGCGGACTATCCTGCACTGCAGCAGGGAAAAGAGTTTACCCTTGAGGTCACGGAAAAAGGGGTTGGCCTCATAGCCGAAAGCTATGAAGCACTGGCACGCGGGATGATGGTGCTGCTCATGCGGATCGAAGCGGTATCCCTGAGCGAAGGGCAGGAACGGTTCCGCATCGAAACCTGCACACTGACGGGGGAATATGCGGTGAAAAACCGGATGATCCATTTCTGCATCTTTCCGGAGACGTCTGCTGCTTTTATTCGTAAATTTGTCCGCCTGGCAGGGATCATGCAGTATACCCATATCATCCTGGAATTCTGGGGTATGCTGAAATATGACTGCCTGAAGGAACTGGCCTGGGAGAATGCCTTTTCCAAAGAACAGGCAAAGGCGATCCTGCAGGAGATTGAAAACATGGGCATGAAAGCGATCCCGATGTTCAATCATCTCGGGCATGCCTCCGCCTGCCGGGTCAGCGGGGGAAAGCATGTGGTGCTGGATCAGAATCCGCGCCTTGCAACGCTCTTTGCACCGGACGGATGGTCCTGGAATGTCAGCAATCCCGAAACGCGGGCGCTCCTGAAAGCGGTGCGGTCCGAACTCTATCAGTTTTTCCCGGACACGGAATATATCCATCTCGGCTGCGATGAGGTCTATTCCTATGAATCCGGAGAAGAAAACCAGGCGGGAATGCGGAAGTATCTGCATGAATTGATTGAAGAAGTAAAAGCAGAGGGAAAAACGCCCATCATCTGGGGTGACATGTTGCTCAATGCGGAGGCATGCGGTGTTGAAAGCCCCTATTTCTGCGGGTGCGATACGCCGGAAAATGCCCGAAAAATGATCGACAGCATCCCGAAAGATACGGTGATTGCAGACTGGCACTATGATGTGTGTCAGGCACCGGTGAAAACAAGTGTATATCTGAAACAGCAGGGATTCCCGGTCCTTTGTACGCCGTGGTACGATACGGAAAACTGCAGAGCTCATGTGCAGACGGTTCTGGATCATGAGCTGATGGGTATTCTGGTGACAACGTGGCATACTCTGTCTGAAAGAATGACGCAGATCATTCTGGCGGCGGTGTTTTGTGGGGCTTACCACTCTCCCTGGGCCGGCCTGGCGAAAACCGAAATAAAAACCGAGACGGCGACGTTGCTGCGCAAGGCGTATTTTGTGAAGGGGAATTATCCCGAAGCGGGCTGGACGGACAGCCAGGTCTTCAGGCAGGCTCGCCCGCTGGTTTAACGCGGCAGAAACTGGAGGTGAAGAGTTTGAAACGGCCAAAGATAACAAAACGGATCGTAAGGAACCAGCTGGTTGCTTATTCGTTTATTATCGTCAGCCTTATTACGCTGCTTGTGCTGGTCTACGTCCCGATGCTGACGACGATCCGCTACAGCACCTATAAGGTCGGTTTGGTCGGCTACGGAGAAAAATTTGTCGGATGGGCAAACTATAAAATGCTTTTTTCCCAGAAGGCATTCTGGAAGTCGATCACGAATACGATCATTCTGGCCGTGATGGGCCTGCTGACGATCCCGGTCGGGTTTATTCTGGCGGTCCTGATCAACAGCCTCGGCAGAGGGAGAACGCAGGAGTTTTTCCGGGTCGGGTTTTATCTGCCCAATATTATTACCGGTGTCAGTGTTTATCTGATCTTTCAGGTCGTCCTGATGGGAAGCGGCGGATTGCTGAACAATTTCCTGGGGAAGATTGTGGGGCATCCGGTCACCATTGGCTGGCTGTCCAATCCCAAATATGCAAAGGTCGGAGCGACGATCCTTTGGGTATGGATGAATGCGGGGTATTCCATGCTGATCAACCTTGCAAGCCTGCAGGCGATTCCGACGGATCTGTATGAAGCGGCTGCACTCGACGGAGCTACCGCTTTTCAGAAAATGCTTCACATCACGATTCCCAATATGAAAGCCTGCTTCTCCCTGCTTTTTGTCACCGGGATGATCAACGGGCTGGCACGTTTCACAGATATCTACATCATCAGCGGCAGCAATACTTCCGGCGGTGCGGGGGGCAGCCTGCAGACAATTCTGATGTATATCTTCCAGTACAGTTTTGAAACACCGAATTACGGCATCTCGTCTGCAGGTGCGATGATCCTTTTTGTATTGGTGTTTGCCTTTACCATGATCAACGTCAGGCTGACCGGATTCCTGAAGGATGAGGTGTGACAGATGAAGAGAGCAAAAATACAGAAAATCATGATCACACTGGTACTGCTGGCTATCTTCATCATTGTGATTACCCCGCTGCTCTGGGCAATATCGATGTCCTTTGACAGATCGGCAACCACCTCCCTCCCGCCTTTTTCTCTCTGGCCGCACAAGCCGTCCATGTTTAACTATACCGCATCCTTTAAAATGATCAATTTGATGCAGTATTTCAAAAACACCGTGATTATCGTGGCGATCAATACAACGTTGGCAGTCCTGTTTTCGATGATGTGCGGCTTTGCTTTTGCCAAGCTGAAGTTTGTCGGGAAGAAATTCTGGTTTATCTTTATGCTGGCGGTCATGATGGTCCCGTTTGAATCCAGGCTGGTTCCGCTTTATCTGCAGTATCGCAACTGGAAACTGCTGAATACCTGGTGGCCGCTGATCCTCGGGCAGTTTGCCTATGTATACGGAACGTTCTTTGCCCGCTCCTACATCGGTTCCATTCCGGATTCCCTGGCGGAATCTGTCTATATCGACGGGGGCAGTGAATGGCGGGTGTTCTGGAGTGTGATCGTTCCTCTCTCCAAACCCATCATGTCCACGCTGGCGATCCTTCAGATCATCTCCAACTGGAATGCCTATCTTTGGCCGCTGGTTGTCATCAAAGACTATTCCAAGCAGATGATTTCCGTCGGCGTTGCCATGTTCAATGCCCAGCAGGAGAGCTTCTATTATGGGCCGAGAATGGCAGTATCGGTGATGAGCGCTATCCCCCTGACGATCCTGTACCTGATCCTGCAGAAGCATATCGTGGCAAGTATCGCTGTATCGGGAATTAAGCAGTAATAATAGTATTGATCACGTTGAAAACGTGTGAAATAAAAAAAACAAAAGAAGGAGAAAGACAATGAAAAAAGTACTCGCGCTGACTTTGACCCTCGCAATGCTCTTCGTGATGTGCATCGGCGGTTCCGCCTTTGCCCTTGACGAGAACGAAAAGGTAACGCTTCACCTCTATGGCACGGCAAACTTTGTGGATGTCGGCCCGGACGGCGTGACGGATCTGGTATCCGGTGTGGAAATGCCTGGCTACAATGAACTGATTTCCTACTGGAATGAACTCCATCCCAACGTGGAAGTCGTTGTGGAAACCTGCCCGTGGGACAGCTGGCTGACCTCTATCCAGACGGCCGTTCTCTCCGGCGGTGTGGATATCATTCTTCACGGTGCAACACTGACCGAGCTGTGTGAGCCGCTGGATGATTATCTCGCAGCGGATCCCGAGTATGCCGATACGATCTTTGCCACCGAGAATAAGCGCTTCGGTGAGCTGGACAAGACCATGGTTGCCGGTATCCAGTATGTGATTGAGCCGTCCATCGCTTACATCGACACCGACATTCTGGAGCACTATGGTGTGGAAGTTCCCGATGCATCCTGGACCTGGGACGATCTGATTGCGATTGCCGAGAAGTGCACCGGCACGGACCCCGTAACCGGCAAACAGACCTATGGCGTACAGCTCTGCTATACGCATACGCAGAATATTTTCCAGAACTATTATCAGCTGGCAATGGCTTACGGCGCAGCCCCCATTACCTATGGCAAGACGGCTGCGGAATCCACCATCGACGTGACCGGCGAGAAGATGCTTGACATCTTCACCAAGATCCAGAAGCTGGCTGAGTGCTGCGCACCCAACGTCAGAGAAGGCGTCAATGTCAATATGGACCTGAATGCGGAGAACGACACCGCCATTCGCTGGAGGACCCTTGCTTATGACCAGTATCGCAAAGCGGTAGCTGCAGGCATCGACGATCACTTCGCATTCATCCCGCTGCCGGTTATTGAAGAAGGCGATGCAGCAGGTGCTCAGTCCACCTACTTCGGCAGCTATAACATGGCGATCTGCAACACCAGCGAACACAAAGACTGGGCCTGGGAGTTCATCAAGTTTGTTACCACCAATGAAAAGGCTGTCGAGTGGACGCTCGCAACAGGCGGTATCCCCAACTGCGGCTACGGCATGGAACTGCTGAAAGAGAAGATGGGCGATAAGGCAAACGGCCCGATCCAGGTTCTCGAAACTCTTCCTGACGGCTTCTGCAACACGACCAACGTCTGGTATGATAACGTCAACTTTGGCACCTTCTCCACCTATCTGGTGACGGTCCTGAAGGATCTTGTCTATGGCAACATCACACCGGAAGAGGCAATTGCAAACTGGCAGGCTAACATCGACGACTACATGGCATCCATCAAGTGATGCGGTTTTTCCCGGCGGGGAGGGGCACGAAAGTGCCCCTCTTTTAAATGGAAAAAGACAGAGAAAACGGATGAATGCAGGCGAGACTTGATTCTCAAAGGCTTTTCTGTGTGCCGGGATTTTTCTGTTTTCATCAGGTCCGGTTTGTGGTAGACTGGATTATCAAAAACAGAAAGAAGCGGTAATGTGAAGTACAATCCGGAAAGCCTGGTGCAGATATTGCTGACCAGATTTGCCGATATGATGATTTTGAATATGCTCTTTCTCGTGACTTCTCTCCCGGTTGTCACGATCGGCGCTGCGTGGACGTCGCTTTATTATGTGGCCTTGAAGATCCTGCAGGATGACAAAGGGGAAGCAATTTCTGTAATAAAGAGCTATTTTCATTCCTTTCGGCAGAATTTCCTGATTGCCACAGGTATCTGGATCCTGGCTCTGCTTCTCGGGGGCGTTCTGTTTCTGGATATCAGGATCATCAACAGCATGGAGATGTCAGGCCTTCAGGTGATTCTGCGCATCGCTGTAGGGGCTGTTGTTCTTCTCTTTCTGGCAGCGCTTCAGTTTTCTTTTCCCATGCTTTCCAGGTTCAGGATGAGCTTCCTTTCCGCAATAAAAAATGCAGTGCTGATGGCGATCGGGCATTTCCCCCGGGCATTCCTGATGCTGGGTTTGACGGCCGGGCTTGTCTGGATTACACTGCTCAACAAATATACTATTTATACCGGGATCTTTGTCTGGATGACATTCGGCTTTTCTGCGGTTGCACTGATAAAAGCCAAACAGTTTCTGCCGCTTTTTGCCGGAATCGGAGGAGGAAATACTGGTAAAAAGTCCGGAGAAGAGACGGAAGAAGAGGAAAAAACAGGAGGATGAGGATGCTGCCGCGCAGCAGATTGAAAACAGAGAGTTCTTGCTGTTTCCAAAATGTAACCAAAATCTTAAAAACTGAGGGATAGGTGGGAAACCTGGGATAGGTGGGATAGTTGAACCTTTAACTGTAAATGAATTTTTTGCAAATATGGACATAAAATTAACAAGTCCCGATTTTGGGACTTGCCTTTTTGTATAATGGGATCAACCGAAACGTGAAAGGAGTTTCCCGCCGTGTCAGAATATAGCAGAAAGTCCATCGACGGTAAACAGCATGCCGAGCATCGGCTCACCGTAGAGGAATATCTGGGTAAAAAACTGTCCTCCGATCTGGTCGTTCACCATATCAACCGGGATAAGAAGGACAATCGACCGGAAAATCTGCAGGTGATGACGCGCTCCGAACATGCCCGGCTTCATGGGGCGGAATATCGGCACTCTCCGGAATCCCTTCGAAAGCTCAGCGCCGCAAAAAAAGGAAAGCCGAATTCCCACCGCAAAATAACGGAAGCGCAGTACCGGGAGATTATCTCTGCCCTTTCGGAAGGGCAGTCAGAGCGTGTTCTTGCTGAAAAATACAAAACCTCTCATACTGTCATCCATCTTATACGTACAGGGGAAACCTATCAGGATTGGCGTGCGAAACTGCCCCCTGAGCTTTTTCCTCTCCCTGGGTCAAAGCCGGAGGCGAAAAGCAGGCCTTCCAAACGAAGGACGCTTTCTCCTGCCCAGGTAACGGAGATCCGACTTGCCGTCCTCTCCGGGATCTCCGATCCCATCATTGCAAAGCGGCATCACATCTCTGCAGCAACTGTTCGCCAGATTCGCAGAGGCAGATCCTACCGCGATGTTCCGCCCCCCAAACGCGTAGCGGAATATCCGGACCTTCTGGATATGCAAAAACTCTCTGACTGTATGCTGAAAGGTCCGATGCCGGATCTTGAGGACGGTTTTCCTCTGGAAAAGGTCTCTCTCCTTATCCTGACCGGAGAGATCGTGGATGAGACCCTTCTGAATACCTATGGTCTTTATCCCAACCTGCATTCCCGTCTTGCCTATGTCATGCTCCGCAAAGCCCTGGCAGGAGATGCTGTCATGCTGTATACGCTCTATGCCGTCAGCAGCGATCCTTCCGTCCTTCCAAAGCTCATTGCCGGGGAGTCCTATTTTGCCATGACGCTTCTCCCGTGACGTCATACATCCTCAACCGTGACGAAATCTCCTGCTTTGGCATCGCCTTCCTCGAGTACGATAACGAAGATCCCCTCTCGCGGCATGACGCAGTCACCTGCCTGGCGGCGGATCGCGCAGTCGGCGTGACATTCCTTGCCGATCTGTGTGACCTCACAAAGCGCCGTCCCGATGTGAAGCCTGGTGCCGACAGGAAGCCTGTAGAGCTCAATGCCTTCACAGAGGATGTTTTCCGCAAAAGCGCCGGGGAAGAGAGGGATGCTGATCTTCTCCTGCAGGCGGTTTACGCTCTCCTGCCCGAGCAGGCTGACCTGCCGGTGCCAGTTCCCTGCGTGGGCGTCCCCATCGATCCCGTGCTTCGGCCGCAGATGGACAGAATCGACCGGATGCTTCTGCTGACCTTTTTTCTCACTGATGCAGACGGCTTTGATCACGGCGGTTTTCGTGCTCATAAACAACACCTCTCCATAACATAGTCTTTTACTATGTTATACAGCATCTCTCTCAGACTGTCAACGGTAATTATCTTCTCCCTTCCTTCCTGTTTATCCTTTATCCGGATTCCTTTTCGCTGTTTTGTGATTTTGACAATCAATACAGTTTTGAAAAATAGCAGGAGAAAAGTTCTCGCGAACTCTCTTTTTTCATGGTATGATAAAAACCTCGGGAAAAACGTTCATGGTTATCAGGAAAGTTGATCGGGAAGGACGGGACCGTCCTTGCTGCCGAATAAAAATCATGATGGAGGAAACGATGATCAGAAATATTGCCATTGTCAGCCTTTCCAGTGGAATTATCGGAGAACCTGATGTGCAGTTTGAAGCGGAGATCGGTCTCCGTCGCCTGAAGGAATACGGTTTACAGGTCAGATTCATGCCGCATGCGCTGAAGGGATTGGAATATGTAAAAGCACATCCGGAAAAACGTGCAGAGGATCTTCTGCAGGCATTTCGCGATCCGGAGATTGACATGATCCTGTGCGCCATCGGCGGAGATGATACATACCGCCTGCTGCCGTATCTGTTTGATCATGATGAGCTGAAAGACGCGGTCACAGACAAGGTGTTTCTGGGCTTTTCCGATACCACGATCAATCACCTGATGCTGCACAAGGTCGGTTTGCGGACGTTCTATGGGCAGGCTTTCTTTTCGGATGTCTGTGAGCTTGGCCCGGAGATGCTTCCGTATACCCAAAAATACTTTGAAGAGCTGATTCGCACCGGGCATATCCGGGAGATTACGCCAAGTCCGGTCTGGTATGAGGAGAGGGAATCGTTCACACCGGAATGGATAGGGAAACAGCTGCCCCCACTTCCAAATCACGGATTCGAACTGCTGCAGGGGCCGCCCGTGTTCTCAGGCAAAATTCTCGGAGGCTGCATTGATACGTTCCACGATTGCTTTAACGGCGAACGATATGCGGATATGCCGGATCTCTGCGAAAAATATCATCTGTTCCCGGATGCTGCGGATTGGGCAGGACGGATCCTGCTGCTGGAATCCAGCGAGGAAAAGCCGACACCCGAGAAATACCGCCGAGCGCTCTCCTATCTGAAGGAAGCGGGCGTCTTTGAAGCGGTTTCCGGTGTGCTGGTCGGGAAACCGATGGATGAAGCTTATGCGGAGGAATACAGGCGGCTGCTCATCGAGGTCATTGATCGGCCGGAGTTGCCCGTTTTGTTTAACATCAACATCGGTCATGCCCTGCCCCGCTGCATCATCCCCTTTGGCCTCAATGCGGTTGTGGATGCGGAAAAACAAAGCATTCGATTTGACGGATAAAATATAAATGCGCCCTGACAGGATTCGTGTATGTCGGTGTTATTGCTTCTCATTGTCGGTAAAAAAATGGCTTCCTGCGCCGGAGAGAACATAATTGTAAACAGCATCTCCCCCTTCCGAGGCAAATTGATACAAACACACGATGAACCCAGGCTGAACCCAAAAACAGCCTGGGTTCACTATCGTTGGGTTCATCGTGTGACAGTATGAAAAATCAAGGCTTTCCGGGCTCTTTCCGCCGTAAAACGAGCGTCTCCGCATTTTGGAGACGCTCGAATAATCATAATCAGTTCGATAAACTGGAATTCATAATGTAAGAGTAAGGTCTATCCAGCCTTGCTCTTTTCCTTTAAGATGGGGGCATCGGCCTGACGTAATCTGGAATTGGGACACCACGCCCGGAGACAAATGTGTCAGCCAGCTTCCATCGTTTAGTG
>JAFRIV010000050.1 GCA_017432615.1 Oscillospiraceae bacterium
CATTCCGCTTGCATGTGCCATAATCTTTATGCGGTAATCTATTTTTCACAAACTTATTTTACCACAAACAGGAAACCGAGACCACCCTTTTGGGTCGTCCCGGTTTCTTGTTCCTTTAGGGCTATTTTGCTACAGCCCCTGATTTTTTTAAAGGAGAACCACCAATGTCTCTGTTCAAGAAGAAAGAAACCCCTTCCGGAGAGATCCGGCTTGATGAGATCGACAGAGAGTCAAAGTACAAGATCTTCAGCCCCGCCGGAGACAAGATCATCGCCGTGATCCTGACCCTGTGGGCGATCTTCCAGCTCTATGCCTCTCTGTTCAACCGCGTACCTCTGCAGATCCTGCGTTATACGCATCTGGGCTGTGCCATTTCCATGGCATATATTCTGTATCCTGCCGCCAAGCATTCCGACCGGCACAAACTGCCGTGGTATGACATCGTGCTGAGCCTTGCATTTGTTACGGTTGCCGCTTACTTTGTCATCAACTACAAGCCGCTGCAGTTCCGTGCAGGCGCCTACAACAAGTATGACGTCTTTTTTGCCGGTCTGGGCATTGCCCTGGTGCTGATCGCCTGCTGGCGTGTAGTGGGCCCGCCGATCGTCATCATTGCTTCCTGCTTTATTCTTTACGGTCTGCTGGGCAAGTACCTCCCGGGATTTTTGCATCACCGCGGGTTCAAGCTGAAGCGCATCATCACCCATCTGTTCATCACCACGGAGGGCGTGATCGGCAATCCGCTCGGGGTTTGCTCCACGTATATCTATCTGTTTATCCTCTTCGGTGCCTTTCTGGAAAAAACAGGGGTAGGCCAGTTCTTTATCGACCTTGCCAATTCCCTTGCCGGCTGGGCTTCGGGCGGACCGGCGAAAGTGGCGGTGCTCTCTTCCGCGCTGCAGGGCACGGTGTCAGGGTCTTCCGTTTCCAACACGGTGTCCACCGGTTCCTTTACGATCCCGATGATGAAATCCCTCGGGTATGAACCGGAATTTGCCGGTGCGGTGGAAGCTGCCGCATCCACCGGCGGGCAGATCATGCCTCCGGTCATGGGCTCGGCTGCCTTTCTGATCTCCGACAGCTGCGGCGTCCCTTATCGCCATCTGATGGCGGTGGCCGTCATCCCCGCCCTGCTCTACTTTACCGGGATCTGGATCAGCGTGCATCTGGAAGCCAGAAGGCTCGGGCTGAAGGGGCTCCCCCGGGAAAAGCTGCCGAAGCTCTGGCCGCTGGTCAGGGAGCGCGGTCACCTGATATTGCCGCTCGTCGTCATCATCGTGCTGATGCTGCAGGGCTATACAATTGCCAGGGCTGCGCTGATCGGATGCGCCGTATGCATTCTCGTCCCCTATCTCCGGAAAGGCACCTGGGTAAACTTCCTTGACATCCTGAAGGCTTTGCCGCAGGCATCCCGCAGCGTGATCTCCGTTGCCACCGCCTGCTCCACGGCCGGCGTGATCATCGGGATGGTTACCCTCACCGGTCTCGGACAGCGCATCGGTTCCGGAATTTTCGATCTGGTCGGCAACAGTGTTTTCCTTGCACTTGCGTGTGCAATGTTCACTTCCCTTGTTCTGGGCATGGGGGTTTCCACCACGTCGAACTATCTGATCACCTCAACGATCGCCGCCCCGATCCTGATCAAGGCCGGCGTCCCGCTTCTTGCAGCCCATATGTTCTGCTTCTACTTCGGTATCGTGGCGGATATCACCCCGCCGGTGGCGCTTGCCGCCTATGCAGGGTCTGCCATTGCCAAGGGCAACGCTTTTAAAACCGGCGTGAATGCCACGAAGCTCGCCATAGCGGCATTTCTGATCCCGTATATGTTTGCGCTCAACCCGAAGATGATCCTGATCGGCGGGACGCTTTTGGAAGCGCTGCCGATGATCATTACCGCGATCTTCGGTCTGGTCGGGATCGGTGCGGGATTTATCGGCTATCTGAACGGGCCGCTCAACATGCCGCTGCGGATCGTCTCATTCGCCGGCGGACTCTGCATGGTGATTCCCGGTACGCTGACGGACATCATCGGCGCTGCGGTCGTCGTCGGGGTATTCCTGATCACCCGCTTTACCACAGGGAAAAAGACAGCCGGGCAGCCGGAATAAACCGAAATACCGTACGAAAGAGCCGGAAAGCACTGCTTTCCGGCTCTCTTAAAGGAGCATCATGGAATCCTTTCCTTTTCAGACAGAATATCAGATCACCCTGAGCGATTATCGGAAGGCCAGCTACTACGGGCTTTTTCTGCGATACCGCAGGCCGCTGCAGATCCTTTTTGCCGTGCTGATCGGTGCCGGGCTTTACTGCCTTGGCGGTCTGCTCGGCCTTGGGCAGATCAACATTTTTGTTCCTTTGCTGGCGGGAGCCTACCTGGTGTGGGGGCTGCTGCTGTTTGCCGGAGCGGAAAAAGTCATCCGCACCTATCTCCGGCAGGATGACTGCCTGATCGGCTGCACCTATTCCGTTCTGCTGGACAAAAAGCAGATCCGCCTGCAGATCCCGGAGCGGAAAATAGACGTGTTTCTCCCAATTGCAAAGCTTGCCTTCGTATTCGAGACCAGCTTTGCCTTTCTGCTGTATACCAGCGCACAGGATGTGTATATCCTGCCCGTCCGTGCTTTGTCTGACGATCAACGAAAACTGCTTCGTGAAAACTTACGCAAGGCCCTGCCACAGCGGTTTTCCACCCGGTTTTCCTGATCTTTTTCTCTTCTGATGTATACCCTTTGCCCGAAGGCGCCCCGTTCAAAGGGGCGCCTTCGTACTGGGTGTGCTTTTTTTATTCCTCTCCGAGGATCGCAGACGCTTTTTGCATGATCTCCTCCCTGTTCCAGAAGGGGCTGAGATATACATCGCCCAAATACGGCGTGATCAGGACGCTGTCCCGCCCGGGAAGATAGGCCGCCATACCTTCAAAGCAGCCGATGCATGCATAGTTCTCTGTCTCCAGGACCATACAGACCGGGGCCGCCGCTGAAGAATCGTCAAAGAACAGGAGGAGCCTGCTGCCGTCATCGGAGAAGACGGCATCGGTGCGGATCCCTTTGGCGGTAAAGGAGACTGTCTGATCCTGAAAGCGCCCCTGGAAGAGAAGCTTTCCGCTCCCCTCTTCTTCCACAAAAACTTCCCCGTTTGACTTGAAAGTGATCTGCAGTGCGGCACCGTTTTCCCTCTCCAGGCGATGGATCAGCGGATCGTGTTCCTCCTCTGTCAGGGAGAGGACTCCGTCTTCATCCAGCATGAGAGCGGAGGGATCTTCAAACCGGGCATCGCCCGTTATTTTTTTTGCCTCGGAGGTGACTCCTTCAACCGCGTCCAGCAGCGTCCACTGGGTGGCGGCACCTGCCGCGTCATACTCCACACAGGCGATCTTCTCCCTTGAAGGAGAAGAAACCGCACAGATCCTGCTGCCCGTCTCGGAACGGGAAGCCACGGCCGTCATCCAGTCAGGATCCTGAAACCGGATCAGGGTAAGGCACCGCTTGGCAGCGTCCGGCACCATGGCGAAAGTGCTGTCCTGATAAGCGGCACCTCTTGCAGCGCCCAGCCAGACCCCGAAATCGCCCCGGAAGGAATAGATGTTCTGGGTATGGGTGAGGACCCCGCTGTCTGTACAGAAGGTTACGATCCCGTTGCTGAGAACAAGGGCCAGATTCCCCTTCTGATAGGGCTGACAGGCCAGGATCGTGCCGGGCAAGGTCCGGCTCCAGAGGATGCTGCCGTCCTTCAGAGAGAGCATATAGAGCTGGTGCTTGCTCCCGAAAACGGCGGTATCGTCCCAGCAGTGAAAAACGTCCACCGAGGCGAAGAGCGTGACCGAGCTGTTTACCATCTGGGCGATCTTTTCGGTTTCCAGCGTTGTTTCAAAAGCCTGCTGCCAGACGTCGCTGCGGCGGTAGACACGCAGGGCGGAAGTTCCGTAAAGGTCATCACAGGCCAGTGCAAGGTCCCCCTCCGGAGTAAACACCAGGCGATAGGCCGTGGCGCCGGGGGAACAGGGCAGAGCCTCTGCCACCGGCAGCAAAACGCCGTTTGTAAAATCACAATAATAAAGATCCGCCAGTTCCTGTGCCTTTCTCTGCAGAAGCACTGCCGCTTCCTCCCCGTTTTCCGTCAGGGCGGATGCCGCGCAGTAACTCCCCTGCCCCTCCGGCAGCGAAAGGCGATGGAGAAGTGTTCCGTCTGCCACTTTGATCAGGCAGACCTCCTCCGCAAGCGCCTCCGGGTCATCCGAATAGTCGACGGAGAGAAGGAGGCCGGAATCTTCCGCCAGCTCCGCGACATTGACCGCCGTGATCTCGTGGTTCCCCCACATAACGGAACCGTCAGCGGCCGAAACCAGCCGGGTTCCGGAAAGCCCGACAGCCAGGATCAGCGGCTCGTCGGCAATCAGCTGAACAGCCAGCGTTCCCTCCCGATCCTCTTCCCAGAGCAGTTTGCCGGCATCGATGTCAAACACGCGGATGACCCCGACCCGATCGAGCGTGGCGATCCACCGGCCGTGCATCCCGAGATCAACGGAAATGGCGTCATGCGCCTGATGGAAGGACTGAAAATAGCCCAATTCCCCTTTCCGGTAGAGCTGGAGCGCATCCGACAGAGCCTTTTCCGCCTCCGGGACGAAAGGGCGCTCCTCTTCCGGCTGAGGCAGCGCATCCATCGCATAGCGCAGCGAAGCCTGGAAATCGCCGTTGCGGTATTCCGTCTGAGAGAGAGAGGCCAGCGCCAGCGATTCATTGATCTGGGTCTGCGTCAGCTGGTTGCGGATCTGGGCATTGCGGTTCAGCAGCAGGCCGATAAACGCTGCAGCGACGGCAAATACCGTGCTGACGGCGGCAACCGTGCGGCGCCTGCGATAGCGGATCTCCCGGCGGTAAAGCGCATCGTACGGGCAGCCGATCAACGCGGCCAGGATGCGTAAACTCTCCGTCAGGAAAAGCTTTGCCCGCTTCGCTTTGCCGTCAGCAACGATATTGGCGGCAAGGGGCTCGATCCTTTCCATGGGAGAACCATCCTCTGACGACGGCCCTTCCGTCAGCTGCGGGGGAAAGGAGGTTTCCGGTGTGCCGTCTGCCAGGACAGCCAGGATATGATCCCGTGCATGGTGCTTCAGAAAATAATCGATCTCCCCCAGCACCCAGCGGGATTTAACGGTTTCCGAGGTACAGATGACGATCAGAAACTCCGAGCGATCCAGCGCTTCCTGGATATTCGCATTGAGGTTGCTGGAAATAGGAAGCTCATCCTGATCGCGAAACACATACCCGATCTTTTTCTGCCCGTTTTTGCGCAGTTCCTTCGGGATCACGTAATGCTCGATCCGTCGATGGATATGCTTCGCCGTCCACATGTCCAGCGGGAGATGCCGATAACTGATAAACGCGATATAGCTGCGTTCCATGAGAGTCTGCACCCCTTTCATCGTCTTTTCGGCAGAGGCTGTCCTGCCGGGCATCTGCCGTACGTTGTCATCCTTTTTCTTTTCTTCTTCGTCCGGGAATTATCTGCTCTTTTTTCACAGGCCTTCCTCCTTCTGCAGGATCTTCGGAAGCAGCAGGACATTATTCCTGTCATACTGTTTATAGTCCGTGTCTCTTCCGGTCAGCGTCTGTACGTCCGCTGAAAGGCCGTCCAGCTCTTCCCAGGGCACCAGGCAGGCATGCAGGCGTGCGTCCCTGTCTCTCGTCAGATGCACCGGGCACGGCTTCCCCTCCGCCTGACAACGGGCAAAGAGCGCGGCGTTTTCCCGCAGCGTTTCCCTTTTCATGGGAGAATAGCCCATAACGAAATGAAAGGCCATCCACCGGAGATGTTCCGTCTCCGCAAGAGATTCCAGGACGGCGTTCTCCGGTTCCCACTGCCCGTCCAGCACCTCCTGCCTGCTGCTGCCGGACAGCCGCAGGTAGGCCGGGATAAATTCTGCCGAGGCCCGGGAGGACATTTTGTCAAAGCTGCTGCAGGCGACCCATTTTTCCCAATCCGTACGGGGAGAGGAATCGTAAGCGGCATTGACGAGCACCGCATTCCCGTCTGCCTTCTCCGGGGAAAGGCTGTTTTTTGTATAAATCCCGGCACATTTCACCTCGCTGCCGACGGCTTTCTGATAGCGCACCTCGCTGCGCCCGCACTGCAGCACGCAGATGTGCTCTGCACGGTGATCTTTCAGATACAGCAGAAGGCTTTCCGATATCTCGCTGTTTAGCTGTTCGCTCCCGGTGCAGACGGCGATCTGGCGGATCGAATCCAGGTGCTGCTGTAGAAATTCATAGAAGGCACGGCTCCGCCCGTCCTGCGCATAGAAGGAGATTGAATAGTGCCGGAAGACCTCGGGGCTTTCCGAGAGAAAATACCCCGCTTCACACTCATGATCCGGATCAAATACCGTTGCGCGGAAAGTGCTCCCGGCAAACTGGCCGTTGATCAGGAACTGCCGCAGCACAGCCTGCCCGTACCTGCCGAAGCCGATCACAACACACGCAAAGTCGTCGGTTGCCCGTCCGGAGGCATCTGTACGGATCGTCTCCCACGGCGGGCAGAGCCGGATCATTTCCCTGGCCACAAGCATGGCCTCGTCAAAGGCGAAGACATACCCGAATCCATAGGCTTCCTCGGAAGCCTGCAGCATCGGAGCCAGGATCCTTTCTTCTCCCGGCAGGGCAAAGGCTGTGTTTCGGGCAGGGATCCCGGCTTTTTCCAGCGCGTCCTTGAGCTTCAGGGCAAAGGTCAGGTTATGATCTTCTTTTTCATCCAGGGCATAGACGGTCAGCTTCCGTTTTTTTAAATGCAGCCTGCGCAGAAAGGAATTCTCCGCATTCACGGCGTCTCCCCCGGACAGGACGGACATCCCCTGATTGTTCAGATCCTGCAGGAGAGAATCAGATACCGTCTCCGCCACAAAAACCACAGAACAGTTCCCCTTGGAAAGGCAGTCACGCCCGAGAGCCATGCTGTTTTCATGAATGCCGAAGATCAGCACCATATCTCCCCTGCGGGACAGCAGCAGCCGGAGAGAGCGCAGCACTTCCGCCCCCAGCGTGAACATCGCCGCGCTTGCCATGGAGTAAAACGCCAGCGTGTGCAGGATCCAAAATAGGACGATCTTCGCTTCACTGTTGACAGGCGTCGTATCCGAAATGGCGGAGAGCTCATTCGACCCGACGAACATGCGGATCACACTCAGCGGCGTGCGGATCACACTTAACAGGAAATCCCCCGTGGCCTCCATATAGCCGATCCCGTATATGAAAAGGCCGCCGATCACTGCAATCCCCATACACGCCGTGGTAAGACGCGCAGAATAAACCGGCTTCAGGACCAGATTCAGAACCATTGCAAGCAAAAGCACGGAGGATAAAAGAATAACAGATAACGGCAGCATGATCATTCTCCTGTTCGTACGGCGCTACGCCAGGGAACCGTGAAGCTTTGCAAACTTGCGGGAAGAACTGTCTATCAATGCAAAGCTGCTTTCGTCCGGCATATCCGCGATGCCGGATTCCAGATAATTCCGCAGCACGCCGGTGAGAATAAACGGCTTTACAAAAGCGGAATAAAGGATGCTCCACAAAACCAGCGCAGCGACGGCTGCACACAGCAGCATAGCCCCCTGGGGCGTGCCGAAAAAGGCGGGAATGTCAGCATCCGCCGAAGCGCTGATCTCTTCTGCAAGCTCCGCAAACACTTCGGGGAAAAAACCGGCGATGCCGTAGAAGATGCCGGTCAGCACGCCTCCGATCAGCAGCAGAGAGGCAAGGCCCATGCCGAAAACGCGGCCGAGGTTTTTAGCCAACGTCTTACCGTGCCGGAAGAAAATGGCTGCGCCTTCACAGGTCGCCCTGGCAGAACTCTCCTCGCTCCGGAAAAAGACCCATCCGAGGCAGCAGTCGCTCAGGTACTCCACGATGACCTGGATTACCGAGGAGATCGCACTGCCGACGCTTCCGCCTTTCTCTCCTCCGATGGCCGAACCGATGCTCATCACCACACGGCCGAGTTCCCGGAAGATGCCTTTGATGATCCTCGTTGCCGCAAAAAACGCCGCCACCGTCAGGAAGCGCTCCTTTACCGTGCGCACGCCTTCCTTTACCACATCTCCCTCTACCTCCCCTTCGGTAAGGAAACGGGTGATCATGGCGATCTGCCCGGCTTTGAACGCATAGGAAACATACCGCAGCACAAAAAACACCACGCCCAGCCCGATCAGAGCGCCGATGACGAGCCCCACGAGTCCTTCATCCATCAGCTTCTCGGTGATCAGATAACCGATGCCGGCGAGAACTGCCATGGCTGCAAAGGCCAGGAAATCATAGACAAGCCGCCTCCAGGTAAAGCCGAATGTTCTCTTATAGATCTCCGCATTGCTCAGTGAAGAATTCATTTTCCACAGGTCCTTTCTTCCTTTTTTATGACCTCACTCTTCCCTTATACGGTCATGAAAAATATACCACAAAAGAATAATTATGTAAATCAAAAAAATCACTGCTTCCTTTTCTCTTCTTCTGTCAGATAGCGCCAGTGATACCCCCCGCAGATTTATACCTTTTACCTGCGCAGGTTTTATGAACGCTCTGAAAACCTGTTTTTTCAGCCATGAATTGTGACGGATAACATGATTTACCCTCTCCCGCTAAAACAGAAAACCACAGGAATCAGCACAAATACACGAAACAAATAATTGCACGGAAGCACCTCTCCGAGCGAAAGGACGTACTTCTCTTCCGTGCCGCTTCGCCGCACCCGGAACGTTCACCACCGCCCCCGTTCCTCTTCGTACGCATACTGCGCGTCCTCCATCTCCTCCTCCAGTTCCACAAGGTATTCTTCCAGAGAGACCGCACGCATACAGTCACTGCAGCCGCAGACTTCGTCATTGCAGTCCTGATAGATCTCCTCATAGCAGTCACTCCAGCACACCGGGACTCCGGAATCTCCGGCGGATCCGGCGGCTCGTAATACGAACGGAAATACGGAATCTTTTCTCGCATCGTGCACCTCCAAACCGGCATAAAAAGTGGGAGGCGGCCCTCTTAAGGGGCCTCCCGTCTTTCACTTTCTGACAGCTTACATTTTACTGCTTTTTCAGCATAAAGAAAGATGGAGCGTACCTGTAATTGCCTGTAATTTACTGTAGCGGCACTGTAGAGTTTTCCAGTTTTGCAATCGCTTCCCTGTGAATCTGAAAAATGCGGTCTTCCGTCAGATGTTTTTCTTTAGCAATGTCCCCCAGGATACCCCCTAAGGTCTTCGATGTTTCTGTCAGGAAACTGCTTATATTTGCTCATCATCGTTTTCTCCGTCTCCTAATTTTCCGATAAATCATTTCTTGATGTGCCGGTCGATGCCGGTCAAAAACAAAACTTTTCTATAGGACTTATTTTTATTTTTTCTCGCGCGCGGGGAAAGTTTAAGAAAAGACCGGCACCGACCGGCACACATGCTAAAAAACTATGGTACAAGGCTTTAATTTCAACCCGCAAACAACGCGACCTTCTCTGATTTTCCTTCTCTCAAACCCGGCATTCTCCAATGCCGTGTAAAAGTCAGTTGTGCTTCTCGCCCATTCACCGTTCCGGTGGCACATTTCCCTGTACTCTTGATAAACGAGGCCGGACTTCTCCTGAAAGGTCTTATCCACCTCGCAGCATTCGTCCAGGAAGTTGGCCAGCCAGTCATTGCCGGAACGATATTCTCCAATAGCCGCCTGGACGCAGGCAGGCAAAGACAGGATAAAGTTATTGGCAATCACTTTCTGCGCCCCTTCTATGCCCCACTGCAGTACATACTCTCCGGCATTTTTCACCAGGCAAGCTTTGGACTTTCGTCATCGGTTGTGACTTCCCATAAGGATTTGTTGTTAGTATCATCATTCATAACCATTTTTTCTCCATTTCAGAATAAAATTAAAGTTTTTTGCAGACGTTCTTTCTGTGTCTCGGCTGCAGTCCGCAAACGA
This sequence comes from Oscillospiraceae bacterium, assembly GCA_017432615.1. Taxonomy (GTDB): domain Bacteria; phylum Bacillota; class Clostridia; order Oscillospirales; family Oscillospiraceae; genus Limivicinus. Next base: position 9,956 of record JAFRIV010000050.1, read on the forward strand.
ACAGAAAGAATTCTTTTCAATCGTACCGATCGATGTTTTTGCCCCGGGACAAAACCATTTTCCCATAAAATTTGAAAATGTTTACCCAGTATACTGGTTCATTTTCCGCCATTTGAACCAGTATTCTGGTTTTCATGACAGAATATTGGTGACGCCGTCCAGCATGGCGCTGAACATCATCATGCACTGTGCCCGCTGATACGGCGACAGCTTCTCTAAACGGTCCTGCAGTTTCTGCATGTCGCTGCTGAGGGTGTCGTTCCGGCTCAGCCGGTCAGGAAGGAGGTCATTGGGAGACGCCTGCAGCGCCTCGCAGACAGAGATGAACTTGCCGATGCTGAAGTCGGACTCACCGCGTTCCATCGCGCCGATCGTGTTTTTGCTTACCCCGATGTCTGTCGCCAGATCGATCTGGGAAAGGCCCTGCTGTTCCCGCAGCTTGGCGATTTCCAGCCCGACGGCCTGATGGTCTTTTGAAATTGCGCTCATCTCTGTCACCTCTTTTCTGTATGTATTAAAACTCGTGAACCCATCAAAAAACCGAAGGGTTTCAATCGAAAAAATTCAAGGGTAAAAAATATTTGAAAACAAAAAAACCGGTAGACAGACTGATCCCTTGGTAAGATCAATCTATCTGCCGGAATTCTTAGGGGTCCAAGCCCGATTCAACTCTTCAAGCAAATCTTACAGACAATGACGGCGACCCTGATGCTGAATGCAAATCCGACGCTTCAACATTGCTGCGGCATATATTCAGTTAACTTCCCGCCTCAGCCGGCCTTTTTCGGCCAGCCCGGGAAGACCGTCATCACATACTGATCATCGATATAAAACGACATCTCTATCCTGCACTTCCCGCACTTTTGAAGCATCCTGCTGTTTCTGCCCAGCTTGCCGAGAAGCCGCCCGCAGCCGATGCACGTGCAGGCGATCATGCGCTCTTTCTTCCACTCCTGTAAAGGAAGAAGCAGTTCTGTTTTCTCTTTATTATTCATGCTGTCAAATATTCCAAAGGCTCTTTCCATTCGTTGCCCACTCAGCTGTACATCAGCCCCGGCATCTTCACGCTGTCCCTGCCGTCATCCGGCATCTTCAGATCCTTCAGAAGCGCGGCGTATGTCAGTGCCCTCTTCCCGTACCGGGTGCGTACATCTTCTATCGCATCCTGCAAACGCTCCATCCTGTCTCTCCTCTCCGCATCATCGAAGACCGTCAGCTGCTCCGGCAGGGCCTTCGGGGCGAGATCGATGGCGCGGATGCAGACTGCCCGCACAAGGTTGTTCCACTTGTATCGCTCCTGAAACAGCCGAAACCCCGCCGCTGTGATCTCTGCCGGGAGCTGCGTGCGGACCGGCAGCCTGCACCGGAACTGAAAGCCGATCAGGTCATTGGCCCGGATGGAAATCTGAACGCCTCTTGCGGTCAGTTCATGCACGCTGAGACGATGGCCGACGTCCTGGGCCAGCTCCAGCATCACGCGGAAGACCTCTTCTTCATTCACCAGGTCTGTCACACAGGTGATGCCGTGCCCGACGGATTTGATCGGCGAAACGTGATCCTTATGCGCCACCCGGCTCATGTCCTGCCCGGCTGCATACTGCCACAGCGCCGGCCCGTTGACTCCCAGCAGCCGCTTCAGGAAGGCAGGGTCTGTTTGCGCCACGTCGCCGATCGTACGGATCCCGCAGTTTTCCAGCTTACGCGCTGTCGCCGGACCGCAGTAGATCATCTCGGAGCAGTGCAGCGGCCAGACCTTTTCCCGGAAATCCTCCAGGCTGATCTCTGTAACAGCGTCCGGCTTCTTCATACCAATCACCAATAAAAAGCTTTATTTCACACAAGAAGTATGGTATAATATTACAGGGTGATAAAGATGTACAGATATACCGACGAAGATAAAGCAAGAATCAAAAAGGCACGAAAAGAGAACAAGAACAAACGGGTTGAAAAGAGATTGCAGGCACTTGAATTAAGAGCGGAAGGAAAGAGTGCAAATGA
>JAFRIV010000007.1 GCA_017432615.1 Oscillospiraceae bacterium
ATGCGCCTGCGGGCGCACCAGAGGGCTTTCCGATCGCCCTCTGGACTCCTTCGGGGCCGTCCCATTAAATAATTCTTGGGGAATTGTCAGGTTTTTGATGGAATGCCAGGCTATGCTCTCAGCCTTACCCGACAACTAACAAGAAAGAGGCGGCCCCGAAGGGTCCAGGGGCGATCGGAAAGCCCCTGGCGCGCTCCGCAGAGCGCGAACCCCCTTATGCTTTCCCAAACTTTCCGGGAAGAACCAAAGAAATGCAGGAAATACGAAGAAAGCGGCTGCGGAGGCGGAAAGGGAATAACCATGCTGTTCAGGGGGATCGGCAGGACTTTCTCCACGGATAACGATCAGCAATACGAAACGATCGGGGCATTCTGGGATGAGCTGGCGGCGAAGTATGGCCGGGTGAACCTGCAGGGGCTTGGCTATGGCTGGACGGAACACTCCATTGAGTATGTCATTGGCCTGATCGACGGAGAGATCAGCGGAGCGGACCGGATCGTGACACTGCCGGATACAGGCTGGGTTACGGTCCGGGGACAGACAGCGGATCTCGGGAAGATGTATGAAAAGATTTATCACGAAGGTAGATTGAGATTTGAGATCGAGCGCTTTACTGACAGCGGTGATTGCGAGATCATGTATTGCCGTTCAACCGACCCGGACAATGAAGGAGGTTTGAAAGAAATGTTCACCGCGGATATGATCGCCCCATGCGGACTGGACTGCAGCATCTGCAAGCGCGCGCTGGCCCGGACCGATCCCTGTGCCGGATGCCGCGGCCCAAACGACAACAAGCCGGAGTTCTGTTCAGAGAGATGCGGCATCATTCTGTGCGAAAAGAGAAAGTCGAACGGGTATTCGTTCTGTGATGAATGCCCGGATTTTCCATGCGCCGACGTCATGGAAAAGGAGACCCGGTACGGATCACAGTACCCGCTCCTCGAATCCCCGCTGGAAAATCTGCGGTTCATCCGGGAGGCGGGGATGACCGCTTTTCTGGAGCGCGAGCGGAAGCAGTGGACCTGTTCTGCCTGCGGAGGCGTTCTCTGTGTCCACACAGGTGTGTGCGGCGGCTGCGGCCGACAGTACGCCGGTTCCATGGAGCACTGATGCAAAGAGGGAGATCGGAATGCAGGAGATCACATTTGCAAAAGGAAACGAACAGCATCTGAAGGACTGCAGGGACGCGCTCTGCAAGTCAACGCTCGGCGAAAGATACTTTTCTTCGCCGGGGAGCGCGGAAAACGTGATCCTTGAAGGGATCCGCCAGGGGAATTTGTATGTGGCGTTCATCGATGAAGCATGCGTTGGCTTTACATACATCATCCCCAAAGGAGCGTTTCACAGTTTTCCATACCTGCACATCATCGCCATAAAGGAAGAGTACAGAAGTCAAGGGATCGGCAAGGCTCTGCTGGATTATTCCGAAAAGATCGCGCATGAAATGGCAGACAAGTTTTTCCTGGTTGTCGCGGATTATAATCCGGACGCAAAGCGCTTCTATGAAAGAAACGGCTATCGGCAGGTTGGTGAAATTCCTGACCTGTACCGCCCTGGAATCACGGAATACATGATGGCCAAAGACCTGAAAAAGTGATTCGGTCTCGCCATGAAACCGAAAAGCAAACTGATTGTCGTTAAGAAAGCGGGAGGTCCGGACCGTGCTGCCGGCATTGAGCTTGTCCCCGATCATGATGGCAGCACGGGAATAATCTGTCAAAAAAGGCTTGACTCTCACACTGTGGCAGGCATTACGATGGCCCTGAGCTCAATCATTCAGCTGAAGGAGGTACCGCCATGCTGAAAATCGGAGAATTTTCAAAACTGTCCAGGGTCAGCGTCAGAATGCTCCGTCACTATGATGAGATCGGCCTTTTGAAACCGGCTGAAATCGACCGCTTCACAGATTACCGGTATTACAGAGAGGATCAGCTCCCTGCTGCAGGGCGCATCGCCGCTTTGAAGGATATGGGCTTTTCCCTTGCTGATATCGTCAGGATCCTTGAAGTATATGATGACCGTGAAAAACTGGAGAAGTTTTTCGCTGCCAGGCAGGCAGAACTGGAGGCCTTATCAAAGGATACGGCATATAAGCTGACGCTTCTGGACGCAGCCAGAAAAAGGCTGAGAAAGGAAGAAGACATGAGTTATAACGTTACCCTCAAGACGATCCCTGAGCGCTATGCCGCGACCATCCGAATGACCATTCCCCGCTATGAAGACGAGGGCATGATCTGGGGCAAGCTGGCAGAAGAGACCTGCCGGATGAATCTCGTCGAGGATGATCCCTGCCTTTGCGCAGTGACCTATCTTGACGGAGAGTACAAGGAAGAAAATGTCGAAATGATGGCCTGGAAGACCGTCAAGGGAAGCTATCCGGATACAGAGCACGTGAAGTTCCGCACGCTTCCGGAGGTTGCGGTGGCCAGCTGTACCTACCAGGGCAGCTACACCCAGATCACGGATGTTTATACCGCAGTGATTGCCTGGATGGAGGCAAATGGCTACGAACCCGCTGAACCGATGTTCAATATCTATCACATCAGTCCGCATGAGACCCAGAACCCCGATGAATTCGTAACAGAAATCTGCTATCCGGTGAAGAAGAAATAAAAAACGAAGAGGTGACTTCTGCCCCGGTCTGCAAAAGGCCGGGGCCGTCGCCCATCCCGATGAGGTTGTAAGATAAGAAATAAAGAACCCGGAGGACAACGCCATGGCTTTTGATTTCAAAAAGGAATACAAGGAATTCTACATGCCGAAGAACAAGCCTTCCATATTGACGGTACCGCCCATGAATTATATTGCCGTTCGCGGTCATGGCGATCCGAATCAGGAAGAGGGCGAATACAATCAGGCAATCGGTCTGCTGTATAGCATTGCCTTTACGATCAAGATGAGTAAAAAAG
>JAFRIV010000008.1 GCA_017432615.1 Oscillospiraceae bacterium
ACCCTCTCGATATGCTTTGTAGTTCTCTTGGTATAACGCACAAGCTGATCCGGCCAAGGACTCCCTGGCACAACGGTAAAGTTGAACGAAGCCACCGGAATGACCAGAATCGCTTCTATAACTTTCTTAGTTTTTACAGCTATGATGATTTGCTCCTACAAACAAAGCGTTACATTCGTCGTTCTAACAATATTCCAATGAAAGTCCTGGACTGGTCATCCCCTATACAAAGAAGTAAGTATCTTATGTCGAACGGCTTCATTGCGTATGCTGTGCAAACTGTTCAAAACCCTTGACGGGTTTCAAACAGTTCACACAAGCAACGGCTACTACTATTGTCCCATATCCGACAAAACTGTATTCCTTTCTTTCTTACATAACTGTTTCTTTTGAACTCGTGTCTCACATCATTGACAAACCTACAGAAAATAAGGAGAGCTTCCGATTTTGCGATTCGGAAACTCTCCTCTTTTTGCTATAATCGAGGGGTTCTGTTTTCTCAGAGGACTCTGATCTCCCAGCCGGCAAAAATGCGGTTGATGTCCCAGATTAGGGTCGGGTTGAGAGCCTGAATGGCCTCAGGAGTGGTGTGGAAGCGATAAGCGATCTCAGAAAGCGTATCGCCGCTTGCAATGCGGTAGAAGGTCATTCCGCCCTGGGTCCATTCCGGGCCGCGTGCGCTGCCGCCGGCAGCCTCTTCCAGTTTTTCTTCCTTAATGATTTCGCTCATTTGTCTTTCTCCTTTTATATTATTTTTACAGCCCTCCGGGCCGGTTAAAACAGGGTTCCTTTCACACTGTTGCACGTACAGCATACCAGAAGCCGTGTCACACTCCTGTCACATTTCTATAAAAGGGCATCCCGGGCAACTGCCTCGCTGCTGATGCCTGATCAGCCCGGTTCATCCAGCAGGCTGAGCTGTTTTTCGCCTCTGTCTTCCGGCTTCAGGATGGAGCCGGCGGCGGGAATCGTCTTCACCCGGTAACGGGCAAGATTCTCCAGCGTGATCTCACTCAGGAGGCAGGCTTTTTCCAGCTTTTTCTGCTTCTTCAGGCTCATCACGCCGACGCCCTGGGTGGCTTTGCCTGTCTTGGCAGTAAGCAGGGAGGAATTGAACACCAGCATTCTGGAATCGCTGGAGACACATACGAGATTCGTCTCCTCCTGCAGCAGTACGACCGATACAAGCGGGCTTTTATCGGAGAAGGCATTGACGAGCTTCTTGCGGTTGGACTTGGTAACATAGGCAGAGAGCGCCACACGGGCGGCTTTCCCGTTTTCAAAAAACAGCACAATATCCCTGGAATAATCCCCCGGGTCAACCACCGAGAGCACTTTTTCTCCCTCATCCATCTGCAGCTTGGTGGGCAGATAGGTGCCGAGGAGAGAGGCTTTGGTATCGTCAAAGTCAGCCAGCTTTGCCTTGTAGACCTGCTGCCTGTCGGTAAACACCAGCAGATCACGGCTGTTGAGAGATTCAAAGCTCAGCCGCAGCGCGTCATTCTCCTTGAACTTCTGTTCCCCGCTCATTCTCAGACTCTGAGCGGTGATTTTTTTCAGATATCCCTCTTTGGAGAGGAAGATCGTTACCGGGTAATCCGCCACGGGTTCTTCCTCCACTGTCTCCGGGATCTCATTGGCATAGACAAGTTCCGTCCGGCGGGGCGTTTTATATTTTTCGTTGATCTTTTGCAGTTCCCCGATAATCACCGCTTTGATCTTTCGGCGGTTGTTCAGGGTGGCTTCCAGTTCGGCTATATCTTTTTCCAGGTCGGCCGTCTCTGCGGTGCGTTTGAGAATATATTCCCGGTTGATGTTCCGCAGCCGGATATCCGCCACAAAGTTTGCCTGGACCTCGTCGATCCCGAAGCCCACCATCAGGTTCGGCACCACATCCGCCTCCTGCTCGGTATTGCGGATGATCTCAATGGCCTTGTCGATATCCAGAAGAATGCGCTCCAGGCCTTTGAGAAGGTGCAGTTTTTCCTTCTTTTTCTGCAGATCAAAGAAAATACGGCGGCGGGTGGATTCGATCCGCCAGGCCGTCCACTCTTCCAGGATTTGGCGAACGCCCATCACCTGCGGGCTGCCCGCCAAAAGGATATTGAAGTTGCAGGAGAAAGTGTCCTGCAGGGTCGTCATCTTGAAAAGCTTCTGCATCAGCTTCTCCGGGTCAACGCCGCGCTTGAGATCGATAGCAATGCGCAGGCCGCTCAGGTCCGTCTCATCCCGGATGTCGTTGATTTCCCGTACCTTTCCCTGCTTGCTCAGATCAACGATCTTGTCGATGATGATATCCGTCGTTGTGGTATAGGGGATCTCATAGACTTCAATGATATTTTCCTTCGGCACATAACGCCAGCGGGAGCGGATCTTAAAGCCGCCGCGGCCGGTTTCATAGATGGCTTCCATCTCGCCACGGTCATAGACGATCTCTCCGCCTGTAGAAAAATCCGGTGCGGGAAGGGTTTCAAACAGGTCACATTCCGGGTCCCGCAGATAGGCGATGGTCGTGGCACACACCTCGTTGAGGTTGAAGCCGCAGATCTCGCTCGCCATGCCGACGGCAATGCCGGAGTTGGCCGAAACCAGCACATTCGGAAAGGCCGTGGGCAGAAGCGTCGGTTCCTTCTGGGTGCCGTCATAGCTGTCGGTAAAATCTACCGTATCCTTGTCGATATCCCGGAAGATCTCATTGCAGATTGGGGAAAGACGCGCTTCCGTGTAACGGGAAGCGGCATAGCTCATATCCCGGGAATAGACCTTGCCGAAGTTGCCCTTGGAATCGATAAACGGTGTGAGAAGCGCCTCATGGCCGGCGGAGAGACGCACCATGGTGTCATAAATGGCGGCATCACCGTGAGGGTTGAGCTGCATCGTCCGGCCGACAATGTTGGCACTTTTCTGTCTGGGCCCGTTCAGAAGGCCCATTTTAAACATGGTATAGAGCAGTTTGCGGTGGGAAGGTTTGAAGCCGTCGATCTCCGGGATCGCGCGGGAGACGATCACGCTCATGGCATAGGGCATGTAATTCGTCTCCAGCGTCTCGGTGATCGGCTGCTCCAGCACTTCGGAATGCAGACCGATCACATTCGGGTTATTGAATTTCCTGTTTTCTGTTTCCTGTTTCTTTTTCGGCATTTTCTATCCTCACGATACATCCAGCATATCCAGATAACGGTTTCCGTACTCGGCAATATGCTGCTTCCTGCCCTCCAGATTGTCCCCCAGAAGCAGTTCGAAGACCTGGGCCATCTTCTCCGCATCCTCCGGCAGCACCTTGATGAGACGGCGTGTTTCCGGATTCATGGTCGTCATCCACATCATGTCCGGATCATTTTCGCCAAGCCCCTTGCTGCGGTTGATGGTGCATTTTGCCCCGTTCAGCCCGGCCACGATCTCCGAGCGTTCCCTGTCGGAATAGGCAAAATAAGTCCTGTCTTTGCATTCGATCTCATACAGGGGAGATTCCGCAATATACACGTATCCCTCGCGGATCAGCGTTGGAACCAGGCGGTAAAGCATGGTGAGGATCAGCGTGCGGATCTGGAAGCCGTCCACATCCGCATCGGTACAGATGATCACTTTGTTCCAGCGAAGGTTATTCAGGTCAAAGGTGCTCAGATCCTTGCTGTGCTTGTCCTTGACCTCCACCCCGCATCCCAAGACCTTGAGTAGATCGGTAATGATCTCACTTTTAAAGATGCGCACATAGTCCGCCTTCAGGCAGTTGAGGATCTTGCCTCGCACCGGCATGACTCCCTGAAACTCCGCATCCCGGCTCTGCCGGCAGGCACCGGCAGCGGAGTCGCCTTCCACAATGTAGACCTCTCTCCGTCCGGTGTCTTTCGACCGGCAGTCAATAAACTTCTGCACACGATTGGCCATGTCGATCTTCTGCTGAAGATTGTTTTTGATGTTTTGCCGGGCTTTTTCCGCATGCTCACGGCTGCGCTTATTCACCAGCACCTGATCGGCAATCCGGTCAGCCTCCGGTTTGTTTTCCATAAAGTACACTTCCAGCTTGCTCTTGAAAAAATCCGTCATAGCCTGCTGAATGAAGCGGTTGTTAATGGCTTTTTTCGTCTGGTTTTCGTAGGACGTCTGCGTGGAGAAGCAGTTCGTCACGAGGATCAGGCAGTCCTGTACGTCCTGCCATTTGACCGAGGACTCATTCTTGGTATACTTCCCCTGCTGCTTGATATAGGCGTCGATCGCCGATGTGAAAGCAAGCCTTGCCGCTTTTTCCGGGGAACCGCCGTTTTCCAGGAAGGAGGAATTGTGGTAATACTCCTGTATCTGCGTCTCTTTGGAAAAGCAGAAGCAGGCGGAGATCTTCACCTTGTAATCGGGCAGATCTTCCCGGTCGCGCCCTTTCCGTTCGGCGGCAATAAAGGTCGGAGACGTCAGCGGATTTTCTCCTGCAAATTCCTTTACATAGTCTTCTATGCCGTTGGCATAGAGATATTCTTTTGTTTCAAACCTGCTGCCCTTCTGTATGCGCAGGCGGAAGGTCACCCCGGCATTGACGACTGCCTGTTTGTGCAGCATTTCTTCAAAATACGAAACAGGAATGTCGATATCCGTAAACACTTCCAGATCAGGCCGCCACCTGATCGTCGTCCCGGTCTTCTTCCTGTCTGCCGGTTCTATCAGCAGTTCTTTGCCCTTTTTTCCGCAGACTTTTCCTTTTTTAAAGTGCAGGGAGTATTTATTCCCGTCACGCCAGACCGTCACATCCATGTATTCTGATGCATACTGCGTTGCACAGGAGCCCAGCCCGTTGGTCCCGAGAGAATAGTCGTAATCCCCGCCAGCATTGTTTTTATATTTTCCGCCGGCGTAGAGCTCACAAAAAACCAGTTCCCAGTTCCAGCGCTTTTCATTCGGATTCCAGTCCAGCGGGCAGCCGCGGCCGAAGTCTTCCACCTCGATGGATTTATCTTCAAAATACGTCAGCGTTACCAGATCTCCATGCCCTTCCCGGGCTTCGTCGATGGCATTGGATAATATTTCAAACGCCGCATGCTCGCAACCCTCCAGCCCATCCGAGCCGAAGATGACGGCCGGCTTCTGGCGGACGCGCTGCTCGTCCTTCAGTAGCTGAATGCTTTCATTTCCGTATTGTGCGGAAGAGTTTGCCATAGTTTTTACTCCTTGATGATTTCATATGCTGGAAATTATACCACATTTTGCTGTTTTTGCAAGAAAACGTAACAAAATGTAGTAATTTACATAATTCTTTTCTTATTTTATCTATTACATTTTCTCATGGATAAATGAAAAATTAGATATTTTCATCTAAATTATTTTGTATTATAATGCCACCGTTATTTTTGGAAAGGGAGGCATCTATCGGTATGAAAAATGAATATCTGAAAAGAGTTTATGCACAGGTCGAAGCACGCGACGCACATGAAGTCGAATTTCTGCAGGCTGTGAGAGAAGTGTTTGAGTCTCTTGAGCTTGTGATCGACAAACATCCGGAATGGGAAAAGGCCGGACTGCTGGAACGTTTTGTAGAGCCGGAACGCACGGTGGAATTTCGCGTCCCCTGGGTGGATGATGAAGGAAAGCTTCACGTCAACCGCGGCTTCCGCGTACAGTTCAATTCCGCAATCGGCCCTTATAAGGGAGGGCTCCGCTTCCATCCAAGTGTTAACCTCTCGGTGATCAAGTTCCTCGGTTTTGAGCAGATCCTGAAAAATTCCCTCACGACTCTGCCGATGGGCGGCGGCAAAGGCGGTTCCGACTTTGATCCGAAAGGAAAATCCGATGCAGAGGTCATGCGCTTCTGCCAGAGTTTCATGACGGAGCTTTATCGCCATATCGGCCAGTTTACCGACGTTCCTGCCGGCGATATCGGTGTAGGCGGGCGTGAGATCGGTTTCCTCTTCGGCCAGTACAAGCGCATCAGCGACCGGTTCGACGCCGGCGTGCTTACCGGGAAAGGGCTTTCCTTCGGCGGATCTCTTGCGCGCACGCAGGCCACCGGATACGGCCTCTGCTATTACGCCTCTGAAGCTCTGCAGCACCTGAAGAATGAGAGCTTCGCCGGAAAAATGGTTGTTGTTTCCGGTTCCGGAAATGTCGCCCAGTATGCAGCGGAGAAGGCCACACAGCTCGGCGGCAAAGTGGTTGCGATGTCTGACTCTCAGGGCTATATCTATGATGAAAACGGCATCGATTTGAAGGTGCTCTTCGATATCAAGCAGAAGAGACGCGCCCGCATCAGCGTATATGCCGATGAAGTTGCCGGTGCCAGATATGTGGAAGGCTGCCGCAACATCTGGACGGTCAAATGCGATATTGCTCTCCCCTGCGCTTCTCAGAACGAAATGGACGAAACCGGTGCCCAGGCGCTGGTCGACAACGGCTGCATGGCAGTTTTTGAAGGCGCCAATATGCCGCTGAATCCCGGTGCCATAGAGATCGTGAAGTCCAACGGCCTGCTCTACTCTCCCGGCAAGGCCTCCAACGCAGGCGGTGTTGCCACCTCCGGCCTTGAGATGACACAGAACTCCATGCGTCTTTCCTGGTCGTTTGATGAAGTGGACAGCCAGCTCCATGAGATCATGAAGAAGATCTACAAAGCCTGCTATGACGCCTCTGTTGAGTGCGGCTGCCCGGGCGATTTGATGACCGGTGCCAATGTTGCAGGCTTCCTGAAGGTTGCCGAAGCCATGATGGCCCAGGGGATCGTATAATCCCCCTGTTTCTCATTTTCCAAACTGACCTGCATAAAAAACGGCTGAGGTAAAACCTCAGCCGTTTTTTATGCCTGTACAGGCGGCGGAGCAGTTGTACCCTCCTCATAGATCTGAACAGGAAGGATGATGTTTCTTGGGGGAAGGGACGGGTCATCAATTCGTTCCAGAAGCATTTTTACGCCGATCCCTGCAATATTCCCCTCCGTATAAATGCTGGTCAGCGCAGGCCTTGTGGGGTTTTCCGCACGCAGGTGGTCAAAGCTGATGACCGAAATATCCTGCGGAACCGTCATCCCCCGCTCTCGAAGGGCAAAAATGACTGGATATGCCACCTCATCGCGAAAACATACTACCGCCGTATAATCCACCGGATCCAGGAAATTGCCGATACTGTTGCCTGCAAGGGCAGCCTCCACCGTTTCTCCGGGAATAGTCCGTACACTCTCTTCGGAAATACCTGCTTCCCGAAGCGCCCTCAGAAAGCCGCCGTAACGGTCAAGCTGGGAGCTGCTCTTTTCTACGCCCGAGAGAAACAGAAAGCGTCTGTGCCCGAGAGCAAGCAGATGCTGCCCTGCAAGATAACCGCCCTGTTCGTCATCACAACGTACGATATCCGCCTCGATCCCGTTAACGCGGCGATCCAACAGCACAAACGGCACATGATTTCTGAGCATATGTTCAATATAAGGTTTCTGGTCAAAATTGGGAAAATACAAAATCCCATCAACGGAGAGAGAAATTGCCGTATGGATCAGCTTCTCGGCAAGAGAATCATCCAGCTGCATACACAGGATCATCAGATTATAGTCCGCTTTTCGCAGCTCCCGGTCCATGCGGTTCAGCAGATCGCTGAAGTGCTGATTGTGCAGGTCGTTCACAATGACAGCAACAATATGACTGCGCCCTGAGCGGAGAGAGGAAGCCATGGAGTTTCGGATATATCCCATCTCCCTGGCTTTTTCCTGAATCAGGATCCGGGTGCTCTCCGGCAGCCGGATATCGTCCCGCAGGGCGCGGGATACTGTATTGACTGTATAGCCGCATTGCTCCGAAACGTCCTTTAAGGTGATCCTCGCAGATTTCATCTTACGCTCCTGAACTTCCTGTAAATCGATTGGTCTCATTTCCTTCCGCACTTTTCGGCACAGGGATCTTTTCTTTTTTTATATTATACCGAAATCCGAACACAAATCAACACAAAGAATTGAAAATATTTTTAGTAATTATAACTAAATAAAAGATTTTTTCACATATTTTATACTTGACATTTTATCAGATTAACGATAACATATTGGCAAGCCCAAAAGGGTTAACGTTAATTTTTATAGGAGGAGCTCAAGATGAAAAAGATTCTCGCAATTCTGCTGGCAATGGCAATGCTTGCCTCTCTCGGCATCACTGCTTTTGCCGACGAGGAACCCATCCATCTCACCTTGTGGACGTTCCAGGAACTCCACACCCAGCTCTATAAAGAGATGCTGGATCGGTGGAATGCCAACCCAGACAATCCCAAGCTGGACATCGACATGCAGGTATATCCCTATGAGGATATGCACAACAAGCTGACCATTGCTCTTCAAACAGGTGAAGGCGCCCCCGATATCGTGGATATCGAAATTAATATGTTTGCAAACTATCTTAAGGGCGATATTCAGCTGGCCGATATGAACGATATCGTCGAACCGATGGAAGATCATCTGATCATGAGCCGTTTCAACAACTATGCCAAAGACGGCAAATTCTACGGCATCGACCATCACATTGGTGCCTGCATCGTCTTCTACAACACAGAGATCCTTGAAGAAGCCGGCATCAATTACAAAGACATCAAGACATGGGACGATTATCATGAAGCCGGCAAAGTTGTTCTGGAAAAGACCGCCAAACCCATGTGCACCTGGGAGTCCAAAGACTGCTGGAGCATCTATCCTCTTGTCAACCAGCACGGCGGCGACTGGCTCACGCCCGACAATGAAGTGCGGATGGATGAACAGGTTGTCATTGATACTCTGGCATTCATGAAGAGCATGCTGGATGACGGCACGGCTGTTGCCTGCCCGGGCGGCAACCACCACGCTGAAGAGTATTACGGCTGGATGGGCGCCGGCGGAGCTGCTTCCGTAAGCATGCCGTTCTGGTATCTCAACCGCTTCACAGACTATATGCCTGATCTGGCCGGCAAGATGAAAGTCGCCCCGATGCCGCTCTGGTCCGACGGCGGGCATAAATCCGCACAGATGGGCGGCACAGGCACTGCCGTTGTAAAGACGAGCAAAAATGTTGACGTGGCAAAAGAATGGCTCGCCTACGCCACTCTGAGTTTTGAAGGCTGCGTAGCAACCTGGCAGATCCTGGGATTTGACCCGATCATGACTGACGTGTACGGCTCTGAAGAGATGAAAGCACCGAACCCGTTCTTTGACTATTACGGGGATGATATTTTCGATGTTCTGCAGGGTGTGCTGGATGACATCCCCGACACCTGCCTGACGGATATGTTCCCGACGGCGGCCGACATCGTGAGAAACCAGATGGCCTATGATCTGGTCATTACCGGCCTGTCTCCGGAAGAGATCGCACACAACTGCGCAGAAGAACTGCGTGATGCCATGTAATCTTCCTGTCGGAAGACCTGCAAAACGTTCATTTAACCCCATACAGCCGGGGCGGGATCACTCCGTCCCGGCTGTTTCATCAATAATCGGTAACTGGAGGGAACCCCATGGATGAATCCGCCAAAACCGGGCGACCGCTTGCAAAGCGGAATCTTCTGCTGAATCCGAAAGTCGTCCCTTATGTATTTATTGCGCCCTTTCTGATATTTTTCCTGGTCATCTATCTCTATCCGTTTATCAGCACCATCCTGATGAGTTTTCAGCGAATCGACGGCCCGAACAGTGTAGAGTGGATCGGCACAGCGAATTATCAGAAAATGTTTAACCGTAACTTCAAGCAGGCTCTGGCAACCACCTTCCGTTATGCTTTCTGGGACGTTGTGGTGCTGACGATCGTGCCGCTTATTTTTGCAGTGATCCTGAATTCCAGCAATGTGAAGTTTCCGAGTTTTTTCAAATCACTCTATTTTGTGCCGGCGCTTACCTCGACGATCGTCGTCGGTATTGTTTTCCGTCTTGCATTCGGCACACTCCCGACAGCCCCCGCCAACCGACTTCTGGCGCTGTTCGGCCAACCGGCGAAAGACTGGCTGATGTTCCCTGACTCGGGCAACTTTGTGCTTATCCTTCTCACATTGTGGAGATGGATGGGCGTCAATATCATCTACTATATCTCCGGCCTGCAGGCGATCCCCACGGATCTTTATGAAGCGGCAAAGATCGACGGTGCCAATTCTGTGCAGCAGTTTCTGCATATCTCTCTGCCGGGGATCAAACCGGTGCTGATCTATGTGATTACAATCACCGTACTGGGCGGTTTCGCGATGTTCACCGAATCCGTTGCGCTGTGGGCGCAAAACAATCCCGGCGGCGTCGGAAGAACGATCGTCGGTTATATGTATCTGATGGGATTTTACAAAAACAACATGGGGATGGCTTCTGCAGTCGGTCTGGTACTGCTTGGGCTGGTACTTGCCGTCAATCTGATCCAGCTGATCGCCATGGGTTTCTTCAGGAAGGAGGACTGAAATGAAGCACTCCAACCGTATAGACGGCAGGCGTCAGCGCGTCAAGACGATCCTGTACACCACTTTGATGTTTATTACGGCAGCATTGTTGATGGTTCCGTTCTATTTTATGTTTCTGAGTTCGCTGAAACCCGGAACGGAAATGCTCCGCAACGGCTTAAGCCTTACTTTTGACCCGGGTGTCTCCTCTTTTAAAAATTACGAGGCACTGAACACATACCGCGAAGGCATCTATTGGAGCTGGTATAAATCCAGCCTGATCATTATGGTGCTGCAGACTGCAGTGGGTCTTGTTCTCTCCTCCATGGTAGGATACGGCCTGGCAATGTACCGCTTCAAAGGCCGAAACGCCGTCTTTACCCTTGTTCTGATCCTGATGATGGTGCCTTTTGAGATCCTTCTCCTGCCGCTCTACCGTATGCTGATCAAAGCGCACCTGACAGATACCTACTTCGGTGTGATTTTGCCTTACCTGGTACCGCCTTTCATGATCTTTTTCTTTCGTCAGTATGTTCTGGGTCTGCCGAAAGAACTTCTTGAGGCGGCACGTATTGACGGATGCAGTGATTATGGTGTATTTTTTAGAATCATGGTGCCGAATATGATCCCGGCTTACGGTGCTATGACAATCCTCTCCTGCATGAACAGCTGGAACAATCTTCTCTGGCCGCTGATCGTGCTCAATTCCAACGAAAAATTCACCATTCCCATCGGTATGGGAACGACGATCACTCCGTACGGCAACGCTTTTGATGTCCTGATGCCCGGCGCTGTGATGGCCGTCGTCCCGATCATTATCGTCTATCTCTTTGCGCAGAAGACGTTTATCGCCGGCCTTACCTCCGGCAGTGTGAAAGGATAATACCATGAAGCAGGCAAAAATCATTCTTGACAGGGATTACCGCATCAGCAGAATCGACGAGCGAATCTTTGGCTCTTTTATTGAACATCTGGGCCGCGCCGTTTACGGCGGGATCTACGAGCCGGGGCATCCGCTGGCGGACGAGTACGGTTTTCGTACAGATGTGATGGAAGCCGTAAAAAAACTCGGCGTCCCCCTCGTACGGTATCCGGGCGGCAACTTCGTTTCCGGCTTTCAGTGGGAAGACAGCGTAGGTCCGGTCTCTTCCCGTCCGAAACGGCTGGATCTCGCGTGGTTCACTACCGAAACAAATGAAGTCGGTCTGCACGAATTCGCCCGCTGGGCTGACAAAGTCGGCGCCGGGCTGATGTATGCGGTCAATCTCGGCACACGCGGGCCGGAGCAGGCGCGGGATGTAGTGGAATATGCCAATCATCCGGGCGGAAGCAAGTTTTCTGATCTCCGTATCGCAAACGGCCGGAAAGATCCTTTTGCCATAAAGGTCTGGTGCCTTGGCAATGAGATGGACGGGCCGTGGCAGATGGGGCAGAAAACTGCAACAGAATACGGCCGTATTGCCAATGAGTCTGCCAAAATGATGAAGTGGGTCGATCCGTCCATCGAGCTGGTAGCCTGCGGCTCGTCCAGCTCCGAGATGCCCACCTTCGGCGATTGGGAACTCACCATGCTGCAGGAATGCTATGAGAACATCGATTACGTCTCTCTCCACCGATATTATGCCAATCCCACAGGGGATACCGCCGGTTTCCTCGCGCGCACCATGGATATGGATGATTTTATTCACAGTGTGGGAGCCATCTGTGATGCGGTGAAAGGCAAAAAGCACAGCAGAAAACAGGTCAATCTCTCGTTTGACGAATGGAACGTCTGGTATCATTCCCGCGAACAGGACAATGAGATCTGGAAGCAGGAAAAGTGGAACCGGGCACTGCCGCTGCTGGAAGACATTTATAACTTTGAAGATGCGCTTCTGGTCGGTTCAATGCTCATCACTCTGCTGCGCAATGCCGACCGGGTCAAGATTGCGTGCCTTGCCCAGCTTGTGAACGTCATAGCCCCGATCATGACACGCAACGGAGGCGGCTGCTGGGCGCAGACGATCTATTATCCTTTCCTGCATGCCTCCCTCTATGGCAGAGGTACAGCTTTAAAGGCCGTTGTCCATTCCCCCGTTTATGACTGTGCGGATTATGAACAGGTCCCCATTGTGGATACCTGCGCGACGCAGGCTGACGACGGTTCTGTTACGATCTTTTGCGTCAATAGGGATCTGAGGGAAGACTGCCTTGTAGAACTGGATCTCCGTTCTTTCGGCTCATACCGAATGGACGAACACATTGTCCTGCATCATGACGATGTGAAAGCCGTCAACACGGAGGAGTGCCCGGATCGGGTGATCCCGAAAACGGTTCCTGTCACAAAACTGGAAAACGGCCGAGGGCAGGTTTTGCTGCCGGCTCTGAGCTGGAATGTACTGCGTTTCCGGCCGACGGATCTTTAACTTCAGAAAAAACTGAAAAAGCGCGCCGCCTGTGTTCGTAAAGGTCACAGGCGGCGCACTGATTCTCACGCGGTTTACTTTTTTACCGGGACAAATTTAGCCTGATTCATCAGGGGATGCTCCAGCGTGATCGCACCTTTTCGCGGACACACCATAACGCAGGCTCCGCAGTAATAACACTCACCGGGATACATCACAACGGGATGCTCCCCTTTTTTCGGAGACGGAAGGAGAACATCGCACTGGCAGACAGATGCGCAGCGGTTACAACCGATACAAAGTGAGGCATCAAAATGCAGGGGCTTGGCACTGCACGGAATCGGGATCAGATCCGGAATCTGAATTTCCGGCAGCGTCCCTACAAGCTTTTCGCTCGAACGGACAGATCTGTCAGCAAGCATTTCAACGGCAGCACCGGGAATATAATCCGCGTTGTGTGCTTCATACTCGGTTTTCATATCGCCGAAATAATCCAGAGGGACTTTTCTCGTGAGGACCTGCCCATTCTCCCGGCGAATGGCAATATGGCAGCGTTCCCCCTCCGCATCGGCTGCATCATCACTGCGCACAAAGGAAAGCGGCACGGAGGAATTCTTTCTTGCAAGAGAAGCATGCAGAACCATCTGTGCAACCGTAAGGATATCCAGGACTTCATGTGTGCGCATCAGGTCATGCGGGTTGGAAGCCGAAAGCCGCGGTACCCATCGGTGTTCATACGTCTCCAGTAAGTCAAGGCCTTCCCGCAAAAGTGCGTCGCACTTTACCCCGCCGCAGTAATTCTGCATAGCTTTGGCTATGGCCTTATTCAGTTCCTTCCAATGGATACCGTCTTCTTCCGAAACCGAAAGCGGTGCGAGAAGGCGCTGCTGTTCACGCCGGAGAAAGCCTTCGTCGAGCGGAGGCAGATCCGGATGGGCATTTGCCCAGGCAGCCGCCTTCCTTCCGGCATAGTGGCCGGTGGAACAGGCAAACCCCGCACAGTCAGAGGCAAAAAGCTGATCCCCTGCAGCGAAAACACCCGGCAGATTCGTCATCAGGTTCCAATCGTGCAGGATACCCCCGGGTGCCCCGAAAAACTGCCGCTCCTGATCCAGGAACGCAGCGGACTGCCAGCCTGTGCCATAGCTCTGCAGCATATGGCGGGAGGGATCAAACCCCCGGCGTGTATAGTTGTCATAGATGGGGATCTTGGTTTTCCCTTCCTCTCCTACCATCAGTCCCCAGATGGCTTTGCGCTCCATTTCCGGCATCCGGCTGAGATCAGCATAAAACGGCAAGACATAACCGCGCCGAATCAGTTCGTCAAACGGAAGCGTTTCCGCTCCGCGGAATGCATATTTTGCCTCGTCGATCACTCCGCCTTTCAGAAAGAATTTCTGACCCGGTGCGGGATAGTAGCGTGCCGACACGGATGTGAGTTCTCTGCCGTCACGATCGACATAAGGGATCTCGCGCCCCGCAGCATCTACCATAGTTGCCGCATACCAGGTGTTATGGTTGTTGCCGGTACCGTAAGGGGGAAAACTTCGGCCGGAAGCCGAAAACTCGGCCCGAACGCATTTCTCCATCATGGTAAATTCCATGCCTGCCCGCCAGCCCATGGCATGTCCGCTTCCCACGCTTTGCATCGGGCGAAATTCGCACAGACCTGTCTGGTCCGCGTCAAAAAGCCAGACGCGTGCGGGGCGTGACATACATAATACAGTAGCTTTTGCACGATATGCGGTAACGCGCCCGGTATGGACATCCATACCGACAGCCCCTGCACCTGTAATGCCTCGTTCCGTTTTCGCTATCAGAAGCGCAGTGGCCTCTGTGCGGTCACAAACGGCAACGCCGAGACGACGCATTTCTTTTAAAAGTGCGCTTTTAAAGGTAGAGCCCCAGACGCGGAACGTAAAACGGTTTTTATAATCATAGGCAAACAGAAATTTGGTTTTCTCATCGCGAAATTCTGCGCCTGCAAATTCATCCTCCGTATCCCGGATCTTCCCTCCAAATCGCTCCACATCCAAAAGACGGTCATATCCTTCACGGCAGCCGATATAGTTGGCAATACCGTTGCTGAATCCGTCCTGTTCGGTAAAGAAGGCAGAAGCGATTTCCTCTGCTGTAACTCCGGAGCAGGGATTCGTACAGGCGTTTTCCCAGTGATCAAAACCTGTTCCGGCAGAACCGCTTTTTTCCACCGCACCTTTTTCCAAGAGCGTCACTTTCTGCCCGCGCTGAGCTGCTGCTATGGCAGCAAAACAGCCTGCCATTCCGCCGCCGAGAACAAGAACGTCGGAAACTTCCGTATAAAGTGCGCCAAGCTCATTGGGATACGGCCAAGGATATTCAGGATGCATAACAGAGAACCTTTCTTAGGTATATATCGATATGCTTACAGTATACTGAAAAAGATTTGCAATTTCAAGGCTGTGCCCGGGGCAGCATCATACCGCCTGGAAATGCGGTCAGAAAATAAGGTCGACTGGCCCGGTGCGGGTGAGGCAGACGGGAATATCCATCTGCTTCAGTGTATAAAACGTCATATAATCAGCGCTTTCTTCTTCAGAGTCTGTAATCAGTGCACACTCCGGGGCGGTGAGCTCCAAAAGAGCAGGCAGCTGTACCTGCCACTTGCCGTGATGGGGGATTTGAAGCAGGTCTGCATGACCGAGATCAGCATTCAACAGTTCAAAAAGTCGTTCCCCCTCGCAGTCTCCGGTAAAGAGAAGCCGCTTCTCCCCTGCCTGCACCACGGTAACCAGAGAGGAGTTATTGCTATCGTCGCTGAGGTATCGCTCCTGCAGCGGCGGGAGGATCGTAAAGTGAACCTCCCCCAGGGAGAAGACGGTCTCCTCCCGGACAGTCACAGGCACTATGCCGAGTTGATCAAGTGTTTTGAGATATTTTTCATATTCGCTGCTGTCTTTCGGGCAATTGCTTTGATAGACCGTGCCGACCGGAACGGACTTTAACACCTTGGCCGCACCGCCTACATGATCCTTATCAAAATGTGTGATGATCAGTGCCTCCAGTTTTGTAAAGCCGTTCTCCTTCAGGTAGGCGGAGATCTCCTTCCCCTGCCCGTTCAGGCCGCAATCGATCAGTACGGCGCCCTCCTCTGCGGTGAGCAGAAAAGCGTCTGCCTTTCCGAAAGAAAAGCAGTGCAACCGCAAAAGGCCATGCTCTTCGCTTTCCGCCACAGCCGAAGTAAACGGCAAGCAAAGCATTATGCACAGTAAAAAAACACAAAACGCATGAAGCAAACGAATCAAATGCAACACCTTATCCTTCCAATACTGCCGGGTTGATCACGACTATGCTCTGTATTATCCATTATATGAAAAGGAGAGAGAATTGTAAAGAAAAAAACCGTTGACAAAGCTAAGGAATGCGAGGATAATTGAATCATCTTTCGTTGAAATGGAGTGAAAAACTATGACTTATCAGGAAGTTCTTGAAGCAGCTAAAAGCTGTATCGGCCCTTACTGCAAAGCATGCCCCATCTGCAACGGGAAAGCCTGCGGCAATTCGATGCCGGGCCCCGGAAGCAAATTTCCCGGTAACGTTGCCGCTCGCAACTATGAAAAATGGCAGGATGTCTGTGTTAATATGGATACCCTGAATTCCAATGCCGCACCGGACATATCTTTTACACTTTTCGGGCATAAATTCCGCGCGCCTGTTTTTGTTGCTCCTCTCGGCGCTTTGAAGCTGCACTATGGAGACAAGCATTCAGACCAGACCTACAATGCCATCATGCTCAAAGCGGCAGCAGAATACGGTGTAATGGGGTTCACCGGAGACGGTGTTGACCCGCAGATCATGATAGACGCCGTGAAAGATATGGTCGAAACAGGCGGCTTTGGTGTGCCGACCATCAAACCATGGAATAAGGAAGCGGTATTTGAAAAGCTGGATATTTTGAATCAGAATGGTATCTTTGCCGCTGCCATGGATGTTGACGGCGCCGGTCTTCCGTTTTTGAAAGCCATGAACCCCAATGCCGGCAGCAAAACGGTTGCCGAGATGATGGAGATCATTGACTATGCCAATATGCCCTTCATTGTAAAAGGGATCATGACAGTAGCGGGGGCAAAAAAGGCAGTGGAAGCAGGGGCCAAAGGAATTGTCGTTTCCAATCATGGCGGCCGTGTCCAGGGCGGTACCCCGTCCACACGGGAAGTCCTCCCGGCAATAGCCGATGCCGTGAAAGGGCAGACCGTTATCTTTGTTGACGGCGGGATCCGGTCCGGGGTCGATGTTTTCCGTGCAATTGCTCTGGGTGCGGATGCCGTGCTGATCGGCAGGCCGATCCTCAACAGTATCTATGGTGCAGGGGCAGAAGGCTTCAACGTCTTTATGGATAAAATCACCTCGGAACTGACGTCCACTATGACGATGTGCGGTACCTCCAGTCTCTCTGCAATTTCACAGGACAGTGTTTGCCTCCCCTGAAGGGAGAATGCGAGAGAATATTGCAAGTTCGGCGGGTAATGGCAAAATCATTTCCCGCCGAATTCCTTTTTTGATAAAATTCGTCATTGTTCCAAAGAAAATTTACGATTTTTTGAAATCTTCATCTACCAAATATGTAAAAGATGTGCTATAATACCACAAAATAGGGAATTAATCGGTTAACATAATTATTACAGGATGAATGAAGGAGAATACGAGCAATGAAAAAAATACTGGTTCTGGAAGACGAAGACAATATCCGCAGTTTTGTGGTAATTAACCTGCGGCGCAGCGGTTATGAACCGATCGAAGCAGAAAACGGCAATATGGCACTGGAGCGGCTTCGCGTGAATCCTGACATCTGCCTCGCCCTGCTCGACGTGATGCTGCCGGATATCGACGGATTTGAAGTATGCCGCAGGATCCGTGCTTCAGGCTCCAAGATCGGGATCATTATGCTGACCGCCAAAAGCCAGGAGATCGACAAGGTGACAGGACTGATGACCGGTGCCGACGACTATATCACAAAGCCTTTCTCCCCTGCCGAGCTCACTGCTCGTGTTGATGCCCTGATCCGCCGGCTGGGTGTGGACGATCAGGAAAAGGCTTCTGTGGAAGTTAGAAACGGTCCGTTTGTGCTGAATACGCGAAATCGTACGCTGGAGAAAAACGGGAACAGACTAAAGCTGACCCAGATTGAATACATGCTGATGAAGCTGTTTCTGGAAAACCCCGGAAAAGCCATGTCCCGCGAGGATATATTGGAAGCCGTATGGGGTGCAGACTTTAACGGCGAGTTAAAAACCGTTGATGTGAATATCAGAAGACTTCGCATGAAGATCGAAGACGATCCGACGGAACCCGAATTCCTTACCACTGTGTGGGGATACGGCTATAAGTGGGGATTTTGAATGAAGCGCTGACCCCGCCTGCGGGATCAGCACTTTCCATGTACATTCATTTAATTTTTAACCAAAGAAGGAAACGCAATTGTTCAATTTGAAAAAGCAGCTTGCCGTTTCCGGCGGTGCAGCCCTACTGCTGCTTCTACTGGGGATCTGGCTGATCGTGCGGGGTTACGTCTATGCATCTGTCATCATCCTGATGGTGATGTGTGTATATGTCATACTGATCAATACGTGGTTTCGCAGTTTTGTAACGGATCCGTTGGAGAAGCTGACTGAGTTTTCCCAGAAGATAGCAGACGGGAAATACGGGATGCAGGAAGAAGTTATTCTGGATAATGAAATCGGTGAGTTGACCGGTGCAATCAACGAGATGTCCAAGAAGATTGCCATGGCCGACAAGACCCGCACAGAATTTATTTCACAGATCTCCCATGAACTGCGCACTCCCCTTACAGCCATTGAGGGGTGGAGTGAGACGATTTCCTATGATCCGGCAGTTCAGGGGGATTCTCTGCGGGGTATTAACATTATTACAAAAGAAGCGGAACGGTTGACCAGAATGGTGGCTGAACTGCTGGAATTTACCCGCATACAGGACGGGCGCTTCAATCTCCGCATTGAACTGATCGATATTGCGGCGGAGCTGGAAGACGCCCTTTTCACCTATGGGGACCTGATGCGCCAGGCCGGCATCACGGTACATTATTCTGCGCCGGAAGCCGAGATCCCGCTGATCCCCGGTGATCCGGAACGTTTAAAACAGGTGTTCTGCAACGTTCTGGACAATGCTGCCAAACACGGTGAAGGAAAAGACATTGATGTAACCCTTCGGGAAGACGGCGATATGGTGCAGATCGCTTTTCGCGATTACGGCCACGGCATTCCGGAGGATGAACTGCCCCATGTTAAGGAAAAGTTTTACAAGGGCAGCTCCAAAAACCGCGGAACCGGCATAGGCCTGTCTGTGTGTGACGAGATCGTAACACGCCACAACGGAAAGCTTGATATTGCCAACGCGGAAGGCGGCGGATGTGTTGTAACGATCCGGCTGCCGATGACCAGTGACTGAAAGGAGTGATTAAGATATGAGCGCACAAAAAAACAGCAGCTGCGGTTTTCGTACGTCGATCGGCGGACAGGCGCTTATGGAAGGGATCTTGATGCGCGGGCCGAAACGGCAGGCTATTGTATGCCGCACGGCTGACGGGCTGGTAGAAAAAGTGGAGGAACTGCATCTTCTGCGGGATAAATATCCGTTTTTCGGCCTGCCGCTGGTGCGCGGTGTAGTCACTTTCCTTGATTCCATGATCAAGGGAATGGGGGCTCTGATGTATTCCGCAGAGCTGATCCCGGAAGAGATGCAGGAAGATGATCCCCTGGATAAATGGATCGAAGCGCATTTTTCGGCAGAGAAGGCCAAACAGATCATTATTTATACCGCCGTAGTACTTGGAATCGGTCTTTCCCTGTTTTTGTTTGTATTTCTGCCGGCTTTCCTTGTCGGCTTTATCAAACCAATCTACAATAACTTTTTCCTGCGCAATCTGGCAGAAGGCGTTGTGCGTATTGCCCTTTTGCTGATCTACATGAAGCTCTGCTGCTCCGTTCCGGATGTAAAAAGGCTGTTTCGTTATCATGGAGCAGAACATAAAACAATTTTCTGCTACGAGCACGGCAAAGAGCTGACGGTAGAAAATGTACGTCCTGAAAGCCGTTTCCACCCCCGCTGCGGTACCAGTTTCCTTCTGGTCGTGGTGATCGTGAGTGTACTTGTGAATTCCGTGGTGCATGTAACGAATACCTTTGCCCGCATCGGAACACATCTTTTACTGCTGCCTGTTGTTGTCGGGATCAGTTATGAGATCAACCGCTGGTGCGGTATGCATGACAATCTGCTCTCCGCCGTTCTCTCCGCGCCCGGCAAATGGCTCCAGCGGATCACGACGGCCGAGCCGGATGATTCCATGATCGAGTGTGCTATCCGTGCTATGGAACTTGTCATTCCGGAGCAGAAGGGCACCGACGCCTGGGGAAGCTGACGGTACCGGATGAAAACATATAATGAACTGTATCTGTCCACGCGGAATATCCTTCGCCAGCGCGGCATCGAGGGATATAGTCTGGAAGCCAAGCTGATTGTCTCCAAAGCGGCAAAAAAAACGGTTTCCGAACTGATGCGGGATCTGAATCTCTACACTTCCGGAGACATTGAACTGCTTGTAGATGATTATACCGCACGCAGGCTGCGAGGAGAACCGATTGCTTATATATCCGGTTCATGGGAATTTTACGGTCTGCCGATGATTATTACGCCTGATGTACTTATTCCCCGCATGGACAGCGAAGTGCTTGTAAACGCCGCAAAAGAGGTTCTTACCGGGCGCAAAATGGACGCACGCATCCTGGATCTTTGTACCGGCAGCGGCTGCCTGACCTGCGCAATTGCCCATGAAATGCCAGCGACCAGATTCCTTGCCATTGATGTAAGTACGTCTGCCCTGGAGATCTGCCGAAAAAATGTAGCACTCAACCGCCTAAACTCCCGTGTAATCTGCATGCAGGCAGACGCGCTCAGTGCCCCGCCCATGGGTTTGGGGGAATTTGATATGATCGTCTGCAATCCGCCCTATATCCCCACGGTCGAAATATTTGCTCTGGACAGTTCTGTAAAAGACTTTGAGCCTATTTGGGCACTGGACGGCGGAAAAGACGGGCTGAAGTTTTATCGTGCGATCATCAAATACTGGAAGGTGCTGCTGAAGGAAGAAGGCAGTATCCTGTTTGAAGTGGGAGAAGGTCAGGCTGAGTCCGTTAAAGAGATGCTGCTCTCCGCAGGTTTTGCTTCGACGGATACGAGGCTTGATTCTCTCGGATTTGAACGCGTTGTCATCGGATTTATGAAATAAAACGGATAACGCCCTGATTTTTGTACAGTTTTTTATAATTGAGAAATAGAAGGAGATCTCAGTATGGCAACCAAGAATACAAAACAACCCGTGCAGCAGCGCGTATCACCGGCGACGGACGAAGAAAAACAGAAAGCACTGGCTGCCGCCATTGCGAAAATTGAAAAAGATTACGGAAAAGGCACCATCATGCGCCTCGGCGACGATATTCCCGTAAATGTTGAGGCTCTCTCCACCGGCTCCCTCTCTCTGGATATGGCCCTCGGAATCGGTGGCGTGCCAAAGGGACGTATTATTGAGATTTACGGGCCGGAAGCATCCGGGAAAACCACGCTGGCTCTTCATGTTGTGGCATCTGCCCAGAAAGAAGGCGGTACAGCTGCTTACATTGACGTAGAACATGCTCTGGAACCTGCCTATGCCAAAGCTCTTGGGGTGGATATCGACAGTCTTCTGATTTCCCAGCCGGATACCGGTGAACAGGCGCTTGACATTACAGAATCTCTGGTTCGCTCCGGCGCCATCGATGTGGTGGTAGTCGACTCTGTTGCAGCCCTGATTCCCCGCGCTGAGCTGGAAGGCGAAGTTGGCGATGTGACTGTCGGCGCTCTGGCCAGGCTGATGAGCCAGGCTATGCGCCGTTTGGCCGGTGCGATCTCCAAAAACAACTGCACCGTGATCTTCATCAACCAGCTGCGCCAGAAAATCGGCGTAATGTACGGCAACCCTGAGACGACTCCAGGCGGTCTCGCCTTGAAATATTATGCGTCGGTGCGCATCGACGTCCGCCGTATCGAACCTTTAAAAGACGGGACGCAGCTGATCGGCAACCGTACACGGGCAAAGGTTGTCAAAAACAAGGTCGCCCCTCCGTTTCGTGAAGCGGAATTCGACATTGTTTACGGAAAAGGAATTTCCCGCCTCGGTGAAGTAGTCGATATTGGCATCAAGCTGGATATCATCGATAAAGCCGGTGCATGGTTTACCGTTGCCGGGCAGCGCATTCAGGGCAAGGAAGGCGTGAAAACCTACCTGGAAGCCAACCCGGATGTTTATGCGCAGATCGAAGAAGAAATCAGAGCCAACGCCGATAAGCTGATGATGCTTCGCAGTGAAAAGCCGGAAAAGGGCGCTGTGAAAAAAGGCGTTGATGTGATCGCAGATGATTTTGAAGAATAAAACGATTTAAACCATGGTCATTTCTGCCCTTCACAAGACCGGACCGGAACACATCACCGTGATCCTGGAAGACGGTACGGAGATTCAGGCGACGCTTGGAGTCGTAACAGATCTGCGGCTGTTCACGGGGAAAGACCTCAACGCAAAGGAGCTGAGTCAGCTCCGGCAGCATGCTGTGGTTGCTCTGGCAACAGAAAAAGCGATTGCGCTGCTCTCTTACCGTCAGATGTCCGGAAAAGAGCTTCTGAACAAGCTGAAGCAGAAAGGAGTTCCGGCAGGAGCTGCTCAGGCCGCTGTTGAGAGGCTGTATGAACTGCGCATGCTTGACGATGAGGCTTATGCTCGTGCCATTGTCCGCCACTACGCCAATAAAGGCTATGGCAGCGCGCGGATCCGCATGGAGCTGAACCGCCGCGGTATCGACCGTGATTACTGGAACGATAGTCTGGAAGAGGCTCCTGACAATTCCGACAAGCTGGACAGGCTGCTTCGCGCAAAGCTTTCCGATCCGGAAGACAGAAATGAAGTACGTAAGGCCACTGCCGCTCTCTTCCGGAGAGGATTCTCCTGGGAGGAGATCCGTGCAGCCCTTCAAAGAATACAGGAAGAATCAGAGGAATACTGATGGAGTATACATTTGCGCTTATAGCCCTCGGTTGTGCAAAAAACCTTGTCAACAGTGAGCAGATGCTTTATCTGATGGATGAGGCGGGGTTTGCACTGGTACCCGAAGCAGATGGTGCTGATTTTGTGATCATCAATACCTGCGGTTTTATCGACGCCGCGAAAAGCGAAGCCATTGACACCATTCTGGAAATGGCTCAGTTGAAAAAAGCAGGTCGTCTGGGTGGGATCATCGTGACGGGCTGTCTTTCAGAGAGATATCAGGATTCGATCATGCAGGAATTGCCGGAGATCGACGCTGTGCTGGGAGTCGGAAACTTCGGGGATATCGTAAAAGCGGCTCAGGCCGTTGTAGCAGGTAAATCCTACCGTGCTTTCGGAGACAACAGCGCTCCCATCGAGGAGTATGGGCGTATTCTGACAACAGGGCCGGGTTGGGCTTATCTGCGTATTGCCGAAGGCTGCAGCAATTTCTGTGCTTTTTGTGCAATCCCGGCGATTCGCGGGAGGTATCGTTCCCGCCCGATGGAAAACATCCTGGAAGAAGCCAGAGATCTTGCAGCCCACGGCGTCAAAGAGCTGATCGTAATTGCGCAGGACATTACTCTCTACGGTACCGATCTGACGGGGCACCGCTGCCTGGCAGAACTCTGCCGAAAACTTGCCGAGATCGACGGCATAGAATGGATCCGTCTGCATTATCTATATCCGGATCAGTTTGACGACGAACTGATCGATGAGATTGCCGGAAATCCAAAAATTGTCAAATATCTGGATATTCCGATCCAGCACATTAATAATGTCCTGCTGAAACGGATGAACCGCCGCGGAACCGGTGATGATATCAGAGTTTTGTTCCAGAAGCTGCGGGAGAAGATCCCCGGTCTGGTGTTGCGCACCAGCCTGATTGCCGGGCTGCCGGGTGAAGGCGAAGCGGAGTTTGAAGAACTATGTGCTTTTCTGCGTGAAGCAAAAATCGAACGGGCCGGCGTATTCCCCTTTTCTCCCGAAGAAGGGACGCCCGCAGCAAAAATGGAATATGTTGACAGTGAGGAAGCCCAGCGCCGTGCTTCTGTCCTCAATGAACTGCAGTCCGACATCATGGATGCATTCTGCAGCAGTTTCGTCGGGAAATCGTTAAAAGTCCTGTGTGAAGGGACTGACGAGGAAACCGGCCTGCTCACAGGCAGGACTTATGCCGATTCTCCCGAGATTGACGGATATGTTCTCTTTGAGGGAGACTGTGAGGCGGGCTTCTTTGCAGAAGTACACATTGACCGTGCAGAATATGGTGTGCTGTACGGGACGGAGATCACCCATGACGACAGCCAATAAAATCACAATTTTACGCATCGTGCTTGTGCCGGTATTTCTCGTCCTGGAATACCTCGGAAAAAGTTATGCCGCATTTGCCGTTTTTGTGCTTGCTTCCCTTTCCGACCTGCTGGATGGATATATAGCCAGACACTATCATCAGATTTCGGTCTTTGGAAAGTTCGCCGATCCCCTGGCGGATAAAATACTGGTGCTCAGTGCCATGTGTTTTCTGATTGAAGCCGGCAGTATTCCCGGGTGGGCGGTTGCAATTGTGATCTTTCGGGAATTCGCCGTTTCAGGTCTTCGCCTGGTCGCAGCTCAGAAAGGCATTGTAATTGCTGCCGGCTGGTCAGGGAAGGTAAAAACCGCCACGACAATGGTTGCTCTGTGTGTGATGCTGCTTTGGGTAAGGCAGAGCATTCCCTGGATCAAATGGCTGTGTACAGCGCTGATCGTACTGCCCACTGTATATTCCGGATTGGAATATTTTCAGCAGAATTCCAGTGTATTGAAAGAAGAATGAAGAGATTGGAGAACAGTTATGATTTTGTATAATTCCGCTACCAGAAAACGTGAAGAGTTCGTACCGAACGACCCGAATCTTGTAAGCATGTACACTTGCGGTCCAACCGTTTATCACTATGCGCATATTGGCAATCTGCGCTCCTACATTATGGAGGATATTCTGGAAAAATACCTGCGCTATGCGGGGTATCCCGTCAAGCGCGTGATGAATATTACCGATGTCGGGCATCTCACCTCGGATGCGGATGAGGGTGAAGATAAAATGCTCAAGGGCGCCAAGCGCGAGCATAAGTCCGTTATGGAAATCGCGCAGTTTTATACCGATGCCTTCTTTTCTGACTGCCGCAAGCTTAACATAAAGCGGCCTGATGTGGTGGAACCCGCTACAAACTGCATTGATGAGTATATCCGCATCATCACAAAGCTGCTTGACACGGGATATGCCTACCAGGCCGGAGGAAATGTGTATTTTGATACCTCAAAGCTGGAGCGGTATTATATTTTCAATGATTTCAATGAAGATGATCTGGCTGTCGGGGTCCGCGAGGGCGTAGAAGAAGATGCCAACAAACGGAATAAGAACGACTTTGTCCTCTGGTTTACAAAATCCAAATTTGAAGACCAGGCCCTGAAATGGGACTCTCCCTGGGGAACGGGTTATCCCGGCTGGCACATCGAATGCTCCGGCATTTCCATGAAGCATCTTGGGGAACATCTGGACATTCACTGCGGTGGTATCGATAACGCTTTCCCCCACCATACAAACGAGATCGCTCAGTCGGAGTCCTACCTGGGACACAAATGGTGCAACTATTGGATGCATGTGCTGCACCTGAACACCACAGACGGCAAAATGTCCAAGTCCAAAGGTGAGTTTCTTACCGTCTCCCTGCTGGAAGAAAAGGGGTATGACCCGGTTGCCTATCGCTTCTTCTGCCTGCAGAGCCATTACCGCAAATCCCTCGTATTCACCTGGGATAATTTGGACAATGCTCAGCTTGCCTACAATAAGCTGATTGCGAAGATCGCCGCGATGAAAACGGATGACGGTGAAGTGGATATGGATGTCTATCAGGCGCTGAAGTCCCGGTTTACAGCTGCGCTGGATAACGACCTGAACACGTCTCTTGCCGTTACCGCTTTGTATGATGTGCTCAAGGCAAAGACGAATGACGCCACCAAGCTCTACACGCTGGGCAACTTTGATCAGGTACTCTCCCTCAGCCTTCTTGAGAAAGCTGCAGAAAAACGGGAAGAACTGAAAAAGCAGGCCGTAACAGCCGGTGCCTTCACCATTATTGCAGAAGACGGCTCACCGGATGAAACCGTTGAAGAGAAGATTCGGGCACGCCGGGACGCAAAAAAAGCAAAAGATTTCGCCCTGGCCGATGCGATCCGGGACGAATTGAAAGCCGCCGGGGTTGAACTTACGGACATCCCCAACGGCGTCAGATGGAAGAGAATATAATCTAAACCCTTATAAACGAAGAAGCAATCCTCTCAAAATCATGAGGGGATTGCTTTTTGTTTCAGGTCACGAAGTGCGATATTAACTGCCGCTCCGCAATAAATCACCATACAGCATGAATAGAGCCATACCATCAGCACAATCACGGAGGCGAGGGAAGAATACACCAGCGGATACTTTATCGATGCATTGATGAAAATCGCAAAAATGCCGCTTACCGAGACGAGCATTATGGTGGAAACCAGTGCGCCGACCACAATGGAGTAATGATCGTCCCTGCTTTTGCAGACCAGGAAGATCAGCCAGATCACTACAAAAACCAGTCCAAACAGCAGAAGATAACGCAGGTTCAAAATGGCGATTTCCAGATCCAGAAACGGGAGGAAGTTATTGATTGCTGAGAGAATATTTCTGCCCAGAAACATGACAATGATGGCAAGATACATGGTAAGCAAAAAAGCAAGTGACAGCAGAACACTCATCACGAAAGAGATAACTCCCACATAACGGTCATGCCCCTGCATCTTTCCAATCGTCGTCTCCAGTGAGCGAAACGCTGCCGATGCCGTGAGAAGAATCACGGAAAAAGCCAGCAGGAGCATCAGATCGTTATAATTGCCTGAAACGTAATGGAGAAAACTCATCACACCGTCATATGCCTTGTCCGGAATAAAGGGTTTGACGAATTCCAGGATCTCCACGGCATAGTCAAAATTATTACCGAGAAGAGAATAAAGGCATATCATAAGGGGAAAAAACGTCATTGTCACATAATAGGACAGGCCGGCTGCAGCCGTCGGCAGCCGGTTTTCCATATAGACATAAGCAAAGCGTTGAAAAAAATTTCTGATGGTTTTCACTTCAGCCCCCTATAAAAAGAACCCCCCTCGAATGAGGGGGCTCATCAAGGATGAAAGTTTATTTGTTGTTGAAGATCTTAAAAATGCTGTCAAACGGGTCTTCTCCCTGTGCAGCTGTCTCTTTCTTTTCTTCTTCATCCGGCTCTTCTGCCGTCTGTCCCGGCATCACAGGCATAATGGGCTGCTTCTCTTCCGCGGGAGAATCGGATGGATTCTGCTGGAAGATCGGCATCACCGTGGAACTCTTTGCGTTGCTGCCTCTGCCGCCGTATTTTACGGCATCTGCCTGAGCGGCCACGCCGGCTGTCTCTGCAAAACCGGTAGCAATGACGGTTACGCGGATCTCATCCTGGAGTTCTGGATCAAAACTTGCACCGAAAATAATGTTGGCTTCCGGATGTGCCGCCTCCTGCACAAGGTTTGCAGCAGATTCCACATCTTCAAGTGTCATATCTTCGGAACCGGAGATATTGATCAGGACGCCTCTTGCCCCGTTGATCGAAGTCTCCATCAGCGGGCTGGAAACAGCCATCCGGGCAGCGTCTTCCGCTTTACCCTTTCCTGCTGCATGGCCTACACCCATGTGGGCAAAGCCGGCATCCTTCATAATGCAGGTTACATCTGCAAAGTCAAGGTTGATAAAGCCGGTATTTTTGATCAGATCGGATATACTGGAAACTGCCTGCTGCAGAACATCATCCGCAATTTCAAAAGCATTTGCCAGGGTGATCTTCTGATCAGTAGCAAACTTCAGCCTGTCATTCGGGATGATCAGAAGAGAATCAACCTTAGTAAGGAGGTCCTGAATGCCTTTATTGGCCTGATCCAGGCGCTTCTTGCCTTCGAATTTGAAAGGCTTTGTAACGACGCCAACCGTAAGGCAGCCTGCCTCACGGGCGATCTCAGCCACCGTCGGCCCTGCCCCGGTGCCTGTCCCGCCACCCATTCCGGCGGTAATAAACACCATATCGGCATTTTCCATTGCCTTGGCGATGTTGTTCCGGCTCTCCTCCGCAGCGCGCTTCCCTATTTCAGGATCTGAACCAGCTCCCTGACCACGGGTAATTTTTTCACCGATCTGAATCTTCTGATCGGCATTGGAAACAGCCAGTGCCTGCTTGTCGGTATTGACCGCAATGAACTCAACACCCTGCGTCCCCGACTTCACCATACGGTTGACAACATTGTTGCCCGCTCCACCTACACCGACTACCTTTATCGTAACAACATTTTCCGGACCCGTTTCAGTTTTAAAATCCATTGCTAAGCCTCCATACGATATTCTATCAAAACGAATCTGCACCGCAAAGGGCGCAATACTCAGGTTCCTCGTTTTAAAGATACCGTTAGTTTATTACAAAAAGGCAAAAAGGTCAATATCTTTTTTCTTAATTTTGTAAATTTACTGTAATTTTTATGAAATCAAGACTCTTCCTATTTAATCGATTCCCGTAAGGTCATAGGCTTCCAGATAGGTGCTCGCCTTCTCGCATACCTGGCGAAGGCAGTCTTCTTCAAAGGGGCTGGCGAGATCGGCATTTTTCAGAAGGTCGGTAAAGGTGCGGCTTCCTCCCTGCACGGTATACGCCATATAATGCTTCCAGGCATTGTCGCGATCCTCCCCGATCATCTTCCAGAATTCCAGAGAAACCGTCTGTGCCAGGCAGTAATCGATGTAATAGAAGGGGCTGGAATAAATATGATGCTGCCGCTGCCAGCCTTCCCCGTCAGAGTAAAACGGGATTTCTCCGTCCAGCTTCATCCAGGGCATGTAGACGCCGAGCAGCTCTTTCCACACGGCATGTCTCCGGGCAGGGGTAAGATCCGGCTTTTCATATACAATATGCTGGAAATGGTCTACCATCGTTCCGTAGGGGATAAACTTCAGTGCACCTGCCAGATGGCTGTAGCGGAATTTCCGCGCATCCTCCCCGAAGAAGCTCTCCGCCCAGGGTTCAGCAAAGAATTCCATGGACATGGAATGCACTTCGCATGCCTCCATACTCGGCCAGATGGATTCCAGCGGGATCCGTCTGCGGTTGGTCCACTCGGCAAAAGCATGCCCTGCTTCATGGGTAACGACCTCGATATCGCCCTGCGTACCGTTAAAGTTGGCAAAGATAAAGGGGACCTCATAATCCGGGATACCGGTACAGTAACCGCCGGCGGCTTTTCCTTCGGTGGAGAGAACATTGAGCAGTTCCCCGTCCAGCATGGTGTTGAAAAACACTCCTGCCTCGGGAGACAGCGCTTCATAAAAAGCCTTGGCGGCGGCAAGAATCTCATCCGGTGTGCCGCATGGACGCGGGTTGCCGGAGCGGAATTCCAGCGCATTGTCGGCAAAGCTCATGGGATAGGTTTTTCCAAGGCGATCCGCCTGACGGCGATAAATGGCATCCGCCACCGGGACAAGATACTTCACTACGGCGGCGCGGAACTTTTCCACATCCTGACGGGTATAGCAATTCCTGCCCATACGGTAGTAACCAAGCTCCGTATATCCGTCATAACCCAGCATTCTGCCGAGCCTGTCCCTCAGATGCACCAGATCATCATAAAACCTGTCCAGCTGACGCTGATTATTTTTATACCACTGCCCTTCTGCCTTCCATGCGGCCAGGCGACGGGCATCGTCGGGGTCGTTCTTAAACGGAGTAAGCTGGGAGAGCGTATAGGTCTTTCCTTCAAAGGGGATCTGGGCAGATGCCAGAAGTTTTTCATACCCGGTCGCCAGTTCATTTTCCTGCTGCAGCGCGGCAATAAACTCCTCCGATGGGAGGAAGGTTTTCAGGGCGATCTCTGCGTTAATGAACATCAGATCACCGTATTCCGCAGCAAATTCCGCCCGGAAAGGGCTTTCCAGCAACGCCATTGTCCAGCGCTGGGAATACTCTTCCAGTTCCGGCACGGCAGCATTCCAGAAATTCTGCTCCTCATCATAATACGGATCCCGCGTATCAATCGAGTGGCGGATCGAGACGAGCGTGGCAAGTGTTTCAACATGCTTTTCTTCTTTCTGCTCACGCAGGAAGACTTCCCTCGCTTGCTCATAGGAGTCTGCCGAGCGGAGTTCCTCCGTCAAAGCCGCCATCGTATTCTTCATTTCGGCAAGATCAGGTCTTGCATATTGCATTTCAGAAAACTTCATTGGCAATAATCCTTTCCGGTTAATTTATTGTATTTTACCACACTTTCCCGCTTTCCTCAAGTGTTCCGGCTGTAAACCGCCGCAAAAGCCTGTTGACGGAAAAGGCAAATTCGTATAAAATAACACTCGCGAGCTGGCCAGACGGCCGCGGGCACAAGGCGAAAGCCTGTGCGTGAGGAAAGTCCGGGCTCCACAGGGCAAGGATAACGGGTAACGCCCGCCAGGGGTGACCCTCGGACAAGTGCAACAGAAATATACCGCCTCACATTCTGTGAGGTAAGGGTGGAAAGGCGAGGCAAGAGCTCACCCGTCACATGGAGACATGCTGACGCTGTAAACTCTATCCGGAGCAACACCGTGGGAGAACACATGGCCTGCCCGGCCGTTCTCAGGAGGTGGCTTGAGCCTTCGGGCAACCGTAGGCCACAGATAGATGGCCGTTCAAGACAGAACCCGGCTTACAGACCAACTCGTACCAGTACAGGAGGCAGCCTTCTGAAGGCTGCCTCCTGTATTCACTGTTATCCGTACTTCTGTTTAAGGGGTCGGGGATGGTTCCGCCGGATCCGGAATAAAAAGAAAATCAAGATCCGTTTCCACTGAAATGCCGGGAATCTGCCCAGTCAGGGAATACTGCCACAAATCAAAGTGATAATAAAAGCTTGGCCAGATGACATCAGGCGGCGTACAGGGAAGGGCAAACCAGACTTTGTACGGCGTCAGGCGGGAAAGATCATAGCGGTAATACCCTGTGGTACGGTTATAATAAATGCAGGGCTCATATCCGGCCCGGCGGATCGTTTCACAGAAAGCGACAGCACAGTCCGTCAGTGTGGCGACATCCAGACCTGTTGTGCGGGCGGCGGGATCGTCTACCTTCTCCCAGTCAAAGGTGATGGGGAGAGTAACGTTGTAGCTTTTAATATGTTCCAAAACCCAGTTTGCCTCTTCTATCGCTTCTGAGACGGTAATCGCCTGGGAGAAGAAATACACCCCGAGCTGCAGCCCGCAGCGCGCAGCACCCTGCATATTACGCTGAAAATAGATATCTTCAAAAAGCCCTCCCTCGGTATAACCCCGACGGCCGGCACGTACATAGCAAAAATCCAGATGCTTTGCGGCGACCTGATTCCAGTCGATCTCCCGCTGGTGTTCCGATACATCGATCCCCTTCTGCACACGATAACCGGAACCCATGTACACCGGTTCCCCTTCGAGATAGGTAAAATCCGCTCTGGTGAAGGCATTCGTTTCGACCCCCTCAACAGGCGTATACCAAACCCAGTCATAACCGTCATAGAGATAGACCTGACCTGCATGCGGGTCGGGCGTCGGCTTCGGCTTCCCGAGAGAACATGCCGAAAAGGTCACCGAGACGACCGCCAACAGGAAGGCAAGTAAACATTTCTTTTTCATGGTTTTAAGTTTATCACAGACATTAGAGGAATGCAATCGAAAAAGTGCTTTTACTTTCCTGCCATATCTGATATAA
>JAFRIV010000009.1 GCA_017432615.1 Oscillospiraceae bacterium
GTCGAATCAACGAAGAAGAAATCAAAGCATTTGAAACATTACGAAACGCCTGAAAAGCTTGGCGAGAAGTGGCAGATGGATGTGAAGTATGTACCAGCAGCGTGCTATACCGGCAATGATGGCAACAAGTTTTACCAATATACGATGATTGATGAAGCTTCTCGCCAACGTTTCATCTATCCTTATCTGGAGCAAAGCAGCTTCTCTACTGTCGACTTTGTAAAAAGAGCCATCACTTATTTCGGTTATACGCCTAAAATGATCCAAACTGACAACGGAGCTGAATTTACCCATTTCAAGAAAACGGATCGCGTTCACCCTCTCGATATGCTTTGTAGTTCTCTTGGTATAACGCACAAGCTGATCCGGCCAAGAACTCCCTGGCACAATGGTAAGGTTGAACGAAGCCACCGGAATGACCAGAATCGCTTCTACAACTTCCTGAGTTTTTTCAGCTATGATGATTTGCTCCTACAAACAAAGCGTTACCTTCGTCGTTCTAACAATATTCCAATGCAAGTCCTGGACTGGTCATCCCCTATACAAAGAAGTAAGTATCTTATGGCGAACGGCTTCATTGCCTATGCTGTGCAAACTGTTCAAAACCCTTGACGGGTTTCAAACAGTTCACACAGGCAACGGCTACTACTATTGTCCCATATCCGACAAAACTGTATTCATTTCTTCCTTACATAACTTTTTCTTTTGAACTCGTGTCTCACATCATTGACAAACCTACAAAATTCTCACTTTTTGCGGGAAGATATCAGAGCGCTTGCGTAAACCGGAACGAAAGTTTTTTGCAGATATGCTGTACGGCATTCTTGCATCTGGAAGCTGCCTATTAAACGAAATATCTCAGGAACTGCATGAAGGCACGAAGAAAATCAATACAGTAGACCGGTTGTCTCGACACCTGGCAAAAGGAATCCCACAGGAGGCAGAACTATCCTACTTGCGCTTGATCCGGAGGATGGTTCCATCCAAACCGGTGGTATACATTGATGACAGCGATATTGTAAAACCAGATGGGCATCATTTTGAAGCTCTTGGTGTTGTACGAGATGGGTCAGCAAGCAGCAAGAGTAAGATCGTCTATGAAAAAGGCTATCATGTTACGGAAGCCTGTGTGATGACCGGCAACCATCAACCAATCAGCCTGTTTTCCAGAATCCACCCATCAAGCGAAAAATGCTTTACTTCCGTTAACAATATTACTTTTGCTGCCATAGACAGAGCAGTCGCCCTATTTCAAAACTGCACATTCTCTATGGACAGAGGTTATGATGACAACAAAATCTTTCTCAAGTTGCTGGATGAAGGGCAAGACTTTGTGATCAGAATCAAGAAAAACCGTAAGCTGTTTTATCAGAACAGATGGTTTTCTGCCTCGGAACTATGCGCAAGGCGGAAAGGAAAGATCAAGATGAACGTGCGCTATCATGGTATAGATCATGAAGCATATTTATCTCATGTAAAGGTGAAGCTGACCGCCTCAAAGCGGGAGGTCAACCTTGTTCTGGTTTATGGGATTTCGGACAGCCCCATGATGCTTGTCACCAATAAGTCCATCCTCTCTAAGGAAGACGTTAAGGCAGTCGCTAAGGTGTATTTTCACCGCTGGAGAATAGAAGAATATTTCCGTGCCAAAAAGCAGATATTCCAATTTGAAAACTTCCGGGTCAGATCTCTTGTTGCGATCAATGCCCTGAATTTCTTCCTTACACTTGCTATGCCCTTTCTTACCCGTAGCGGAAACTCAAGACATCGGGGACGTCAGATAATATTGCACAGGGATGGCTTCAGATGATCTGCTTCACCGCGGTGCAACGGAAAGTTTGCGTTTCCCGATGTCCGGACGCTGTGCCTTTGTACATTTCCTGCGGGAATCTTCTCAGAGAAAACAACAGCTCTCCCCGGAAAAGCTCTCGTCAGGATCCGGAGCTTTAAGAGGAGAGCGGGAAGATCAGAAAGCGGGGCTTTATCAGCCCTGATGGTCTTTCTCAAATATGGAGAAGACGAGCTTAGCGGTGAGGGCGTACAAGCAATAGGTGATGAGAATGCCGAAGCATACATCCGTCAGAAAATGGGCGTTCATGTGAATCCTGTTATAGCCGAGTACGACGATCCAGATGATTGCGAACGCAAAGAGCAGGTTTTTGATATACGTTTTTTTCCATTTGAGTACGCCTGCCAGCATGGGAAGGGTCAGTGTGATCGTGGCCTTCGTCATGTGGCCGCTTGGCCAGGATCGAAAGTTGCTCTCATCCTTGAGATAAGGGATCATCTCCCACCAGTTTTTGTACTCGCTTGCGGGATCGTCAAGCGTGAGCAGATAACGGTATCTCGGACGGCAGCCGATGACTTTGAGCCCGGTATTGATAAATTCGCTGAAGATGCCGGCGAGCAGGATCACGGAACCGACGGCAAGCAGCATGTCCGCATGCTCATCGTCGATGATTTGATAAGCCAGGAAGGCCGTCAGACAAGCCAGAGCGATCCAGGTCAGATAGCTGAGCGCCAGGGGGAGAAAGGAACCGGGTTCCCCCGGAACATAGCCGTAAACCTCGCGGAGATACTTGCCGCTTGTATCGAGGAAGCTGTAAAACGTCCAGAACAGGGAGTAGCCCAGCGCGCACCACGCCGGGGCGTTGAAGTTGCTTCCCTTTTTTCTCAGCCCTTTGAAAAGACATATGCCCGCGACGGGATAGAGCAAATGGGAAATGATATTGCCGTAATGCTGATGAAAATCGCCGATGTCGGTGATATTGGAAAGCGCCTCGGAAATCTGGTAATCGTAAAAGCTGCCGATGATGATCCCGATGGCCAAAACGGAACAGAGCAGATAAAATACATAGGCCGGCATACCGAGAACAGCCTTTTTACTCATAAAAATAACCTCACTCCAGGATTTGTGACAGACAAAGCGGAGCCTCGTTCTGTCACTCGTTTTTTATAAATATTTTTTTATTGTACACCGCGGAGACCGCGGCCGCAAGAGATTTTTGCGGCCGAAACAGGGCTTTTTTGCGGCCGAAACAGGGCTTTTTTCGTTGACTTTTCTTATGTTTTGTGGCAAAATTTCTCCGTATATCAGTGTAGGCAGCCATAAAAAAACTTTTTGAAGGAGGAAAACAATGAAAAAAATTCTTTGCATGCTGCTGGCAGTTCTGCTGGTGGCATCCCTCGGCTCCGCCGCTTTTGCGGATGAAACAATAGCCTATGAAGACAACGGCTTCACCCTCACGTACACGGATGAGTTTAATAACGAGAACCTGAAGGGCTCATTTGTGGACAGCCCCTTCGGCATGATCGATGACGGCCTCTTCTATGCGAAGTTCAACTACCTGGCTATGTCCGATGAGGAACTCAGCCTGATGATAGAAAAGAGTATGGGCGAGTTCACCGAAGCCGATTTGGAGCTGATCCGGAGCAAGCATGGAACCCTGGCAATCGTTTACGGCATTGACTTCACAAAGATCTCCGATGAAAATCTTGAGATCCATAAAAGCATGGAGGACAGGGTTACAGAAATTGCAAAAGCCGGCGACGTGGTGTTCTACCGCTACAACCTTGAAGACGCCGAAGATACCCTGACGTATCTGGCCGGCATCGCACCGGTATACCAGGAGGAATACAAGACTCTGCAGGCCGCTTTTAACAAGGTTCTGGAAAATGCGGAATTCTATGTGCCGTTTATCAGGGGCAACGAACTGGTCGGCACCGTCATCAGCTTTGAGACCACGGATCTTGACGGCAACCCCGTCAAGAGTGAGGACATCTTCAAAGATCATAAAATTACCATGGTCAACCTCTGGGCGACCTGGTGTCACAACTGCATCGGTGAGATGACCGAGCTTGGCGAAATGGCCGAACGCCTCGCCGAGAAGGGCGTCGCAGTGGTCGGCATCTGCACGGACGCCGATGAAGAACTCGATCTATGCAGAGAGGTCCTGAAAGAGCACAACGTGAATTATCTCAATCTGATGCCCGTTGAGAATCTGGATGAACTCCTTCAGTGGGACGGCGCCCTCCCCACCTCCTATTTCTTCGACAGCAACGGCACCCTGCTGCGCCTGGGCTTCAAGGGAGCACCTCAGACCATGGATCCCTATGAAGAAATCATCAACGGGCTTCTGAACGGAGAAGTGGTTGAGACGGAAATGCCCGACACCCCCCATACGGCGGCCAATGACGCCGGCGTCTATCGCGTGATCGTCAGCGACACCGACGGAAATCTGGTCAAGGGCGTAACGGTGCAGTTCTGCTCCGACTCTACCTGCATGATGGGCAAGACGGATGCGAACGGCGTCGCTTCCTTTGAGATGGAAGAAGGCCCGGTCTATACCGTTCACATCCTGAAGGTGCCTGAAGGGTATGCAAAGAACACCGCAGAGTATCAGACCGACGATACTTACTGCGACATCTATATCCCTTTGGATAAGGCGGCTTAAACCATAAACCGAAGACGCTGCCCTGCCGTTTCATCGAGGACTGCAGATAAGATTTCAGGCCTGTGAGATTTTCTCACAGGCCTGTTCTGTACAGGCCCGGACGACGAACGGCGTCCGGAATATCATGATCTGAAAGGAGTCCGGTGCAATGCCGGAACAGCACGCATTCACACGGCAGAGGTGAGCAGGCAGCCGGTGAACGCTATGGCTGCTGACGTGCAGGGGTTCACTTCATAACACGAGGTTCCTGCAAAGGAAAAACAAGGGGCATACTATAGCGGCAGATCAGGCCGGCCTGTGTTTCAGGCTGCCCGGTCTGCCGCTTTGTTCTATAGGACGGATCCGAATTATCACAGAAGAATGATGAGAAGACTACTCTCTGAAAACAACCGTTGCCCGCTGCAGATCGATGGACGCGGCTTTTTTCCGTTTCGGGGGGAATATCCACATCAGCGCCACGGAAATCACCGGCCCCAGCGCCATGCCCCAGATCAGGCCTTCAAGAGAGCTGCGGCTCAACACTGCGGCAAGCAGGAGCGGGACCAGCCCTAAGCAGCAGATCCAGATAAGGGCTGCCTGCCCGAGCTTTTCCGTATACTGATGAAAGATCGCCGTGACACGGGCTGTAATGATCGCGAGGGGAGAGAGCGCCAGGATGCGGATCGCCAGGATCGCTTTTCCTGCCGTTTCGGCATCATCGATGTCAAAAGCCCCCACGATCAGCGGAGCAGCGAAAAGAAACAGCAGAGAAAAGACAAGGCTTTCGATCAGGACAGCCCGGTACGTAATGCGCATCCCGTATTTCAACTCTTCCCGATTCTGCTCTCCAAGAGCCCAGTTTACCGCTACCGTCTCATATTCACTGATCCCCTCTGACACATAGGCGACGATCTGGTACAGATTGATGACCACCGCAACGACAGCGACGCCCCGGATCGAATAATGCTTCAGCGCCAGGGCATTGACACCGGCCTCCAGAACGACAAGCGCCAGAAGAAAACAGCTCTCGGGCAGGCCGAGAGGCGTCAGCTTTTTGATATAGCCGGGATTCACATACGGCCGGTAAGTAAAGCCTCGGTGCTTTGCCATGACGAAAAGGCTCAGAATCAGGACGGACAGGCAATGGGCAATAAACGTAGCACAGGTGACGCCTCCGATGCCCATTCTGCGCCCGAGATATACGGAAAGCCCGGTGTCGACGACCGTCATGAGCACCATGGTGATGGAATCCACAAGGGCACCGTCGAAATACAGGACGTATGTAAACAGAAAGACATACAGCGGGAGCAGCAGAAGGTAGAAGCGCTCCCAGTAGAAAGCTTCCAGCGTATACGGATGTGCGGCACAGCCTGACCCCGGGAAGCGGTCCGGCGTCTCATGCACACAGCGATGAAAGCCGCCGTCATCGGTCATGACCGGGGAGAGCGAATGGTCAGCTTCAGCTGATTTGAATACTCGCTTCCTTCAAGCCGACTGCAGGCAGCATGCTCCGTCATGCCTTTCAAAACGGAAAGGGCGAGGTCATTCTCGGAAGCCATCACATCAAGCTGCGGCCCGTTATAAAGAAACGTCCATTCTGCGACCCCCGTTTTTTCTGAATACTCGCAGACTGCATGAATGCGCGGGTCATCCAATGCGGCAAGCAGAAGCTGCGTCACTTCTTCAAACACCAGCTGAATGCGGGAGGCGAGTATTCTCTCGATCTGGTTCCTGATACAGTATGCCGCCGTCTCCCCGATCATCCCCGGGAAGTCGCAGCCGCGGCCTTCGACGGTCAACTCCAGCGCTTTCAGCCTGAACACAAACCGGCGGGTCTTCTCTCTCTGAGGCGCATCGAAGATCTGCTCAGGGCTGCCGTCCTCATAAATGCCGCCTTCGTCCATAAAAAACACGCGGTTGCAGATAGCCCTGGCAAAATTCATCTCATGGGTGACGATCAGCAGCGTTTTGCCGGTCTTGGCAAGGTCACGGATGACGGCCTGCACCTCCCCCACCATCGTTGGGTCCAGGGCGCTGGTCGGCTCGTCCAGCAGGATCACTTCGGGATCCATGGCCAGGGTCCGTGCAATGGCGATACGCTGCTTCTGCCCGCCGGACAGCTCGTCCGGGTAGTTCAGTGCCTTCTCGGAAAGGCCTACCGTGCGCAGAAGACGCATCCCTGTATCGTAGGCCTCCTGTTTGGATCTGCCCAGCAGGACCATCGGAGCAAGCATGATGTTTTCAATCACCGTTTTGTGTCCGAAAAGATTGAAGCTTTGGAAAACCATGCCCATCTTCTGCCGCACTTTGTTGATGTCACATTTCGGGTCGGTGATTTCCTGATCATCAAACCAGATCTTCCCGGCGGTAGGCTTCTCTAGCAGGTTGATGCAGCGCAGCAATGTGCTCTTGCCCGTTCCTGACGGGCCGATTACAGAGATGACATCGCCGTCGCGGATCTCCACATTCACATCCTTCAGGGGCGTGATGTTCGCGTATTCCTTTTTCAGATGTTCGATCCTAATCATCGGTCTTTACCCCTTTCAGAATGTCAGCCGGTTTTCGATGCCGGGGATTGAAGCCGACGCTGATGCGCCCGGTGAGGAAGCCGATCAGCTCCTCCAGCAGGAAGTAGATGATCGTGATGGAGATCAGCGGGAAGAACGCTTCGTACGTCCGGCTGCGGACGATGTCCCCCATTCTGGTCAGATCCTGAACTGCGATATAGCCCACAACGGCTGTGGCTTTGATGAGACTTACAATCTCTCCCTGGTAGGCCGGCAGGACAAGAGGCAGCGCCTGCGGCAGAATGATCCGGAAGAACGTCTGCCGGTTGGAAAAGCCCAGCGCGTAGGATGCCTCGTACTGGCCGTTCTCAACCGCGCCGACGCCTATCTTCAGCAGGCCGAACACTGCCGCGCCAAAGGTGAGCGTGAAGCCGATCACCGCCACCGCCAGGCCGCTGATGGCAACGGAGTTGAATACAATATAATACAGGATCATGAGCAGCACGACGACGGGCATGCCGTGCACCAGCCATATGCAGAAGCGGGCGATGAGATTGGCTGCAGGATTTCCGTTGCGGCAGAGCATAAACGCCGTGAAACCGAGAAGCGTGCCGAACAGGACCGCCAGCACCGTGATCTGCAGCGTGGCGCGCACGCCGGATACGAACAGCTTCCAGCGATCCTCGCGCACGAAGGTCTTGCTGAAACTGGTTTTTATGCGCCCCCAGAAATCCGCCTCCCCCTGAGACAGGAGGGCTTTGTTCTTCAGCACCGCCAGCACTGTGCCGCCGTGATAGTTGGGCGAGGAAAAC
This sequence comes from Oscillospiraceae bacterium, assembly GCA_017432615.1. Taxonomy (GTDB): domain Bacteria; phylum Bacillota; class Clostridia; order Oscillospirales; family Oscillospiraceae; genus Limivicinus. The sequence goes on from JAFRIV010000009.1 coordinate 7,753, forward strand.
AGCACGCTCTCCATCCGCTCCGGCGTGATGGTCAGGGCGGAACCTCCAAAATCGCACTTGCCGGACTGCACCGCGAAAAGAACGGCGTCCAGGCTCATCAGCTCGATCTTCAGGCCATAGCCGTATTCCTGACAGAACTGCACGGCGACATCCAGATCGTAACCGACGACCTTGCCGTCGCGCACATACTCAAAGGGCATATAATCGCCGTCTGTCGCCATCACCAGGGTGCCGTTTGTTGCAGGCAGAGATTCCGGTTCCGGCATTGTCTTTTCGCTCTCGTCACCGGAGAACCATTTGTCGGACAGCGCGTCAAGGCTTCCGTCCGCCGCAAGCCTATCGAGAAACTCGCTGAATTCTCCGCAGAGCTTCCGGCCGTGCTCTGTCCTGGCAAAGCAGTAGGCAAATTCAAAGGTATCAAGATATTCCGGAAGATAGCTTACGCTCGAATTCTCACCCATAATGTAGCGGATGACCGGCTCGTCGGAGGGGAAGGCGTCGATCTTGTCGGCAGAGAGCGCTTCCAGAAGGTCGCTCTGGCTGTTGTAATAGGACAGCCTGGCATCGGGCAGGGCGTTTTCAACGATCTTGTCAAAATTGGTGCCGATCGGAATGCCGATGCGCTTCCCGTTCATATCGGAGAGCGAGCCGGTCAACCCGCTTTGCCGATCATCCTCCGAGGCAGCACCTGCAACGGCAAACGCATTTCCCGTCAGCAGCAACAGCACCGCAACCAGCGCAAAAAGTCTTTTCAGCATATCCCTGTGATTCCTTTCCATGGGTCTCCGTATCAGAAATCCTATCTGTCCGGGCAAACGCGAATAACGGTTTTATCAGGGTATCCGTAGTATTTTAATCTGCAGATCAGACAATGTCAACGGAAAATCCGCCGGGAGATTCCTTCCGGATGCCGCCCCGGACCTTGCCTTCCGAAAAACGCCTGTTTCCGTTCCGGCCGCTCAACCCGTCAGGGAAGCGGAAAAACCTGTTCAGGCCGCGGAACGGGCCCGAATGTCCCGGTGCATCTGCCCGCACCGTCATCCTTCCGCCGTTACGGTGCCGTTCTCTTTCGGAATAATTCTTGCATTTTCTTCCATTCTGATATATATTTACTTTGGGATGATATTTATGTCAACTATCTATTCAGGAGGCACCGGGTATGAACAGCCATAAAGCCTTCCGCTGCGCCCTCTCCCTGCTTCTCTCTCTGATTTTCGTCATAACGCTTTTCCCCGCCGCCTTTGCGGAAAGCGGCGGGCAGCCGCTTGCGCTTCGCTTTGTCTGCGACGAAGCGGTCGCGACCGTCACGGTCTATGACCTGTACGGCGAAGCGATCCCCGTCCAGGGCGACGGCATCCACCATCTTGCCCCGGGCACGTATTTTTATACCGCCGAGGCGGAAGGCTTTGAAAGCCAGGTGATGCAGCCGTTTATGATCCCGGCGGACGCCGTGGGGGATCAGGAAGTGCGCCTCACCCTCACCCCTCTCTCCGTCACCGCGGGGCAGGATCCCCTTCCTGCGGAAGGCGGCGAGCAGCCCTATGCTCCCTCCCGGCCGGATAACACAGTCTCCGGCGGCATCTTCAGCGCCCGGTACGGGAAGTACCAGGTGTTTGACGTGCAGCGCGATCCCGCCTACCCCTCCGGCACGCAGCAGGCCCCGGAGGCCTTTTCCGTCAGCGCCCTCTCCGTGCCCTTTGACCTGGGAGAAGTGGCGGAGGACGGTTTTTTCTATTTCATATATCTCGGCACCGCCTCGCAGGCAGGCGTCAGCTATTCCCAGCACTGGAACTGCGGCGGCGAGGGGCTGGATCCGCTAGCCGTTTCCCTGCACTATAAAGAAGGCGAAAACGACGTCTTTCTGGCCTCCGGCATCATCGGGGCCTTCTCAGCCGAAGGATTCCTCTTTGCGTCCGACGGGCGCGGCACCTGGTTTTCCAACACCAGAGGCTACCGTTACGCGGATACCGTCATTTCCTATACCCCGGTCGAAAACGGCCGCGTGGTCTGCGATGCCGGCTTTTTGACGTCCTGTTACGTGGAGAATATGCTGGAGCCGGCGGAAGACGCGCCGACGCATCTCCACAACTGGCAGACGGCGTCTGAGAAAAACAAGGCGACTTTCCGCTGCACTGCCGAAAACTGCCCGTACGGGACGGATACGGAATATGCCATGATCCTTACCGTCGCCGCCGGGGAGGGCAGACCTGTTTCCGCGAATGTCACGCGCCAATCTCCGGACGGGAACTGGCCGGCGGAACTCGGGCAGGACGTGATCCGCTTTAAAGGCCGCGGGGAAACGGAATTTGCCGAAAGCACCGCTGCCCCGTCTCAGGACGGGCTGTATACGGCGTCGGTCTCCGTCGGCTACCGGCTGGATCCGCGCATCCTGACGCTGGACTTCACCGTCGGAATGATCGGGGAAGAAACAGAAGAGACGGAACCCGCCTGCCCGCATGAGCACACCGCTGTGAAATATGAGATCGTCACCGCCCCCACCTGCACGGAAGAAGGGGTCTACCGTAAGATCACCTTCTGCACAGACTGCGAAGAAGTGCTGCTGACAGAATCCGGCACGGACCCGCTCCTGGGCCACGCCTGGAGCGAGTGGGAAGTGATCTCGGAGCCCACCCCCTGGGCGGAGGGCAGAAAGGTGCGCTCCTGCACCCGTGAAAACTGTGAAGAAACAGAACAGAAAAAGCTTGCCGCGCTCACGCCCTTCTTCCGGAGCGTGACGGCGGATAACGTGGTCGTCACCGTCCGGGCTCCCGAGGGCGTCTTCCCGGCCGACGCGGTGCTGAATGTGCAGAGCGTGCCGGAGGAACTGCGGGAAAGGGCGGACGCGGCGGTTGCCGCCCTGCGGGAAGAAGATGCGGAAGTCACCTCTTCCTTCACGTTTGACGTCAAAGTCCTGGATGCCGACGGCAATGAACTCCGGCCGCCCGAGGGCAAAGAAGGGAGCGTCTCCTTCTCCTTTGCGGAGGTAAGAGGCGAAGACGCGGAAGCCTGCATTTACCGCCTCACGGAGCAGGAGGGAGCGCTCACCGCCGAAAAGACGGACGCGAAGACGGCGGGGGACAGCGTCACGGCAACCGTCTCCGGCTTCTCCCTCTGCCATGTGGAGACGACGCGCAAAGCCTTCGCAGCCACCCTGTCCGGCTTCGCGCTGCGCAGCGGCTCCCCGACCGATCCGATAGTCGTTAATGATTACAATCAACTGGATAGCACCCTTAAGTATGCCAGCACAGATGAGCATGCGCCGACCGTGATCCAACTGGGAGACACCATAAGCGGCTATGGAATACCCGATATCGAATCGGGAACCTTTGTAATGCTCGACCTGAACGGCCATACGTTGAATTTAAGCTCCACAAGTTTATTTATCAATGGATCCCTGACGCTCCGGGACAGCGTCGGAGGCGGAACGCTCAGCTGTTACTCCGTGGACTGCAATGGCAGCTTCACGATGAGCGGCGGCACGGTCGACGCCGCATTCGTTAAAGTGAATGGAGGCAGCTTCACGATGAGCGGCGGCACGGTGACCGCGGTCGACGTCTATTCCGGCGGCAGCTTCACGATGAGCGGCGGCACGGTGACAATGGTCGAGGTCTATTCCGGCAGCAGCTTCACGATGAGCGGCGGCACGGTCAGCAACCCGGAAGGATACGGGATTATCGTATATAGCGGAACCGTTAACCTGTCCGGGGATCCGGCGATCACAGGCAAAGCTGCCGGCATACAATTTGCGTACCGTGCGCCGACAATCAACATCACCGGCCCCCTGCGCAATGCGGACAGGATCAGCATCGGGATGTATAAACCCGGGGTATTTACCGCCGGATACGGCACCCACAACACGGCCGACCCCTCAACGGTTTTCACCAGCGCAGCCGAGGGATATGAGGTGGTCAAAAATGCAGACGGCGAGGCAGAGCTCAGGCAGCAGGTCGTCACGTATCCCCTCTGGGTGGGCGGCGTGCAGGTGACGAGCGCGAATGCCTCCGCCGTCACGGGGGACGGGATCAGCGGGACCGTCTCCTACGATCGGGCCACAAAGACGCTCACGCTTGAGAATGCGACGATCACGGGGAAGTATTTTGTACCCCCTGACTCGAATATTTATTCTGACGGGGAGGATCTGAAGATAAAGCTTGTGGGCACAAATACCCTCAGCGTCGATAAAAGCGGTGTCGGGATCAATATAAGAAATGCCGGCCTTACGATTACAGGGGACAGCCTGCGCGTCGGGGATTCGACCCGGAGCAATGATTTTGGGATCTGGGCGGCCACAAACATTACGATTGAAAACTGCGGGAATCTGGAAGTGTTTGCCGCCTCGCTTGGTCTCTATTCTGAAAATAATCTGAGCGGCCACGGCGGTTCCATCACGATCGCGGATTCCAAGGTAACAGTGAAGGGAGAAGTATGCAGCGGCAGGGAAATCACGGTCACCGGCAACAGCACCGTGCATGCGGTGCATGGGGGCGGTGAGGGGGCCGTATGCGTCCGCAACTCGAAGGGAACGATCAATATCGGGGAAGGGCTCTCCGTCATAACCCCATTGGGCGGCGTAATTGGGAAGCCGGACGGATGGAAGCATATCTATGACGGCGACGAGATCGCAAAAGAAGTCCTGATCGCACCGGGATATACGGTCTCCGTCAGTGCCGATCCCGCTGCAGGCGGCACGGTCTCCGGCGGGGGAGCATACAGCAGGACCGGCGCCACGGCCACCCTGACGGCCACACCGGCAGCCGGTAACTGGTATCGCTTCAAAAACTGGACGGAGAACGGCAGTGTGGCCAGCACCGAGAACCCTTATTCCTTCCCTGTCACGGGTGACCGCACGCTGACGGCAAACTTTGAGTTTGGGGTGGATATTTACGCCACCGGGAATGGTGAGGGGAACTGGCTCAACGGCGCACAATGGGATCCCGGCTATGCGTCGAACAAGCTGACGGAAACCGCCCCGGGAATTTATCAGATCACATTTGAAAATGTAGAGGCGGGGCTTGCTCGCCAGGTCAAATTCGCAGCCGACAAAGCATGGACAAAGAACTTCGGAAGCGAGGGGGAAGAACAGTCTCCCATAGGGAAGTGGTGTAACGCTGTTCCGGAGGGGGGCAACATCACATTTAATACCGATGGCCTGTGCGATGTGACCCTCACGCTGGATCTGACGCAATTTGACACGGAGACCGGAAAGGGAGCAACGTATAAAGTGGAGATCGCTGGCAGGCACACGCACAGCTTTGCCTATACGGCGAACGGGGCCCAGGTCACGGCGAAGTGTGTCGGCTCCGGCGACTGCCCCGAGGGCTACCAGTCAAACGGCATCACCCTCACGCTGAATGCTCCGGCAGAGCTGACCTATGACGGCACAGCAAAGGCGGCAACCTTCAGCGGTTATCCGGCCACACCGCCGGCAAATCTCGCAGCCGCGCCAACGGGTATTTCGTATTATAAATCCGCAGGCGCGGGCAGCACCACCCCGAGCGGCGGGGCGCTTTCGGGCGCACCGGCTGACGCGGGGGACTATGTGGCGCAGTTCACCTGGGGGGATGCGACGGCGAGCCTGGCGTTTTCCGTTGCAAAGCGGGAAGTGACGGTAAAGGCGGAAGATGCTGCAGATGTGACGTATAACGGCAGCAAACAGGTCGGCAATACGGCAGTTACCTTCAGCAATGTGGTAAGCGGCCACACGGCGACGATCACCTATACGCCTGCCGAAGGCACGCTCGCATCCGTTACGCCGTACAGCGGCAGCTACGGCACAGACTTTGCCGTTACGGACAGGGGTGGCCTTGACGTTACCGCCAACTATGACCTCAAGACGCAGACGCCCGGCAGATTGACGATCACCGACCGCACGCAGAAGTACGAGATCACGGTAAAAGCAAACAGCAATACCGGCAATGTATACGACGGCACGGAAAAAGCGGCCACGGGGTTTGAAACGCTCGCATTCACGGTGGAGGGAAATCCCTACACGGTGGAGGGCCTTGTGACGAGCGACCCGGCATCCGCCAGCGTCTGTAACCTGACAAATGCCATTACCGGCACGGCCGTGGTAAAAGACGCAAGCGGCAACGACGTGACAGCGCAGTTCACCGTGAAGACGGAGGACGGCGCGCTGGAGATCGCGCCGAAGCCCCTTTCCGCCGCCATGCTGACGGTCGACCCCGAAACGGTTACCGCCCCTGCCGACGGGAATGCCCACGGCCCCTCCATCACGCTGGCGGACGGCGCGGCGGCCCTGGAAGCGGGGAAGGACTATACCCTCTCCGGCGAGACGCAGTCCGCTGTTTTCGGGGAACACAGCTTCACCGTTGCCGGTACGGGGAACTATACCGGCGAGCTGAAAGACAACACCTGGACGCTCAAGGGCGATGCGGGGGGCACGCTGACCTACGGCGTGCAGGAGGAGGCCGGCGCGCCTGTCACCGTCACGTGGGTAAACCAGAGCGCCGACCTGGCCCGCTCCCTGCTGACGGACGGCGAACGGACGAGCCTCGATCTGTACGACACGCCCACGGCGGTCTTTGTGAAGATCGCTCCGCCGGATGACCCGTCAGGGGAAGATGCCAGGAAGCTCGAGGCGCTGGCGAAAAAGCGCGGAGAGAAGATCGGCGTCACGATGGAGATCACCCTCTGGGTATACTCCGGCAACGAAAAACCGCGGCAGATCACGGATACCGGCGGAAAGCCGATTACGCTGAAGATCGAGATCCCGGCAGGGCTCCGGAACGCGCCGGACGGGTATTCGCGCAGCTTCTCGCTGCTGCGGGTGCATGAGGGAACGGCGCAGGTGCTGGCAAGCGGCTCCGGCTCGAGCTTCACGCAGAGCCTCACGGAGTTCTCGCCCTATGCCGTCAGCTATTGGGATACCGAGCTGCCCCGCGGCGCTTCTCCCCGCACCGGCGACAACAGCAACCTGGCCCTGTGGCTGGCGCTTGCCGCCGTGTCTGCCGCGGGGTGCGCAGCGCTTGCGGTGGCAGGCAAAAAGCGGAAGAGAAAGTAAGCCGGTCTGATCGGCAATTTCAGTCTCCGCATGTGCGGAACCTTCTCCCGTCCGTGTGAAAAACGGACAGATAATTGTCTCTCCGGATTATGAACAGGTATGTCCGTTTTCTGTAGAGACGAAAAGCGAACATATCTACTATGTTTATCTGGAATACCAGCGCGCTCCGTCGAACACAACGGTTGACCGTTCACTTAAGAGCAATGCATCAGGACAGCAGGGCGATATTTCTTTCATTGTTACTGAAAATTCGAAAGTTGAGCTGGATGTGCCGATCGGGGTCTACAAGCTCTACTACTGCGTCGGCACTACATGGTATGGCACGAAGGACAAATTCGGCGAGGAGACCGGCTATTATTCATCCAACGAACTTTTGGATTTTTATGCGGACAGCCAGTATTATCGCGGCCATTCTCTGGAACTCTGGAAACAGAGCGAAGGGAATTTTGAAGATCACACGATCAGTGAGGACAGCTTCCCCGACACAGAAGAAACCTCTTCAGAAACTTCCTCACAAAACAGTATGCAGGATCGTATGAACGCTTTTAAAGAAAAAGCCAGGCAAGGCAGTTCGTTCTCTTCCGGCAGGACAGCCGGCTCAGGCCAGACGTCTGGCAAATACCTGACGACGGATGAATTGCCGGACAATCCCGGGGATATGAACCAACTGGCTGCCGACTGGCTCGCCTATCCCGCCTATGACAGCGATTTCCATGCAGTTGAACCTGAAATAACCATCAGAAAAGGCGAAAAAACGAAACTTTCACTTTTCAGAAGTGAGAAGTACAATGGGGCTTCCTACTCGTATGTTTGGTACGGCGGGGGCGATGTTTCTCTTGACTGGGCAGGAAACGGCGTCGGCTGGGCGGGCCATTCCCACGTCGGGTATATCACTGCGACAGAGGTATGCACCATTTTCATGAGTGCAAAGGATTCTGACGGAATTACCGCCCATATGGTGATTCACGTGAAGTGAGGATCATGAGGAGAAGGCCATGGATCATGCCTATTCGATTTTAATGTTCTGCTTTGCCGGTGCCCTGCTGCTGTACGGCATCCTCCTTTTTGCCACAAAAGACATCAATCTTGTTCCGAGGTCTTCCTCCGCAAAGTTCAGCGACGGGAAAACCTATGCCCGGCAGTTCGGGAAGATCATCATGGCCACATCCCTTGTGCCGCTGTCGAGCGGGCTGATAGCCTGGAACGGGCGGGTCGCGTTCGGGTTTGTCGTGCTGGTCATCGGGTTTATTGCCTGCATCTGGGAAAGCACCCGGATGATATAGGAATTGCCGGATCGCTTTCTGCCCGATCTGCAGGCATCGGGGACGAATTTGCGGGAAAGCCGGGAAAAATCGGAGAAGCGCAAGACAGAGAACAGTTCCCTGTCTTGCGCTTCTTGTTTCGCTTTGTTTGATGATGGAAACCTGAAACGGGGAGGAAAGTTCGTCTTCCATCTCCGGGGTAACTTCTGCGCCGCCTGTCACAGTGCCTTTTTCGGACAGTTCCTGACGCATTCCATACAGAGGATACACTCCGTGCCGTTCTTCCTGTTCCTCGAGTTGTCTGTGACATCCACATCCATCGGGCATACTCTCCTGCATTTCCCGCACGAAATACATTTGTCCTTGTCGCATTTTACCCGTATCAGTGCAAAATAGCTCATCGGTTTCAGAAACACCGTAACGGGGCAGATATATTTGCAGAAGGCGCGGTTGTCTTTGAAAGCAAAGGCCAGAATGATCCCAACGGCATAATACACGGCATTCCCGATGATAAATGCCCAAAACATGATGCGCTCCAGGTTCCCTGCATGGGCCAGAAAAAGCGCCGCGACAAAGATCAGGGAAAGCGCAAACGTGCAGTATCGGATCCATCCGATCTTCTTTCTCGGCCGGGCAGGGACCGGATAGGGAAGAAAGTCGAGCACCATCGCCGTCCAGCAGGCATAGCCGCACCAGCCGCGCCCGAAGATCAGCGGCCCGAAGATCTTGGCCACAGCATAGTGGATCGTCGCCGCCTCGAAAACGCCGGTAAATAGATAGTACCAGAAGCCCTCAATCTGCATGTTCTCCCGGCAGATCAGCCCGAGATAGACAAGCATATAGCAACCGACGAGCAGCTGGACGATGCGCCGCGCATACTTGTATTTTCTGATAAACAGGAACACCCCCAGCGCTATCGAGCACCCGATGTAACTGAAGTTGAAAAGATAAAAAAGATTGTCTTTCGTGAGCCACAAGGTGACGGCGATCGTTTCGAAAACTGCGAGCATCAGGATGGGCATGGCATACTTCTTCATGGAGGATCCCTCTCTTCTTCCCGATTTATCCCTGTGAACAATACTATAGCCGAGTCCACCCCCGAGTTCTATTGTCAGGGGGACGGTTCTCCTGACAACTTTTTACGCTTTCAGAACGACTCCCCGGTTGATCCCTGTAAGCCTTTCAATTTGACGGATGGAAAGGCCGCTCTCTTTCAGATATCTGATTGCGGCATCGCGTTCCGGTCTGCTCATATCCTGCAGCTGCGTCCCGCTGTCGAGATGCAGCTCTTTTTTTATAAGGGCAAGCGCCTCGGCATCGGATAATCCGGATCTCTCCGATATGTCCAGTCCTTCCAGAGCTTCATTGCTGTTGCTCAGTTCCAGAAATCCGTCTGTCCCCCCGACAAGGGATAAAACAATCTCGGTGTTGACAAGGTCAGGAGTCTTCACATATTCCTGCCAGCTGCTCCAGGGATATTCCTCCCGGCTGCAAATACCCGCTTTTTGCGGATTGTTGTGAATATATCGAACGGCGGCAAGAAGATAGGTTTCGTCCGTGATCGGCTCGCTCCGGAAGCGATCCTGAAAAAGATGGCCTTCCCGTCCATATTTTTGGTTAAAATAATAAGCATAACTGCAGGAGATCTTTTTCATGACCCTGTCGAGGCCCGCTTCCGTATGAAGCAGGAGATGGAAATGATTATCCATCAGGCAATAGGCAATCAGATCAAACGGCTCCTCTTTCTGATACCGTTTCAGCGTATCTAAAAACCGCTCGTAATCTTCCTCCTCTTCAAAGAGGATCTGTTTGCCTATCCCGCGGTTCACAACATGATAATAACCGCTTTCACTCGGCATTCTGGCATATCTCGGCATGATGCATCACCTCCGGAATAGTAGAATACACGATAAGCAGAAAGTTGTCAAGAGAACCGTCCCGTTGACATTGCGTTGACATTGATATCAAAAACGTAAAATAAAATCAATCAAAAACACAAAACAAAAATAATCAAAAACACAAAACAGCCGTTGACCTGAACCGGAGGAAGGGGTATAATCTGATTAGAAGTATTCTCTCGGAGGGATTTGCTATGCCGGAATATTACCCAAGAGTTGTAGACAAAGAACTTGCCTTAAGGCTCGAAGCCTTTGGAGCAACATTGATCGCAGGTCCGAAATGGTGCGGAAAAACCACAACGGGAGAGCAGCAGGCAAAAAGTGTTTTGAGGATGCAGGATCCCGACCGCCGGGAGGGATACCTGGCCACGGCCAACACCAAACCCTCTTTGCTTCTGCGCGGAGAAAACCCGCGTTTGATCGATGAGTGGCAGGTTGCCCCTGTGCTGTGGGACGCCGTACGCACGGCGGTCGATCAGCGGCAGGAGGAAGGTCTGTTCATCCTCACCGGCTCGACTTCTGTGAATAACAGCAGGATCATGCACTCCGGCACGGGCCGGATCTCCCGCATGAAAATGTATCCGATGAGCCTGTTCGAGTCGAAGGAATCCAATGGCAGCATTTCGTTGAGATCCCTGTTCAATGAGTCGTCAACAGATATTGACGGGATCACATCAAGTCTGACGATTGAGGAACTGATCTTCGCAGCCTGCCGCGGCGGCTGGCCCGGCGCGCTGCGCAGGAAGAGCGACACTGCCAAACTGCTGATTGCCCGCGACTATATCAACAACATTTGCGAATCGGATATTTCCACGGTGGACGGGATTCAGCGGAATCCCGTGTGGACGAACATGATCCTGCGCTCCTATGCACGGAATATTTCGACGCTCGCCAAGAAAACGAACATTTTCAAAGATGTTTCCGCCAACGCGGACAGCATGACCTCCGTCACGATGGACAGTTACCTGAACGCTTTGGAAAAGCTCTTTGTCATTGAGGATATTGAGGCCTGGTGCCCGGCGATCCGGTCTGCGACGGTGATCCGCTCCGGAAAAAAGCGTGAGTTTACTGATCCGTCCATCGCCGTAGCAGCCATGGGCCTGACGCCTGAATACTTGCAGACCGATCTCAAGACCTTCGGCTTCATCTTTGAATGCCTCTGCATACGAGATCTGAAAGTCTACTCACAGGCGCTCGGCGGGAAGCTGTCCTATTATCATGACCGTTATGATCTTGAAGCGGATGCCGTCCTTCACTTGGACGACGGCCGCTACGCGCTGATCGAGTTCAAGCTGGGCAGCAAAGAAATAGAAGATGGCGCAACCCATCTTCTTCAACTCAAACAGCTTATCGGGAAGTACAACGAGAAAGAGACGCAAGTCCCGCTTCGTGAGCCTGATCTGCTCATGGTCATCACTGGCGGAGAGATGGCCTATACGCGTGAGGATGGGGTGAAGATCATCCCGATCGGGACACTGAAAGATTAAAGAGCGGGACAGAGGACGGTCCTCTGTGTTCGGCAGCCGTGCAGTTTTTGGCATAAACATTACCCGAAACGCAGTTTAACACAACAAATAACCGACTGCGACACAAAGAACCCCCTGTGTTATCCGAAAAAAGGAGAATCGGTTAATGAACGGATTATTGATCAGTGAATCAGTCGGTGCGATATTTCAGTTAATACTGTTTTCCTTAATCCCGCTGAGCTTTTGGCTGCTATTTGCTAAAAAGAAAGAATCCAACTTCTTTAAGTGGATAGAACACAAAGGACGGTCCTCTGTGTTCGGCAGCCGTGCAGCTTTGCCTTCGAGGGCCGAGCCGGGTAAATGAAACGCTCCCGATCGTCGGTTTTTACGCCGGTGATCGGGAGCATTTTCCAATGGCAAAACCGGAAGTGATCGGAATCATTCCCTGTACGCTGCGGTTTGGTGATTCAGCGTCCACGCGAACGCCCTCGCCGTTCTGAGATCTGCATCCCTGAAGTGATTGCCCTCGTTCCATTCGAGAATGCAGTTCACGCCCCGCTCATTCAGCAAAACATGCGCTTCACGGATCCTGTCTCCTACTGTCGCCATAACGGGATTGCGTGCTTTTTCCTCCCTGTCTCCAAGACTGAGATAAACGGTGTCGGTTTTGATTTCATTCTTTTTCATATAGTCGGCAAATCCCGTGAACCACATCGAGGGAGACGCCGCCGCAACGCCCTTGAAAACATCCGTCTGATACGCCGCCCATAACGAGAACAGCCCTGCGAGCGAATACCCGCCGATATAATAGGTCCTGCTTTTATCGCTGCACAGTTCGAGCAATTCCCCAAGTGTTTCTGAAGCTCCGCGGCCAAAGCTTTCTTTCCCGAATACGGCAGGGGCTTCCCATGGCGAAAGGTCATTATTCCAGTCATCGATTCTGACAGCAATCAGGCGAACGTCCGTATCACAGCCGGTGATAATTGCCGTAAACTCGTTTTCGATCCCTTCAAGGTCGTGATCATCGACCGGCTGAATCAAAACGATGTCAGAGTCTGCGCTGCCGAATTCGTATGTTTTCACCTTTACAGATCCTTTCCCATCAGAATCACACGCTTTTCCTTCTGAGATCCGAAGCGTTCACAGAACTCCGGCAGAAACGCATTATACTCCGTCCTCCGCACAGTTGTCAACGGACGGTTCTCCTGACAACATTAGCGTGCACCGTGACCTGTGTTTTTTCGGATCAGCAGGACTGCCGAGAACTATCTTTTCCCCTGCTGTTATCTGCTGAAAAGTTGGCCCAGAAGAACAGCACACTCTTCCATCTCCTCGTAATATTCATACTCATAAGTTTTCTCGAGGATACTTACAAGTTCCCTGTAAAACCAGGCTTGGCTTTCCTTGTCCCTCATGTTAAACCGTTCCCAGACTTCATTTCCGATTTTCTCATAATCACGGTTTAGCTCACGAAGATTTGATAATGTATCCCCCAGGCAGAGCAGCATGGTGTTCCAATCGGCATTTTTTAAGCTATAGATCAGGAGAATTGACCTCCTGATATTCTGCAAAATAATATCGCGGGAGCAAACAAGATATGATATAATGAAATCAATAGAGAATGAACAGCCCTTCCGGGCGGATTACGAGCAGTTCGTTGCCGCCCTGTCCGAATGGGGACAAAAAACGACGTGCCTGTTCTCATCTCTTACATGGCCTGATGATCAAGCGTCGTAACAGGCTGCATAACCAAAACCGCTGTGATTAAAAAACGGGACGGAGTTTGAAAAACGATGATCTCTCTGGAAGAATACAAAAAGATCATATCTGAACTTATGGATGAGCTTCCGGAGGCATTTTTTCAGAAACTCAGCGGGGGAGTCATTGTGTCAGAAGCCGTTGTGATGCCGGATTATGCCCAAGGAAACGATCTGTATACGATGGGAGAATATCAGATCTATTCCGGAATCCGGCAGATAGTAATGTACAAGGGATCATTTGACCGGGCTTACCCTTTGGCGGATGCCGTAAGAGCCCGGGAACTCCTTAGAGGGATTCTCCGTCATGAATTCCGCCATCATCTTGAATATTTGGGAGGCATCCATAATTCGTCATCGCTGGAAGCACAGGATGAGCGGGATAAACAAACATATCTGTTCAAACATGGAATTCACGGCACATGAAAATGGCCGTATTGTCAACGGTATTGTCAATGGGACGGTTCTCCTGACAACATCAGCGTGGAAGTATTTGTGCTTTTTTAACGAGCCACTGACTTTTTCGCCGGAAGGGCAGAAAAAATCCGGGGATGGAATTTGTTTTCCATCCCCGTTGCCTTTATCTTCCGTTATTGATCTTTTTGATCAGTCCCAGTCATAGAAGTCGTCGTAATCACGATCCCAGCCGTAGCGGTCATCGAAATCGTCATCCCAGCCGTAGCAGTCATCGTAATCGCGGTCCCAACCGTAGCGGTCGTCGAAATCGTCATCCCAGCCGCAGAAGCCCTGATTGTTCTGACCGCAGAAGCCCTGATTGTTCTGACCGTAGAAGCCGTCATGATCCGTGCCGAAGGAACCATACCCGCCGTGGATCTCGGTGCTGAAGTCCGTCACGCGCCCGGTTTTCACATCCACATCCATGTCATACTCGGTGTTGCCCACGTAGAACTCGATCTCGTATACCGCGCGTCCGTCATCCCAGCTCTGATAGGCTTTGGTGAAGCTGACTTCCGACGCTTTGACGCCGGCTTGCTCCAGGGCGATCTGCTTCGCCTGATCGAGGGAAACGGAACCATTCTCTGCAAAGGCTGCAGCGCTGAGGGCGAGGACCATAACAAGCGCCATAACGGCGGCGAGAACTTTCATCGTGTTTTTCATTTTGTGTACCTCCAATGTTTTTCATCCATATTTTTTATTTGATGGCCAAAGTATAGCATACGCTCTGTCACAGTACCGGCACACAAAAAAGAAAAATAAAAAAATTATCTGCGAGGGGAGATAAGAGAAATATCATCGGAAGTCCTTGACAGGAATATGTTAAAAGCATAAAAGGGCCAATCGTCCGTCTCAACACTGCCGCCTGCAACGTTCTTCAGCAAATCGTGGTTAATAAAGGGATTCTTTTCGGAAAACGTGATTGATATTGCTCAAAATCGCTAAGATTTCGTGATTATAATTCACCGAATTCGCTAAGATTTCGTGATTTTTCACTTGACGGGAGAGCTGCAGGAGATTTATAATGACCTCAGCAAAAGTATGGGGGGTGCCGTATGTATCTGAAACGGAAGATCGACGCGTATCTGGACGGCTGGAAAGCTGACCCGGAGCGGAAGCCGCTGATCGTGAAAGGCGCTCGGCAGATCGGAAAGACCGAGTCGATCCGGCGGTTTTCTGTGGGGAGATACAAAAGCGTTATAGAGATCAATTTCGCGCTGGAACCGAAATATAAGACGATCACCGAAGAAGGCTACGATGTGGAGAGCATTGTCAGGCATATTTCGCTGCTTGACCCTTCCAAAGAATTCCTGCCTGGGGAAACGCTTATTTTCTTTGATGAACTGCAGGAGCTTCCGGAGATCGCGACGGCCTTGAAGTCTTTCTGCCAGGATCGGCGTTTCGATGTGATTTGCAGCGGGTCGCTGCTGGGTGTCCATTACCGCAGGATCCAAAGCATCAGCGTGGGCTATAAAATCGATTATGACATGTTCTCTCTCGACTTTGAAGAATTCCTTTGGGCGTCGGGCTACGGAGATGCTGCGGCCCATGATCTGCTGGATCACATGAAAAGGCTTATCCCGTTCAGCGAAAGCGAAATGACGGTTTATCGTCGGCTGTTTCTGGATTATTGTGTGCTTGGCGGGATGCCCGGTGTGGTTCGAAGCTATATTGAGAAAGGAAACTTTTCCGGCTCGCTTGCTCTGCAGAAGCAGCTGCTGCTGGATTATGAGGAGGATGTCCGAAAGTACGCGGAAGGGCTTGACCAGGCCAGGATCCTCAGCGTCTACCGCCATATTCCTACACAGCTTGCAAAGGAAAACAAGAAGTTCCAATACAGTACGATTTCAAAATCCGCCCGCGCAAGGGAGTACCAGGGCTGTATTGAATGGCTGCAGGATGCGGGCGTAGTGAATATCTGCTATTGTCTTCATTTTCCGGAGCTGCCCCTGAAGGGGAATTACGACGAAACAAAATTCAAACTCTATTATGCCGATACAGGGCTTTTGGTCGCTTCCCTCGATGAAGAATCGCAGGAGGATCTCCGCGCAAACAAGAATCTTGGGGTCTACAAGGGGGCGCTGTATGAAAACCTGGTTGCGGAAGCCCTGGTTAAACAGGGCCTCGGGCTGTATTATTATAAGCGCGAAGATTCCCAGCTGGAGGAAGACTTCTTCGTCAGAACGGTTGACGAGCTGCTGCCTGTGGAGGTCAAGGCCGGAAGCAACCGTTCCAAATCTCTTTCTACGCTGATTCATGGTGAAAAGTATGCCGATGTCAGGCGCGGCATTAAGCTCTCGGCAGGGAATATAGGGTTTTCCGACGAAATCTTCACCTTCCCGTATTTCTGTGCATTTCTCCTGAAAAGATGGCTGCGGTGTTAAACATGGAAAAGGCTTAGGACAGGGCCGTTCCAAAAAATATGTACATCGGGGACGGAATTTCGCTTTCCGTCCCCGATGTCTTTATCTTCCGTTATTGATCTTTTTGATCAGTCCCAGTCATAGAACCCTGCCGGTTAATGCCTCTTCTGAAGTTGTAGATCTTCATGCCTTTATAAGTCCAGTCTTTTTCCATCTTTTCCGGATCAAGCACCGGCTTGTCAAATTCATATTCGATCATGCAGATCCCTCCTCACGCATCCGTTATAGACGGTAGGGCGTTCACGGCCCCTGCAAACACCGGCATGGCACTGTGATTGTGGATAATGGCATAATAGAACGGCCGGTCAAGATAGACACGGTTTATTTTAGAAACAGGTGGGAAACCCGCGCCAACCATTTCTATACAGGTAACAGCTGCCGCCTTTGTGCCATTGCGGTCAACCTCGATGTGTGCCTTCTGGGCAATCTTCTCAAAGCGAAGCGGGAAGGTCGCCACAGGGGAAAAGTCAGCAGACGGGGTAAACGCAGTCTGTAATCCTTTGTCTTTCAGATAATCCGTCAGGTCAATGCCGGAGGAGCATTGAAATTCCGGAATTTTCACTAAAACAATTGCTTCCGACCGGTTGCGGAAAAGCGTGGAGAAGTCCGGCATTTTCCCGGTGTATAAAGGCCCTTCTTTTTTCGGCAGAAGTGCAAGGAAAGAAAAATCACCCCGCCGGTACGGCTTTACAAAACCGGTAAAATCCGGATCCTCAATATAATCCTCTTCTCTGCCGCTCATCATCCGGACTGTGCTGCGGGATTTATCCGAATTTACAAATTCATCATCCCGGATATCATCATCGTCATAGTTGTCCATCCACCGGTCTTCGAAAGCGACGGCATTCATCATGCAGGCGTCGATCTCCTCCGTGCTCTCGTCCAGAACCGACGGGATCATTCCCCGGGTCTTCTTCGAAACCCATCTGTTCACATCCCCGACGATGTTTTCAGAAGAAAACACTTCACCCTTAAAATGCTGTTTTAGTTTCTCCCTGTATTCCCGGCGGATGAAGGGACTGTACTTTTCCTGCACGCAAACGGCATTGGCCGAAAAAAGCCTGTGAGTTTTCGATAATGCCGTCTACAGTTCCAAAAGGACAGTTGCGATCTCACCGAAACCGAATGTCCTGAGGATCTCTTCTTTTGTTTTGCCTGCCGCAGAGAATGCCGCGACAGAGACAAGAGAAAGAATGGAAAAAGGGGAGAGGATAATGTTTTTATCCCTGTTTTCTCTCAATTCCCGCTGCAGCAGTTCAGCGGTAAGCTTCCCTGCAAGAAAGCGTAGATGATCTTCGCTTTTCTCTTTTGCGATCTCCGGATGCTCTTTGGCCATCAGGTCAGAGATAAACATGCCGAAGTCGTATTCCTCCGGTTCTGTCTTCCACCACTCGTCAGGGATGACCATAAGGCTCGATCAGATAACGTATAATATTTTTCGCACAATTTAAAAAGGGAATAGAAAAAGAGAGTCCAAATCGTGTAAGATAGAGTTACCACACAAAATCATTCACGAAAGGAAGGACTCTCCATGGCAGACATTATACAGTTTAATCAAGA
>JAFRIV010000010.1 GCA_017432615.1 Oscillospiraceae bacterium
ATAGCCCTTTTCTGTCAAGGCGTCCGCCACTCCGGCGACATCATCCACCCCGGTATAGACAGTCATGACTTCTCCGTCCGCTTCAAAGTCAGCAGCCCCTGCATCCAGGGCATCCATCATGACGGTGTCCTCATCAAGTTCTTCATCTTCATTGTCAATGACGATGACGCCCTTCTTGTCAAAGGACCAGGAGACGCAGTTTGCAGGTCCCATATTGCCGCCGTATTTGTCGAAATAGTGCCGCATTTCGCCGGCAGTGCGGTTGCGGTTGTCAGTCATGGTCTCGACAATGACCGCCACACCCGAAGGGCCGTAACCTTCATATACGATTTTTTCGTAGTTTTCGGTATTTCCTGACCCGATCGCCTTGTCAATCGTACGCTTGATATTGTCATTCGGCATATTGGCTGCTTTTGCCTTGGCAATGACGGCAGCCAGTCGGGAATTCGAGCGTGGATCGCCGCCCCCGCCCTCCTTAACCGCAACGATCATCTCGCGTGCGATCTTGGTAAAGGTCTGCGCACGCTTGGCGTCTGCAGCACCTTTTGTTTTCTGGATGTTATGCCATTTGGAATGTCCGGACATTATTCATTTACTCCTTTCGGGTTTTTATAACTGGATGGACCTTTCTTCTCTCCATATGCATTCCGGGAGAGTTTTATTTTTGCCTGGCTGGATTTTTTAACTCGCGGTACATTCTGAGATAGGATTGATACCTGCTTGCGGATATTCTTCCCATCTGAACCTGATTTTTTACTGCACAGTCAGGCTCTTTGTCATGTCTGCAGTCAGGAAAGCGGCATTCCCCCACCGGAAACTCGGGAAAATGCAGAGCCAGCTCTTCACAGGAAAGCTTTGACAGCTGACGGATCTCAAGCGCTGCAAAACCGGGAGTATCCGCAACCCACCCTCCGCCGGGGAAAGGAAAGAGTCTGGTATGCCGCGTTGTATGCTTCCCGCGGCCGTGTTTTTCGCTGAGCTCGCCGGTTTCCTGCTTCAGTTCAGGCACAAGAGCATTCAGCAGACTGGATTTTCCGACACCGGAATTGCCTGTAAAGACGGAAATGCCTCCCATGAGGATGCCCTTTAGTGCTTCAATCCCCTCGCCTGTCAGTGCACTTACGCAGCAGACGGGAAAACTGCAGTTCTTGAACGCAGCAAGGAGTTCCTTACCATCGTTCAGATCCGTCTTGTTCACACATAGCATGAAATCGCAGGCATTCTCACGGGCAACCACACTCATGCAGTCTACCAGAAACGGATCGGTCTCCGGTCGTGCCGCGGAAGCCACAAAAACGATACGGCTGATGTTTGCAAGGTTTGGCCGGATGAAGAGATTCCGGCGTTCGGCAATCGCCGTCAGAATACCGTTCCCGGGGTGATCCCTGTCCCATTCCCAGAACACCTGATCACCGGGTACCGGCTCTGTTTCGTTCAGGCGCAGTTTCCCTCGAGCCCTGCAGAGGACCATCTTTTCTCCTGTCCACACCTGATAAAAACTGCTGATAGCGCTGATCAGGAGACCGTCATTTTCGCTCATGAAGGCTCCTCCGGACCGTCAGAAACCGTCAGATAGATCATACTGTGCTCCTCCGCTGAAGAAAAAGCCTCGACGCTTTGGCCGATAACCGTTCCCGCCATCAGATCGGAATGCTCACGCTGACTCCAGCCATAGCTGAACCCGTTGGCTTCGATCTGCGAGATGGCGGCCTCCTCGGACAGACCGATCAGGTTGGGTACCGGCAGACTTCTTATCGCCGTTCCGCAGCTGACATAGACGTAGATGAGTGACCCGGTGGTAACCTCCAGCCCGGCATCCGGATCTGTACGAATGACGCGGTCGCGCTCAATTGCCTCGGAATAGTTGTTAATCACTTCAATATAGAGTCCCACCTGCCTCAGCACGGCGGTTGCCGCACGGTAGTCCATATTGCTGACGTCCGGAACGGTCGCTACGGTATCTCCGATGCTGACGGACAGATTCACCTCCACGCCACCCGGTGTTATCATGATGCTCCTGCCCGGATTGGGAGACTGAGACAGGATGGTGCCGGGAGCATGTTCCGGATCTACCAGATAGATTACGTGAAAGGCGTAGGTTGACTGATATCCCGGGTCAGCAGCAATGGTACTGTAGTCCTGCCCGACAAAATCCGGAAGTGTTACGCGCACAGCCGGCGTAAACAGGTCTTTCAGCCAGAAATTCCAGAGGAAGCTCCCAATGGCCAGCGCCGAAAGAAGCACCAGAAAGCTGCCGAACAGCCATCCAGTCATCCCGGCGTTCTGCCGCAGGAACTGCCTCCTTTTTTTCACGCGTGCCTTTACCTCGGGGTCATTTCCCGGGTCCGGCACATCGATCTCTTCCGGTGATACGCTCTCCCGATCCTCCAGGAAGGCATCGATATCCTCTGTCAGTTCGTCGGCCGTCTGATAGCGGCGGCTCCGGTCGGCGCACATGGCTTTCAGGGTGATGCGCTCAAGTTCCGGCGGGAGGGAGGGATTCAATCCGACCATGGAAGGCGGATCGGCGTTCATGTGTTTTACCGCAATCTCCTGAATGCTGCTGCCAAGATAGGGCTTGCGTCCGGTAAACATCTCGAACATCATAACACCCAGAGAATAGATGTCGCTCCGTGGATCGGGATATTCGCCTCTCGCCTGCTCAGGCGCAATATAATGGATTGATCCGACAGCCTCGCCGTTGCTCTCGTAAAGCTCATTTCCCAGCGCTGCAATGC
>JAFRIV010000011.1 GCA_017432615.1 Oscillospiraceae bacterium
GAACATGCCGAAAAGGTCACCGAGACGACCGCCAACAGGAAGGCAAGTAAACATTTCTTTTTCATGGTTTTAAGTTTATCACAGACATTAGAGGAATGCAATCGAAAAAGTGCTTTTACTTTCCTGCCATATCTGATATAATAGTAAAGTTGCTGAAAACTGAAGCACAAACAAAGGAGCTGCCCCATGCGCAATCAACCGTACTGGATCTGGTATCCCGGAGATTTCGAATACTATCAGGCGATGCTACAAAATTTTTCCCGTGTAGAGCGCGGCTGCGAATGGCCGGCTTTCTGGAAAAGTGAAGGCTTTCGCAATCGGGTCGTTTTTCGCCGCAGCTACCAACTTGCCGGGGAAACACATTTTACCGTGACCGCTATCCGGGGAGCAAAAGGCTTTGTACTGGTTGATGATGAGAAGCACCCATTCGGGAAGGATATTCTCTGCCCTACCGGTCAGCACAGGGTCTCGATCCACGCAGCCTGTATCGGAGCGGTGCCTTCCGTCTATGTGGCGGGAGAAACGGTTTATTCGGATTCCGGCTGGACAGTGGAAGATTATGCTTCCGCCCCGGTAAACGCAGCCTGCAGCCGTTATTTTCGGGACGTATCCCGCGACCCTGCTGAATGGCCCCTGACGGAAACCGTATATATCCCGGTAACAACAGAGGAAGTCAACGGCGGCGTTTTGTATGTTTTTGAAACGGAACTGACGGCAGCGCTGGAGGTGACCCCTGCTTCGCGGAGGGCAGTGGAACCCAATGAGGAATGTCCTCTGGTTTTCCTCGGAGAGTCACGTAAGGAGGCGCTCGATACCGCCGGCTGTTACTGCTTTTACCGGGTGGATGCAGGCACACACCGGTGCCCGCGGCAGGCTTTGCGAGCTGCTTTTATTCCGGACTGCAAGGTCGAAGATTATATCGTACGTGCTATCCACCAGTTCACCGAATTGCCGGTACGCGGCAGTTTTGCCTGCCAGGATGAAGAAATGAACCGGATCTTCTCGGTTGCTTCCCATACATTTCTGCTCTGCTGCGGATGCTTTTTTCTCGACGGGATCAAGCGGGACAAGTGGATCTGGGGCGGAGATGCTTACCAGAGTCTGTTTGTAAACCGGTATCTGACAGGAGACGCCGCTATTGAAGAGCGCACTTTGCTTGCCCTGTCTGCCCGTGACCCTGTGACGACCCATGTCAACACCATTGTGGATTATTCGATGCTGTGGATCATCGGCATCGGCGTAACATATGAAAGCTACGGCAATGCGGCATTTATAAGCCAGCTCTACCCGAGAATGAAAAGTATGATGGCCCTTTTGGAGAGCCAGACGGATGAAAACGGCTTTGTTACCGGCCGGGAAAGAGACTGGGTATTCATCGACTGGGCGGATTTTGACCGCTCTGGGCCGCAGTGTGCCGAGCAGATGCTGCTGGCAGAAGCATATCGGGTAATGGCAGAGTTTGCTCTGGCAGAGGAAAAAGCCGGCTGGCGGAATAAACGTGCTTCTCTGCTCCGGCAGATCGAACGTTTTTACTGGGATGATGAAAAATCCGCTTATATCGATACGTTTTCTTCCCGGCGACACGTCACACGGCATGCGAACATTTTTGCCATAGTGTTTGACATTGCCGACAGCCGGCGGAAAGAACAGCTCGCTGCCTCCGTACTTTTTAATGATGCGGTGCCGCCCATCACGACCCCGTATTTCCGCTTTTTTGAGCTGGAAGCTCTGTGCCGCCTCGGCTTTCTGGATAAGGTTTGGAAGGAGATCAAAGCCTATTGGGGCGGCATGCTGAAAATGGGAGCAGTGACCTTCTGGGAAGAATTTGACCCCAAAAAAGACATTGACTGGCAGTATGAAATGTATGGCGACCCATACGGCAAATCCCTTTGCCATGCATGGTCCGCAAGCCCCATCTATCTGCTTGCCCGGTATTTTGTAGGTCTGCGACCGCTTGTACCTGGCGGAGAACGCTACGAAGTAAAACCGCAGACCGCTTTTTTTGATACACTGGACTGCCGATTCCCTATGGGAAACAGGCTCCTGCACATCACCCTGCAAGACGGGAAAGTGCTCGTAGAGGAAGAAAAAGGAGACGAACGGAATGCAATATGATTATCTGATCATCGGCGCAGGGCTGTACGGCGCTGTTTTTGCGCGGGAGATGATGGATGCCGGCAAACAGGTACTTGTGCTGGACAAACGCTCTCATATTGGGGGGAATATCTACACAAAAGAAGTGGAAGGCATCCAGGTGCATGAATACGGGGCACATATTTTTCATACCAATGACAAAACAGTATGGGATTATGTAAACAAATATGCAGAATTCAACCGGTACACGAATTCACCTGTTGCCAACTATCACGGAGAACTGTATTCTCTCCCGTTTAACATGTACACCTTTAACAGGATGTGGGGGGTAATCACCCCCCAGGAGGCAGAAGCGGAGATCCGACGTCAGCGGGAAGCCG
Organism: Oscillospiraceae bacterium; assembly: GCA_017432615.1. Classification (GTDB taxonomy): domain Bacteria; phylum Bacillota; class Clostridia; order Oscillospirales; family Oscillospiraceae; genus Limivicinus. Next base: position 2,475 of record JAFRIV010000011.1, read on the forward strand.
CCGGCATCACAAAACCGCATAACCTGGAGGAACAGGCCATTTCTCTCGTAGGCACCGACATTTATGAGAAACTTGTACGCGGTTATACCGAAAAACAGTGGGGCCGCGACTGTCGGGAGTTGCCGGCCTTTATTATCAAACGGCTGCCTGTGCGCTTTACATTTGATAATAACTATTTTAACGCACGGTTTCAGGGCATCCCGATCGGCGGATATACGCGTCTTGCGGAGAAGCTGCTTTCCGGTGCGGAGATTCGCCTCGACACGGATTATCTGCAGGAGAAGTCCGGATGGGATTCCATGGCGAAGAAGATCGTATACACCGGGCCGATCGACCGGTATTTCGGCTACTGTTACGGCACGCTGCAATATCGCAGCATCCGTTTTGAAACGGAAGTGCTGGATATACCGAATTATCAGGGTAACGCCGTGGTGAATTATACTGACCGGGAAACACCTTATACCCGCATTATCGAGCACAAACATTTTGAATTCGGCACCCAGGAAAAAACTGTGATCTCCCGGGAGTACAGCGCTGAATGGAAGAGCGGTGACGAACCGTATTACCCGGTAAACGATGAGAAGAACAATGCGCTGTATGTTCGGTACAAGGAGCTTGCCGATCAGGAAAAAAATGTGCTGTTCGGCGGAAGACTCGGCGAGTACCGCTATTATGATATGGACACTGTAATTGCCTGCGCACTGACCGCGGCAGAAAAGGAGATAAACTGCGGATGAAACTGCTTACTGTAACTGTGCCCTGCTATAATTCGGCGGAATATATGGCAAACTGCATTGAAAGTCTGCTTCCGGGAGGCGAACGGATAGAGATCCTGATCATAGACGACGGTTCTAAAGATGCAACCGGCACCATTGCGGATGAATATGCAGCAAAATATCCGGAGATGATCCGCGTGATCCATCAGGAAAACGGCGGACACGGCGAAGGCATCAACCAGGGTATAAGAAATGCCAGCGGGAAATACTTTAAGATGGTGGACAGTGATGATCGCCTGAGCGGCTCCTTTACCCGTTTTCTGGATGAACTGGAAGCCTGTGACAAAGAAGGCGGAGTAGATCTTTTCCTCACCAATTATCACTATGTGCACGCCGACGGAAAAGGCGACCGTTCCATTGTGTTTTCCAACGCGCTGCCGGAGGGGCGGATCTTCACCTGGGAAGAAACGAAGCGGTTTTTCCCGGACCAGATCCTGATGATACATACCTGTACTTTCAACACACAGCTTCTGCGCGATACCGGGCTCACCATGCCCAGGCATACCTTTTATGAAGACAACTATATGGTTTACGGCAATCTGAAGAACGTGCACCGGCTGTATTACCTCAATTGTGACCTCTATCTTTATTCCATCGGACGAGAAGGCCAGTCCGTACAGCTGGACGTGATGAAAAAGCGCTATACCCATCAGCTGCGCGCGACGGAACTGTGTTTTCAGGCCTTTCATTTTGACGAGATACCGGAAAAGAAAAAAAAGGCCTATCTCAAACACGAGATGTTTATCATGTTTGGGATTGCCATTCTTTTCACCCGCCTGAACAACACCCCCCAGGCTGAAGACGATCTGGAAAAAATGTGGGAAACCTGCCGGGAATATGACAGAAAATGGGCTGATATTTTCCGCTACCGCACAGCGCTGCGTCTGATCAGCATCCCGGGAAAGGCTGGCAGCGCCATGGTGCAGCTGATCTATCACATCGCCCACCGCGTCATCCGCTTCAACTGAAAACTTCCATCCGACATTCAAAAGAAAACCCGGCAGTCTTTCTGCCGGGTTTTGCTGTAAGAGAGGGCTTTCGATTTGGAAGCCCTCTCTTATGATATTTCTCTGTTTTTGTTGCCGGTTTATCTGCGGGAACAAATCATTCCCATTCCTTCCTGCGGCTGAGCAATGCGCCGCCCATAGCAGAGGACATCAGCATCACGCAGACCCAGAGTCCGATGTTGCTGTCATCCCCCGTGATCGGCTTATCCCGCACGGAGAGAATGTGAAGATAGCAGGTTGCCGTGCCGCCGTCGGAATAGACAAACTGCAGCGTCTGGTAAGCGCGGTGTTCCATCGCCCGCATGGCCGTTTCCGAAATGGTGACGATGGTGGAGCCGTCACTTGCCGTGGCAACGGTATAATAATACGGGTTGATCGTCTGGCCGTTCAGCTTCACTGCTGCCAGACGGTTGGCAGGACCGGTCGCCTGAACCGTGTAGTTGCCGCCCACGTCATAATACCAGGTGCCGTTTTTGTGGTAAGTAAAGTAGTAATTCGTCTGAACGGTGACGGTGCAGGTAGCCTGCTTCCCGTTGGAAATAGCATAGATCGTTGCAGTTCCCTGCCCCACCGCGACAACACTTGCACCCGCAACGCCGTCAGATACCTTGTAGGAATTCTGGATCCTGACCACATTTTCATTGGAAGAATACCAGCTGACCGTCTGGTTGCTTGCATTGAGAGGGCTGAAGGTGACCGTCAGTTTGGCACTGCTGTCGGTAGAACTGAGTTTGACCTCCTTGGGATCCATGCTGATACCTGTAACGGGAACATTCGCAATGGTAACGGTGACCGGCTTGGAGGCAAGGATCGCCCCGTCATATTTGATGCGGATATCGTAATCCCCCTGAGAGAGATTCTGGATCACACGGTTGGTCACATCCACATAGGAGCTTTCCGGCGCGCTGTGAGCCTTGTACTGAGCCTGCGGGACATACTGAACTGTGATCGTACCGCCGCTGACCGGCAGCTTTTCCTTTTCCGGCGCAGAGTACTGCTGGATCTGAATCACCTGCTCATCTGAGTCAAGGGTGTTTGCACTGCTGCTGCCGACGCGCTTGACATAGATTTGCCCGGAAACACCGGAGGAAATGGTTGCCGTTTCACCGGTGATGGCCGTCCAGCTTCCGCTTCCGACCCTGTAGACCATGGAGGAGTCCACATTTTTCAAAATACCGCTCTGTTCACCGGTAGCGGTGAAGGCAGCCGCAGGCTTTTCCAGCTTTGTAGGCGCCGAATAAGTACCGACAGTGACATCGATCGGCAAAGAGGCAAGCTTGACGCCGTCCGCTTTGATACGAAGCTGATAGGTTTTTCCGCCTGTGAGGCCGGTGATCTCATTGCTGCTGTTTACGATAGCATCTTTATAAACACCGTCGCCGTCAGAAACACGGATCTCCACCGGGCCTGTGCCGGCAGGAAGAATGATCTTGCCGTCATTGTTGCTTTCACTGGTGGCGGGAGAGCTTGTGGCTGTCAGCTGCGGCTGACGCTCCAGAGCAAACTGGACAATGTCAGATTCCTTTTCTCCTTCCACTACCCGTTTTACCTGGATCACCGAATTTTCGGTCAGGTTGTCGATCCCCATGTTGCCGTCGAGATCCATCCACATCCTCGGCCCCGCATAAGAACCGTCCTTCTTGATGCCGACCTGGAACTTCACATTGGAATCCGTCGTGCTCAGAATTCCGGAGGAATCCCCGGTAGGTGAAAACGTAACAGCAGGTGCTGAAGATTTGACCTGTTCCGGTACAGAAAGGGTCGGCCCGGGGAGAGACTCTTCGATGGTCATCCCGGGATTGACCGTCATCAGAGACGGGGTTTTCACAGCGGTAAAGTTCTCAGCAAGGACTGCATCAAGGTTCTCGTCTTCCTTGGCAACATCATTTTCCACCTGCTGCATATCGACGGTCATAGCAGTGACTTCAGGCTTCTCTTCTTTTGCGGCTTCTTCCGCAATGCGTGCCTTCTCAGCGGCTTCTTACTCGGCAGCCTTCAAAGCAGCGGCTTCTTCAGCCTTTTTTGCCTCTTCGGCCTCGGCAAGGCGGGCAGCTTCCGCCAGACGTTCTTCTTCTGCCTTCTTCTCAGCCTCAATACGGGCTGCTTCCTCTTCGGCAGCCTTCTTTGCCGCTTCTTCCGCAGCTATACGGGCAGCTTCTTCTTCAGCAGCTTTCTTTGCCGCTTCCTCTTCCGCGGCCTTCTTTGCCGCTTCTTCTTCGGCAGCCTTCTTTGCCGCTTCTTCTTCGGCGGCCTTCTTTGCCGCTTCCTCTTCGGCAGCCTTCTTTGCTGCTTCCTCTTCGGCAGCCTTCTTTGCCGCTTCCTCTTCGGCAGCCTTCTTTGCCGCTTCGTCCTCCGGATTTTCAGTATTCTGCGTCACGGGTGCCACGACTTCGGGATTCTGCGGCTCCGGAGCCGGTTCATAAGTGATCTCGCCAAGAGACTGCCCTTCCCTGCCCTGAACATTCAGGGTGACACCGTTTGCAACCGTCACGGTGCCTGCAGAAATCCCATATCCGGAATATCCTTCTGCCGTAATACCGTTGACGTTTAACGTGCCCTGGCCGGTAACGGCAAGAGTACAATCCGGTGCTGAAATACCGTTGCTGATATAGCGGGGAGATCCGTCTTCCGCCGATGCAATGTAATAGCCGACGTTGGTCAGATCATTTTCTCCGGTGATGACGAGGGTGGCATCCTCTGAGAGATACAGCGCCGCATAGCAATCACTGTCAGATGCCTGTGCTGCCGTAAAGTGGAAGTTGTTCATCGTCACCGTATTGCCTGAGAAGGAAATGAACCCGCTCTCTGGCTGGGAGTCAACTTTTACAAGGGCACCGTCAGAGACGATGTAATAAGCACCCTCTTCAACAGGCTGGTTGGAAAGCAAAACCTGCATTCCTGTCGGTGCTGTCTGCTGTGCGGCAGCTGCTGCTTCCGCTTCAAGACGAGCAGTTTCTTCTGCCATAGCCTGTTCCGCTGCAACACGCGCTTCCTCTTCCTGCTGGCGCTGTAACTCTGCCTGGCGTGCGGCTTCCTCTTCCTGCTGACGCTGCAGCTCTGCCTGGCGTGCGGCTTCCTCTTCCTGCTGACGCTGCAGCTCTGCCTGGCGTGCGGCTTCCTCTTCCTGCTGGCGCTGCAGCTCTGCCTGGCGTGCGGCTTCCTCTTCCTGCTGGCGCTGCAGTTCTGCCTGCCGTGCAGCTTCCTCTTCCTGCTGACGCTGTCGCTCAGCTTCTTCCTCCGCAAGGCGCTGGCGCTCGGCCTCTTCCTCCGCGAGGCGCTGACGCTCGGCTTCTTCCTCTGCGAGGCGCTGACGTTCGGCTTCTTCCTCCGCAAGGCGCTGACGTTCGGCTTCTTCCTCCGCAAGGCGCTGACGTTCGGCTTCTTCCTCCGCGAGGCGCTGGCGCTCGGCTTCTTCCTCCGCGAGGCGCTGGCGCTCGGCTTCTTCCTCCGCGAGGCGCTGACGCTCGGCTTCTTCCTCCGCGAGGCGCTGACGCTCGGCTTCTTCCTCCGCGAGGCGCTGACGCTCGGCTTCTTCCTCCGCGAGGCGCTGACGCTCGGCTTCTTCAGCTGCGGCAATTTCTTCCGCCGTTGGACCATTCTGGGTCACTGCCGTAATCACGTACTTATACTGGGTAAAGGAAGCACCGTCTTCGGATGATGCCTCCCATTTAGACCAGGCGTCATTCCCGGCTTCCACATTCAGCTTCAGATCATCATTATGGAGAGGCGCACTGCTGTAGGCAGCTGTAGCGCCCTCTGCTTCAACCGTAAGGGTATTGCTTTCAAAAGAAACACGGTTTGCCAGGAAAGCATAGCCGGAGACATCTTCTCCGGTAGATGTTTTCACAGAAAGTGTACCGTCACCGGTGAGACGGATGTTCCGATCCCACGTGGCATTAATGCCGTTGCTGGTACGCTGGAAGGCAGTGCCGTCTCCCACAGCTTCCAGATAAGCACCGTTGTTGACAAGGCTGTTGCTGCCGATGATATTCAATTCAACATCCATTGGGACATAAAGGGCAGAATACGTGGGATCTGCCGATTCCTCCCAGAGGGTGAAACTGAAGTTCTTCATCGTAACGACAGGTTCCTGCCCGCTGACAAAGCGGATATAGTGATCCGCCTCTTCTGCGGAATAGGGAGAAAATTCAACAAGCGTACCTCCCTGCTCCATATAGTAAACTTCGTCCAGCAGTGTAAAACTGCCGACTTTTACTTCCGTCGGGACACCGTAATCTGCACCTGCCACAGCGGAGAACAGGCAGAATACCTGTGTGAGGACAAGAATCCATGCAAGCTTTTTTGAAAATTGTTTCATATTCGGCCTCCTTTGCATGAAAAACCCAAATTAATGACTTACAATTCTATCATACCTGTTTTCCTTTTGAAAATCAATGCATTTTCAGAGAGTTTACCGTGATTTAACATTTTCCAACAGCTGCTCCGATGGGCGAAGGTGCACGGTACTCTTCTGTATTTCTGCCTTTGTTTCTGCATTTTGTTTTGGATTTTGATTCAGCATTCTGAACGATGTGTCAGTCGATGCCGGTCAAAAACAAAACTTTTCTATAGATGAGATTTTTTCTTTTTCTCGCGCGCGAGAAAAGTTTAGGAATAGACCGGCATAGACTGTCACACAAACTTAAACCATTGCTTCACATTTCCCTTTCAAGCCAACCAGAAGCTGAGACATACGGATGGTACCAGAAGAATCGTCCGGTGTAACAAAACACAGTCAGATAAATCTTCCTGTGACGCTGTCCTTGCAGGTGCGTATTTCCTCCGGTGTGCCGCAGGCAACGATCCGGCCTCCCTCCTCGCCGCCCTCCGGTCCCATGTCGATGATATAATCGGCACTTCGGATCACATCCAGGTCATGCTCGATGACAATAACGGTAGCACCATGGCCGATCAGTGTACGGAAGACCTGCAGCAGCGTCTCCACATCCTTCGGATGCAGACCGATGGTAGGTTCGTCAAAGACAAATACGGAATCCTCCTGCCGTCTGCCCATTTCGGAAGCCAGCTTCAGCCGCTGCGCCTCGCCGCCGGACAGTCCCGGCGTTTCTTCCCCCAACGTCAGATACCCCAGGCCGAGATCCTGAAGCGTTTCCAGCCTTTGGCTGACGACACTCATGTTCCGGCAGAATTCCAGAGCCGTGTTCACGTCCATATCCATCAGTTCGGGAAGGGATCGTTCCTCACCGGCTTTATTCCGATAGCGGATCTTCTTCGCCTCCTTCGCATAACGTGAGCCCCGGCAATCCGGGCATGGAATATCCACGTCAGGCAGAAACTGGACGTCCAGGGAGATCTGTCCCGTTCCGTCGCAAACCGGGCAACGGAGAGAGCCAGTATTATAGGAAAAGTCCCCGGCCTTATAACCGTACTGCTTTGCCGTTTTCGTCCCGGCGAAAATCTTTCGCAGCTCATCGTGCACATTGGCGTAAGTAGCGACAGTAGAACGGACGTTGATTCCGATCGGTGTAGCGTCGATCAGCTTGATATGCCTGATGTCTGCGGCGTCGATCTTCCGAATATGGTCGGGCATTCTCTTTCCGCTGCACAGAGAATCCAGCGCGGGGACCAGGCTTTCCAGGATCAGTGTGGTCTTTCCGGAACCTGACACGCCGGTAATGACCGTCATTCGACTTTTGGGAATCTTTACGGAAAGCGGCTTGACGGTGTGGATGCGGTCTGTCTCCAGACAGATCATCCCGTTTGCAAACAGTTCCTGCCCGGACGGTTCCTTTTTCAAGCCATGCGCTCCAATGAGGTATCTGCCGATTACGGAAGCCGGATCCTGCGTGACATCTGCAACAGTCCCTTCTGCGATGACCGTACCGCCTTTCGCTCCGGCCTCCGGCCCCATCTCGATCAGCCAATCGGCCTCCTTCAGGATCTGCGCGTCATGATCCACCAGCAGAACAGAGTTGCCGTCCTTTACCAGATCGTGCATGACGCCGCTCAGACCGACGATATTGGCAGGATGCAGGCCGATCGATGGCTCGTCCAGCACGTACAAAACGCCGGTCGTGCGGTTTCTGACCGCCCGTGCCAGCTGCATTCGCTGCCGCTCCCCTGTGGAGAGCGTAGACGATGCTCTGTCCAGCGTGAGGTAGGAAAGGCCCAGATCCATCAGCCGCGCAGCAACCTCCAAATAGGATTCACAGATGTTCTGCGCCATGGAACGCATCTCCTCCGGCAGAGAAGCCGGCACTTGTTTGACCCATTCGATCGATTCCTTCAGCGTCATCTCACAGACCTGGTCAAGCGAGATTCCCATCAGCCTCGGCGCTCTGGCAGACTCCGAAAGCCGTGTCCCGTGACACTCAGGGCAGACGTCCTCTTTGAGGAACTTTTCCACTCGCTTCATGCCCTTTTCATCCTTGACCTTATTGAGCGCGTTGAGCACTGTCGCCGTGGCGCTGTAATAGGTAAAGTCCATCTCGCCCGCCGTGGCGGTGTCCGCCTTCTTCGGACGATAGAAGATGTGTTTTTTCTCCATGGGACCGTCATAGACGATCTCCTTTTCTTTTTGTGTCAGGTCTTTGAATGGAATATCTGTCCGCACGCCCATTGCCCGGCACACATCGGTCATCAGCGACCACATGAGGCTATTCCAGGGAGCGACAGCGCCGTCATCAATGGAAATATTCTCATCCGGCACCAGCGTACTGCGGTCCACTGTTCGAATCGTTCCCGTTCCGCCACAGCAGCTGCAGGCGCCCTGAGAGTTGAAGGCCAGCTCCTCCGCCCCGGGACCGTAGAAATGCTCCCCGCATGCGGGGCAGACGAGTTCCTGCATCAATGCCACTTGAAAGCCCGGCTTCACGTAATGACCGTTTGGACAGCGGTGGCTGGCCAGACGCGAGAACATCAGGCGCAGGCTGTTTAAAAGCTCCGTGCCCGTGCCGAAGGTGGAGCGGATCCCCGGCACGCCCGGCCTCTGGTGCAGCGCAAGGGACGCCGGGACGTACAGCACCTCGTCCACATCCGCGCGGGAGGCCTGCGTCATTCGCCTTCTGGTATAGGTAGAAAGGGATTCCAGATATCTTCTGGAACCCTCCGCATAAAGTACGCCAAGCGCCAGAGAAGATTTTCCCGAGCCGGACACGCCTGCTATCGCCGTGATCCCGTGAAGCGGCACGTCCACATCGATATTCTTCAAGTTATGTACCCTGGCGCCTCTGACTTCAATAGTTTTCGGCAGTTCCTGGTCTTTCTGAACTGGATTGCTCATCTTTTTTCTCCCGAACACTCTATTATTTCCCGTGTTCCTTCATCTGCTTCTGCGCCATAAGCATGGCCACGATCTCCGGCACAAAGGCCTTCCCGGCAGACAGTCTTTGTAAATCTATACAATCTTACCAATTTGATATTTATCTGTCAACGGGCAACAAGCCAAAAACCTTGCTCCTGCTATCCCTATGCTATACGCCGGGGACAGTTACAAAAATCGGTTATTATTTCACGAGAACCGGCAAAGAGTCAAGATCACAAAATAATATCCGTATTTTTATAAATGTGTGATAGTATTGTGATAAACGATATGCTATACTGGACGCACAGAACCAATAAAAACAAAAAAATATGAAAGGAATTGATACCCATGAAAAAACTGATTGCCCTGATCCTTGCTCTCACAGCAGTCTTTGCTCTTGGCACTTCTTCTCTGGCCGCTATGCAAACCCCAATCGGCACGATTATCGACACCAACGAGGACGGTAACAGCGGCGGAACCCCTTCCGCTCCCAATCCGGCTGATATACCCGGGCTGCTGATCTGCCTGATGGAGGACGACACGATTTACCAGTTTGTTCCGATCGATGACGTAACACATGTTGACCGCGATAACGCAAAAGTGCTTCCCTCCGCGAAACGGGATGCTCTCCTGGATGCAGTGGACAGCGCAAAAGCCGCAAAGGAAGTGGATGGAAAAAGGCTTCGGGATGCTTACTGGTTTGAAGTTCCCGAACAGTATACAGTGGATGATGAGCATTATGCGAAGATCATTTTTGCCTGCAAAGGGACTGATGTGGAAGTAACGGTGAACGGTGAGCCCGTGGAGATCCTCAACGTGACCGGCGGTACCACGTACCTTGCCAAGCTGATCGACCGCGGCGTCGTGATCGTACGGTCCAAATAAAAACCTCCTGATAAAAGATCCTTTTAACCACGCTTCGGCGTGGTTTTTTTGCCGGCCTTGACTATCTCCGCCTGTCGCTGGATCGGGAAAGTTCCTTTCGCACTGAAAACAGGAAAAATGTTTACAGAGGGCAAAAGCTGTTTTCCATGCTGGCGGGATTCTTCTTGATTCGGAAAGAAAAATATAGTATACTTTTTTCCAGAAGGAAACCGGTGTCCCGCCGCGTTTCAATTGTCTGCCTGAAGGAGAAGACCGATCTTGAAAATCCTGCTTGTGCTGTTGAGCATATTTGGCATCTGTGTTGCGGCACTGCTGCTGTTTCTGCTTTTTGTCTGGATCTGCGGGCTGTTTGTGGACAAAACGAAATTCTACGATGATTTCAGCCCTTTTTATGTCTTTATAAAAAACGTCCTGCTGGATCTGATCCTGCTGTTCAGCCGGGTAAAAGTGGAACTGAAAGGCGCAGAGAAGCTGCCAAAAGATTCCCTGTATCTGTTGGTTTCAAACCACCGGTCTCTCTATGATCCGCTGGCGGTGATGAAAGCAATGCGCGGTACGGAACTGATCTTTGTGTCCAAGCCGGAGAATTTTGACATTCCTCTCGGCGGGCCGATCGCCAGGCGGTGCTGTTTCCGCACCATCGACCGTGAAAACCCCCGCAACGCCATAGTGACGATTCAGGACTGCACCCGCCTTCTCGATGAAAAGGTGGCGCCGGTCGTCATTTATCCGGAAGGCACCAGGAGCAAAACCGGCGAACTGCTCCCCTTCCACGACGGCGTTTTCAAAATTGCGCAGCACGCAAAAGTGCCGATCGTTGTGATGACCGTGAGAAATTCCGACGCGGTACAAAAAAATGCACCCTGGCGCAGTACCCTGATCACCCTGACCATTGAGGATGTGCTTCCGGCGGAAGAGATTACCGGCGTGCGCACAGCGGCAGTGGGGCAGAAAGTGCGGGAGACCATGATAAAATCCCTGAACCAGTGAGAAACACCGGCTCAGGGATTTTTTTAGAAGTGAAAAGAAATGAGCGATTACTCTTCTTCCCTTGCGGTAATGGCGATATGCAGTTCATCCAGCTGCTTCTGCTCGACGTAGGACGGTGCACCCATCATAACATCCGTTGCATTTTTGTTCATGGGGAACGGGATAACTTCGCGGATGCTCTCTTCACCGGAGAGGAGCATGACCATGCGGTCAATCCCCGGTGCGATGCCGGCATGAGGAGGTGCCCCGTAGCAGAAGGCGTTATACATGGCCGGGAACTTTTTCTTTACATCCTCTTCGCCAAGGCGGACCATCTCGAAGGCTTTGATCATGATCTCGGGGTCATGATTGCGCACTGCGCCGGAAGAGAGCTCCACGCCGTTGCAGACCAGGTCATACTGGTCGGCCGTAATGGTAAGGGGATCGATCTCTCCGCGCTCCGCCTTCAGAAGGACTTCAAGGCCGCCGGCAGGCATGGAGAACGGATTGTGGCAGAATTCCAGCTCGCCGCTCTCTTCTCCGATCTCATACATGGGGAAGTCCACGATCCAGCAGAATTCATAGCGTTCCTTATCCATGTGATTCGGGCAGGCATTGCCCAGCATCTTCCGCATCACGCCGGCTGTTTTTACGGCATCATCATGCTTCCCGGCCGCGACGGCAACAAGCGTTCCCGAAGTAAGAGAGAGGCGCTCGGTGAGGGTTGCCTTCTTCTCTGTCAGGAATTTGGCAATTCCTCCGGCCAACTCGCCGTTTTCATCGAGTCTGAACCAGTAGGGCTTGAATCCGGACTGGACTTCTACATCCGTGCAGAGTTTGTCGATCTGCTTTCTCGTCAGGTCACACGCGGAAACCGCAACTGCCTTGATGGTATTGCCTGCAGCAAAGGGGGCAAACTCGATATCGGAGAGGAGGTCCGTAACGTCTTCCACGACCAGGTCGATACGCAGGTCCGGTTTGTCGGAACCGTACTTCTCCATGGATTCCAGATACGGGATCCGGCGGAAAGGCGCGGTAGAGGCAATATCATAGGTACCGTATTTGGCAAAAATGGGCGGGAGAACATCCTCCAGAACAGCAAACACATCTTCCTGCGTGGCAAAAGCCATTTCCATATCCAGCTGATAAAACTCACCGGGAGAACGGTCGCCTCGGGCATCCTCATCACGAAAGCAGGGAGCGATCTGAAAATACCGGTCGAATCCGGAGGTCATCAGCAGCTGCTTGAACTGCTGCGGCGCCTGCGGCAGCGCATAAAACTTGCCGGGATGCTTGCGGGCAGGAACCAGATAGTCCCGCGCGCCTTCCGGAGAGGAGGCTGTGAGGATAGGGGTCGTGATCTCCAGGAAATCATGCTCCATCATAGCCTTGCGGATGGCGGCGATCACGTTGCAGCGCAGGATGATGTTTTTCTTGACCGCAGGATTGCGCAGGTCAAGATAACGATAGCGGAGGCGCTGGATCTCGTCAGCTTCACGGCTGCGGTTGATTTCAAACGGGAGTTCGTTATAACGGCACCGCCCCAGCAGTTCGATTTTTTCCGGTACGATCTCAATCTCGCCGGTATCCTGCTTCGGATTCGGATTGGAGCGTGCGCGTACCGTGCCCTCAACAGAGATGGTAGATTCCTTATTGATGCCCTTCACCTGGGCAATCAGCGCTTCGTCTTCGATGACGACCTGCGTCGTACCGTAAAAATCACGCACCACGACGAAAGCAAAATTGCTGCCGACCATGCGCACATTTTCCATCCAGCCGCTGATCTTTACTTTCTCTCCGACATTTGCAAGACGGAGTTCATTACAGGTATGTGTTCTGTTCTGCATTGTTTTACCCTTCTTTTATTCAAAAATAAACGGGATCACTCTTTTACCGCGCAGGCAGCATTCCGGGCACCGATCTTTTCCCGGATAAAGGCCGCCGCTTCGGAAGGCGTCAGCTTGCACTGTTCGCCCGAGGTCATGTCCTTCACGGAGAGGATCCCTTCCCGGATCTCATCCTCGCCCAGCAGGATCACAAAGGGGATCTTCTGCTTGTCCGCATAGGACATTTTTGCTTTGAATTTTTTCTTCTCCGTATAGAGCTGCGTACGCACCCCGGCGGACCGGAGCACCGTGGCAGCCGATACCGCAGGGCCAAAGTCCTCCGTCATAGGGATCACCAGGGCATCGGCAGGGGCGGAAACCGGTTCCTCCGAAAGAAGATGCTGTTCCTGAAGCACATAGAATAGCCTTGTAAGCCCGATGGAAATGCCCACGCCGGGCAGTTTTTTATCGGTATAGTACCCTGCCAGGTCATCGTAACGGCCACCGGAGCACACGGAACCGATCTCCGGATGATCGGTCATCATGGTCTCATATACCGTACCGGTATAATAGTCCAGCCCGCGGGCAATGGTAAGGTCTATGGCAAAGTTTGCCTCCGGAACCCCGAATTCCTTCAGATGCGCGGTAACGGCAATCAGTTCGTCCAGGCCTTCATCAAAGGTGGCGTCCATTCCCCGATAGCGGGACAGCGCCTCGAGGACTTCTTCATTGGTGCCGCGGATCGCCATGAAATCCATCACGTTTTCCGCTTTACAGGGCAGCATCTTCACCTCATCGATCAGCAGCAGGCGGACCTTTTCCGCTCCGATCTTGTCAAGCTTGTCCACAGTACGCATGATCTCCCCGGCCTTTTCCGCCATGCCGTTCATGCTGTAAAAGCCGTTAAGGATCTTACGGTTGTTCACATGGATCTGAAAACGCTGAAAGCCCAGCCGACGGAAGGTGCTGTAAATGATGGCAGGGATCTCCGCCTCATTCATGATATCCAGGGAACCGTCACCGATCACATCGATATCCGCCTGATAGAACTCCCGAAAACGGCCGCGCTGTGCCCTTTCGCCGCGATAGACCTTGCCGATCTGATACCGGCGGAACGGGAAAGTCAGCTCCCCGTAATGGGCGGCCACATATTTGGCAAGGGGGACCGTGAGGTCAAAACGGAGAGCAAGATCACTGTCGCCTTTTGTAAAGCGATAGATCTGCTTTTCCGTTTCTCCCCCGCCCTTTGCCAGAAGCACTTCGGAAGATTCGATCGCAGGGGTATCCAACGGCGTAAAGCCGTACAGAGAATAGTTTTCCCGAAGGAGCTGCATGATGCGCTCCATCTTCATCTGATCGGCCGGGAGAAGCTCCATAAAGCCGGACAGCGTGCGCGGTGTTACCTTTGCCATTTCAAACCCTCCGGATCATTTTGATTTCTTCGGCTGATACGGCGGATTGACAATATTCCGCCAGTCGAGATCGCCGCGGCGCAGGCCCTGTACCAGCACTTCCGCGGTGGCGGCATTGGTGGCAAAAGGCACCTGATAGGTATCGCAAAGGCGTTCGATCCGGTTGATGTCATCAAAGCCCTTAGGGTTTTGGGGATCGCAGAAAAAGAGCACAAGGTCGATCTCGTTAAAGGAGAGCCTTGCGGCAATCTGCTGTGCACCGCCTTCGTTGGCGTGCATATACAACGTGATCGGCAAACCGGTGGCATCGGCAACCAGTTTTCCTGTCACGTGGGTAGCACAAAGCCTATGTTCCGCCAGGATACCGCAGTATGCAATACAAAACTGCACCATCAGCTCTTTTTTGCGGTCATGAGCCATCAAAGCAATGTTCATTCTCTCTATCTCCAAATCTTAAAATTAGCGAAGCAGTGCCATCTCAGCCTCAGAGGAGTCGGAATACGAGCGGATGTTGATATACACATCCATGATCTCGCGGGCCATAAACTGCGTGTTAGCCCCGGCGCCCCCGCGTTCCACAACAATGCAGATAGCAATTTCCGGGTCACGGTACGGGCCGTAGCAGATGAAAATACCGTCGTTCGTGATCCCTTCGCCCTTCTGAGCCGTCCCGGTCTTTCCGGCACAGGTCCATTTGCAGGTGATCCATTCCAGATAGTTGGTGGCATTCCAGGGGCTGTTCAGCACTTCATGCATGCCTTTATGGATCGCGTCCCAGTTATAATCAGGGCTGTCGATCACAGCCATGACCTCATCTTTCCGCTCATAGATCTTGTCGCTGTAGTCATAGTTTCGGATCGCCTTGAGGATGGAGGCAGAATGCCGCGTACCGCCGTTTGCAATGGCAGCACAGTATTCCGCAAGCTGCAGCGGAGAGAAGATGCTGTCCGACTGACCGATGGCAGCCTGCAGCGTATCACCGATTCGCCACTCTGTGCCGGTATAATCCGAGTGATTGGCACGGTTGGACATATTTCCCAGGGTCTCCACCAGCTCGATGCCGGTTTTGGAGCCGAGCCCCAGCTTGTGGGCATATTCCCCGAGGCGGTCGACACCGATCTCATTGCCCCAGGTATAGAAGAAGTAATTACAGGAATCGCGCAGCGCACCGACCACATCCTCTTCCGGATGTGTATACCCCTGCTGCCAGATCCAGCATTCCGGCGAGTAGCCTTCGGCCGCGTACCGGGTGAAGACGCCTTCGCACTTCACCTTGGTTTCCGTATCCATGATCTTTTCCGTCAGACAGGAGATGGCCGTACAGGGTTTGAAAGCGGAACCCGGTGCGTAGGCACCCATCAGCGCACGGTTGAACAGAGGCGCATTCGGAGTTTTCAGAAGCTCGGCATATTTCTCGATGATGGTAGAGACATCATATGTCGGGTAGCTGGCGATGGCAAGGGGTTCTCCCGTTTTCACGTTGACCACCACTGCCGCGCCGCCGGTGATCTCATCCTTCATCTCCGGGTCATAGTCGCCGCGGGCAATGCCCTCGGCACGCTCCGTTGCCCGGTTGCGCCGCATGTATTCGATACCGCTGCCGAGAATACGTTCCGTCTGCTCCTGAAGGACGCTGTCAATGGTCAGATAGATATGGTTTCCCGGCTCCGGCTCCTTGGTGTAGACGGTGGACAGGATCGTGCCGGAAGCGTTTCGCGTCTCTTCCACTTCCCCGTCCTTTCCGTGAAGGTCTGTTTCAAAGGCGTATTCAATGCCGTCCTTTCCGACGTAGGCATCGTTGGCATACTCCAGCAGAGAATACTTTTCAAATTCCTCCTGCGTCATCAGCCCGACATATCCGAGGATATGCGGGGCATACTCCGTGTTGTAATTGCGCACATAGGCACGGGAGACTTCAATGCCGGTGAGCTTGTTTTCCATAATGGAAGCGATCAGGCCCATGCTGGCATCCTGCACGAAAACATAGTCCGCCGTGTTGATGGCATAGCGCACATTGATGGAATAGCGAACCCCTGCGATCAGGCGCATCTCCTCGGAAGAATAGCTGTTGTCGATCTCATAACGGGTGCGCATATAAGCCATCAGCTCAACAGCCGTGGGGTTGGCCGGAAGCGCATCCCCCTTATCTTTGAAATAGGCTTCCAGCATCGTGCGCTGGATCTCCGTCATGTCGGGGTCATATTCAAAGGGAGGTTCCAGTGTAATAGGCAGGTCGTCGGTATAATCGTCACCGTAGCCGCGGACCATTTCCACCAGGTCAAGGATTACACTGTTGGGGTCTTCACTGGCAAAAAGCTTGGTAATATCGATTTTGATATTGTAAGCTTCCTTGTTGCTCACAAGAATACGTCCGTACCGATCCAGAATATTGCCGCGGGCGGCGGTAACGGTGCGTGTTTCCTTGATCAGTTCGTTTGCCTGGTTGTAATAGCGCTCACCTTCAATGATCTGCAGTTTATACAGAAAGACCAGGTAAACGGAGATCACGAGAAAGAAGATCAGCGCCAGAGCGGCTACCCGCCCGGGTTTTACCAGTTTATACATAAAGGATACCCTTCTACAAATTGTTTCCGCGTCACTCGATCCAGTGAGCCGGCGGGAAATAGGCGAAGATGGAAACAGGGACAGACCAGAGCGTCTGCAAAAGCACTGTACGAAGCATTTCCAGGCTCCATACATCGTTGACCAGCGTGGCGAGCATCTGCACAAGCGCAGTGATCAGTGCAGCCGCTGCTGCCAGCCCCATAAACGCAAAGAAACGCCTGTTTACAAAGAACTGACAGGCAAAACCGGAGAAAAACGCCAGTGCCGGAAACAGCAGGGTGAAAAGCATGGTGTTTTCCACAAAAGCCATATCGGCAAACAGGCCCAGGAAAAGCGTAAAGACGACACTCCAGGTCGGTTCCAGAAACATTCCCGTCGCCACGCAGACCGCCGGCAGCACCATAGGACAAACGCCCAGCGGCCGGATCTGGGTAAAGAGCATGTTCTGTACCATCAGGGAAAGAAACAGATACAGCGCATATCGCAAAATGCGCCGGATATACAGCTGATTGAAAAACTCTTTCATTCGACCACAGTAAAATCTTTGATAATAAAGACCTGAACAAGCTGGCTGAAATTCACTCCCGGGTCGACCACGCCGTATTCCAGCTGCCCGCCGGATTCCGTTTTGACCGCAGTGAGCGTGCCGATGACCAGCCCCGCGGGAAATGCTCCGCCGGAACCGGAGGTCAGTACGTCATCCCCTACAAAGATCTGCGCGCCGTCAGCCAGATAAGTCAGTTTGGCCTGGTTTTTCTTCATCAGAGAGTATTCGCCGACGACCATCCCCGACGTGCCGGATTCCCCGACAAATGCGCCGATAGACATATCCACATCGATCAAGGTGGAGACCGTTGCCCAGGTCGTCCCCAGTTCGGTGATCTGCCCGACAACTACCCCGTACTCTGTGATGACCGGATCACCCAGTTCGATCCCGCTGGAAGCCCCTTTGCTGATCGTAAAGGAAGAAGACCAGTTGGAGGAAGACCACAGCACGATCTTGCTCGATTCCATAACATAGTCGTTATGGGCATCGCGCAGATCCAGCAGCTTTCTCAGCCGCTCGTTCTCTTCCGACGCTTCGATTCCGTCACGGGCAGACTGCTGTGCGTCTGCCAGCTGAGAACGGAGCGATTCATTCTCCGCCAGCAGAGAGTCATACTCAAAGATATGCCCGTAGATGGTATTCATGGCATTTACGGCAGAGCTGAGCACCTTTTTTACCGGCGCCTCCAATACCCCCGTCATGTTGTGCAGAAATCCCGTTTTTCCGTTGCTGGCTGCTGTATTGAGTGCAACAAGAAGCGCGACAGACAACACAATAATTGCCAGACGTATTCCGTTTTTCCGTAAATAATCTCTCAAAGAAGCTCTACTCCTACTCTATGCAGCATCCGCCCTGTTGTACACAGCGGCAGACCCATCACATTGTAAAAATCGCCTTCAATGGCCGTTACAAACAAAGCTCCGATCCCCTGTGCGCCATAAGCGCCGGCCTTGTCCATCGGCTCGCCCGTATCCAGATAGGCATTGATCTCTCTGTCCGACAGTTCCCGGAAGGTCACGCGGGAACATACGGCTTCCCGCTCCGCTCTGTCCGCGGAAAGCACCACCACGCCGGTATAGACCTCATGGACATTGCCTGAGAGGCTTCTGAGCATGGAAAATCCGTCTTCCCGCGAATGGGGCTTGCCGAGGATCCTGCCTCTATGCCAGACGATGGTATCCGCCGCAAGGATCACATCCCCCTCCCGCCGGGAAGGCTGTTTCTGCCAGCGGTCGAATACCTCCAGCGCCTTTGCGTAGGCAAGGGCCTTCACGGTTTCATCAGGGCTCAGCCCTGCAGGGCAGATCTCATCCCCTTCTGCCGGAAGAATCACCAGATCCTTCACCCGCAGCATCTCCAGCAGTTCTTTCCGTCTGGGAGAAGCAGAGGCAAGCACGATCGCCATCTCAGTCGACCCCCCTGTAATACAGCCCTCTTGTCAAAACATTCGGCCGGTAGGCACTCAGGCCGAGATATCCGCGCGCAACTTCTGCGCACTCCCTTCCGCTCTCCGTAGAGAACAGGAGCCGGATCCCCCAAAGCCCCGACGAGAGAAGATCCTCCTTCTTGTCTGCCAGATAGAGCTTGTGGGCATTATAGATCACATTACGGCAGCCGTATTCCTTAACGACCGGGAACATTGAGCCCATTCTGTCCGTCAGCTGTCCGGGCGTCTGGCAGGCGCAGCGGCCTGCGCTTTCTCTGATGGCGCACTGTTCTGACACCATAACCGGCAGCCGCCCGTACACGATCATTTCTGTATTGACAGGTTTTGCCAGATCCCGGATCTGCGCAATGCGCAACTCAAAGGAAGCCGTGACGGAGAGCAACCCCGCCTCCCGCAGCACTTCCAGCGTAAAGGAATTGAATGCATTCAGCCCGAAATCGCCCCGTACTTCCATCCCTGCCGACCGGGCGTAGAAAACATGTCCGAGATTGCCGACCAGTGCCTCACGGATCCCCTTTTCTCTCGCTTCGCGAAGCATATTCATAATGTCCTGCACCTGATTGTCGCTGATAATGCGCGGCATCACTGCAACGATCCCGGTGCCTCTGTCGGTAAAGGGCTTCAGCAGATCAAAATGCCCATGCAGCAGCGTAAGGGGAACATAGAGATAGGCGGGGTTCAGCTCCGCCAGTTCTTCGGTAAGCTGGTCTTCCGTGCGGACCTGAAAGATCACTTTGGGATCCGTCACAGCGGCAATATTTTTTGGAAGTGCCGGAATACTGCCTCCTGCCGGAACCGGGGCGGAGGCACGCTGTTCAGTGAGGCTGGTGATCAGGGTACGGCGCATCTCGTTGACAGCTGCAGCCGAGATATACAGCCCGGGATCCGTCTGGGCCTGATTGTCCACCACATGAAAAGGCGTTCCGCCGGTCTTATACATCTGCTCCAGGAGAAAGGCTTCCGTAATGCCCTGCCGGTTTGCTTTTTCCGGCACGGGGCCTTCGGCCGTCGCTTTATGCCCTTCATCATCAAAGGCGATAGCGCGGATGTTCTGCTCCTTCTGCATCACCGTATAGATGTGGATCGGAACGCGGCGCATTTCGCCGTCTCCGTAAGCCTTGCGCGTTGCGGCAAAGAGTTTTTCCGTATCCGGAGAGGGCTCCCCGCGCACCCCAAACATTCCTTCATGATCCCCGGTAAAGTATCCCTGTGTAAAACCGTTGCGGGAAAAGGCTTCTTCCAGCATTTCGATCTCTTCCGGCGTGGGCATGCGGTTTTCCTTAAGCGCACGGTGATAGATATCCGTTACAATAGCGGTATATTCCGGGCGTTTCATCCGCCCTTCGATTTTAATACAGGCAACCCCGGCGTCTTCAATCTCTTTCAGATGCTCGACCAGGCAGTTATCTTTCAGGGAAAGCGGATAGTCATCCATACGCCCGCCGAGAGAATACTGCATTCTGCACGGCTGCGCGCACATACCGCGGTTTCCGCTTCTTCTGCCGATCAGGGAAGACATGTAACACTGGCCGCTGTAGCAGAAGCAGAGGGCACCGTGCACAAAGATTTCCGTCTCTGCGGAACAGTTTTTTGTAATGAAACGGATCTGCTCCAAAGACAGTTCCCGCGAGAGCACCACGCGCTTCATCCCCATCTCTGCGGCAGCTTCCGCTCCGGCAAGGTTGTGGATCGTCATCTGGGTGCTGGCGTGCAGAGGCATATCCGGCACCGCTCTGCGCAGAACGGAGGCCAGACCAAGATCCTGCACGAGGATCGCATCGGCGCCGTATTTTGCCGCTATTCTGGCGCAGCGCACAGCCTGCTCGATCTCTCTGTCATTGACAAGGGTATTGAGCGTGACATAGACCTTGCAGCCGCGAACACGGCAATACCGCACAGCCTTTTCAAATTCTTCCTGTGTGAAATTTTTTGCACCGCGCCGGGCATTGTAGTCTCCGAATCCAAGATAAACCGCATCGGCACCGTTTTGTACCGCTGCAATGACTCCCTCCGGAGAGCCGGCCGGTGAAAGGAGCTCCAGCATGTTTCTTCTCCTTCAAAGCGGGACAGCAGCCTTCCCGCGCTTTTTCGCATAGATCATGGTATTATAACACACAACTATGTATTGCGACAAGCGAAAATTAATGATATAATAGCAAACCCAATACAATTCACAGTTCGTTCAAAGGAGATACCATGAAGTTTGAGCCGGAAAGAATCCTGTCCCCTGCCTCGCTTGACGCGCTGGTACGCGCGCATGATGGGGATTGTGCACTTTTGGCACTCTGGATGGCGCATACTTCCTTCTGCGATCCGGAACGTGCTGCCGGTGATCTTTGCATGACGCGCTCACAGGTAGATGCCGCAATGGAAAAGCTGGGGCGGATCCTATCCTCTGTTCACGAAGGGTATTTTCCTTCCGTCCAGACTGTTCAGGAGGACACCGGAAAGCGTCCCGGCGCTGCAGACGACTCTGCCGCGCCCGTAAAAGTCATCCTGCCCGCCCAGGAACTGCCTGAATATACCGCGGAGGAGATCTGTTCCTTTTCCGAAAAGGACGATGCCTTCCGGGCTGTGCTGGACTGCGCCAGGCTGGTCATCGGGCGCGATCTCAACACCCGGGAGCTCGGGCGGCTGCTCGGCATGTATCATCATCTGGGGCTGCCGGCAGATGTTCTTTTCGTTCTTCTGCATTATTGTGAAGCGATTTCCCGCGGGCCTCAGGGGGCTCCCCGCGCGCCGACCGTCGCCTTTATTGAAAAGCAGGCTTATCAATGGGTGAACCAGGGCATTACAAGTGTTGAAGCGGCGGAAGACTATGCGGAACGACAGCGGATGCTTCACGACGGCGAAGGCCGGATCCGCCGTGTACTTGAGATCTATGACCGCAATCTCACCGCATCCGAGAGATCTTATATCGACAGCTGGCTGACGATGGGATTCGATGAAGACTGCATTGCGCTTGCTTACGAACGTACGTTGGACAACATCGGGAAAAGGCAGTTTCCCTATATCGGCAAAATTCTGCAGCGCTGGCATGAAGCTGGCATCCATACCGTGAAGGATGTACGTGAAAAGGAACCGTCCCGAAAAGACGGAAACGGGGCTGTTTCCGGAAAAAGGCTTGCCGCCGGAAAACGCCAAAAACCCGATTTTGAGCCCACTCCCTTTGACTGAAGGAGGTCTCCATGACCTATAACGCAAAGCTGCTCGCCCGTGCCAATGCACGCCTTGCCGAGCAGCGTGAAAAAAACAAAATCGAACAGAGCCGGAGGCTTTCCGTTGCCTACCGGAAGATTCCTGCCCTGCAGGAAATCGACGATAGGCTGCGGTCTCAGATGGTGGAACTTGCCCGCCTGGCTTTTTCAAAGGACGAGGCAAGAGACCGCCGGCTTGAAGCACTGAAGGAAGAAAATCTTTCTCTGCAAATGAGGCGTGCGGAGCTGTTGGTCGAGAACGGCTATCCGATCACCTGGCTTGATGAAATCTTTTCCTGCCCGCTCTGCCATGATTCCGGGAGGACGGACAAAGGCGTCTGTTCCTGTCTGGATAGGCTTTACAATCAGGAACTGACGCTTTCTCTCAGTGCGCTTCTGAAAACCGGAGAAGAAAGCTTTGACCGGTTTGATCTGTCTCTCTATCCGGAGGAGTACAGCGACTATTTCAAATGCGCACCTCGGGAGTATATGAATAAAGTATATTCCTACTGCCGTAACTATGCGGAGAGTTTTCCCGCAGTTCGTGAAGATCTGCTTCTGCAGGGTGACCCCGGACTCGGAAAAACCTATCTCTCCGCCTGTATAGCAAGGGAAGTGGCAGGGCGCGGGTATTCCGTCTGCTATGATTCCGCCGTCTCAGCCTTTTCGGCATTTGAACGGTCGCAGTTTGCGCGTTCTCCGGAAGATGCGGAAGCGGCCGGGGAAACCGTCCGCCGGATGCTGGAGTGCGATCTGATGATCCTTGACGACCTCGGCACGGAGGTCGTGACACAGATGGTAAACAGTGCGCTCTATACCCTGATCAATACGCGTGCAAACAGCAAAAAACGCACAATTATCAGCACAACCCTATTCCCGGACGATCTGGCCGCCAGGTATTCTCCCTCGATCTGCTCCCGGATAGAAGGCTTCTTCAAACCGATCCGCTTTGCCGGGAATGACATCCGCATTCTGCTGAAAAACCGCAAATAACAAGGAGTTGCTTTTATGCCTAATACATACAAACACCGTTCCGGCGACCGCAGAGACGGCCGCCTGCTCCGTTCTCTCCCGGCGCAGGAGAGCTTTACCCCGTATTTCATGAAAAACAGAGAAGGCTCCTGCCTGCTCTGTGATGAAGATTTTGATGTGACGGAAGCGGACCGCTGTCTGAAAGAAGAACAGGCGAACGGGTATGAGAACATCGGCTTTCTGCACTTTTTTATTGCAGCTTATATCCGCTGTTTGACGATGCTTCCGGGGCTGAACCGCTTTATCGTCGGACGGAGGATCTTCGCGCGAAATGAAATTGAGATCGTGCTGACCGTCAAACGAAGCGCCGCCATCGAAAACTCCGATGCAAAAGTGAAAGTACTGTTTGATGCCTCCGATACGATCTTCGACGTATACCGGAAGATCAATGAGAAAGTGGAGGAACTGAAGTCAGAAGATGTATCCGGAACGCTGGAAGACGTCATTGAATCCTTCCGCAGAGCGCCGCGCTTCTTCCTGCGGCTTGTCTTTCTCGCCCTGCGCTTTCTGGATTATTTCGGCATTCTGCCGCAGAGCATGGCAGAGAGAAGCCTTTACCACGCATCGCTTCAGATCATTGACGCAGGTGCCCTCAACGCCTCTCCCGTCTTTGTGCAGACAGGCAACTTCGGCACACTCCCTTTCACGCTCTGCTTTGGGGAAAAGCATCATGTATTTGAGATGGAACAGAGCGGTCTGGTAACAGATACCAAGCATATCGTGTGCAAAGCAGTGGTAGACGGCCGTCTGGTGGATGCTCGTTACTATGCACAATTCCTCGGCGCTATGCGCTATATCTTCGCCCATCCGGAGATCCTGGAGCGTTCTCCGTCCCGCATCGTAGAGGATGTCGGCTGATAGGGATCCTGTATTTTTACATTACCAGTTTGAACGGCCCGGTCGGATGACCGGGCCGGATCTGTTTCTATTCCGTTTGTTCATGCGCAGTGTTTTTGTCTGCGCGGATCTCTTCGGCCTCCATCTGTGCACGAAGCCAGGCTTTATATTCATCCGTCATACGGGAAGGGATCTCTTCTTCCCCCTGTGAAGCATCCCTGCTGACTGCAGATCCTTCCGACGGAGCAAAACCGGAATCTGCATCCTCCTGTGTTTCCTCTCCGTTCGTCTCAAAAGACACCGTCTCATTTATCTCGGCTGTGACCTCTTCCGTCCCGGCTTCCGGGATTACGTCTTCTTCCGGCAGTTCTTCAATCTCCACTTCGATTTCCGGCTTCTTCCCGGTAAACAGGCTGACGATCCTGCCCCACGCATAAGCGGCACGCTCTCTTACCTTCATCACTGCCAACCATCCCTTCTTTTTTTCCCATTATATCGAATGCGGATACAACTTTCAACAGAAAAGTTTTGAAAATTAACTCTTGACTTTTTATATTGCATGCGGTAGAATACCCCTTGCCTGAGTGAGCCGGACGATTAGCGCAGCTGGTAGCGCATCCGCTTGACGTGCGGGAGGTCACAAGTTCGAGTCTTGTATCGTCCACCAATTTGATAGCCGCCTAAAATGTTCTGTTTTAGGCGGCCTTTTTTATGTATCGGCACGGCTTCGGATTTCCTCCCCCGCACAAATGTGCGACAGCCCGGTCTTCGGACCGGGCTGTCTGTATAATTTTTTTACTTCTCAGGAAACGCTTTCCGCCACTGCGGAGATGACCTGCATCAGTTCATCCATGGTATTGATCATAACAGGCTCTTCCGCAGGAGCCGTTACGTCAGAAGGAGAACCGTCGCTGTATGCCTGAAGATAGAAAGTATTTCCCTCATCGATCACCGTGTCGATATAGATGACAGAACCAGTCTGTTCATCATCGTTGGCAACCCCCGCACTGAATTCAGCATCCTGCACGTTGAATCCGAAATAAACCTGCGGAATGTCAAAGATGGTGGATGTTGTCATATCCACGTTCAGCCCGGCAGACAGTTCAGCAGGCGTGGAATATACATAGTCCACGATAGCTTCATCCGTCACGGAAAGCTGATTGACCAGAAGATCCGTGGCTTCCTCACCGCTGTAGAGATACAGCGCATCACAGCGGGTGTCCGCTTCGTCCTCACCGGCTGCTTCATAGGTGAAGTTCTCGTATCCGATCCCTTCGCCGTCTTTCATAAAGCGGCAGCCGTAAAAACGATCATCCGTATAACCGGCTTCCAAGCTCACGCCGACAATCTGGGAGGAAACAGCATCCGGATCATCTTTCAGCATCGTAAGGAATTCATCAAACTGTTTCATAGTGGCGGCAGAATATGCCTCGGCGCTGTCATACTGCTCGGCGTTTTCTACCTGGCCGGAGGTATAGGCAGCTTCCAGGCCCTTCACGATCAGCGGGCGAAGCTGCTCATCCGTCAGTGCAGTGGATGCGAGTGTCGTAAAGAAAGTATTCCATTCTTCCTGTGTGGGCTGAATCTTCATCACCGTGCAGGAGACTGTTTCGCCCAGGCCGGGCAGTGCAAACGTACCGTCGGCAACCGTTGTGTTATTTTCCGTTACGAGGCCCATAAGGATATTCCCGTATCTTTCAGCGATCTCGCTGATATCTTCTACCGGAAGATCTTCCGGGTTGAAATTATCGAGATCGAACGGAGTGGCCTGTTCGGCTGCATCTTTGAATGCATTCCAGCTGATCATATAATACGCATCCAGGAACAGCGGGCAATAGATGCCAAGGCCCTGGGAAGACGCGGTAAACGTAGCTTCAATGGGATTCTCCGATCCGTCAAGATAGGCCTGTACACGAAGGAGATACGGTTCCTGCTCTGCATTCAGGCTGAGCACTGCATAGGAATTGTCAAGGAATGCCTCTTTCTCTCCGTCAGTGGTCATAGACCCGGAAATCAAAAAGTCCGTATTCAGAGCACATCCGCCAAGAGAAAAGGCAAAAACAAGAACAAGGATAAGAGAAAGTGCTTTTTTCACGATCGATTCCTCCTGTTATAAAAGATAAAATGATTATAACTGAATGGCAAACATTTGACAAGTAAAAAAAATATGAACGAAAGAGCGCCGTTTCCTATCCCCGACGGTAAATCGTGAGGATCTCCTCCGTATCTGTGCCGTCCTCCTTTTTCAGGATCAGGAACGGCTCAACATTCAGCCCCGGCTTTCCGCCGCGCCTCCCTTCTACAAGGGCAAGCCCCGGCCTGGAGGAAGCCGTATGGCATACCATGCGAAGACGCTTCGGTTCAATGCAGTGCTTTGTCATGGCGGCAAACAGTTCCGGCAGTCGATCCGGCCGGTAGACAAATGCGCAGCGCCCGCCCCAGCGGCAGAGATATCCCGCGGAAAGGCACAGATCATCCAGCGTACAGACCATTTCAATGCGCGCCTTCGCCCTTCCTTCATGGGGAGAAACACCCCCCGCATCCATTTTGAAATAAGGGGGATTGGAGACGACCAGGTCAAATGCCCCTGCCGGAAACAGTTCTTTTACACAGCGAATATCCCCGTGAATGATCTCGCATCTGTCCTGAAAGGCATTGTGCACCATGTTCTGCCGGGCAAGCGAAACCGCATTTTCATCCAGTTCCAGTCCCGTCACACGGATACGGTCACTGCGCGCAAGCAGCAGAAGGCTGATCACCCCGGAGGCACATCCGAGATCGATCGCCCGCCTGGCCCCGTTTACGGGAGCAAAATGCCCCAGCAGAATGGAATCGGTACCGTAGCGGAAATGATCCGCCTGGGCAATCTCCGGTCCGCCCTCCCAGAGATAGTCAAAATTCATCTCTTCCATAGCGCAGAAACCCGATCACCGGCATAACGAAAAAACAGAGGACGAGAAACCTCGCCCTCTGTAATGACGTGCTGCAGCTTACTGCTCATCAATTGCATCAGCCGGGCAGTTTGCCTGGCAGGTGCCGCACTGGACGCAAGCGTCCTGATTGATCTCGTAGTGGGAATCGCCCATGTCAATGGCATCAGCCGGGCAATTTGCAGCGCAGGTGCCGCAAGACAGGCAATCATCATTGATAACGAACATGAAGGATACCTCCGTTTATTTTCTTCCCCGTTCGGGTCGAATTCATGATACCACAAACGGGATAAAAATCAATTGCTTCCTTGTCTGAAATTGAGGATTTTGAAAATTGTTAAAATTCTATTAACAGATAGTTAAAAACCTTAAATTTTGGTTAAATTACTTTAATTTTATGGTCACTTTTCGTTACTGAAACATGTAGTAATAGGTATCCATTGCGTAGCCGGCAGAATAAGTCGGGTTAATGATACGGTCTTCCAGGAGGTTGCCTCTGCTGTCAAATATTTTCCGGTGTGTGAGCGTACGAAGCCCTTTTCCGGTGTCATCCTCGAACTCATTCTCCTCGTGGGTAAACTTGATCTTTACCCCTTCCCTGTCGGGGTAAGCCGGGTCGATCACGCGGTCATAATCATAGATGTTGCCGTAGGAATTGTCGAATTCTACCGGCATGTAATCGCCCTCTTCCAGCATGCCCCAGATCTCTACGGTAACAGTTCGATAGGGTCTGCCGTTGCGCTCGGTCTCTTCACAGTAGGCATCGATGCGGACGGGCGTTTTTTTATTGTTGACGATCTTCAGATCCAGCGTGCGACCGCCCCCCTCAGGAATGCTGACGGTGGCATCCATCCCCAGTTGAATGTAATTGGGGGGATAGATGTGGCAGGTATGGGAGCGGATCTCCAGGAAGGAAAACAGCGCTGCGGCATATACCCCAGTGGAGACCTGGCAGACGCCTCCGCCGATCTCCTCTTTGATATCGTCATATCCGGCATAGGCCGGTGCAGGAAGGAATCCGGCTTCCGGTGTACGCCTGCCGACAACCTCGTTAAAGGAAAATTCCTCTCCCGGATAGAGGATCGTTCCGTTGATCTTTTCCGCTGCAAGGCGCACGTTGCTGCGGCGGTTTTCCCCGGAGTTATTGTATTTTGTGGTAACCGCACCCAGAAGGTCATGAAACTGCAGCGATTCTATTTTTTCTTTGGTCAGCGCCGGATAGGTGATCTCCAGCGGGATGCGCACCTGCCGGATCAACGGAGCGGCTTCCCAGCGCATTTTTGCTTCCCGGACATCAAAACGGTAACCGACTCTCTCCGGAATCAGGGTATGCGAGCCGTCCGCTGCATAACAGGCGTCCTGCATCTCCGCACAAACCGCGTCATAGATGGAAACAAAATCAGGGCAGACGGCCTCCCCGGCGAGCGTCATGGCTTCAAGGTCACTGTCACCCCGCACCAGCGCAGTAAAAATCTGATCAGGCAGAGCAGATGTATCCAGATGAAGCGTCCCCTGTGCCTTGAGAAGAACAAGCTCCCGGCCTGACTCATCGATCGTCCAGGCGTTTTCAGAAAAGCACGCATCCACCTGCGAAGTGAGGCTGGCGATACAGGCGTCTATGTAACCGGCATTCCACTGTGTCTGCAGCGCATTGATATCCACGCTCTCTTTTCCGCTTTTCAGATAACGGATCAGACCTGCAGCAATCCCTGAGGACCGGCCGTAAGCATAGGCAGCATCTGCAGCTTCCTCAGCCGGAAGCATAATACCTGCCTGTACCGGGTCAATACAGACGGACACCCCTTCATAAGAATGCACCGTAAGCACTTTTTCCGCGCGTTTCTGCCAGCCGGCATCCGTCAGCGCTGCAAGCGCCTGACTGCGCGTCAGATTCCCGACAGGAATATTGCCGACTGTCACGTTGGGATAGATCCTGCCGTTATTGACCGTCATCCCGAGCATAACAAGAATACCCCCCGCAGCAAGCAGCAGTGCAGAGAGTACCATCACGAACCGCAAACGATGCTTCATACGAATTGTGTTTCCTACTCTTCCCAAAAAGAATTTGACACCCGCCTCATCTTTCGTTACAATAGTTCAGGAATCTTGTAAACGTTGGAGGCGGCAGTGGATCAGAATTTCAGTTTGAAGCCGGAAGACGGCTTCTCGAAAGACGGCTATATTATCGATCAGGATTGTTTTTCTTCTGTCCGATATCGCACAATGCCTGCACACTGGAACGGCTGCGGATGGATCGCTGCATACAATCTGCGGCATGCGCTTGGACAGGAGGTCTTCTGGGATGACGTCCGGAAAGAAATGGACGAGATGCATACGCTGCGCATTCCCGGGCCGACGCTGATGCGCGTTATGCGGCAGTATCTTGATCGGTATACGCCCGATTATCAGGTAACTGTGGGGCGCGAAGCGTCTATTGCAGCAGCGCAAAAGAGCTTTGCCGGAATTTTCCGGTATACGGAAGGCAATGTTCCCCACTTCATCTCCTATGTACGCACGGAGGATGGGCTGTTTCGCTTTTTCAACATTAACGATGACATCGATGAATGTATCCTGCCGATGGACCAGTTCGGAAAAGAGCATTTTTTGTGGGGAAAAGTCATTTCTATGACCGTAGATCGATAAATGACAGCCGGCTTTTCGCCGGCTGTTTTTTATATGCCGGAAAGTGCAGAGAGAAGATCGTCTCTCCCCTGCCCGGTCTGTGCGGAAAACGGAATAAGGCCGGTGCCCTCCGGCAGAGAAAGTTCCTTACGGATACAGGCGAGATTGCGTTCGATCTCGCTTTTTTTCAGCTTGTCGAGCTTATTGGCCAGCACCAGAAACGGACATCCGGAAGAAAGGAACCACTGCGCCATCCGAACATCGTCCTTTGTGGGGGCATGCCGGGCATCCACGATCAACACCCCGAAGGTAAAAAGACCGTTTTCGGCAAAAAAGGCCTCCATCAAAGTGCTCCAACGCTGCTTTTCCGCCGCAGAGACCTGAGCAAATCCGTACCCGGGGAGATCAATAAAATAGAGCTTCCCGTCGATCAGAAAATAGTTGATGTGAATGGTTTTGCCCGGAGTGTTGCCGACGCGGGCAAAGTTTTTGCGGTTGAGCAGCCGGTTGATCACCGAGGACTTCCCTACATTGGACTTGCCCGCAAAAACGATTCCCGGCACCGAAGACCGGATGAACTGTGCAGGGGCAGCGGCAGAACGCACAAATTCCGCACGGCTGTAGTTCACGGCAGCCATCAGGCCTTCACCCTGTCAAATCCAGTCTGCTCCCGCTGCAGCCGGTGATGCGGGATCCTCGGGGGCATCTCATGGATCTGCAGGTTTTCGGAAAGTGCCGCGGGGATCACCTCATCCACAGTGGATACCGGCAGGAAATTCAGCTTCTCACGCACCAGCGGATCGATTTCATCCAGGTCGGATTCATTGTCCTTTGGCAAAATGACAGTTTTCACATTGTTGCGGAGTGCCGCCATTGTCTTCTCCCGGAGCCCGCCGATCGGCATAACGCGGCCGCGCAGCGTGATCTCCCCTGTCATGGCAATATCGTGCCGAACAGGTATGCCCGTCAGTGCCGAGATGATGGCAATCGTCATCGTGATGCCGGCAGAAGGCCCGTCCTTCGGAATGGCGCCTTCCGGGAAATGGATATGGATATCCTTATTCTTGTAAAACTCGGCATCAATACCGAGTGAAACAGCCCTGCTGCGAATGCATGTGACAGCCGCGCGGGCAGATTCCTTCATCACATCTCCGAGATTGCCCGTCAGTTCCAGTTTTCCGGTGCCGTCGACCGCCGCGACTTCCACATCCAGCACTTCCCCGCCGACAGACGTCCACGCAAGACCCCTGACGAGGCCTACCGTGTCATACAAGCGCCACTCCTCCGGCTTGTATTTGGCCGGGCCGATCAGCGCACGCAGATCCGACGGCGTCGGAGAGAGAGAGGCAAACTTTTCCTCGGCAATCCCGCCGGCTGCCTTACGGCAGACGGAGGCAATCTCCCTTTCCAGCACACGCACACCGGATTCCCTTGTATAGGAGGAGATCAGCGTGCGCAGAACGGAATCTGATAATTTAAGCTGCTGTGCGGACAGACCGTGCTTTTTCCGCTGTTTGGGAACAAGATGCTTTTTTGCGATCTGCACCTTCTCCTCGTCGGTATAGCTTGTGAGCTCGATCAGTTCCATCCTGTCAAGAAGTGCCGGCGGGATGGTGGAAGTATTGTTTGCCGTTGTGATAAAAAACACCTGGGAAAGGTCAAACGGGAGCTCCAGAAAATGATCCCGGAAGGTGCTGTTCTGTTCCGGATCCAGCGCTTCAAGCAGGGCGGCAGCCGGATCACCCCGGTAGTCGGAGCCCAGCTTGTCGATCTCATCCAGCACCATCACGGGGTTGGCCGTTCCTGCCTGTACCAGGCCGTTGATGATACGGCCGGGCATGGAACCGATGTATGTTTTGCGGTGCCCGCGGATATCCGCCTCATCATGCACGCCGCCCAGAGAGATCCGCACCAGCTTACGGTTGGTGGCTTTGGCAATGCTCATGGCAATGCTTGTTTTCCCCGTGCCCGGCGGGCCAGCCAGGCACAGCAGGCCGCCTTTGATCTCCGGAGAAAGCTGCCGGACTGCAAGATACTCCAAAATACGTTCCTTTACCTTCGTAAGGCCGTAGTGATCTTTGTCAAGGGTACGCCGCGCTTTGGCAAGGTCCGTAGTCTCTTTGGAATACTTCCCCCAAGGCAGCTCCAGGCAGGTATCCAGATATGAACGGATGACCGATCCTTCGGAGGATCCCCACGGCTGTTTAGCGAGATGGGACACTTCCTTGTTCAGTTTCTGCTTGATCTCCTCGCTGCAGGGCAGTGCGCTGATCTTTTTTTTATATTCCTCGATCTCATCATCGGAGCCGTCTTCGCCCAGTTCCGACTGGATTGCTTTCATCTCTTCCCGTAAATAATACTCACGCTGGCTGCGGTTCATGGAATCCACCGCGGCATCATTCAATTCATGCTCAATGGAGAGAATATTGATCTCGCGGTTCAGAAGCCTGCAGACCTCCGTAAGACGGCGGAAGGGCCGCAGTTCTTCCAGAAGGCGCTGTTTTTCCTCCATTGAAAAAGAGGCATGATAAGCGATTATGTCCGCCAGATAGGACGCCGAGCTGCCGGTGAACAGATTCATGATCTGCTCCGGTGTAAACTCTCCGGTAAGCGCTATATATTCCTCATAGAGAGACACCGCGTTGCGCAGCAGCGCCTCCTGCCTTACCTCTCCGATCTTCTCCTTCAGTTCCTCCAGCGGAAAGACGATCGCCGTGGACAGTTCTGATGAAAACGTCATCTGCTCTGCCCGGGCGCGGTAAAGCCCTTCCATCGTTACACGGCACATGGAAGCCCCGGGCTGCTGCAGCATCTGCCGGATGCGGCAGACCACCCCGACGGAATAGACGTCTTTCGCATCGGAAGCTTCCGCCATCACGTCTTTCTGTGCGACAAGGAATACCAGACGATCCCCCCGGCCGGCTTCATTCAGCGCGCCGATGGAGCTTTTACGCTCCAGATCCATAGACATCAGCATTTTGGGAAAAACATTGATGCCCCGCAGGATCAGCATCGGCAGCGGTTTATTTTCATACAATACAACTTCAGGCATAAAAATCCCTCAATGTTTTCAATCTTGAAACGAACATCAACTCTGCTCACGAAGGATGACCGGCCCCGTTCCGTTGCGGATGCCATCCGCCGTGATCATGACCTTTTTTATCGTCGGGTCGGAGGGTGCTTCAAACATGATGTCGTTCATAATGTTTTCCACTACACTGCGAAGCCCTCTCGCTCCCATTTTGCGCTCCATTGCCTGCTGTGCGATCAGGCGCAGCGCCTCCAGTTCGAATTCCAGCTCGACCCCGTCAAAACTCAGAAGCTTCTGATACTGCCGCACCAGAGAATTCTTCGGTTCCGTCAGAATGCGGACCATATCCTCACTCGTCAGATTGTCCAGCGTCGCTATGACCGGCAGACGGCCGATCAGTTCCGGAATGATCCCGAACTTGAGAAGATCGTCCTGCTGCACCTGAGCAAGCAGTTCACCTGTCTCCTGTTCGCGGTTTCCGCCGAGGTCAGCATCAAACCCGATGGCTTTTTTGCTGGTCCGTTTGGCCACGATCTTTTCCAGCCCGTCAAATGCACCGCCGCAGATGAAAAGGATATTGGTGGTGTCTATCCTGATAAATTCCTGATTGGGATGCTTTCTGCCGCCGTTGGGCGGAACATTTGCAATCGTCCCCTCCAGGATCTTCAGCAAAGCCTGCTGTACGCCTTCCCCGGACACGTCGCGGGTGATGGAGGTATTTTCACTTTTGCGGGAGATCTTATCGATCTCATCTACATAGATGATGCCGTGCTGTGCCCGCTCCACATCAAAATCGGCTGCCTGGATCAGGCGGAGAAGGATGTTTTCCACATCCTCCCCGACATAACCGGCCTCTGTAAGGGTTGTGGCATCCGCAATGGCAAAGGGTACATTGAGCATTCTAGCAAGCGTCTGCGCGCAGAGCGTCTTCCCTGACCCCGTATTCCCGATCAGGAGCACATTGCTTTTCTGGAGTTCCACATCGTCAGATGCCAGGTTCATGATCCGCTTATAGTGGTTATATACCGCTACGGAGAGCATCTTTTTGGCCCGCTCCTGCCCGATCACATACTGATCGAGCTTCTCCTTGATCTCCGCTGGCCGCGGCACATCCTGAAACGCCTGCACACTCTTATCGTGCTTACCGCCCTTCACTTCTCCTGCATCCATCATAAAAAGATCCATGCAGGTACGAACGCAGTCTTCACAGATGTATGCGCCGTTGCCCTGGATCAGCATCCTTGTGTTTGACTGCGGGCTGCCGCAGAAGGAACAACGTGCGATATCATTTTTTCTTGGCATTGAATTCTCCTATAATACAGGGAGGGCACACAATGACGCCCTCCCCTGTTTTCAGCAAATCAGCGTTTGTAGATGATGCGGTCGATCAGGCCGTATTCTTTTGCCTCTTCAGCCGACATAAAATGGTCGCGTTCCGTATCGGCGGCGATCACAGAAATGTCTTTCCCGGTGTTTTCTGCAAGGATCGCATTGAGCTTATCCTTGATCTTCAGGATATGTTCCGCCTGGATCTGAATGTCCGTTGCCTGTCCCTGGCTGCCGCCGGACGGCTGATGGATCATGATCTCCGCATTGGGCAGGGCAATCCGTTTTCCCTTTGCGCCGGAGGAGAGGAGAAATGCGCCCATCGAAGCCGCCATCCCGACACAGATGGTAGAGACATCCGGCTTGATATACTGCATCGTGTCATAAATCGCCAACCCGGAAGTCACACTCCCGCCGGGGCTGTTGATATAAAACTGAATATCCTTATCCGGATCTTCCGACTCGAGATAAAGCATCTGCGCCACGATCAGGCTGGCTGTGACATCGTTCACTTCCTCGGAGAGGATGATGATCCTGTCATTCAGAAGACGCGAATAAATGTCATAGGAACGCTCTCCGCGGCTCGTCTGCTCTACAACATATGGTACAAGACTCATTTACGTGTTTTCCTCAGTTGTCTCTGCCTCTGCAGTTTCCGTTGCCTCTGCATCGGCCTTCTTTTTCCTGGGTGCCCGTTTTTTTGCAGGAGCCTTCTTTTCTTCCGAAGCGCTTTCCGTATTCTCTGCCGCTTCTTCCGCCTCGGGGGCTACGCGAACCGCTGTATCAACGATCACATCAACAGCTTTCTCCTGCTTATACTCTTCTGCAATATAATCGGCACCGAAATATTTCCGGATGTCATCTGCCGTTGCTCCGACACGTTCAGCCAGCTTGTCCACATAAGCTTTGAGATCTTCCTCCGTGGGTTCGATCTTCTCTTCCTCAACAATGGCGCGGATCAGCAGTTCACGCTGTGCTTCTTTGAAAGCGGAGGGGCGGATCGAAGAATTCATTGCCTCTTCGTCGATTCCGAGTGCGGAAGCGAGCGTCTGGATATCCATTTTGCGGTCATCCATCCCGTAGTTTGCAGCGAAGTTACGGATGATGGATTCGATATGCGCCTTCACCATCGTCTCGGGGACGTCTGCTTTCATGGTCTCAATGGCCTTGTCAACAGCTGCGGAACGGAAAGCATTTTTGGCCTGCTCGGCTCTGCGCCCCTCAATTTCCTTGCGTACGCTTTCACGGTACTCTGCGAAGGTATCAAACTCGGAAACGTCCTGTGCAAAATCATCATCCGCTTCCGGGAGCTCCGGCTTCATAATGCTGTTGACTTTCACATGGAAAACAACATCTTTTCCAGCCAAATCTTCCGCATACTGCTCCGGGAAGGTGATGTTGATATCCTTCTCTTCCTCAACAGACATGCCGACCACCTGATCCTCAAAGCCGGGAACAAAGGAGTT
Source organism: Oscillospiraceae bacterium (assembly GCA_017432615.1). Classification (GTDB taxonomy): domain Bacteria; phylum Bacillota; class Clostridia; order Oscillospirales; family Oscillospiraceae; genus Limivicinus. Next base: position 37,614 of record JAFRIV010000011.1, read on the forward strand.
GGAACCCAGTTCCAGGTCGTGGTTCTCGCCCTTGCCGCCTTCGAACGGCTGCGTTTTTTCCTTATCCAGGAACCCCTCATAATCGATATTCACCGTGTCGCCCTTTTCAGCCGGTCTGTCTTCCACGCTGACTTTGCGTGCATTGCGGCGGCGGACCGCATCGATCTCGCGGTCAACATCTTCATCAGAGACCGTCACGGGCACCTCTTCCACTTCCAGGCCTTTATACTGCCCAAGCTCAACCTCAGGATAAAGCTCCACCTCAAAGGTGTAGAGCGCCGTGCGGTCTTCCGTAACTTCAACAGCAGTGATGGAGGGCATCCCGATGAAATTCACTTTTCCTTCTTCCACGCCCTTATCGAAGGCAGGCTGTGCCAGATCATCCAGTGCATCCTGGTCGAACACTTCCTTGCCGAACATACCTTCTACGATGGCAAGCGGAGCTTTTCCCTTACGGAACCCCGGAATGCTGATCTGCTTTTTGTTCTTCAGGTATGCCTGGCGGATTGCCTCCTGAAATTCGGCAGCGTCAGATTCCACCTGAAACGAGAGCCTGTTGTTATCCTTCTTTTCTGAGTTCTTAAAAATCATCTCAGATTCCTCCTATTATCTTTATAAATGCCAGAGGGTAATCATAGCAGAAAACCTGCACAAAATCAATCAGTAAAATCAAGTTTTTTGGGGGTAAATTGTAAAAAATCTGCAGACACAAGGCGAAATTCCGTTCCGTCTACCCATCCGTTCACCGCAGCGGAATGAGCGCTGCCGTGTAAATGCCCGTAATAACAGTGCCGGACTTTGAATTCCTTCAGAACGGAAAGGATCTCGTCGCAGCGGTAAGTCCGCGTAAGAGGAGGATAATGCAGAAACACCGCTTTTTCCCGGTCCCCAGCACTGAGAAGGGAAGTTCGCAGGCGGAGCACCTCCCGTGCCAGGATCTTTTTATCGTGGCTTTCTCCCCTCTCTTCTTCATAAAACCAGCCGCGCGTACCGCAAAGGGCAATCTCTCCGTAACAGAAGGAATTGTTGTTGAGGATCTCCATGGTGGTAAAAGAATTGGCCTCAAAGAATTCCCGGATCTTCTTTACGGTCGTCCACCAGTAGTCATGGTTCCCTTTGAGAATGATCTTCCGGCCGGGCAGCGCATCAATAAAGGCAAAATCCTCCCTGCACTGCTCCAATCCCATCCCCCAGCTGAGATCTCCGCACAGCACACAAAGGTCCTCTTCGCCAAGAGACGAAAACCCTTTTTTCAGTTTTTCCGGGTGATCCTTCCATCGCTCGCCAAACTGGTCCATCGGTTTGCCGGAGGAAAACGAGAGATGAAGATCGCCGATCGTATAAAGTGCCATCCGTTAAACGCTCACATCCACAGTTTTCATCAAAGAACCCTCCAGGGTAAGGATCAGCCGTCCCAACCCCGGAGGTTTCCGGTTCATCAGGAAAACGCATCTTCAATCAGGCGGACATAGGTCTTGCCGCCCAATCCGCCGGGGGTATAGACCTCTACCACATCAAACCGCGGCTGAAGCGCGGTCGGGTGTTTTGAAAGATAGTATTTTGCCGTTAGAATGATCTTTTTCTGTTTACTTCCGGTAACGAACTCTCTTGCCAGGCCGTGTTCGGCATCCTTTCGCAGTTTGACTTCAACAAACAGAAGATATGCCGCATCCGAGGCAATAATGTCGATCTCTCCCAGGCGGCAGGAGAAATTTCGCTGCAGAACAGTATAGCCCTTCCGCGTCAAAAAAGCGGCAGCAACATCTTCTCCGTAACTGCCGGCCGTGCGCTTTTCTGCTGCTTCCATACTCTCAATGCATCCTGCGCAGAAAACTCGGGCGGTGGATCGGCGAAGGGCCAAACTGCCGCAAAGCCGCATAATGTGCCGCTGTACCGTATCCCTTGTGTTTTTCAAACCCGTACCGGGGATAGAGCTTCGCCATTTCACACATATAACGGTCACGCGTTACCTTTGCCAGCACCGAGGCTGCAGCAATATCGGCGCATTTTGCATCCCCTTTTACGATGCATCGGCAGGGCACATCGATCCCTTCCGTCCGGTTGCCGTCGATCAGCGCGAGTTCAGGCTGCGGAGAGAGCTGTGCAACGGCCCGGTTCATCGCAAGATAGGTGGCATTTAAGATATTCAGCCGTTCAATCTCTTCCACCTCCGCAAAGGCGATACCCGAGGCAACAGCTTTCTCCAGAATCACATCATACAGTGCCTCACGCTTCTGGGGCGTAAGTTTTTTGGAATCGTCCAGCCCGGGGATCACCAGAGCGCGCGGCAGGATACAGGCTGCTGCACAGACAGGCCCCGCCAGCGGTCCGCGCCCGGCCTCATCCACCCCGCATACAAGCGTATATCCGCTTTCATACACTTCCTGTTCGATTGCCCAAAGATCCGTCATATTGCGCCTTCCCCATCCGGGCTTTCCAGCGAAATACGGCCGAGTTTGCCCTCATGATATTCGCGCAAAAGAGTATTTGCCATGCGGCCGATATCCGCTTCTCCGCCGGAGATCAGAAAACCGCGTTTCCGCGCGGCAAGCTCCAGCAGATCATATCCGTTTGCATTGGCCGGCAGTTCGATCCTGTATCGCTGCTGCAGCGCTGTCGGATACAGGGCAGCAAGGCGAAGCATGAAGTTTGCTGCCAGAGCCTCTGCATCAAATACTTCCGTTTTAATGGCGCCGGTCAGTGCCAGCAGCTCCCCGACTTCCCTGCTCTCAAACTTTGGCCAGAGGATCCCGGGAGTATCCAGCAGATCAAGACCGTTTGCAATGCTGATCCATTGCTTTCCCCGTGTAACACCCGGTCTGTCTCCCGCCAGTGCAGCTTTTCTCCCGGCCACTTTGTTGATCAGGGTGGATTTTCCCACATTGGGGATCCCCAGCACCATAATGCGCAGCGCTCTGCCGCTCTGCCCTTTTGCCTCGTATGCTTTGCGCTTTTCCTCCAGCACGGTTTTTACAGCCGGCACAAAGGCATTTACCCCTTTCCCGGATCTTGCATCCGTCTCCAGCACTTTTGCGCCTTCTTTTTCAAAAAATGCTTTCCATCCGGCTGTAACAGCAGGATCTGCCAGGTCACAGCGATTTAAAAGCACAAGGCGCGGTTTCCCCGCAGCCAGGCGTGCAACGTCCGGGTTGGCACTGGCACGGGGGATACGCGCATCCAGCACTTCGCACACCGCATCCACCTGAGGCAGGTTTTCCTCGATCATGCGGCGAGCCTTGGTCATATGGCCGGGATACCACTGAATGTTCAGTTTTTCATGCTCCGACGGATTCATCAGTAAACGGAACCGAAAGACGTCACCGGGAAAATGATCATATAAACTTTGCCCAGGATCAGGCGGGAATCCACCATGCCGATCTCTTTTTTGCGGCTGTCGGTAGACATGTTCCGGTTATCTCCCATGACAAAAACACAGCCCTCCGGAACTGTTTGCGGCCCGATAAAGTCCAGTTTGTTGCGCGTCAGGTCGGCAATGTAATCTTCCTCAATGGGTTCCCCGTCGATATAGACGATCCCGTTATCAAAGTCGATGTTGATGCTCTGCCCTTCCGTAGCGATCACACGCTTGACAAGAGCCTTTTCCGGGTTGTATTCGTCTTTTTTGAAGACCACGATATCGCCTGCCTTCGGTTTGTAGAATAAACCGGAAACGATCATTTTGTCGGCATTCTGCAGCGTAGGCACCATGGAAGTGCCCTTCACATCGATGACCCGGATGAAAAACAGGAAGACCACCACACAGATGGACAGCGCGATCAGCAGACTCTGGATCCATTCATAGGTCCCTTTGTTGTTTTTTGCGATCAGTTCTTCTTTCGTCATTGTATCCTTCACCATGATTTCTGTGAGATTTTTTAGCGGCAGTTATTCCTCCCGCTGGAACAGGATTTCCTAAACGTATATTATAGTAAAAAAAACGGAATTTGTAAAGAAGTGCTTTCGAATCCGCCGAAACTATGGTATGATAGACAAAACAAACCGATCCGTTTCCCGCGGGAAAGGAGAAACCATGCTGACGCTCAGCATTATTGTCCCTGTCTATAATGTGGAGGCTTATCTTCCCAAGTGTCTGGATTCTGTTATTGACCCTGCTCTCGGTGACTATGAAATCGTCTGCGTCGATGACGGCTCTTCCGATTCCTCCCCGCAGATCCTTGCGGAGTATCAGGCACGGTATCCGCAGCTTATCAAGGTGATCTCAACCGTCAACAGCGGGGTGGGCGCCGCAAGCAACACCGGGCTGGAACATGCTGCCGGGGAATTCGTCACCTTTCTGGACAGTGATGATTACTATGCCCCCCACGCGGTGCCCGAAATGCTGGAAGCCTGCCACAGGGAATACGACATCACCATTTTTGACTTTTCCAATGTCAGCGAATCCGGCCGGCTTATCAATACTACCCGCGGCTGCAACCGCTCTGAAGGCAGTTTTACGCTGGAAGAATATCCCCAGCTGCTCTTTGAAATGCCCTCCAAGGCCAATAAGATCTTTCGGCACACGCTTTTTACCGACCATTCCGTCACATTTCCGGCACACGTCTGGTTTGAAGACTACCGCACCACACCCAAACTCTACATCCACGCCGGAAAGATCCGCTATCTTTCCAGGATCTGGTACAATTACCTGCAGCGCTCCTCTTCCATTACGCACGGCACCAATGCGGCAAAAAACCTGGAGATCATTGCGGCCTCGGAAGATCTGGTATCCTATTATCGTGATGCCGGCCTTTATGAAAAGTATCAGAATGAGCTGGATTATACGGTTTATTATAACGCTCTGCTCACCACAACAGACCGTGTAAACCTGATCGACCCCGGCAGTGCGGTGCAGGGACAACTTCTGGACTGGTTTTTGGAAAACTTTCCGGATTACAGGCAGAACCCCTATTTCCGGTCCATGGGAAGCAAGTATAAGCTGCTGCACTTCCTTATCGCCCACAGGCAGTATCGCGCATTACATCTTCTTTTAAATGCCAACAATATTCTGAAAGGAAAATAACTCCTGACAGCATTTCGCCCTGACGTACGTCAGGGCGATCGTTTTGCTTTGAGTTCCAGCAGAGCCTGCCCGACATCTTCCAGCCCGTGATAATTCAGCCACATAATGATCCGGCGGTTCCTGCTTTCGCTGCGAAAGCTCTCGCAGCGGGAAAGGTGCGGGATATAATGCCGGACATAGCGCCGCATTTCCCGGATCACTTCTTTTTTGTCCGGGCTCTGCTGCAGGTTAACACGCTTGACAGATTCCAGCAGCACATGATTGAGCAGAAGAAAATCGATGTTGTCCTGTCTCTCCCTGCCGAAAAAGGCGATGAGTTCATCCATCACTTTCAGCATATCCAGATTTTTTTTTGCGTTCTGGTTGCGCATGGTAGACACATTTCCGGAGCGGTAGCAGTACAGCGCCTTCGGCAAAAACACCGTTTTCCGGGAGCGCATCAGGGCTTTTGCCGTATAGGCCAGATCTTCATACCATACCCCTTCCGGAAAGCGAAGGTCTGCCACACATTCTCTGCGGAAAAGCTTATTCCACACCGAGCCTGCAGAAGCCAGCGGATGATCCTGCGGGCAGGCTTTCTCATACGTTCTCCCCGCTTCCGTGACACGCCAGGAATCGCATACGGTGATGTCCGCCTGCTCTTTTTCCGCCAGAGAGAGCAGAGCGGAAAACATCGTGTCCTCCACCCAGTCATCGCTGTCGGCAAATCCGATATATTCCCCTTCCGCCTGCTCCAGTGCGATATTGCGGGCTCTTCCCTGCCCTCCGTTGGGAACATCAAGCACTCTGACCCTGTCCGGAAAACGCTTTTCATATTCCTTCAGGATACCAAGCGAGCTGTCTTTTGAGCCGTCGTTTACGAACAGGAACTCCGATTCATCCACCTGCTGCCGGAGAAGCGAGTCGGCACAGCGGTGCAGATACTGCTCGGTATTATAGACCGGCACGATCACACTGAGCTTCATGGTGCTTTCCTTTCCGCTGCAGGGCAGGTTGCATGCCACACCATTGCGACGACGAGCGCAAGATAGATCGAAGCGTTCGGGCGCCGCATCATGGCGCCGGAGAAGTATGCCAGGCCAAGCTGCAGCGTATAGCACATCAGCAGCGTGAAGTTTCTTACCGTAAGTGCCCTGCGGTACTCCCGTATCAGCAGCAGCAGGATCCTTCCGTACAGGAAGAGAGCTGCGAGGATATAGACCGCAAACCCAAAATACCCGTAATAATAGAAGATGGCGAACCAGTCATTTTCCAGGTCTTCAAAATCGTTCTTCATATGCCCGAATTCGAACCCGAAAACTCGGGTCAGCGTATCGCTGTCCTCAAAGATAAAGCGGGCATTCAATCGTTTCATATTCCGGGTATCGCCCAGCACTTTAGCACTGACGGTCCCGTTGAGGCCGCGGATCACGCGGTCAACGTCGTACTTCTGGCGAAGCGTTTCGACTGTGCTGTCGATGAAACGGATATAATAGACGGTAAGACGTTCATGCACCTCGGGAATAGAGAGTTTTTCTTCCAGCGACAGGCTGTAGATATCATATCCCAGATCTGCGATCTCACGGGCAAAGCGCTCCTCATTGTCGTTGTAGGAATTTCTTTCCAGCTCTTCCATTTTATAGCGGGGAGTGATCGGGTAGACCGCGATCGTCAGGACAAACAGCGCCGCCATTTCCAGCAGCACGATGCGGGTAGCTTTTTCGATTTTTTCCTTTCGCAGGAAACCGAGAAATATCGTAAAAAGCGGGAACCCTGCCATGATTGCCAGCAGCGTAAGGAAGCAGGCTGTCGTTCCGTTGGTGATCAGCGCGGCAAACAGCAGCGGCGGCAGCAGAACCCGCACCCAGGTTTTCCCGTCTTTCACGGCAAAATACGCCGTAAACACCGCCAGTGTAGAAAGGATATCGCTGTGGCAGCAGCGGTTACTGTCGATGACCCAGCCGGAAATACCGAGTTTTTCAATGGTATAAGTATAAGTATAGGTATCGGTAACTGCAGAGAGAACGATCACGAGCCCGGTCAGGCCCGCACTGATCATAATGCCTTTTAAGATCTGGTTTTCAATGGTGCCGTTTTCCCCGTCGCCGTACAGGCAGCAGAAGCAGATGGCCATTACCGGCATATACACCACTTTGGAAATATACAGGATATCCGCCCGGAGATTCATATATCCCACTCGAAATCCATTCACTGTGTGGAGAGCGAATACCGTTGCCACAACGGCCATGGCGAAAAAAAAGCCCTTGCTGCGTCTTTTCAGCAGCACTGTAAACACAACCGCGACCATACACAGCAGGCGGATCACGCCGGCGGCCGTCCCGCTTTCGCTTGCCGTCCAGAAAGCAAGCACATCCAAAAGCGGCTGTGCGGCGATCAGAACGATCATCCAGTATTTCCGGACCAGCGTTTGAATGTTATTCTCTTTCATGTTGGAAATGCTCCTCGATCAGATCAAACCAGATTTTCCCAACGGCTTCGCGGGAAAACGCAAGGCTCAGCGCGCGGCTGCTCCCGGCCATCTTCTCCCGAAGCGCATCATCACGCATCAGGCAGGCCAGGGCTTCACAGAAATCCTCTTCCTGTCCGACCAGCCGGCCGTTTTCCCCGTCATGCACCAGCATATTCAACCCGCCGCGGGTATCGAATGCAACGATCGGCAGGCTGCAGCTCATTGCCTCCAGCAGCACGAAGGGAAAGCCTTCCGAGTAGGAGGACATGGCAAACACGGCAGCTTTCGTCATAGCCTGCTGCACTTCGGGAGCAGAATAACGCCCGGCAAGCGTGACGCAGCCTTCCAAAGCAAATTCGGAAATGCATTTCTCAAGCCTGCCCTGTTCTTCCCCGCTGCCGACAATGACCAGCTTCCACGCCGGGAACTGTTCATGAATCTTCGCAAACAGCCGGATCAATCTGTCATATCCCTTCACCGGATGCAGCCTGCCCACGCTGAGTACCGTTCTGTCCCGGTTTCGGGGATCCGCCTCAGGGGGGATCGTCTCCATAAAATTCGGCACATACAGCACTCTGGTATGCTTATTGCCCTGCATCAGTTCCTGCACTTCCTGCTCCATCTTCGGGCTGAGCAGCGTAAAGACATCGATCCCGCCATAATCATGCTGAAAATGGCGAACCAGTTTTTTTTCGTAGGCGTGATCCTGATGGAGCTGGGCGATCTTCATGACTCCCGCCCGTCCGTACCGTGAGAGCAAAACGGCATGTTCATCCCGCATGGCCACCACCACACCGGACGGAATATTCCTGACTGCCCGGATCACAGAGGTTCTCTTCTGAACAAGAATAGCTGCTGCCCGTACGCTTTCTTTCAGCAGGGAGGGAATGTTGCGTGCATGAAGTGCTTCTTTCCATTCTTCCCGGTTCGGGATATCCTTTAACAGATAGGTGACTTTTACCCTGCTGTCGATGGGATAAGCGGGGGCATTCGGCATATCATAAACAGAAAGGATCTCCACGTCGTAGCGCTCTGCCATCAGATTGGCAAATTCACAGACTGCTTTTTCAACACCGCCGTACGCCAGATGCAGAGCAAGGATCGTCACTTTTCTCATGCTGTTTTTCCTCTTTATCCAAATAGCCATTTTCTTTGCCGAAAAAGGAAAGCGGCACCCTCCGCAAGCGGAAGATGCCGATCGTGCAGCGCCTTACAGACGCTCTTTGACCTTTGCCTTCTTGCCGACGCGATCGCGCAGGTAATACAGCTTCGCTTTGCGAACCTTGCCCTTGCGCACCGTCGTTACAGAAACGATGGAGGGAGAGTGAACCGGGAAGACCTTTTCGCAGCCCACACCGTAAGAAATGCGGCGCACGGTGATCGTTTCATTGATACCGCCATGCTTTCTTGCAATGATTGTGCCTTCAAAAGCCTGGGTACGCTCACGGCTGCCTTCTTTGACCTTGACGAGGACACGCACAGTGTCACCGACGCTCATTTCCGGCAGTTCCGGCTTCATGTACTGTTCGCTGAGTGTTTTTACGAGATCCATATCGAACCCTTTCTTATACTATAGACGTTCATAACCGTTGGGTATCCTGACCTCGGCCAGCGGACCGCCTTTCTGGAACATACGGCCAGGCCGCATGCTTTGATAGAATACCATACCCCGCCTCTTTTTGCAAGCACTTTTTTATGCCGCCAGCATAAATGATTTTTCGCAATTTTCAGCGGCGAAAAACAGACGAGAACCGCTCCCGTCAGGGAATCGGCAGAAGACCAGAAGACTATGCCTGCAGAGGGTTGCCTCTCTCAAACCGGCAGGATCATTGGAAATGGTCATCCGCTGAGCTGTCATGCGCTTGAAAGGCAGTAAAATAAACCGGGGACGGTCCCAAAAAAAGAATCGTCCCCGGTGCGTATTGCCTGCAGCATGCGTTATTTGATATTGCCCTGATAGTCTACAACAAATGCTGTGGTGGCCGGTGCAGTATTCGTGTTTCCGGAGACAGAGACACTTCCGGAATGCATGGCAGAAACAAGAGCTTCATAGTCAGCCTCGGTGAAACTGCTGCTGAACCGGGTGGAAGGAGCGAGCTGAACATGATTCTCAGCAGGAACGTCAGAGACGATGCCGAGCGTTTCAACTCTGCCGCCCTCGAAAGTCCCGTCAAGGATTGCCTGAAGCTGTGAACGGATCGTTGCGGAAAGCCCCTTCATTGCCGAAGTAAGCGTGATGCCTTCACCGTAGAGACCGTCAATGGTACCGGCCTGGTCAACGTCAACCCCAATGACCTTTCCGCCAGCCCTTGCAGCTGCTTCAGCGGCAGAGGTGAAGATGCCGCCGCCGCAGGCAAAGACGACTTCCGTGCCGGCTGCATACCAGGCGTCCATATAAGCGGTGATGTCTGAATCGCCGTAGAATTGGTTGCCGTAAACGTATTTCATTTCCACGTCGGAGAGGCCGCATTCAGCAGCGGCAGCGTCAGCGCCCTGAATAAAGCCGTAACCGTAACGGACAACTGCGGGAACTGCCATACCGCCCAGGAAGCCGAGCTTGGTGTAGCCGAGTTTCACAGCGGCATAGCCTGCCATGTAACCGCACAGCTCTTCCCGATAGACAGAACAGTAAAGGTTTGAAGGAATGTCGGAAGCAAGATCGCCGATGTCGCCTTCGCTGACGTCAAGTGCAATGAAGGTGATGTCGTCATATTCGGGAGCGACTTCCTGAATGGCCGGGCCGAATGCGTAACCGGGCATGATGATGACGGAGTGACCGTCGTCAATGGCCTTCTCGATGGAGGTGATACGGTCTTCATCGGAGTCGGATGCGGGTTTGTAGTACCGGAAGCTGAGGCTGTTTGCTTCAGCAAATGCCGTGCAGGCTTCATAGGAGGTCTGGTTGAAGGACTGGTCGGTAATGTCGCCGTAGTCGGTGATCAAGGCAACGCATAAAGGATCAGTTCCACGTACCGGAATTCCGACACCCGAAATGGAAGTGCTGTCGGGCGCATAGGTACCGTCATAAAGCCTGCCGACCAGCGTCTCATAATCTTCGACGGTAAATCCTGCGGCAAATCGGGTGGATGGCGCCAGTCCGACGTGGTTCCTTTCCGGGTCACTGCTGACGACGCCAAAGCTGAGGGTATCGCCGCCGAAATCGGCCCAGTTGTTCTCTTCAATGGCTTCCAGCACCGTCTTTACCGTTACGCCGGTGTTCTTCATCGCGCTGGTGACCGTCGTTCCGTCTCCGAAAATACCGTCAATAACGGAAGCCTGGTCTGTATCCACCCCGATCAGCTTGCCCTTGCCGCCTTCGGCTATGGCGCCTCCTACTGCGCCCCAGATGCCGCCTCCGCAGGCAAAAACAACTTCAACCCCCATCGCATCGTACCATTTCCGCATGTGGGCTGTAATATCGGGATTCGGGGCGAATGTGCCCGCATAGTCATACTCCACCTGAATCTCACCGGTGTTCCCGAGCTCGGAAGCTGCCGTAGCTGCCCCCTGTACAAACCCGTAGCCGTAGCTGTTTACAGACGGAATATCCATACCGCCCAGGAAGCCCAGATGCCTGTAACCGAGCTTCACCGCTGCATAACCGGCCATAAATCCGGCCTGCTCTTCTCTGTAAGTGGCTGTGAAGACATTGGAAGGCGTCTCATCCAGCGTGAAGTCGATCCCGATAAACTTCACCTCTTCATACCGGCTTGCCCAGCCCGGGAGGCCGTCCGAATACTGAAATCCCGGCAGGATGATCACGTTGCAGCCGGCGGAAACAGCCTGATCCACCGCATCATCAGCGGTCACATTTTCTCCTGTCTGAAACACATTGAAAAGATGATCGTGCTCATCGCAGAACGCGTCGGCCGCATCGTAACAGTCGTTCAGGAAAGCATCGTCCTGAATAAAGCCGTCGGCTAACATTGCCACATGCAGTTCGGGCTTCGTGCCGCGGACCACCTTCAATCCGGGGCAATTGGCAAAAGCCGTTTCGTCAATATTGACATTCTCCCCGATGTACAGTGTTCCTGAAAGACCGGTGCAGCCGTCAAAAGCGTGTGCTCCAATGGTCTGAACCGACGGCGGAATCACAGGAAGCCCTGAAAACCCCGTGCATCCGGCGAAAGCATAAGCCCCTATCGTCACAACCCCGGCCGGTAAGCTGAGTTCTCCTGTAAGGGACGTGCAGTTCAGAAATGCCTCCTCCTCAACCGTCAGCAGATCTTCCGGCAGATCCAGAAACTCGGCGCCGGCCGCAGGAATGCAGACTGTAAACAGAAGGGCAAGGCCAAGGAAAAGCGAGCAGAACCGTTTCATAATAAGCTGTCCTCCATGAAAATCATTCTCCGCAGAAAATATTACCATGAAGCAGGAAGAATATCAACAGAAAAAGCCGGAAAAGGAAGCGGTCTGCGGATGTTTTCCAAGAGTACTTCCCGAGAATCCGAAAATCTGTGTTGTAAAAACGGACAAGATGTGTTACTATCGGACTATTCTTAAACGTCTCTGATGTGGCCTGTTTACTTCACGAGAAAAACAGAGAATACTGACGAATGAAGGAGGAGTATCCATGAAAGAAAAACTTGAAAAGGTCTGGACGAAAATCGGCAAATTCCTGCTCTGGGCACTGGTCGCCGCGCTTTGCGGCTGCCTGATTGCCCTGGTTGTTGTGCATCGCCGCGTCATCATCGCTTGGATCAAGGGTGAACCGCTTCCTGAGCTCCCGGAGGGGAAGTGCTGCCATAAATTCTGCAAAAAGGAATAACGCGCAAAACCGCGGAAAGCCCCGGACTTGTAGAAACCCCTCTACGAGTCCGGGGCTTTTTCAGGGAACTCTTTGGTGAGGGCATAATCCCGGGCGCATGCCGGCCCCTTTGCCTCCCTATCAGTCCCGGCGGTCAGCGGAGAGATGCGGAGCCGTTTCGATGAAATCCGCTGCGCCCTTTACGCCCGGGCAGCTTTTGAAATCGTCACTGCAGGCTTTCGCCGCACGGAGATATTTCGGATCCGCAAGCAAAGTCCTGACCGTCTTTTTTATCCCGTCCACGGAATCGTCGCGCAGGTATTCTCCGGCTCCGATCTCATAGGCACGGCGCGCTACCGCCTCCTGTTCATTCGTCTGCGGATAAAAAGCCATGGAGGATGCCATATACAGACTCTCTGAAACGCTGTTCATCCCGCAATGCGTGATAAACACGCTGGTCCGCGAGAGTACATCCAGCTGATCCACGTACGGGAAAACTTTGATGTTGTCCGGCAGCGCCCCCAGGGAGTTTGCATCAACAGCCTTTCCGCAGGAGATGATCACCTCGACATTCTCATCCTTCAGCGCCTCGATACATTTGCTGTAAAAATCGGGCCGGTCGTTGATCACGGTTCCCATAGAGACATAAACCAGCGGTTTCCCCGGATCTTTCTCCGGCTGCTTATCCGAAAAGACCGAGGGCCCTGCAAAGAGGTAATGATCGGAAAAACTTTCGCGGTACGGCTGGAACTTCTCGGAAGTATACACGATGTTATCCGTGACATTGTCACTCTGTACCAGGGAAAGCAGACCTTTGAACCGATACCCGAGTTTACGGAGTTTTTTCAGTTCCCTGTTCACTCTCGGCATCCCGGTGATCAGGCCGACGATCTCCCTCGGCGACTGTTTCATATAGCCCGATGACATTTTGTTAAAGGCAAAGGTACTGGTGGATATCACAAGCGGAACCTTATATTTCCATGCATTCAGTTTTCCCCAAAAGCACACGGAATCCGAAAAGACTACATCCGGCTTGAATGTTCCGAATTCTTCCTGCAGAAAATCGGTCATGTTGATCGTGATACGGATATCCTGAATCGTCATCTCTGTTGAGGATACCGCTTTCAGGCCCGCCGCTTCTCCGGCACTGAGTTCATCCAGAAAACGATCACAGGAGATGAACTCCGCGCCGGTCTTTTCGATCTTTTCCCTGAACTCCTCAAACGAATAAAAACGCACCTGATCGCCGCGATGTACAAGCTCGGTCACTACCGGCAGCAACGGATTGGTATGTCCGTGGGCCGGTATACAGAATACCGCTATCTTTTTCATTCGTCCTCCTTTCCGTTAAAGGCACGTTTAAAATATTCGGCAAACGAAGTTTTGGGAGGGATCGCTATTCCCCGATTCACATCCCCGAGCAGGATCAGCGTATCTCCGGGATTGATCCCGAATATCTCCCGTGCCTGCTTCGGGATAACGATCTGTCCCTTTTCCCCGACCGTTGCCGTCCAGATATATTTCCCTTCCGGATGAGCCATGTTCATTCCCCCAGTTTCTGATTTGTATCTAAAGTATGATTTGTTATACTTTTTATACTCTTTTATCCGGTTTTTGTCAAGGCAAAAAGAAAAAACCGGGCTTGGCAGCTTTCCTGCCGCATCCGGCTGATCGGAGCTCCCCATGCGCAAACCGACAGGAACCCGTCTGTAAAAAGTTGCTCTTGACTTTTGTCAGCGACTGGCGCATCATCTTACCAGACAGTTTAAGCGTACAAAAAAGGAGAAGAAATGAGCACAAGAACTACTCCCTCCGCGGACGAATGGCTCCGCGAAGCAAAGCAGGATCCTTCCGCCGCACAGTGCGGGATGTTTCTCCTGCACAACGGGATCGTCCGGCAAAGCGCTCGGGAAGAGGTCCGAAACGGAGCGCAGGGGCTTCCTCCTGTCGTCGGCATGCATTTCTCCTATGATGCGGAAAAGGTCAGCGCCGCAAAAAACAAAGCGCTTGCCATGCCCGGGATCTTTTATGTCCGGATCTGGCTGAATGAAGGGGTGCTCTCCGTTGGAGAGGACATCATGCTTGTTCTTGTCGGCGGAGATATCCGCCCGCATGTGGTCGATGCTCTGCAGGCGCTTGTGGGAGAACTGAAAAATCATTGTGTCATCGAAAAAGAGATCCCTTCCTCCGAGGGGCAGGGCGCATGAAAAGGAGGATCCTATGTGGGCTGTGATCCTCAGCTTCTCCCTGAGTTTTCTGGCGGCGATCTACGCGCCCGTCTCCCTGTATCTGCTGAATGTGGATGAATTTTCCTATGATGTTTATGATCTTCTGAAGATGATGCTCCCGGTTTTCGGGGGAATGCTGGCTTTGCTGCTTGTTTTTTCCGGGTTCGTCGTACTGATCGGGAAAAAATGGAAAAAGCTGCCTTCCGTCTGGGCAGGGATCCTGTTTGTGGGGTTTCTCACGGCCTATATCCAGGGCACGTTTCTCGCCGGGCATCTTCCTGTCCTTACCGGGGACGAAATCGACTGGGGCCGCTATCCTGTGCAGCGGCTGGCCAGCATCCTGCTGTGGATCACCGTAATCTCGCTCACCCTGTTTGTTTTCAAAAAACGGAACGGGAAAAAGATCATTGCCGCGGTGAGCGGCCTGATCACGCTGATGCTCATCTTCTCCCTGATGCTGACCGGTCTGACCACGGACGGCTTCCGGGCAAAAACAGATTACATCACAACTTTTAACGGGATCAGTGAACTTTCCGGCGATAAGAACTTAGTGGTATTTCTGGCGGATGCCGTAGCCGCATCCAAATATGAAGAGCTGCTGGAAAAACATCCGGAATATCGGGAGGGGCTGGAGGATTTTACCTATTACAGCAACACCCTCGGCGGTTACCCGTATACCACGCGATCGATCCCGCTGATCATTACAGGCCGATGGTACGAAAACAACGGCAGTTTTTACAGCTTCTGCAATGAGGCGTATCGTGACTTTCCGCTGCTGCACGTCCTGCAGGAGGGCGGATATCGCATCAATCTTTATGAGGAAGAAATCCTGCTGACAGAAGAAAACATGCATCTCTTCTCAAACACCGCAAAAACGGACGGCTCTTCCTTCATGTATCCTGCCGGGTTTTACAAGGCGCAGGCAAAATTGGCAGGGTTTCGTTATCTGCCCTTTGATCTGAAACCGCTGTGTGTGATCACCCCGGCCAAAATTGCCAATTCCTCCCAGCGGTATAACAAGACCAGTATCCAGTACAGCGGAAACAATTCCTATTTCTATCAGAATATCTGCCATACGCCCATTACGCTCTGCGAGAGGCCCGTATTCAGTTTTATCCACATCGCAGGCGCCCATACCCCGTTTATTTACGACAGGTATGTGGAAGAATCCCGTGACGCCGACTACACCACTTCTGTGGAAGCGAGTTTTACCATCATGCTCCGGTATCTGGACCTGCTGCGCCGGGCAGGGGTGTATGACAATACTGCCGTTGTGCTTCTGGCCGATCACGGTACCAACGAGCGGATGGATCCTGCCTCTGCCGACCCGACCGGCCGGCAAAACCCGATCCTGTTCGTGAAAGGCATCGGAGAACATCACCCTTACCGGGAATCGGACGCGCCCGTTTCCTTTGACGATCTGCAAAACGCCTATCTCGCCCTGCTGGACGGAAAAACAGAAAAAAACGTCTTCTCCATCGGAGAAGACGCACTGCGGCAGCGGCGATATCTGAGTTATAATCTGTATGACTATACCCTGACGGAATACCTCCAGCAGGGGGAAGCCTCTGACCCTGATACCCTGAAGCCTACCGGTGTTGTTTATCGGGAGTGAGAAGGCTGCCTGCTCTCCCCTATTCAACTTCCGAAAGAAAAGAAAAGATCTTTTCCCAATAGGGTCTGAGGGTCGGGGAATCCGTCATATAAAGCTCATGTTTCATTCCGGGAACCCGAAAGATTTCACAGGTCGGCACACGGGAGGCGAACAGATCCTGCGAAGCGTTTTTTACCATGGTATCGTTCCCCGCCTGGCAGAGGAGCACCGGAATGCGGATCTTCGCCGTTTCTTTTTTGGAAGTGACCTTTGCGCAGGCTTTTACGGCTTCCAGCCCCCAGCCGATAGAGGGCGAGGTCGTCTGCAGCGCTTCATCCTCCCGGCACTGCTGAAAATAATAAAGATAGCGGCATTCGGACGAGTCACAGCTGTTGGCAAAATCCGGTTCTGTGCGGAAAGACGTCACGCTCTGCAGCGGCTGTTTTTTTCTTTCGCCGATCCCCAGGATCGTTGCCCCTGCAAACATGACCGGGGTGGGGATCGGTGCAAAGCTCAGCCCGAGCATAGGGGAAGTCAGCACAGCCTTCCTGAACAGATCCGGATATTCCTCGATCGTCCAGGCGGCAATGCACCCGCCCATGGAATGCCCGTACAGAGTGAGCGGCAGGCTGCCGGCAGCCGGTTTTACAAGGTGATCGGTAAAATGCACGAAATCGAGAATATAATCATGAAAGTGTTCGGCGTGCACCACATAAGGATTGTCATTTGCCCGCCAGGAGCGTCCGTGCCCCCGATGGTCCACCCCCCACACTTCATATCCTTCTTGCAGCATATACCAGACGGATTCATAAAACTTTTTGATCGATTCCGTAAAACCGTGGCTCAGCACGATCACGCCTTTCGCTCTCTCGGGAGAGAAATGCTCGTAGTAGATCTTCTGTCCGGGAATGCGTTCATCAAAACCGGTTTCCCGGCAGCTTTCCAGCTTTGGCAGGATCTCCTCCTTCATCACGGCTTCGTATCTGTCCTCTCCGATCCACCTCATACCGGCATATCCTCCTTATTTCTGAAAATAATTTTTGATAAAAGCGTAAAATGAAACGAATTTTAGTGTTGACATAATCAGTTTTTTGTGCAATAATACTAACAAGGACAATTCCGAACGGAATTGGATCAATGAAGTTGCGTCCCCCAATGTAGGAAGCGGAGTAACGATGTTGAGGCTTTTAGCCAGGGAAGCTCTGGCATCATCTTTCAATGCAGATGGTGTCGGGGCTTCCTTTTTTATCCTGCAGCAGATCCGTCTGCCGGTCTATTCCCCTTCCGCAGGAACTCTGGGAAGGACGGTTATCAGCTGGATCAGTGCAAACAGCAGCCCGGCAAAGGCGAGATACTGCAGGCGGCTTTCCAGCAGCAGGTTTGCCGCATTGGCAAGTCCGGCAAAACCGGCAAAAAGCACCACCGGCAGGATCAGCATCTTCCTGCTTTTCTTTTTTTCAAAGGCGGCCGGCATGCCCAGAAATGCCATGCATGCGCACAGAAAGAAAAACAGACAGACAGCAAGCTTTAAAAACAGTGTTTTCCTTTCCGCACGCTCGGAGCGCACCATTTCATTTTTTGCTGCGGATACGATGTTGCCGCTGCGGGTAAATTCATTTTTGATCTGTTCATTTGCCGTCAGGCTTACGCGCAAAGAGACCAGCCTGCGCTCATCGGCCTTGATCTCATTTAAGACGGCGCGGGTATCGCTGAGTTCCTTTTCCTGCTTTTCAAGGTCGGCTTTGGCAAGAGACAGGTCAATGCTGTCGCGGATGACCTGCAGTTCCAGTTTCTGCAGCTGGTCCTTGCCGGCGTTCATGGCGTCGATCCCGGCTGCCAGGGTATCCACCTGGCTGAGCATTCCGTTGATATTGACGCTGCCCGCGCTCTGATTCATATAATTGCCGTAGTCCTCCAGCTGGGTATAGGCAGCTTCCAGGCGAGCCCAGGCGGCTTCATAATCCTCTTCCTGCAGGTTGATGTCAAACTCTGCGTACATATTCAGCGCCTGATCCTGCATGGCATAGATCTGCTCCGTAAGCTCCGCCACAGCACTCTGGATCGCCGGCTTTGCCATGTTGAGCATCCCGGTGGCGGACATCATCCCGTCTGCCTGCGCCATCGCCTCCTGGCCTTGTTTCAGCCCGCCCCTGGTGGCAGTATAGGCAGCCAGTGCCGTCTGATGGGCGGCTTTGTCTTTATTGTATTGTTTCTGAAGGGCATCCAGTTCCCCCTGTTTCCTGTCCGAAGGCCCTTCCTCTTCCAGCTTCTTCGTCAGCGTTTCATATTCATCCACTCGGGAGGAAAGCAGGTCGTAAGCACGCACGGCATCCCTGTGGTCTCTGCGGGTCTCCAGCAGGATCAGCGTCCCGTTGAGCAGCATCAGCACCGCAAAAATACACAGTACCACTGCGAAAACGCGTGCCAAAGCCGGATGCTTCATCAACCTCTTCTCCCCTCCTTTTCCGGATCCCGTCGGGATCTGTCCTGTTTTTGAATGGATTATTATACTCCCGTCCATCAAAAATAATGTGACGAATTTTTAAATAATCCGCTGATCTGTAAATCTGCCCGAAAAATATGCGAATCATCATTGACATTGCAGGGTTTTCCTGCTAAAATTAGCCGTCTCAATTGGATAGTTCAAGAGTTTATCCGAAGCAAGATAATACCTGCCGTTTCGGCAGCGGCAACTTCTGTTGCCTTATTGATTGAGTTAAAAGCTCAAGTTTTATAAGTTGGTAACTATAAACCGATGCTTGAAAAAGCATGCAAACTTGTGAAATGGTCAATAAGAGTAGTAAAAGTAATCTTTGCTATATAGACTCTAAAAACCAGTCGGGAACGCGCATTCGGCGGCAAGACCGCCGTGCGTGATCAGGCACATTCAAGGCAACGCATGCTTCTGTGCGCTGCTTTTTTTGTTGTTAGATTTCATCTTAACAGGATCTTACGGGAGGCATCACGTTGAAAAAGATTATTGAACTGCGCAATGTCAGCAAGTCTTTTGACGGAGAAAAAGTGCTGGACAGCCTGAACCTTGACATCTATGACAATGAATTTCTTACCCTTCTCGGTCCGTCGGGCTGCGGAAAAACCACAACGCTGCGGATCATCGGCGGTTTTGAAACGGCCGACACAGGGGATGTTCTTTTCATGGGAGAGCGCATCAATGATCTGCCCGCTCACAAGCGCAACGTAAACACCGTGTTTCAGCGCTATGCGCTGTTCCCCCACCTGAATGTATTTGAAAATATCGCTTTCCCTTTGCGCGAGCGCAGGGAAAGCAGAGACGAAATCAATCGGAAAGTGCACGAAGTCTTGGATCTGGTAGAACTGAAAGGGTTTGAAAAGCGCAGCGTTACCAGCCTCTCCGGCGGTCAGCAGCAGCGTGTTGCCATTGCGCGCGCCATTATCAGCCGTCCGAAAGTCCTTCTTCTGGATGAACCGCTTGCGGCGCTGGATCTGAAGCTGCGCAAAGATATGCAGCAGGAACTGAAAAATCTTCAGAAGGCCACCGGGATCACCTTTATCTTCGTCACCCACGATCAGGAAGAGGCCCTTTCCATGTCTGATACGGTGGTCGTCATGTCGGAGGGGCGCATCCAGCAGATCGGAACGCCTGTGGATATCTACAACGAGCCGCAGAATGCCTTTGTGGCAGATTTTATCGGAGAGAGCAATATTCTTGACGGGGTCATGCTGGCCGACCGGCTGGTTGCCTTTTCCGGACAGCGGTTCCCCTGCCTTGACAGCGGTTTCGGCCCGCGGGAAAATGTGGATGTTGTCGTACGTCCGGAGGATGTGGATATCGTACCGGAAGAGAAAGGCATGCTGAAAGGCGTCGTCACCTCCGTCACCTTCCTCGGGGTCCATTATGAGATCATTGTCGATATCGACGGTTTCAAATGGATGATCCAGACCACCGATTTTGTTGATGTGGACGAACGGATCGGCCTGGTGATCGAGCCGGATGCGATCCATGTTATGAAAAAGTCGGAATACTCCGGGCTCTACGGGGATTATTCCTCCTTCTCCAACGAGTTTGACGAACTGGATGTTCCGGAAGAGGAAGGCGCAGAATGAATCCGACGATAAAAAAAAGAAGCCTCTCGCAGTTTTTCTGCCTGACGCCCTATTCTGTATGGGCCGTGCTGTTTATTGTCGTTCCGCTGATCTTCATCGCCTACTATGCCCTGACAGACAACAATTATGCCTTCACGCTGGAAAACATCAAAAAGTTTTTTTCGGATACCTCTACGGTCAACGGGCAGGAAGTACGCACTTATCTGCTGATCTTCATGCGGTCCCTGAAGCTTGCGGTGATCTCCACCGTGATCTGCCTGCTGATGGGTTATCCCATCGCGTATATCATTTCCCGCGCTTCCGCGCGTACGCAATCCATTCTGATCACCGTCATCATGATCCCCATGTGGATGAACTTCCTTATCCGCACCTATGCCTGGATGACGATCCTGCAGGACACCGGTATCCTGAACAGCTTCCTGAAGTCGCTGCATCTGCCGCATCTCCACATTATCGGGACGGAAACAGCCGTTGTGATCGGCATGGTCTATGATTACTTCCCTTACATGATCCTCCCGATCTACTCTGTGATGGCGAAACTGGACGTGAAACTGATCGAGGCGGCAAAAGACCTTGGCTGCAACGGCTTCGGCGTGCTGCGCCGGGTGATCTTCCCGCTGAGTCTGCCGGGTGTGATCTCCGGGATCAACATGGTCCTGATCCCGTCCATCAGCACGTTTTACATTTCCCAGAAGCTCGGCAACGGAAAGTTTTACCTGGTCGGTGACGCGATCGAAGGGGCATACGTCTCCAACAATCTGCACTTTGCCGCAGCCATTGCGCTGATCCTGATGGTCGTGCTGCTGATCTGTATGGCTTTCATGCAGCGCGCTGCCAACAAGGCTTCCGCTGTATAAGGAGGTGCCGGAGATGAAAACCGCTTCCAAAATATACACCGCCCTGATCCTGATCTTTCTCTTTGCCCCGATCGCCATTTTGCTGGTGTATTCCTTCAATGCCGGGAAAAGCCTTTCCGTCTTCTCGGGGTTTTCCCTGAAATGGTATCGTGAGCTTTTCCGTGACAGTGAAACGCTCAATTCCGTGCGCAATACGCTGATCCTGGCAGTCAGCGCCGCCGTGATCTCCACCGTGATCGGTACGGCAGCCGCGGTCGGGATCGACAAGCTGCGCAGCGCGATCCTGAAAAACGCGCTGAACACCGTTACCGACATCCCGATGATCAACCCGGATATTATAACCGGCATTTCCCTGATGCTGATGTTCGTATTCGTCGGGCGACTGTTCGGGGCGGCAACGAGCCTGAATTTTACCACCATGCTGATCGCTCATATCACTTTCTGCCTGCCGTACGTGATTTTGCAGGTACTGCCCAAGCTGCGGCAGATGGACAAGTCCCTCCCCGAGGCGGCGATGGATCTGGGCTGCACGCCGTTTCGCGCCTTTTTCAAGGCGACGCTGCCGGAGATTATGCCCGGGATTGTCACCGGCATGCTGATGGCCTTCACGCTCTCCCTGGACGACTTCGTCATCAGCTATTTTACCACCGGCAACAGCTTTCAGACGCTGCCGATCCGCATTTACAACATGACGAAGAAAACCGTCACTCCCAAAATGTATGCCCTCGCGACGATCATCTTTTTTGTGATCCTCACGCTGCTGCTGATCTCCAATCTCATCGACCCGGATGCGCTTCGGGAAGGGCAGAGCGAGAAGAAAAAGAAGACCGGCAAATAATCAATTTTTTAGAAGGAGAATTCCCATGAAAAAAACCGTTTCCCTGCTTCTGGTGTTCGTCATGATCCTTGCAGCGGCGCTCTTATCCGGCTGCGGCGCTTCAGGCGGAAAGGCCAAGACCCTCAACGTCTATAACTGGGGCGAATATATCTCCGACGGCTCAGAAGATTCCCTTGATACGATCAAAGCCTTTGAAAGCTGGTATGAGGAAACCTATAAGACGAAGGTGAAAGTCAATTATTCCACCTTTGCCAGCAATGAAGACATGTACGCCAAGCTTTCCAGCGGGGCTGTCAGCTATGATGTGATCTTCCCCAGCGACTACATGATCGCCCGCATGATCGGTGAGGGAATGCTCCTTCCGCTGAATTTTGACAACATCCCCAATTATCAGTACATCAACGAGAATTTCCGCAGCCTCTACTATGACCCCGACAATACCTATTCCGTTCCTTACACCTACAACATGGTCGGCATTATTTACAATGCCAATGTGGTGGACGAAGAGGATGTGGGATCCTGGGATCTGATGTGGAACGAGAAGTATGCCGGCAATATCCTGCAGTTCAACAACAGCCGTGACGCTTTCGGCACCGCACAGTACAAGCTGGGGCTGGATGTGAACTCGGAAGATCTGTCCACCTGGGAAGCCGCCCTTGCCGAGCTGAAGGCTCAGTCCCCCCTGATCAAAAGCTATGTAATGGATGAGATCTACAACATGATGGAATCCGGAGAAGCGGCGATCGGTGCTTATTACGCCGGGGATTATTTCACCATGCTGGATGCCCAGGCGGCCAACGTCGACCTGCAGTTCTATTACCCGGATCCGACCAACTACTTTGTCGATGCCATGTGCATCCCCAAGTCCTGTCAGGACAAAGAGCTGGCTGAAATCTTTATCAACTATATGCTCTCGGAAGAGCCTGCCATTGCCAATGCGGAATATACCTACTACGCTTCTCCTAACTCCCTGGTCTACAGCAACGAAGGTTACCGTGAAGACCTCGGAGAAGATACGCTTGCGATCCTTTATCCCGAAATCGACGAGTTCCGCAGCGCCTACAACGAATACGCTTTCCGCAATCTCAGCCAGGAGATGCTTACCAAACTCAACTCTCTCTGGGAGTCTCTGAAGATCAGCTGACCGATCCGGACAGCAGCCCCGCAGAAAAACAACCGCTGTACCGTCTTGTCTGACGATACAGCGGATCTTTATAGGAGGACAGAACCCATGAATCTGGATAACTTTACCTGGACAAGAGAGCCGAAAGCCTGTACGATCGAAAACGGCAGCGTTTTCATCACCACCCTGCCCCATACCGATCTCTGGCAGCGCACCTATTACCATTTCCGGAATGACAACGCCCCGGTGTTTCAGACGGAGACAGCCGAGCCGTATTTCAGTTTTCTTGTGAAGACCGACTTTACCGAAAGCCGTCACCGGTTCGATCAGTGCGGCATCGTGCTGTATCTTGACAGTGAAAACTGGCTGAAAGCCTCCGTTGAATTTGAAAATAACGAGTACCAGCATCTCGGCTCGGTGGTGACCAACCACGGCTATTCGGACTGGGCGACGACTGAGATCCCTGCCGCGGTCAAAGAAATGTGGTACCGCTTGAGCCGCCGGGAAGATGACTATCGCCTTGAATGCTCGGAAGACGGGAAGCGCTGGAAACAGATGCGCATCTGCCACATGCCGGAAGGTGCCGGAACGATCCGCTTCGGGATCTATGCCTGTTCGCCGGAGGACTCCTCTTTTACCGCAGTTTTCAGCGAATTGGCCATTACGGAATGCGCCTGGCAGGCCCACGACGGGCAGCAGCCGGATTGATCCTTCGTTTCAAGTCTGCTGTTTATTCCGGCCGGGACGCCCCGCTGCATAAAAATAAGCAAAAGGGAAAGCTTTCTGTAATCAGGAAGCTTTCCCTTTTTGCACGGAAGCACCCCCATGAGGGCGGGTTTTCCTCTAACGCTTTTTATTTTCCGGGCCAGGGGACCGGCCCTTTTTTCGTGACGAAAAACGCCCGCTCGGCAATCTCCGCCATCGGCGCGTCTGTCAGGGAATCCGAATAAAAAGCCTCGACGGAAGCATCCGGATACTCCTGTCTGAAGCGGACCAGTTTCTGCTGATCATGGCAGTTCCTGCCGAGGATCCGACCGGAGTGCGGGTCCATCGGGGTAGCGATCAGATTGACGCCGAGATACTCCGCCGCAGGGCGGAGAAGAAATTCCGGTGAAGCGGAGATCAGCACATCCGTCGGCTGTTTCATCTCCAGATACCAGGGCTGAAAACCGTCATGATTCTGTTCCCAGAAATCCTGCACCAGGCTGTCCACATCCGGAATATACTGCAGAAAGGAAAAGATCCTTTCCTTCAAAGGGGCGGCATCCGTATTTTTCCCCGACAGAAAAGCCACAAGAGGAGAAACATTGGCTGACACATTGCGAAACATCATCCGGGGATACCGGCGTAAGCAATACATGCAGAAAGCATGGGAACTGTCCGGCCGAAATACGGTGTTATCAAAATCAAAAGCATTCATGTTCGCGTCCTCACAGTTTTGAAAAGAATACCGAAGAAAACAGCCATGCACTTCCGCCCACCAGGGAGAAGAGCAGCCCCGCCAGCAGCGGAGGGCATACGCCGAACAGCGCCAAAAGAACACACAGCGCGCGCACGCCAAAGTGCGCCGTTACCGCAAGGAAGGAGATCCTTTCCAGATTGCGCGCTGCCTTCACTGCGGCAGGGAAGGTTGAAATGCCCTCCCCCAGGATCATCACATCCGCCTGCGATGCCTTGCTGATCCCCAGTGCCGCGGTTGTGACAGTGAGGTCGCCGTGGGAGGCGGTGGTCAGTTCATTCACCCCGTCCCCTGCAAAAGCGAGCGTATGCCCCGGCGTTTTATTGCTGCACAGATAATCCACGACATCGCACTTGGCGTACGGGGTGAGTTCCGCCTGCACCACATTGAAGTTCAGCGAGGCGGCGATCGGCCGGACAACCGAGCGCAGATCTCCGGAGAGCAGCGCAATATTTTTCACGCCGCAGGCACGCAGCTGTTCGATCGCTTCGAAATTGCCTTCCCGCACCGGATTCTCCAGAAGGATATATCCGCAGTATTGTCCGTCCATCGCCAGGTGGATCGCCGTCCCCTGTCCTTCCGGGACTGCGCAGTTCACCCCGTTTTCAAAAAGCAGCGACGCATTGCCCGCATAGATCGTATGCTCATTGACCGTGGCTGTGATCCCTTTGCACGGCATCTCCGTGATCTGCATCCCCTGCACATCTTCCTCCGCCAGGCCTGTATAGCGGCAGATACAGCGGGCAATCGGATGGGAGGACCGGCTTTCCACCTTGGAAAGGACGGAGAGGAAACGTTCCTCGCTGATGCCGCTCGGGCACACTTCACTGACCGTATAGGCACTTTCCGTCACCGTACCGGTTTTGTTGCAGGCAAAGGTTTCCAGCTTGGCAAGGGCGTTGAGAATGCGGACGTCGCGGATCACCATGCCGTTGGCAAAGATCTCCGTCACGGCGCTGATCACGGCCTGTGAGAGCGCGCCCGACAGCCCGTAAGGTGAAGCTGCCAGGAGAAATACCATCGCCCGTTTGAAACCTGCCGCCCACTGATGGGTAAACAGCGGCACGAGCAGGGCGAAAAGGATCGAGAGCCCCAGCATCACGGGGACGATCAGATTCCCCACCCGGACAGACAGTTTTTCGTCCTCATTCTCCCCCCGGGTCGTGTTCAGAAACGCCGAGTAGATCTTCTGGGAGGTGGAATCGGCATAGTCGCACTCTGCCCGCACCAGAAGCGGTACGGAAAGGTTACGGCAGCCTCCTGTCACCGCAGAGCCCGGTGCAACCGATTCGATTTTCTTGAAAGAGATCAGCGGAGAGAGATCCAGGGAGGAAACCCCTTCTTCCACTGTGCCGTCCACCGGGACGATCTCATTGCATTCGACCCGGATCAGATCCCCCGCCTGAATATGGGCCGGTTTGATCTTTCGCACGCCTTTTTTTTCAATGAGGGTCGCAGAATCCGGAAGCATCTTCAGGAGATTTCTCGCTTTTTCATGCTGGCGGCGGACAAGCCGTACCTCGATCAGCTTGACGGCCTGATAGAGCAGCATCAGCGCCGCGGAAACGGCATAGATCCCGGCCGCGAAGCCGAGGAGGCAGGCGGCGGTCACAAACAGTCCCTCACAGACAAAGCGGCCGCGGCGGAAATTGTAAAACAGATTGACAAAGCAGTACACGCCCGCGGCGAGGAAACTCGCCGAGCAGAAGAGCAGATGAAGGAGGGTATTCTTCTGCAGCACAAGGCCAGCGATCAAAAATACCGCGCCTGCCAAAAGCAGGACGATCATATGCATCGGCGAGGCGGGATACCCTTCGCTGTCCATCCCGAAATCAGGATACAGAGACAGAACGGACAGAATGCCGTTTTGCCTCCTGATCTGTTTTTTTCGATTGTTCTGATTCAAATGTTTACTCATATTTTTTCACGGTGCCCGACGGAGCATTTTCTTTGCCATCGTAAGCACATAGATATAAGGTTTCAGTTTCAGCAGGGCGGAAAGGCCGAGATACAGCGCCGCCCCGAGGAGCACCTGCAGCACGAGAGTCGGCAGGCTTCCGACAGGCAGGAAGGTCAGAAGCCAGACGGCAGCCCCCATCCCTGCGGAGAGGAGGAACGACGGGAAAATATCCCGCAGCTGCTGAGAAAAACTGTACCGGCAAAGCGTCCGGTTCGGCCGGGAATTGATCAGCAGGCAGATCACCCCTTCCGCCAGCAGCCCGTATGCCATGGCCCTGACGCCCAGGAAAAGCGTGATCGCCACGATGACCAGATCCAGTACGCGCTTGATGATCTCCAGCTTCAGAAAGATGTCGCTTCGCCCCATCGCTTTGATGGCATTGAGATTGGCCGTATGCACGGGAAACAGGGCATAATACAGGCAGAAAATGCGCACAAACGGGATACAGGGCAGCCAGGCATCCCCCAGTGCAAACTGCACCAGCGGCCGGGCGCAGGCCAGCAGGCCCATCATCAGCGGCCACATGATATAGGAACTCACCTGAACGGCGCGGCTGGTCATCAGTTTCACATTTTCCGCGCTGTCCTGCTGTTCAGACAGGGCCGGGAGAAGCACGCTGTCGATCGAGGCATTGACGTTTTCCACTATCAGGTTGGGGAAAAGGATCCCTTCATTGTAAAAAGCGAGATCCGCACCCGTAAAACGATAGCCGATGATCAGCGGCCGCAGCTTGTCGGACACCGTGCTCAGTACGCTGGAGGCGAGGAGCTTCCACCCGTACGAGAAAAGCCCCTTCAGCCGCTCCGGAGAAAACTGCGCTTTCGGCCGCCATCGGACGGTAAACCACAGGATCAGCGTACCGACCAGGTTATTGAGCAGATACTGCGTCACATACGCCCAGACGCCAAACCCTCTTTTTGCCATCCAGATCCCGACGACGGCGGCAGTAAGCGTGCCGCCCAGCGTCGCGAAAAAGAAGCGCTTGAACAGCATGTTGCGGGAGACGTATGCCTGCTGCACATTCCGCACCCCCGCTATGATCAGGATCAGCCCGATCACCCGGATGATCTGTGTCAGCTCCGGTTTCCGGTAAATGCCGGCGATCACCGGCGCAAAGGCGACAAGCAGCAGATACAGCACCACACAGGCAGCAAGGTTGAAAAAGAATACCGAGGAAAAGTCAAGATCATCCGCATCCTTTTTCTGGATCAGGGCCGTACCGAATCCGCTTTCGATAAATACCTGCAGAATATCGGTGATCACGAGCACGATCGCTACCGTACCGTACACTTCCGGGGCCAGCAGCCGGGCCAGGATCAGCTGTACCACGATGGAGATCAGCTTGGCTCCGATCCTCTCCCCGAATCGCCACAAAAGGTTGGAGAAAACTCTGTTGCCGTCCATCAGTCTTTGTATTCAAACATCAGGTCGTAAATACTGACGGTATCGCCGTCCTGTACGCCCATCTCCTCCATCCGGGCATAGATGCCGGAGGTGCGCAGCGCCCTGTCAAAGAACATCATGCTCTCGTAATCCGAGAAGTTCACCGTCGCGCACAGGCGCTGCATCCAGGGGCCTTCCACCGTCCAGATGTCGTCAAAGTGATTGATCACAACATCGTCCGCCGTACCGATCTCCGGTTCCGGGGCGACATAGTCCGCTTCGATCGGAGCGGGGATCGGAATTTCCCGAAGCATGTCGGCGCACAGCGCGACGAGGGCGTCCGTTCCGCGGTGCGCAGCTGCACTCATCTCCAGAAACGGATAGCCCAGCTCTTCCGCACAGGCTTTCAGCGCACGGACTGCCGTCCGGTCTTCGCCGATCAGATCCGTCTTGTTGGCAACCACGATCTGCGCCCGCTCTGACAATGTTTCACTGTATTGCCTGAGTTCGGCGTTGATCTTGTGAAAATCCTCAACCGGATCACGCCCTTCGCTGCCGGAGACGTCGACCACATGCACCAGCAGGCGGCAGCGGTCCACATGGCGAAGAAAATCATGGCCGAGTCCGGCTCCTTCCGACGCCCCTTCGATCAATCCGGGAATATCCGCCATGACAAAGCTTCTTCCTTCGTCAACGTATACCACCCCCAGATTGGGAAACAATGTGGTAAAATGATAATTAGCAATTTTCGGCCTTGCTTTGCTGACGACGGAAAGCAGGGTGGATTTTCCCACATTCGGGAACCCGACCAGCCCCACATCCGCAAGGAGTTTCAGCTCCAGCGTCATTTCAAAGCTCTCCCCTTCCAGACCGGGCTTGGCAAAGCGCGGCACCTGGCGCGTCGGCGTGGCAAAGTGCATATTCCCCCACCCGCCGCGGCCGCCCCGGGCAGCGATCCAATCCTCCCCGGAGGACATATCGTGCATGACGGCGTTTGACGCGGTATCGCGTATCACCGTCCCGCGCGGAACTTTGATGATCAGGGATTCCCCGTCTTTTCCGTTGCAGCGTTTTCCGCTGCCGTTGCTGCCGTTGCCGGCTGTAAACTTATGTTTATAGCGGAAGTCGATCAGCGTGGAAAGCTGATCGTCCACCGAAAAGATCACATTGCCGCCGCGGCCGCCGTCACCCCCGTCCGGGCCGCCGGCTGCCACATATTTTTCGCGGTGGAAGGCAACGGCACCGTCTCCGCCTCTTCCGCCTTTCACGGTAATTCGCGTTTTGTCGATAAAGTCTGCCATGGTTTCCAAACCTCCGTCGTGAGGGGTATTATAAAAAACGGCCGGGACGCTTTGCCCGGCCTTGAGGTTCATTTTTTACTGTGCAATCGCTTCGTAGACAGAAACCTTTTTCCGGTCCTTGCCCAGGCGCTCAAACTTCACAGTGCCATCAACGAGTGCAAAAAGAGTGTCGTCTTTACCCTTTCCTACGTTAGTGCCCGGATGGATCTTGGTTCCGCGCTGTCTGACGAGGATGTTGCCGGCGAGAACGAACTGACCGTCTGCTCTCTTGGTGCCAAGACGCTGTGACGCACTGTCACGGCCGTTCTTGGTAGAACCCATTCCTTTTTTGTGTGCCATTAAGGTTTAACCTCCTTAGTCAAAATCAGAATTGCGGAAATTACACGTTGATCGATTCGATCTGAACCTTGGTGTAAGGCTGTCTGTGGCCCTGCGTTCTGCGATAGCCCTTTTTCGGCTTCATCTTGTAGACGCGGATCTTCTTGCTCTTGCCCGTCTTTACCAGATTGGCAGTGACAGAAGCGCCTTCCACATACGGCTTGCCGAACGTAGCCTTCTCACCATCAACCACTGCAAGCACCTTGTCAAACTTCAGGGACGTACCTGCTTCGCCTTCCAGCTTTTCGACGAAGATGACATCGCCTTCCGATACGCGGTACTGCTTGCCACCGGTCACGATAACTGCATTCTTCAATGAACTTTCCTCCCTCTTTTCAGGTCTCGCTCTTAAGGTGGAGAAATCCTCTCACTTCATACCCCTTCAATGCGGCTTAAGTAGTATACACAACTCAACATGAATTGTCAATTATTTTTTGTGAAACGATCCTGTTTTTCTGCTGTGTGTCGTTTGCAACTAAAGATTACATCATTTCCTTATATTCGTTATCTTTAGTTGGTTGACGCGGAAGCAACTTTACATTACAATAATCATACAAATCATAATAACGGAATGCGGAGGATCGAATGAATATCATAGAAGTACGTCATCTGGAAAAAGAGTACCCTTCTTTTCATCTGCAGGACGTCTCTTTTTCCATCAAACCCGGCAGAATCACCGGATTCATCGGGCGAAACGGGGCCGGCAAAACAACGACCATTAAATCCATACTGAATCTCGTCCACCCTGATCGCGGTGATATTCTCTTTTTCGGTATCCCGTTCACAAGCCGTGAGGCAGAGATCAAGAAGCGGATCGGATATTCGACCGGGACCGTCAGCTGGTACCCGAGAAAAAAGATCCGGGATATTATAGGCATCGTCAGCCGCTTTTATGAGACATGGGACAATGAATCCTACCGCAACTATCTTCGTCTGTTCAAACTGGATGAGAACAAGACTCCGCTGGAACTTTCCGAAGGCATGAAGGTCAAGCTCAATCTGCTGATCGCTCTTTCCCACAGAGCAGAGATCCTGATTTTGGACGAACCGACCAGCGGGCTGGATCCGTTCTCACGAGATGAGCTCCTTGGCATTTTTAACGAACTGAAAGAGCAGGGCGTTGCCGTTTTCTTCTCCACTCACATTACCTCTGATCTGGAAAAGTGTGCGGATGATATTGTATATATCTCCAACGGGCATATCATTTCCGCTCTGCCGAAAAAGACGTTTACCGAGCAGTTCTCACAGAATGGCGAAAGCCTTGAAGACACGATCCTGCGGATGGAAAGGAGTATGAACAATGCGTAATATTTTGCGTAAAGAAATGAAACTGAGCGCATCTCCGCTCACTTATCTGTTTATTCTCTTCGGATTGATGTTCTTCCTTCCCGGATATCCGATCCTCTGCGGTGCATTTTTTGTGACGCTGGGGATCTTTCAGGGGTTTCAGTATGCACGGGAGGCAAATGACATTGTATTCTCGTCCCTGCTTCCCATCAGCAAAAAAGATGTCGTCACAGGGAAGTTTCTTTTCGTTTGCTTCATTGAAGCCTGCAGTCTGATCCTGATGCTTTTTTCGGCATTGATCCGAATGACGTTTCTTTCTCAATCTGCCGTATACAGGGCAAATGCTCTGATGAATGCCAATCTCTTTGCCGTTGGCGGAGCGTTTCTCCTTTTCGGTCTGTTTAATATTATCTTTCTCGGGGGCTTTTTTAAAACAGCTTATCAGATAGGCAGACCGTTTATAACCCACATCATCGTATCCTTTCTGGTTATAGGCGTTTTGGAAACGCTTCACCATGTTCCGGGCCTGGAGAGTGTCAATGCGTTCGCATTCGACTTCTTTGGTCTTCAGCTTATCCTGCTGCTCGCCGGATCGGCCGCTTTTTTGATCATGACTGCGCTTTCCTACAAAACCGCCTGCAGGAATTTTGAAAGGATAGACCTTTAACCGGCTTGCGAAAAACACTTGACGGGAGATTTTACCATGCTGAAAGAAAACCTGATTATGCTTCGCACGATTCACGGATTCTCCCAGGAGGAGATCGCGGGAAAAATCAACATCTCCAGACAGGCTTATGCCAAGTGGGAAAGCGGCGCAACCATCCCTGATATCCGGAAATGTGATCTTCTGGCAAAGGTCTACGGCGTAACCGTTGACAGTCTGATCAAAGATGAAAAAGTTGACGGAATCGGGGCCCTTCCTCCTGCGCCGGCCGGAAAATACATCTGGGGAACGGTAACGGTCAACGACAGGGGCCAGATCGTCATCCCGAAAGGGGCACGGGACAAGTACGGCATTACCGGGGGATCGCGTCTGATCGTCTTCGGTGATGAAGTCGGAATAGCCCTGATTCCTGCGGAAACCTTTGAGTCAGGCCTGAAAAAATTCATGGAATATGCGTATTATGATGCAAATACCACCCCGGAATGATTCGATGCATTCTGCCAAAGGGAACGCCGTCTAATGGCTTTGCAGCAATCCTTTTGTTTTCTCTCCTTCCGTGCCGCTTCGCCGCACCCTAATACGTTCACCCTACCCCTGTTTACCAAAATCAGCGCGAAAAGAAAACTTCTTCGGAGCGGCCAACCCGCCTTTCGCGCAACGCCTGCGCACTGCGTATGAACTACCCTCTCCCCAGCCTACCCTCATCAGCGCGAAAAGAAAACTTGTTCGGAGCGGCAATCCCGCCTTTCGCGCAACGCCTGCGCACTGCGTATGAACTACCAACTCCCCCGCTCTAAAACAGCAAACCGTAGGAATCAGCACAAATGTACGAAACAAATAATTGCACGGAAGCAACTTTCCGAGCGAAAGGACGCACTCCCCTTCCGTGCCGCTTCGCCGCACCCGAAACGTTTACCCGTTCACCCTCTCCCCTTTTCTTTTTCTTCATTTCAGCGCGAAAAGAAAACTTGTTCGGAGCGGCAATCCCGCCTTTCGCGCAACGCCTCCGCACTGCGTATGAACTACCACCGACCCCGTTCTTCCTCGACCGCATACCGCGCATCCTCCATCTCCTCCTCCAGTTCCGCAAGGTAGTCTTCCAGAGAGACCGCGCGTACGCAGTCGCTGCAGCCGCAGACGTCGTCATTGCAGTCCCGGTAGATCTCCTCATAGCAGTCACTCCCGCACACCGGGCACTCCGGGATCTCCGGCGGATCCGGCGGCTCGTAGTACGAACGGAAATACGGAATCTTTTCTCGCATAGTACCCCTCCCACCATAAAA
>JAFRIV010000002.1 GCA_017432615.1 Oscillospiraceae bacterium
TTACAGGGTGATAAAGATGTACAGATATACCGACGAAGATAAAGCAAGAATCAAAAAGGCACGAAAAGAGAACAAGAACAAACGGGTTGAAAAGAGATTGCAGGCACTTGAATTAAGAGCGGAAGGAAAGAGTGCAAATGAAGTTGCAGCGGTAACAGGGTTTCATCCGTCATATTTAACCCAGCTCAGCAGGAAATATCAACAGGGCGGAATAGAAGCAATAACCGGGAATCACTATGCCGGAAATCGGAGAAACATGAGTTTTGAAGAAGAAACGGCAATACTTGAGCCATTCCGGGAAGCAGCGGAAAAAGGACAACTTGTAGAGACATCGGAAATCAAAGCGAGTTATGAACAGGCGATTGGGCATCCGATCGGCGGGAGCCAGATCTATTATGTTTTGAAGCGGCATGGATGGCGAAAAGTCATGCCGAGGAGCAGACACCCCAAGAGGGCGACGGAGGAGGTCATTGAGACCTCAAACAAATTAAAAAAAGATTTCAGAGCTGAATGATTATGTAAACCGATCTGGCAAACAAGGCAAAGTCCGTCTGATGTTTCAGGATGAAGCAGGATTTGGCAGGATCAACAAACCGAAATATTGTTGGTGTCAGAAAGGGTTCCGACCGTCAGTACCTTGTCATCATATCCGGGAATATCGTTATGCCTATGGCGCTGTGGATCCTCTTTCCGGAGATTCGTTCTTTCTGATAATGTCGCATTGCGATACAGTATGTATGAATGGTTTCCTTCAGGAGCTATCCAAAGAGTATCCGGATGACATGATACTTCTGTGTTGTGATGGGGCAGCCTGGCACAAGGCTAATGCGCTGTCTGTTCCCGATAATATTGCTCTCTTTTTCATCCCACCCTATACTCCAGAAATGAACCCTATCGAGCAGATCTGGAAAGAGATCCGAAAACGGGGTTTTAAAAATGAAATCTTTGCTACACTTGAAAAAGTGATTGATCGGTTATGTGAGACAATCTGTTCGATAACCAATGAGGTAATTCATAGCATTACTGGCAGAGAATGGATTTTAAATTGTTTTATTAGTGAATAGTATTAAACGGTATTTCAGCACAAAACAAATAGTTGCACGGAAGCACCTCTCGGAGCGAAAGGACGCGCTCCCCTTCCGTGCCGCTTTGCCGCACCAAAAACATTTACTCCATCCCCTGCGCTTAAAAACGGCAAGCGAGCGGCTTCCTGTTTTACTCGACGGGACCCGGGCCTGACACCCCGACACTGAAAAAACCGGCAGGCAGTCATTCGTCCACGGCGTCCGTACAGCACCAGTGATATCCGCCGCAGGTCTTTGCCTCCCCCGGCAGACCTTGTGGATGCCGCAAAACCCTGTTGCTTTTTCCGCAGCCCGCTGAGAACGGTAGACCTCCCCGGTCTCCACGCATCTCACCGGCTTTGCCCTGCGGTCTGCTTCCACAAAAGTCCGATTCTCCGGCCTGGAGAGAAACTCCCGCATCCGCCGCCTCGCCTCTTCTCTCCTGTCCGGGTGCTCTGCGTAAAAACGCTTTCGGGAAGCCCGGCTTCTCTCCGCCAGATCCGTATTCCCGACCCAGGCGGCGGCTCTCGCCTCAGTCATCTTTTTTCGTTGGGCGGGGTCTCTCCTAGAAAGCTTTCACGGAGATATATGGTCAAGAGCTTTCGATACGCTCTGCGGACCTGTTCATAAAAAAAACCGATGCGTCAATT
The DNA here is from genome assembly GCA_017432615.1 of Oscillospiraceae bacterium. Taxonomy (GTDB): domain Bacteria; phylum Bacillota; class Clostridia; order Oscillospirales; family Oscillospiraceae; genus Limivicinus. The sequence goes on from JAFRIV010000002.1 coordinate 1,715, forward strand.
CTGAATTGACCGAAACCCCTTTCCTTTATGGTATGATCATGCCACAACAAAAGGAAAGGGGTAAATTTTTATGAACAGCAATCTGACGGAAATCGTATTTATTCTGGATCGCAGCGGGTCCATGGCGGGGCTTGAAGAAGACACCGTGGGCGGATTCAACGCCATGGTGGAAAAGCAGAAGAAGGGCGAAGGGGAGGTCCTCGTCTCCGCTGTTCTGTTCTCAAACGACAGCTCGGTCCTCTACGACCGGGTCCCGGTGAAAAAGATCGAGCCGATGACGCAGCAGCAGTATCAGGTCGGCGGGTGCACCGCCCTGCTGGATGCCATAGGCAGAGCCGTCCACCACATCGGAAATGTGCACAAGTATGCGAGAGAAGAAGACCGGCCGGGGAAAACAATCTTCGTGATCACGACGGACGGCATGGAGAATGCCAGCCGCGCCTACACCTATGAGGAGGTGCAGCGGATGGTGAAGCACGAACAGGAAAAATACGGCTGGGAATTTCTCTTTCTCGGGGCCGGCATGGATGCGATAGCCGCAGCCCGCAGCTTTGGCATCCGCGAGGACCGCGCCGTACGGTACCGGCGAGACAGCGTGGGGATCCGGCTGAATTACGAAGTGGTGGGCGAAGCCCTCTGCCGATGCCGCGAAGACAGCGGGATCGACGCCGCCTGGAGTGCGCCCATCGAGGCGGACGTCAGAAAACGCGGAGAGTAACAGTAATCCTTCTATGACCGGGACGGATCGAAAGATCAGTAACGGAGATCAGTAACGGAGATCAGTAACGGAAAATAAAAGCATCGGGGACGGAAAACAAATTCCGTCCCCGGTATTTTTCTGCCCTTCCGGCAAAAAGGCGGTGCCCCTCACACGCTGATGTTGTCAGGAGAACCTATCCCCTTGACAACTCATAGATCATATGAGGTCTCGTGTCCACATGATAGGTTCCGCCTGCCGCCAGATCCCATAAGGTGTCAATGCATATATCATTTTCGTTCAGATCAATAATCGTCTCCTTTCCCTCAAGCGCCCATTCGGGGAAGGGCCAGTTCGTCTGCAGCGCCACATATCCGTTGACTGCAATCGTGACATGCCTTTGGTCCCAGCCGTCCGCCCAGCCGTCGTCGTAGATCACGACGCCGTCGTGCAGCTCCATCTTCATGATCCTGCCGTCTGTCCAGTAACAATCCATCCCGCTCATGAGCAGCGGCCTGACATTTTCGGAGAAGAGCATAAACTCCATCAGTTCTTTCAGCTCAAGGCCTGTGATCTCATAGAGATGGGGCTGGTTGTTGAAAGGAAGGATGCCGTAGACATCGGCTGCTGTGATCCCCCCGGCGCTGCTTTCTCCAAGGAGCCATTCATCCCGCAGGCCGGTGGAATTGGTGAAGGCGATGTCCGCTCCGACGCCTGTTCGGATCAGGTCCAGCGCAAAATTCGACCGTGTTGATGTATACAGTTGGTTATCGATCTCTGCTCCCGTCAGATCCGCGTCGAGAATAGCCAGTGTCTTCCCCAGCGTATCGAGCGAATACAAAACGGCCTCTCTTGAGATCGCCAGCACCTCGGCATCCAAATCATCCCGGTTTTCTTCGAGATCCGGAAGTTTCCCGGGCTCCGATCTGGTGTAAATGACCTCCGGCGTGCTCACCCGGACATCGCCATCTCCCGAGAAGGTGATCTCCGCGTAACCCAGATTCTTTCCATAGCTGTTTGCTTCCAGATAAGGGATTCCGCTCATGGTTCGTCCGAACTCAATAAAATGGGAATGACCGCCAAGCACCAGATCAATGCCGCTGTCAAGGCTCAGTTGATGCGCCATGATCAAGGCATCTTCATGCGCCAGAACGATGACGGCATCACAGCCCGCATCTTTCAGTTCATGCGCCTTTCCTTCCAGCCGCTTCACATCCGCGTTGATCGCATAGCCCTTATCCTGAAACTCTGTCCTTATGACGGATGACGCATACTGATCCGCCCATCCGATGACGCCGACGCGCACCGGCAGGGTCTCCCCGTTTGCGTTGACGGCCGTTTTATTCAGGATCACCGCATCCACCGCCTGTTCGACAGGCACACCGTTCCGGGTCATATTCATGCAGACCACAGGGATGCTGCTGTCACCGGTGCAGCCGTAAACATCATAGCTTCCCAGGGTTGCGTCTGCGTCCAGCACGGTAGTCAATCCCCAGTCAAACTCGTGGTTGCCGATGCTTACCGCATCATAAGCCATGCAGTCAAAAATGGCGATGACGCACTGACCCTGAACCGCATTGGAGATCGCATTGCCCTGAAACAGGTCTCCGCCGTCCAGCAGCACAACGTTTTCTCTCCCGTACGCATCGCGTGCGTCATTGATCCGGTCCGCCAGCGCTGCCAGCAGATATTCGGTGCTCTCCGCGCTGCCTGATGATGCGTCGGCAATATGCCCGTGAATATCGGTCGTCTCGAATACCCGAAGCGTATAGCCGTCTTCCGCGATCCTTTCTTCCGGGAAGGAGAGAGCGTGATCTTCCCGACCGGGCTCCTCCTCCACCGCGTAAAAGCCGAATTGATAGTTTTCATACGTATTTTTGGGGTAGGTGGTGATCGATCCGGAGGAAGGATAGTACTCCAGGGCACGGCCCGGCGAGGCATCGCTTTCCACGAAGTACAGATCCCCGACCGGGCTTACCCGCCAGAGGTCCCGCTGCCCGTCGCCTGTCAGGATGACATCGTTGCTGTCGTTGACCGCCAGGGAGCCGAGCGGACCGGAAAAACGGTATAGCCCGTCCTCTGTCATCGTCACATCAAAAACAAGCGCCCCGGCGGAAGCGTAGAGGGTATCCTCCTCCAGATAGGTCTCCCCGGGCACAACACGGTTTCGTGCCGGATCAAATCCGATCGCCTGCCCGTAAGCTTCGCACGCAATGATAACGGACTGTCCGTCTTCCGGAGCTGTCCATTTCCCCGTAAGACAGCCTGCCGGGCCTTCCGCCAAGACTGCCGGGGCAAAGAATGCAGCCAGGACCGTCAGCCATGCAATAACGGATGCCGGGGACCGTCTTTTCATGACAAATTCCTCCTTTTGATATCGATTCCTTCCCGGAAAGTTGTCAGGAGAACCGTCCCCCTGACAACTTCTGCAGATACTCGGTGGGAGAGCAGCCTTCGACTTTTTTGAACACTTTGCTGAAATAGAAGGCGTTGCCGAAGCCGAGGCGTTCGGAGATCTGATAGATCCTGGCGTCGTCCGACTGCATCATTTCCTTTGCGGTTCGGATCTTTTCCCGGGTGATGTACTCTACAAAGGAACAGTCGTTATGTTTGGCAAAGAGTTGGGAAAGATAGGTCGGCGAAAAGCTGAATACTGCCGCCACTTCACTCAGCGACAGCCGTTTATCGAGATTTTCGCGGATGTATTCCTTGATCTGCAGAACCGTTTTATCCCGATAACCCCGTTTTCTCTCCCGCAGGATGCTGATGACGCCGTCGCGCAGGGTCTCCATCCAGCGCGTGATCTCCGCCACCGTGCGCATCCGGTATAAGACCCGGTATCCCTCCGGTTCTTCGGAGAAGATCTGAGAGATGATGTTTTCGCCGTCGCTCAGCTGGCTGATGCACAGGAACAGCAGATTTGCCGCCGCATCCATGGCCTGGAACTGCCGGGCGGGGTGGCAGCGAAGCTCCTCGATCATCTGATTCATGTTCTGTTTCAGCCCTTCGGCGTCCTGCTCGGAAAAACTCTCCGTCAGGGTCTGCCGGTAGGAGGCAAAATCAAACACATCCGAGGAGACGCTTTCGGCTTTTTTGGGGTCATACATCCGGATCTGCCCCTGATCGCCGGAGCGCTCGGCATACGTCAGCCGGGCGGTATAATAGGACCGGTACAATTCCAGCGGATCCGACACTTTACAGCCGACGCTGCAGATCATCTGCACGGAAAAATAGTCGAAGACCAGCCGCGCGGTCTTCTCCAGGATCTCCGGGAGCAGCGTTTCATAAACCGGGTCCTCCGCCTCCGTCAGGCAGAAGGTGATCGTAAAATGCCGGGAATCCAGGGTGGTGATATAGCACGGAAGAAAACGCGTGACCGTATCCCACACAATATGGGTCGTACTGGAATAGAGGCTCATCAGCTTTTCGTGCGACATCTGCTGGATGGAAAAATCCGGCAGCTCGCAGCAGCAGACGACAAAGGCCTTATAATTCAGGTCGATGCCCAGCTCGTTCTTCTGGTTCCGGAACTGCTCCCGCGTCTCAAAAAGGTTGTTGAACAGCCGCGCAAAAAAGCGGTCGTAAAAAGGCTGCATGACAAAGCGTTCCGCGCGCGGGCGCCGGATCGGAAACGGTTCCGCCTGCAGCGCCGCGAGCTGTTCCTGCGCCTTGTGCAGGGCCTCTGCCAGGCTGCGCTCCGTAATGTCGAGCTTCACCAGATAATCCACCGCCTGAAGATGGATGGCCGTTTTCACATAATTGAATTCCTCATAGCTGGTCAGCATGATGAACAGAGGGATCTTTCCGTACTTTTCACGACAGGCGGCCAGCAGCTGAAGCCCGTCCATCATCGGCATTTTAATATCCGAGATCACGAGGTCCGGCACCTGTTTTTCGATCAGTTCCAGCGCCTGGACGCCGTTTCGCGCAGTGCCGATGATCTGGGCGTCGTAGTCTTCCCATCGGATCATGGACTGAATGCCGACCAAAACCAGCGGCTCATCGTCGACAAGAAGAATATGCAGCATGGTCAAACCTCCTGTTCCCCTTCCGTAATGAAAGGAAGCGTGAGCAATATGCGGGTAAAGGAGCCCGGCTCGCTTTCGATTTGCAGCCCGTACCCCTCGCCGAATTTTCCGCGGATCCGGCTGTTGACGTTGGAAAGGCCGATCCCGTGGAACAGCCCGGACGGCTTCTGCGCGTCTTCCGTCAGCAGGGACGGGATCTGCTCTTCGGGGATGCCGATCCCGTCATCCTCCATCGTGATCACGAGCGTATGATCCCGGATGCACGAAGCCACACGGACGGTCCCCACCCCGCCCTTCGGCTCAATGCCGTGGAAGATGGCATTTTCCAGAAGGGGCTGAAGAGAAAAGCGGGGGATCAGCGCCTTTTCGGTCTCCGGGTCGATCTCTTTTGTCACCGCGATCGACCCGCCCCAGCGGTATTTCTGGATCACAAAGTAGTCGTCCAGCAGGGAAAGCTCTTCCGAAAGCGGGATCATGCCGTGGGTTCCTTTGGAGACTGTTTTCAGAAGCCTTGCCAGGCTGTTTGTCATTTCCGCGATCCCGGGTGCCTGCTGAATCGTTGCCATCCATTTGATGGAGTTCAGGGTGTTGTAGAGAAAATGGGGATTGACCTGATTCAGCAGCACATCATATTCCAGTTCCTGCCGTGCTTTTTCATCCGTCACGCGCCGCTCCATCATATCCTGCATGTTGCAGGCAAAATCGTTGATCCCTTTGCCGATCTGGCCGATTTCGTTGTTCCCTTCCACGGAAGGATCCCTCGCAAAATCTCCCTCGGAGATGACCTGCATCCGCTCCTGCAGTTTTTTCAGCGGCTTCGTGATCAGCTGCTGCAGGGTAAACAGGAGAAGGGCGCCCAGCGACAGCATCAGCAGCACGAGCAGGGCCAGCGGTCCTTTCATCTGTTCGTACTGCACGACCCGCACGGCGCTCGCCGGAATGCTTTGCGACAGATACAGATTGCTGCTGCCGATGGGACAGGAGACCATCAGCCAGGCTGTGCCGTCCTTCCCGGTATAATTTTGAATGACGGTACGTCTGTCCAGGACGGCATCATCCGCCGTCTCCGAGGAAGCCGGAGCCTGCTCGCTCCGCAGCGGATCATCCAGCGGGTAGAGCGTGTCCTCCACCGTCAGAAACAGCCGGTTCCCTTCCGGAAGCTGATAATTGCGCAAAGGTTCCCGGAAAAGGCTCAGCGAGACCATCAGGCAGGAATGCCCCACGGCCCTGCGGTGCATTTTTTCGGCATGGTATACGTTTCCGCCCTGCGCGAGGACTGCCGGCGGATCCACATCGGTAAACGGGTCGGCATAGACGCCCTGCCAGAAGTCTCTTTCGTTCTCCAGCTCCAGGGACCCCAACAGACGGATGCTCTCTTTGGTGACAGGCCTGCCGTTTGTGGTGCCGCTGCCGGTCTGCAGGATCCGTTCCCCGTCTTCGCTGACCATGATCAGGCGCAGCAGATACCGGTACGCCGTGGTCGACTGGGCGATCGAAGCAAGGTTTTCATACGCCGCGCTTGCCCGGGCGGAACTCGCGCCGGCGTCTGCCAGATAGGCCGAAATGGCCTCGTCGTTTTCACTCCTGGTGCGCAGCCGGTCCAGTTCCTGCAGATCCTGCGCGATCAGCCCGGACACCAGGCTGAGATTGAATTCCGTAGACTGGAGCAGATTCTGCCGGGCCGTATCCCGAAAATGAAAATAGGCGAAGCAGATCGTCGTCACGGATGCCGCCAGCGAGAAGAGAACGGCAATGGCCGTAATGATCACTTTGACGGAAACCGATTGTTTTTTTGTCTGAGGTCCTGCGTCTCGCACATCCTGCAGAGCGGAACGATCATCCATCTGCGGGCACCGCCTTTTCTCCGTGTTGAAACCATGAGCGGAAAACCGCCGTTTTCCCGCTCTTTTTCCTCTTTTTTTATTATAACATATCTGCGGCTGTTTGTGCCATTGTTTTCATCCCGTCGGCAAACAAAATCTCCGCCGGTCCGCCGACGCGGGGGCGTCTCCTCGGCGGCAGGATAACTTTTTACAGGAAAAGCGCAAAAAAGTATATGCCGAAATAAAAATACGCAAAAAAAGGCAGATGCTCCTGCAGAAATACCATCCAAATGCGCCGGATCTTTGCTATAATAAAAATACTGGATCCGAGCGAATAAGAGGATCGGATCAAAAAATTAGGAGGAAACAACATGAAAAAAACGTTCAAGCGCGTTCTGACCGTTTTCCTGGCTGTCATGCTGGTTGCCGGTCTGGGCATTCTCCCTGCTTACGCCGATGAAGCAGTCACCCTGAAGTGGGCCGTCTGGGACACCAACCTGACCACCTACTATCAACCCCTGATCGATGCTTATACTGCCGCCAATCCCAATGTGACGATCGAAATGGTCGACCTGGGCTCCAGTGATTATCAGAATGCTCTGATCACCCAGCTCACCGGCAATGCCGATCTGGACGTTGTCTGCGTGAAGGATATTCCCGGTTACGCGAACCTGGTCAAGGGCGGCTACCTGATCCCCCTGAACGATGTCGGTGTCGATACTTCCGTCTACGGCGGTACGATCGAGCAGATCACGGTCGACGGCAGCTACTACGCTCTGCCTTTCCGTTCCGACCACTGGGTCATTTTCTACAACAAAGACGCTTTTGACGCCGCCGGCGTTGCTTACCCCACCAACGACATGACCATGGCCGAGTATGATGCCCTGGCCCGTGCCGTGACCTCCGGTGTGGGTGCCGAAAAGGTTTACGGTGCTCACTACCACACCTGGCGCTCCGCGGTTTCCCTGTTCTCCATCCTGGACGGCAAGCACACCGTCGTTGACGGCAACTACGACTTCATGAAGGACACATACGAGCTGATCCTGGCTGAACAGAATGACGGCATCTGCCAGGACTACGGCACGCTGAAAGCCACCTCCACGCACTACTCCGGCGTGTTCTTCAACAATCAGGCCGCCATGCTGAACATGGGCACCTGGTTCATCCCCACCCAGATCGACAAGATCAAGAGCGGCGAATCTCTTTCCGCCAACTGGGGCATTGTGAAGTATCCGCATCCCGAAGGAGTTCCTGCCGGCACGACCCTCGGCACCATCACCTCCGTTGCCGTGAATGCTGCTTCCAAAAAGCAGGACGCCGCCATTGACTTCGTGAAGTTCGTTGCCGGCCCCGAAGGCGCAAGCATCCTGGCCGAGACCGGTACCTTCCCCGCAATCAAGACGGCGGAAGTTCTGGATATCCTGGCCGCACAGGACGGGTTCCCCGCTGACGAGAACAGCAAAGAAGCCCTTGCCACGGTTCAGGTCTATCTGGAAATGCCCATGCATGACAAGGCTGCCGATATCGAACGCGTCCTGAACGAGGCGCACGACGGCATCATGACTTATGCATTCACCGTTGATGAAGGCATCGCCATGATGAATGAAGAAGTCTCTGCCATTCTGGGCTGATCTGCACAGAAAAAAGTAAAGAAACCTGTTCGATCGCGGAGAGGCGGGTCATCCGCCTCTCCGCCTTCTGTTCACAGGCTTTCTGAAACCGCAGCACATTGAAAGAGAGGAAAAATCAATGCAGGGTAATACCGGATCTGCACGCAGCAGCGCCTTGGGCTCACGATGGCAGAGGCGCAAAAAAACGCTGGTGGCCTACAGTTTTATTGCGCCGAACTTCATCGGTTTTGCCGTTTTCACGCTGGTTCCGATGATCATGGCGGTCGTCCTGGCCTTTCTCAAATGGGACGGCTCCTGGGCAAATCCCATCGAATTTGTCGGGCTGGATAACTTTGCCAGGCTCCTCCATGACAAAAAGTTTAATCAGGCGCTGGTCAACACCGTGGCTTATGCCTTGATCACCGTGCCGCTGACGATGGCTTCTTCCCTCGGGCTTGCCATTTTGCTGAACCGGAAAATCTTCGCACGGAATTTCTTCCGCACGATGATGTTTTTCCCCTATGTCGCTTCCATGGTGGCAGTCACCGCCGTCTGGAACATGCTGTTCAACCCCGCAATGGGCCCGGTGAACATGATCCTTTACGCGCTGGGGGTGGATAAGCTCCCGCGCTGGTCGGCGGACCCCAACTGGATCATCTGTATGGGGACGGTCATCCTGTTTTCCATCTGGAAATACATGGGCTATTTCATGATCATCTATCTTGCCGGGCTGCAGGGGATCAATCCGGAGCTCTATGAAGCCGCTTCGCTTGACGGCGCCACCGGATGGCAGAAGTTCTGCAATGTTACCCTTCCCCAGCTGCGTCCGACCACTTTCTTTGTCACGGTCATGCTGACGATCCAGTGCTTCAAGGTCTATGATATGTTCCTGATGATCACGAACTTCGGCCCGGGAGGGCGGACGCGCGTGCTGGTTTCGTATATCTATGACAACGCTTTCGTATCCCGCGATTTCGGGTATGCCAGTGCGGTATCCATGGTGCTGTTTGCCCTTGTCCTGCTGGTCACCCTGGTGCAGTATCACGGGAACAGCAAACTGGACGGTTAAGGGAGGGCCTGATATGAAACCGCAGAACAGACAGCATCCCATCGGGCAGATCGTCTGCTATATCCTTCTGATCTTTCTCGCACTGATCACCGTGATTCCTTTTCTGTGGATGCTCTCCGCGTCCCTGAAGCTGAACAAGGATGTTTTCACCTGGCCCATGAAGTGGATCCCGGAAGTTCCCCAGTGGAAGAACTACCTCGACATCTGGACGAAGGTCCCCATGCTGGTCTTTATCAAAAACACGGTGTTTCTGACGGTCGTCGTCACGATCCTGCAGCTGTTTACCTCCAGCTTTGCGGCTTACGCTTTCTCAAAGCTCCGTTTCAGAGGCCGCAGCTTCCTGTTTTTGGGCTATATCGCCACGATCGCCATGCCCTGGCAGGTCTACATGGTCCCCCAGTTCATCATGCTCAGCGGCATGGGGCTGAACGATCATCTCTCGGCCATGATCTGCCTGCAGGCCTTCTCCGCCTTCGGCGTGTTTTTGATGAAGCAGTTCTATGACAGTGTTCCCTACGACCTCTGCGAGGCCGCCAGAATCGACGGGCTGAGCGAATACGGCATCTGGTGGCGGATCATGCTCCCGCTTTCCAAGCCGAGTCTCGCCACGCTGACCATCTTCACCTTTGTCAACACCTGGAATGACTTTCTCGGGCCTCAGCTCTATCTGCACACGCAGAACAAAAAAACGCTGCAGCTGGGGCTGCGCATGTTCATCGGCCAGTATTCCTCCGAATACGGGCTGATCATGGCTGCCTCCGTGGTCGCCCTGATCCCCGTCCTGGTGGTCTTCCTCGCCCTGCAGAAGTATTTTGTACAGGGCATTGCGACCAGCGGCATGAAAGGATGAACGAATGACCTCTCCGATCACGGACCTCGAGGTATCCGCCGCACTGGACCGTTCCTGCGGGCGGATCCGCCGAAATCTGAAAGATTTTACTTTTCAGTGCCAGAACCATTCCAGCATTCACAATATCTATCCGCCCTGTGAAAATACCCAGTGGACCTGCGGTTTCTGGCCGGGAGAAGTCTGGCTTGCTTACGAACACACAAAAGACGACTCCTTTCGTCAGGCGGGAAGCATCCTGGTGCAGAGCTTTTTGAAGCGTATCACCTCCAAAACGGAAGTCGATCACCATGATATGGGCTTTCTTTATACGCCTTCCTGCGTTTCCGCGTGGATGCTCACCGGGAACGCCGATGCGCGGACCGCAGCCATCCTCGCCGCCGACCAGCTCCTTACGCGTTTTCAGGAAACCGGCAGTTTTCTGCAGGCCTGGGGCCCTCTGGGCGCGCCGGACAATTACCGCTATATCATTGACTGTCTTATGAATCTGCCTCTGCTGTACTGGGCTTCAGAAGAGACGAAGGATGAAAAATACCGGAATGTCGCCCGCAGACATACGGAGACCTGCCTGCGTTACTCTTTTCGGGAGGACGGCTCCACCTTTCACACTTATTTCCTGGACCCGGCGACCGGGAAAGGGGTCCGCGGCGTGACCTGCCAGGGATATCGGGACGATTCTTTCTGGGCAAGAGGGCAGGCCTGGGCGATCTGCGGCCTTGCCGTCAGTTACCGCTATACCCGGGATGAACGGTGTATCGACTATTTCCGCAAAGCCCTCGCCTTTTATCTGGACAGGCTGCCGGAAGACGGCATTCCCTACTGGGATCTGATCTTCTCCGACGGCTCCGGCGAGCCCCGCGATTCTTCCAGTGCCGCCATCGTCGCCTGCGGACTGCTGGAAATGGTGCCCCATCTCGAGCAGGAGGAGCGGGAGCGCTGCATCCGTCTTGCGCGGTGCATGGCGGGCAGCCTGACCAAAAACTATGTGGCAGGAGAAGGCTCCAACGGTCTTCTTCTCCACGGGACCTACTCCAAAAAATCTCCTTTCAACACCTGCACGCCCGAAGGGGTAGACGAATGCGTCAGCTGGGGTGATTACTTCTATATGGAGGCTCTCACCCGGCTGGCCGGTCCTTGGAAATCCTACTGGTAAAGAGGGAACCTGATGCATCCTGATACTTTTTTCAGACAGAGCCGTCTGACATTTTTTGACGACCGCGACGCGGCGGCGGCATACGCCCGTGAATATTGTGCCGAAGAAGCCCGGCCGGTGCTGGAGACAGCCCGGAACGTGTGCCGCCGGATCTTCCATTTCACGCTGCGATGGGATCTGGAACAGACTCCGGAGCCGGTCTGCTTTGACGGCCCGATCGACTGGCTCCTGCAGCCGGGAAATGACCCGGAATTTGTATATGCCTTCAACCGCATGCGGTTCTGGATCTGTCTCGGCCAGGCCTACGCGATGACCGGAGACGAGATCTATGCCCGTACGTTTGCCGGCCAGCTGGAAGACTGGGTGGACACCGTCACCCCGGACTCCCCCGAACATGCCAAAGCCTGGCGCTCCATCGAGATAGGGTTCCGGATGGACTACTGGTGCCGGGCGATCTCCTATTTTGAGGGCAGCCCGAGTATCACCGGGCAGACGATCGATAAGTTCCTGGCGAGTATGAAAGTCCACACGGAGAAAATCATGGATCTGTGGGATCCCTACCAGCTGATGAGCAACTGGGGCATCATCGCCAATCACGGTCTTTTCCTCGCCGGCCTTACCCTGCCGGAGTCGGAATGGACGAAAAAATGCACCGCGGAAGCGCTTCGCCGTCTGGATGAGGAGCGGAGGATCCAGTTTTATCCGGACGGGGTCCACTGGGAACAGTCTCCCATGTATCACAATGAGATGCTGCGCTGTTTTCTGGATGTCCTTGTGCTCTCCCGCAGGAACGGCATTGCCCTGCCGGAAGGATTTGAAGACGGGGTTCATAAGATGGCGCTGGCGGCGATGGCTCTGATCAAGCCTGACGGGACGGAGCCCCTGATGGGAGACAGCGACAGCATTGACTGCAGGGACCTGATCACCCTGGCCGCCGCCGTTTTTTCCGACGGTGCGCTGAGATCCGTCGGGTATCCCCGTCTGGATCTTGAAAGCGTCTGGACGCTGGGCGCAAAAGAAGCTGATCGTTACCTCTCTTTACAGCCGGCGCTGCCGAAGACGGACTACTGCCTGGCGGAGAGCGGCAATTTCACCTTCCGTTCGGGATGGACGAAGTCCGATACCTGGGTGCGTTTTCACTGCGGTACGCTGGGAGCGGGACACGGTCATGCGGATCAGCTCCACTTTGACCTCTCCGCTTTCGGCGAGGATATTCTCACGGATCTGGGACGTTACACCTATGTTTACGGCCCGGACCGCAGAGAATTTAAAGACGGTGCCGGGCACAACACCGTCCTTGCGGACGGAAAAGACTTTTATACCACCACAGATTCCTGGGAATGCAGTAAAGTGAGCCGCGCCGTCAACCAGAAGTATTATGCCGACAGCCGCTTCGGCTATGCGGAAGGCGGCCATCTGGGATATTATCGGGACGGGATATACGTCAACCGGAAACTGATCTTCCTCAAACCGGATATCCTTCTTCTGGCTGATGAACTTTATGCGGGAGAGCCGCACCGCTGTCAGCAGTACTTTCACTGGAACAGCGGGGCAGAAGTATCTCACAGCGGTAACACCGTCTGTTTCCGGGGTGCACTTGCCTGCGCGCAGATGCAGGTGCTCTCTTCCGCGCCGGTCTCCATCCGCCAGGGGATCGGCCGCCTGTCCCGCCATTATAATTCCTGTGAGTCCGCCCCGTTTACGGAGACCGAAACGGCGTCAGACGGATTTCTCTCGGTGTTTACCGTCATCAGCACAGACAGGCGGGATGCGGAATGCCCCGTTCAGATCACAAAGCTGCCTGTTTTTTCCAATTTCAAGGAGATCCGGTTTCAGGACGATCAGATTGAAGGCCTTCGGATCCGGAAGGGAGACCGTTCATGGGTCGTTGTCGTCGCGCATGAAGAATACGTCAGCCCGACGGATACCTTCCGCTGCGGCGGCTGCACCGGTTTCGGGCAGGTGGTTGTTTTTGACGAGACTGCCGGGGAAAAGCTCATCGGCACCCGTCTCTCTCCCTAAGGAGACTCGCTGTGAATTGGTTCAATCTTCTGTATGAGCGGAATTCCGGCCGTGCGGACGAGCCGGATAAGCCCCGGCCGGAAGGATTCAGGCTGTTCGTGCATACCTTCCTCCGGAACTGGTGGGGCCTGATCGGGCTGAATATTCTGTTTTTCTTCAGTTGTCTTTTCCTGATCACGATCCCCGCGGCACTGGCGGCCGTGACCCGGGTCTGCATCTGCATGCTGCGGGGAGAAGCCGTCGCTGTCCTGGAAGAATACTGGAAGACCTTTCGCGAATGCTTCCTGCGCTCGCTTGCAGGGGGCGGGATCCTGGCAGTGCTTCTGGCACTGACGGGGTACGGTGCCGTTATCTACGGGAAGGCGATGGCGGAGAACGGGCTGCTTGCCGCCCCGTTTGTGATCCTTCTGCTGGTCTTCCTGCTTCTGCTGATGTCCTCTTTCACGCTGTTTCAGATGGTGGTGTTTTCGGAACTGAAGATCAGCCGGATCCTGAAAAACGCTGTTTTTCTGACGTTGATCTGCCCCGGCCGCCATCTTCTGGTGCTGGCGGTGCTGACCGGGCTGATCGTCCTTTATACGCTGTGTTTTCCTTATTCTACCGTAGCGCTTGCCACGATCGTGTTATCGGCCTTCGGGCTCTTTGCCTGCAATGTGCTGTGGCCTGTCACGCGATCCCGCGTTTTTTTGGAGGAATGATCCATGCAGCCGCTGAATGCCTGTTGGATGACCATCCCTCAATGGCCGAAAGCCCCGGTACGCAATGTCTTCCACCGGGAACAGGAACCGATGCCGGTGCCCGATGACCGTCTTCCGAAAAATGTTCATGTGCTGGTCCGCGCTGTTCTGGATCTGCCGGCCGGGCCCTGCTCCCTGTACCTGAGCGCCGATGATTACTATCATGCCCGTCTGGACGGTTGCTGGCTGGGCTGCGGCCCGGCACCCGGATATCCTTCCCGGTATTATTATCAGCGTTATTCGGCGGAAGGCGGACGGCGGGCAGTCCTGAGCCTGCATATCTACTATCAGGGGCTGATCAACCGTGTGTGGAACAGCGGAGACGGGCGCTTCGGGTTCTTCCTTCGGGTGGAATCTCCCGCCGGTGAAGTTCTCCCCGTCTCCCTGCGCTGCTCCCTTTGCCATGCCTATTCCGGGGAAACGACGGGATATGATACCCAGTTTCTGGAGGACTTCGACAGCCGTCTCTGGCCGGAGGGCTGGGAGCTGCCGGCATTTGACGATTCCGGCTGGGAGGCTCCTGTCCGTGCCGAATGGGCAGATTACAGGATGCTTCCGCAGCCGATCGAAAACCTGCAGTGGGAATCCCTGCTGCCGGTGTCTGTCCGAAAAGCCGGAGAAGGCATCCTTCTCGATTTCGGCCGGGAGCTTGCCGGGATGCTTTGCGTTCAGGCTGTCGGGGCGGCCGGGCAGCGGGTAACGCTTCGTTTCGGCGAGGAACTGGAAGACGAGACCCATGTCCGCTTCCGGATGCGCTGCAATTGCCGCTATGAGGAGCATTGGACGCTCCGCGACGGATGCTCTGCCCTCCACCCGTTTGACTACAAGGCCTTCCGCTACGCCTATCTCCTGCCGGACAGCGGCGTCACCATCACAGACTGCAGGGTCCGGGCCCGCCACTATCCGATGGAAGAAGAAAAATGCACGCTTCATGCCCGGCAGGATGAGCTCGGGGCTGTTTTCCGGATCTGCAAAAACGCCGTCCGATGGGGGACGCAGGAGAGCTACCTGGACTGCCCCGGCAGGGAGAAGGGGCAATACATCGGCGATTGCGTCATAACCGCCCGCAGTCAGGTCTGGCTCACCGGGAGCACCCGACTGCTCCGGAAAAGCATCGGAGATTTCACGGAATCGCTCCGCGTGTCCCCCGGCATGATGGCAGTCGCTCCCGGATCGCTGATGCAGGAAATTGCCGATTATTCCCTGCTCTTTCCGCTGCTTCCGCTGACGGATTATGAATTTACCGGCGACAGATCCTTCCTGAAAACCTGTTATCCGGCCGTAGTCTCCGTCATCGACGCTTTTTCCGCCTACGCCCGAAACGACGGCCTGCTGGAGGATGTCTCGATGCAGTGGAATCTGGTAGACTGGCCCGAAAATTATCGGGACCACTATGATTTTCCCCTGACCCGCCCCGTCGTCGGTCACGGCTGCCACAATGTTATCAATGCCCTGTGGTATGAAGCCGTCCTCTCCCTCGAACGGATAGAGGCCATCCTCGGCCTGCCTGTCGGTAATCGTTCCGTTCTGATCGCGGCATCCTACCGAAAAGCCTTTTTCCGGGAAGGGCAGGCTCTGTTTGCGGACAGCGAGACGAGCAGTCACTGCTCGCTGCACGCCAATCTCTATGCAGCCTGTTTCGGCCTTCTGCCGGACTCATCCGCCGATCCGTACGAGGCGCTGGTGCTGGATCCCGGCAGGATCTGCGGTGTTATGCCCGCCTATTTTCTGCTGAAAAGCCTTGCCCGCCTGGGAAAGCGTCGGACGCTTTACCGGCTGCTCACCCGCTCAGATCCCTACGGCTGGCGAAATATGCTCCGGGAAGGGGCAACCGCCTGTTTTGAGGCCTGGGGAAAGGAACAGAAGTGGAACACCAGCTTGTGCCATCCCTGGGCAAGCGGGCCTGTCTCCCTGATCATCGAAGAGCTGGCAGGATTTCATCCCGACCCGGATACAGAGAGCGGTTTCCGTTTTGAACCCGATCCCGTCTGTTCGGCGATCCTGCAGGATTTTCATCTGAAAGTGCCCTTTCGCGGGAATCAATACAGGATTACAAAAAACAGGAACGGTGTTTTGGACATAGAAAGGATGTGCACGAATGCTGACCCCTAAAATGAATGAAGCCCGATGCGTTACAGAGCTGAACGGTATCTGGGACTTTGCGCTCTCAGGACCTGAACGCTTTGAGGAAAAGTGGATGCGAGAAAAGCTGGAAGACCCCATGCCGATCGCCGTCCCCGCCTCGTATAACGACCAGAAAGACGATATCAACCTCCGGTCGCACTACGGCTGGGTCATCTACCAGAAGACGTTTTTTGCGCCTCCCTGCGCCGGCCGGCGGCTGTTTCTGCGCTTCGCCGCCGTTACGCACGCAGCCGTCGTCTATTTGAACGGCGAGCTGCTGGGCAGCCACAAAGGCGGTTTTCTTCCTTTTGAATTTGAGCTTACCGGAAAGGTGCGCTCCGGCGGGAACCTGCTTTGCGTCGCCGTGGATAATCGGGTAGACTTCTCCACCCTGCCTGTCGGCAACGAGAACAGCATTGCCTTCTTCGGGTCCGATAATCCCGGCGTTCCCTCGGTTGAACTGGCAAAGAAACGATGCCGCCCCCAGAACAGGCCCAATTTTGATTTTTTCAACTATTGCGGCATTACAAGGCCCGTCAAGCTGTACACCACCCCGGAAAACTATATAGCCGATCTGACGCTCGTGCCCGGTCTGGACGGCGAGACCGGAACGGTGACTTTTGCGGTTGAAACGGTCGGCACAGGCACGGTGTCGCTGCAGATCCTGGACCGCACCGGGGCGATCGCGGCGGAAGCGGAGGGCCCCTCCGGCTGTATTTCTGTCCCGCATGCGCAGGTCTGGGAACCCGGGCATCCCTATCTGTATCGTGCAAGAGTATGTTACGGAGAGGACGTTTACGAGCAGCCCTTCGGAATCCGGACGGTGGAAGTGCGCGGGACACAGTTTTTGCTGAACGGAAAGCCGCTTTACTTCAAGGGCTTCGGCAAGCATGAGGACAGTTATTTCCGCGGCAGAGGGATGGATGAGTGCCTCAACGTGAAGGACGTCTCCCTGATCCACTGGCTGAACGCCAATTCCTTCCGCACCAGCCACTACCCCTATGCCGAAGAAATGTACGACCTGTGCGACCGCGAGGGGATCCTCATCATCGATGAAGTCCCGGCGGTCGGCATCAACTGCGGCGGAGTGCAGAACCCTTATGAGGTCATGTCGATCCGTGCCCATCACCGGGAGGTGATCCGGGATATGATCGCCAGGGACAAAAATCACCCCAGCGTGGTGATGTGGTCCCTCGCCAACGAACCGGACACCGAGCATTTTCCGCAGGCGGCCTATGACTACTTCTATCCGCTCTATGAACTTGCCCATGCCTGTGATCCGCAGGATCGCCCTGTCACGCTGGTCTGCTGTCAGAATAACTATCTGCGGGATATCATCACCCGGGCCATGGATGTCTGCTGCCTGAACCGCTATTACGGCTGGTACAATCTCAGCGGTGACCTGGATGCGGCCTGCGATGCGCTGAATACGGAACTGGATTTCTGGGAGACGGTCGGAAAGCCGGTGATGTTCACCGAATACGGGGCGGACACTTACCCCGGCATTCACAATATCAACGGCGAAATGTTCAGTGAGGAATACCAGACGGAATTCTTCCGCCGGACAAATGACGAATTTGATAAACGGAGCTTCTTCATCGGCGAGCAGATCTGGAACTTTGCCGACTTTTCCACCGTTCAGGGGCCCATGCGCGTGGACGGAAACCGGAAAGGGATCCTCACCCGTGACCGCCGCCCCAAACTGGCCGCCCATTATTTCCGTCAGCGCTGGGGAAATATCCCGGACTTCTTTTATAAGCAATGAGCAGTCTTTTCCGCAGCTTTCGCTGCGAAACAGACTGCAGACCTTATCCTTTTAAAGCATCCGGTAAAAGGATAAGGTCTGCACAAAATCGATCTTCCGGCCGAAAGCATTATGCTTTCGGTCTTTTTTCATCGGTAAACTGCGGGGTAAGCCTGAGGTTGCTGCGCTCCATCAGATAGGAGAAGATCAGAAATGCCGTTTTCAGCGCATCATGCCGGATCTTTCCGTCGTCAATGCAGAAAACATCGTCTTCAATGATCTCGGCATTTTCCTTCTCTACCGCCGCGCGGTCGAGCTGCACTACGGTTTTATTTTCCGTGACAAGATAGCGTTTTCTCACACTGTCGTCGATCTGTGAGTTGTTGGCCAGCACGATGTCTACCTTGCGCCTGCCCAGATACTGGTTGAGCACCTGCAGGTGGTCGCTGACGTTGTAATGATCCGTCTCTCCCGGCTGCGTCACAAGATTGCACACGTACAGGATCGGGGCGCGTGACCGGCCGATGGCTTCCACAATATCCTCCACGATCAGATGGGGCAGGATGCTGGTATACAGGCTGCCGGAGCTGAAGATGATCAGATCGGCGTCCTCAATTTTTTCCACGATCTCCTTTGCGGCGTGGATCTCGTGGTCATAACTCAGCTTTTCAATGCTTTTTACATTGCGGCTGACCTCTTCTTCCCCGTAAAAATCGCGCTGGTGGTCCTTTGATTTCCCTACCAGCTCCACCACGTCTTCCGTCAGAGGAAGCACCGTGCCGTTGATATTCAGCAGGCGGCACATATACCGCGTGGCTTCCGTCAGGTTTCCTTTCAGGTCGATCAGCGCCGCCAGCATAATGTTCCGTACCGGGTGATTTTTCAGGCTTCCGTCTTTTGAAAACCGGTAACGCAGCAGGCGGATAAAGTCCTCATCTGCATTGGCCATGGAGATCAGGACCTTCCCGACATCCCCGACGGCCGGAATATCCAGCTCTTTTTTCAGCACGCCGGTGCTGCTGCCGTTATCACTCACGGTGATGACAGTCGTCACATCCAGGGGGAAAAGCTTCAATCCGGAAAGCAGGCACGAAAGCCCCGTCCCTCCGCCGAATACCACAACGTGATGCATTGCTTTTTCTCCTTCTTTCTTTTCTTTCCTTTTCTCTTTATCCTTTTACGCCGCCGGATGTCAGCCCGGACACCAGATGTTTCTCGATGCACATGAACAGGATCACGACCGGGATCGTTGCCAGCAGCGAGGCCGCAAACAGATACTGCCATTCGATCATATTAAAGGAGGAAAACTGCGTGATCCCTACCGTGATCGGCCGGTTGCCGGCGGTAGAGATCAGCACCGTGGAGATCGTGTACTCATTCCAGGCATTGATGAAGATAAAGATCAGCGTCGTCACGATACCCGGAGCCGCCATCGGCAGCAGCACCCGCAGCAGGCTCTGCACGGTATTGCATCCGTCGATCTTTGCCGCCTGCTCCATCTCCGGGGAGATCGAAACAAACGTGCCCCGCAGCAGCCAGATCGCAAACGCCTGGTTAAATGCCGCGTTGATAAACATCAATCCCAGAATGCTGTCATTGAGTTTCAGCGTACTCATCAGCTGCACGATGCCGATCAGCAGCACCACGGGGGAGAACATCTGGCTCATGATCACAAAGCCGAGAAATGCATTCTTCCCCTTGAAATTCATCCTGGCCATGGCATATGCCGCCGGAATGCCGCACAGCATGGCAATCAGTGTGGCGCCGCCGGCGATCATCGCGGAGTTGAGCAGATACCGCGGCACGCCTCGTTTTACAATATCCGTCAGATTGCTCCACACCCATTTTGTAGGCAGCAGATGCAGAAAATACATATCATTCGTCTCTGCATTGGACCGGAAAGCCGACACCAGCATCACATAGTAAGGATACAGGAAAACAACGCTCACCAAAAGGACAAACGCATAAAGCAGACCGCGGAGAAGTGTATTGCCGATCGTTCCGTGCCTCAGCTGGACGGCTGCCAGCACCATGGCAAAAAGCGGGATCATCGTGAGCCAGAATGCCGGTGTATTCCGAAAAGTCAGCCCCTTCAATGCGCCGGAGGGATCTGTCCCCGCCGCATTGCCGAACAGATAGTCCCCCACCTTCCGGTAAAAAGCTTCCGCTCCCTCTGTTACCGTCCCTGCGCTGTAAAGGCCCAGCTTTCTGGAGAAGATCACCGTATTGCTCATTACAAACACCGGCACCAGCAGCAGGGCGATCAGGGCAAATAGGCCGGCAGCGCTCCGCAGGATCTTCTCCCGTGGTCCCAGATAGCGCGGCAGCTCACCCATGCTGCCGAGTACGCCCGCCGCCGCACACGCGACGGAAAGCAGCACACAGCTGAGAAGCACCGTCAAAATGACCGACGACGGCAGCCCCGTTCCCAGAAAACTCCACCCGTTCTTTTCCAGTTCCTGGCTGATGGAAAACGTCACAAGGGAAGACGTCTCGCCCTTGGAGTTGGTGCGTTCCGTCACCGTTTCGCTGACTGCCACATCAAACCCTTTTGTACGGTATTCCTCCGCCACCGTGTCGACTTCTGCCCGTGCGGCAAGATATTTTTCATCCCCTACCGCAGTATTTGCCGATTTTTTGGTATAGATCCCCGCACGGAAGACCGTGCAGGTCAGAGAAAGCAGCACACACACGGCCACGGCTGCTGCGATCAGAAGCCGCAGTGCCGTCCTGTTCCTGCTGCGGGTCACATCCGGCGTCATGTGTCGTCCTCCTTCCTCATCACCGTAATCATATAGATTCCGGCGCAGATACAAAGGATCACAAAACCGATTACCGAAAGTGCCGTAGCGGGGCCTTTCTTCCGGTCATAAAAGTTCAGCATGTACAGATAGGTGATCAGCGTGTCCGTTTTATTGGCGGGTGCGCCTTTCGTCATCGTGTAGATGATCGGAAAAGAGTTGAACACATAGATAATATTGAGAACGGTGCTCACTGTCAGGGAAGGTCTTACAAGCGGCAGCGTGATCTTCCAAAGTTTTGCCCAGCCGCCCGCGCCGTCCACCGTTGCCGCCTCGTAAAGCGTTCCGTCGATCGACTGCAGCCCGGACAGCACACAGAAAGTAACAAACGGAATGGTCACAAAAATGCCGACCCAACACTCCCAGATAAACTCCACCTGATAACTTGAGCGCCAGTTGACAGCCTGTTTGATAATACCGAGATTCAACAGCACATTATTCAGATTGCCGTATTCATATTTGATGATATAATTCCAGACCGACGCCTGTATCACAAGAGACGTCGCCCACGGAAACACCACAATTGCCCTTGCAATTTTCCGTCCGTGGAATTTCTTGTTCAGCACCAGTGCCAGTGCAAAACCGATCAGTGTGGAAAGCCCGACGACGGACAATACCCACCAGAAGGTATTGATCATCACCGTTTTAAACGCCGGCAGCCCGATAGCCTCTTTGAAGTTGCGAAAACCGATAAAGCCGCCTACGATACCTGATTTTGAGATCTCGCTGAAGGACAGCCGGAATACGATGGCAATCGGGAACACTACAAAGATCGCCATCAGCACGATGCTGGGCAGCAGCCACAGATAGGGTTCCCACCAGCGTTTGTTATTCAGGGTATTCACTTACTCCTGTCGCCTCCTTTGAAAAGAGGATAGAAAGCCGCTTTAAGAAAGAAAACGGGCCCGGCCGTCTGACCGGGCCCTTAAAAAAGCCTTATAGTTCCGCCTGCTGCGGATCTTCAGTTGTTCAGCCGACGAGAGCTGCCTGCAGGGCATCCAGCTCGGCCTGGACGGAAGCGCCGGTCAGGGCATTCTGCTCAGCGGCGATCACACCCTGCTTTACCTGATCCCACTCTGCTTTGGCAGTCGGATAGAACTGGCATCCGCCAAGCACATCCAGCCATGCCTGGAAAGAAGGATCTGCTTCCACCAGCGCACCGACAGCGGAGTTCACTGCGGGGAGGAAGCCTTCCATGCTGACCCAGCCCACATAGTTCTCGGGATTGTAGAAGAACTCGGCAAACTTGCCGATGGCTTCATCACGTGCAGCCTGATCCGGAGCACTGTCGTCCTTGAAGGCCATGATGCGGTCCATCACGCCCACAGAGGAAGAGCTCTTGCCTTCGTTGGCCGGGATATTGGCTGTCGCCAGGTTGATGTTGCCTTCCTTGTCTGCGACATAGGTCGGCAGCTGGTTGGGAGCAATGACCATTGCCAGCTTGCCTGCTGCGAACATATCCTGAAGGTCGTAACGGGTCTGGGTGGCCGGGTTCGGGTTGGTGAAGCCCTTGTTCACAAGGCCGATGGCATACTCAATGGCTTCCACATTCTCCGCGCTGTTGACAGCCCAGTTGCCGTCAGCATCCACAAATCCGCCGCCGTTGCCCCAGGTGTAATAGGCAAATGCAGCCTGGCCTTCATCGGTGGTCATGTCAATACCCCAGGGATACACTTCGCCGTCATAGAAGTCGATGATGGCCTAGCTGGCATCTTCCAGTTCAGCCCAGGTCGTCGGCACTTCGATGCCGACTTCTTCAAACATGTCCACATTGTAGAACAGGGCGCGGGCGGATGCCAGGTCGGGCACTGCCCAAACCGTGTCATCGATCACAGACTGGTCGATGAAAGAGGGGAAGAAGTCGTTGTAAAGCTCTTCCGGGCACCACTGGGAAACCGGCTCCAGCAGGCCGTCTGTTGCGTAAGCCGCAAACACGTCGATGTTCAGAATGTCCGGTGCCTGATTGGCAGCAATGCGGGTATCCACAACGGTCGCCACATCGTTCCAGGAGATCACTTCCAGATTGAGCTTGATTCCCGGATTCTCGGCTTCAAACTTATCAACGAAGTTTGTGCCGTTCATGCCCGTGCCCAGGAACCAGTCCTGCGTGTTGGGGCCGTACTGGCAGATGATGACGTCCAGCGTGATCTCATCATCCGCGAAAGCAGAGACTGCGCAAAGGGAAAACACCATGCACAGTGCCAGGGCGATTGCGAAAATCTTCTTCATGTCGATTTTCTCCTTTTTCTTTTTTTATTTTTAGCGGGTCCTCCCGCCGGAATACAAAAAGAAGCAGCCTGGGATCTCATGCCGCTATTTTACTCATTTTATGCAGCAATGTCAATGCCGTCTTTCCGGAACCTTCGTATGAAAAAACTCGGCAAATGTCCCTGAATAATTCCTTTTCTCTCTTGTAAAAAATTGTAATTTTTTCTATAATAGATATACGGGTCCGAGAAACTTCGGACTTGAAAAAAATACACTATCGGAGGGATTATCACATGAAAAAACTTCTGTCCTTTTTCCTTGCGCTGACACTGGTTTTCTGTGTCGGTCTTCCTGCGCTTGCAGACACAGCCACTCTTGTCCCCGGAACCGTTCTGTTTCCTCCGAACAAAGTGGAGACGCCGGATACCGAGCCGTCACAGGAAGCAAAATCCGTTGCTCCTGTTGTAACCGGATTTCTGATCTGCCTGATGGAGGATGATACGGTCTATCAGTTCGTACCTCTTGAGGAAGTCACCAACGTACCCTACGAACAGGAAGACCTGCTGACGCCCGACAAACGCGTTGCTTTCAAAGAAGCGTATGACCAGGCCAAAGCTTCGGTCCCGGAAGGGTCAAAACTCCGCCAGGTCTACTGGTTTGAGGTGCCGGAACACTACACCATCGATGACGAGCACTACGGCAAATATCTCTTCGCCTGCAAAGGGGATGACGTGGAAGTGACGTGCAACGGCAATGCGATGGAAGTCGTGCCGGTTACCGGGCAGACCACT
The DNA here is from genome assembly GCA_017432615.1 of Oscillospiraceae bacterium. GTDB lineage: Bacteria > Bacillota > Clostridia > Oscillospirales > Oscillospiraceae > Limivicinus. Next base: position 25,369 of record JAFRIV010000002.1, read on the forward strand.
TATTTTGCCAAGATCACCGAACGCGGCGTGATCGCCATTTCTTCCAAGTAAAAGTAACCGACGGAAAGCCGAAATACTTCAGTAAGGAGGATCCTCCCATGACAACGGGTACAGATACGGTCCGCTGCAAAGTATTTGCTCCACGCAGAGCCTGAGGAGTCTGTGTGGAGGAAACTTGAATTCCTCAGGCTTTGCTCTTTGGAAACATCATTTTGAGGAGCAAAGAAATGAACAAAAACGAAAACGATCTGAAAGACTTTTATCTCCTTTGGTCCACGCAAAGTATTTCCCAGCTTGGAAGTGCGATAACCGCATTTGCACTGACGCTCTGGCTTTATGAAAAGACCGGGTCGGCACTCAGTACTGCCGCACTCAGGGTCTGCACCTATGCGCCCTATGTTCTCATGAGCATATTTGCCGGTGCTGTATCTGACAGGTTTGACAAAAAGCGGGTGATGCTGGTCTGTGATCTGCTGGCCGCAATCAGCACGATGACTGTTTTTCTTCTGTATAAGGCAGACCTGCTCAGCGTATGGCATCTGTATCTGATCAATGCCCTCTCGGGCCTGATGAACACGGTACAGCAGCCGGCCTCGGAAGTGGCCTATACCATGGTGACGCCGAAGGATCAGTATCAGAAAACCGGCGGGCTCCAATCCTTATCGAGGTCTCTGATCACGATCGGAAACCCGATCATTGCTTCTGCCGTCTACGGATTTGCCGGTCTGGATGCTGCGATAGCTGTGGATCTGCTTACCTTTGCCGTCGCATTTTCCGCCCTTGCCCTGTTTATTACCGTTCCGGAGGTCCCGTCGGAGGGCAGGGAGGACGAAAGCATCCTTCATCTTGCAAAAGAAGGTCTGACGTATCTGCGGGAAACGCCGATGATCCTTTATGTGATCCTGTTCATGGCCGGAGTAAATCTGGTGGCTTCCGCTTTTGATGCTGTGCTGCCGGCCTATATCATTCCCGCTCCGAGAGGCGGCAACCACATGCTCGCGCTGGTAACGTCCTGCTCAGGAATCGCCATGGTGGTCGGCAGCATTCTGGCAACCGTGCTGCCGAAGCCGAAAGACAGAGTAAAAGTCATATACCTGACGATGCTGTTCTCCCTCGGAACCGAAAATTATCTCCTCGCATTTTCCAGAAGCCCCGTGCTGTGGTGTATCGGTCAGGTGCTGGGCTGGATATTTGTGCCGGTGATGAGTACCAATCAGAATGTGATTATGAGAAATACTGTCCCGAAAAAGCTTCAGGGAAGAGTCTACGCCTGCAGAAACACCCTGCAATTCTTTACGATCCCGATCGGGCTCCTTTTCGGTGGTTTTATGGTGGACGAGGTATGTGAGCCGTTTATGAGCGGCCGCGGAGAAAAGCTTGCCTTTTTGTTCGGCAGCGGAAAAGGAGCCGGCGCAGCATTCATGCTTTTTCTTCTCGGCCTTGCCGGCACCGCATTATGCCTGCTGTTCCGGCATAAGCTGAAAAAATACCCGTATGCCGATTAACGCGATCGGCTGCCCGAAGGATCCTAAAAACCCCCTTTGAGGAAACGACGAACAGACGGCGAGAGCCGGCACATCCTGTACGGAGTGCCGGCTCTTCTTCTGTCGTCTCTGCCTGTTTCGTTATTCCAGCCCCTGCACGATCTCGGATACGATCGTGCGGTCGATGATCTGAAAACGGTCTTCCGGCGGATACAGACACCCTCCGTAAAAGATGGCGCGGTTATTGACCGTTGAGCGGTCTGTCAGGCTGCGATGCGCTGCCAGATGGATCTGTGTTGCTCCCGTCTCCTGCACGACGCGCCGATAGTTCTTTGCCGTTATGCCCGCCCCCGGCAGGATCTCGATCCTCCCTGCGGCATACTCGATCATCTCCCGTACGGTTTCCAGCCCGTAGAACACATCCGCTTCCTGGCCGGAGGTCAAAACCCGGTCGATCCCCAGATCGATCAGCTCCTCCAGCGTTTGCTTCCAGTCCGGCACCACATCGATAGCCCGGTGAAACACTGCCTCTTTTCCCGCGTCGTGGGCAAGAGACGCCAGAATGGCCGTTCTCTCCCGGTCGAGGGTCCCGTCTTCCCGCAAAAAGCCGAAGACGAGCCCGTCGCTGCCGTGAGCAAGCAGCAGCCCGGCGTCTTCCAGCGCGGCAGCAAACTCCGTCGCGGTATAGCAGAATCCGCCCTCCCGCGGCCGCACCATGGTCATGATCTTCATCCCGGTTTCCCTCTTGGCTACCAGCAGAGAGCCGAGGGTCGGCGTCAGGCCGCCGTGGAACAGATCACTGTTGAGTTCTACCCTGTCGGCGCCGGCGCGATACGCCTCGATGACGTCGTCCGCGCTCCCGCAGCATACCTCTACCAGCGTTTTCTTCATATCTCCCGAATGATCCTTTCCATTTCGTCCCATTTTTTCTCCATGTCCCGCACCAGTTTGATGTGCGAACGGGCGCGGTCCAGATTCTGCCCCGGGTAAGCTGTTCCGAAATAGTGGTCTCCGTCCAGGTAATCCGTCAGGAAGCGCAGTCCGCATTCCAGCGTCATCAGTTTTGCTCCCAACGGCAGCGAGGCGCGCTCTGCCCCGGTCAGCCCCGGGCAGGAAGTCAGAAATCCCTTTGCAAACACCCGATAAAGATTCAGGTCGATGGTTACTTTGCGCAGATTTTTCTCGTCTTCCGAGCCCGTCGCCGCCCCGAACCGGATCGAGTCTCCAAAATCATAGGCAGCCAGTCCCGGCATTACGGTATCCAGATCGATCACGCACAGTGCCTTTCGTGTGGTTTTGTCCAGCAGGACATTGTTCAGTTTGGTGTCGTTATGCGTCACCCGCAGCGGCAGTTCTCCCGCCTCCAGCATGCGCTGCAGGGCACCGCCTGCCTCTTCCCGTTCCAGATAAAAGGCGATCTCTTTCTCCACCCCGCCTGCTCGCCGGCAGGCATCCTTCTGCAGCGCTTCACGAAATTTTCGATAGCGATCCGGGGTGTTGTGAAAGTTCGGGATCGTCTCTTTCAGCGTCTCGGCAGGAAAGTCCCTCAGCTGATCCTGAAAAGTTCCGAAAGCAACGGCGCTCTGGTAAAAATCCTCCTCCGTTTCCGGCGCCTGGATGCAAAGGGCATCGACAAACCGATAGCATCGCCAGGAGTAGCCGTCCTCATCCGTATAATAAGTCTTCCCGTTGTCCGCGCTCAGGAAATGCAGCGTGCCGTCTTCCTCTTTCGTTTTTGCGGCAATATGCCGCGTCACCCGGATAATGTTGTCCATCAGTCCCGGGATGTCGTGAAAAGCCACATTGCTCAATCTCTGCAGGATGTAGCGTGCGCCGCTGTCTGTCGTTACCAGGTACGTCTGGTTGATGTGCCCTTCCCCATAGCGTTCACACTGCACGGGTGTCCCGCTGACCGGGAAGTGAAAAATCGCCTGCTGGTTCATTTTTCCCCTCTCATTTCTTTTTCCGTGATACTGTGAGTATATCACAGCCTCTTTTCCCTGTCGATAACTCTTTCCTTGAAATATTCTCCGTGAAATGCTAAACTGGGTACAACACGATCCACCACTCAACGCTTCAGGAGGGATAACCCATGCTTTATCGAAATGCAAACATATTTACCGGGGAAGAAGGATTTCTCGTCGGTTCCTTTGCAGTGGAAGACGGCCGCTTTGCCTCTATCATTCCGGGCAAAACAGACGGGGACGGTGTCGATCTGCAGGGGGCGACGGTCCTCCCCGGTCTGATCGACGTCCATAATCACGGCAATTCCGGCGCTGATTTTTCCGACGGGGATTATGAGGGGCTCGTAACGATGGCGCGCTTCCTTGCGCAAAACGGCGTTACCTCTTTTGCCCCCGCTTCCATGACGCTCCCATACGACGTCCTGGCGGAAGCCTTTGCCGCCGGTGTTCGTCTGAAGAAAGAACAGCCGAAGGGATGTTCCCGCATTGTCGGCATCAACATGGAAGGGCCTTTCTTCTCTGAAAAGAAAAAAGGCGCACAAAACGCCGACTATCTCCGTGCCCCTGACTTTAATGCCTTTCAGGCCCTCTATAACGGCTGTGACGGGCTGATCCGCCTGGTCGACCTGGCCCCCGAGCTGCCCGGTGCGGTGGAATTCACCCGCAAGGCGAAAAATCTCTGCACCGTCTCGGAAGCGCATACCGATGCCGGGTATGACGATGCCTGTGCCGTATTCGATGCCGGAGCTACCCACATCACTCATCTTTTCAATGCCATGCCCGGCATCCATCATCGGAAGCCCGGCGTGATCGGTGCAGGTTCCGAGAGAGAAAATGTTGTGGCGGAACTGATCTGTGACGGATTTCATGTCCATCCCAGTGCCGTTCGCTTGGCATTTCGGCTCTTCCCCGGCAGGATCTGCCTGATCTCCGACGCGCTCCGGTGCACCGGCATGCCGGACGGTGACTATCCCTTCGGCGGGCAGACGCTCACTTTGAAAAACGGAGAAGCCCGCATGCCGGACGGGGCCATCGCCGGTTCTACCGCAACGCTTTATCAGTGCATGTGCAATGCCGTATCTTTCGGCATTCCGGTGGAAGAAGCGATCCGTTCCGCCACCATTATCCCTGCCCGCGAAGTCGGATGCGATGCGATCCTCGGCTCCGTTTCGGTCGGCAAGCTTGCCGATTTTATCGTGTGTGACGAACAATTTCAGCGTAAAGCTGTCTATATGGAAGGAGAATTATTTGTATGATCTACGACAAACTGTCCCATCTTGAAACCTATGCCTCTGTCAGCGAGCGGCTGACAAAAGGTCTCCGCTTTCTGCGCGACACCGATTTCTCCTCGATCCCCGACGGAAAATACGAGATCGACGGGAAGGACCTCTTTTACATGCTTCAGAGTTACACCACCCGGGAAGCCAATGATACCCCTGAAGCGCACCGCAAATATATTGACATCCAGTATCTTCTCTCCGGGGAAGAAGCCATAGGGGTGGGCGCCGTTTCTGATATGACAGAGGAAGTCAGCGCCAAACCGGACGGGGATGTATGGTTTTACCACGGCCCTCTCTCTCAGATAAAGCTCGGCAGCGGCTCTTTTGCCGTCCTCTTCCCGCAGGACGCCCATGCCCCCGGTATTGCTGTCGGCGCTCCCGCCCCGGTCCGCAAGGTCGTTGTCAAAGTTCTCCTCTGAAGGATTGGGAACATCCATGGGCATAATCAATTTCGGGTCGATGAATCTCGACCATGTCTATTCCATGCCGCATTTTGTTCAGCCCGGGGAAACTCTCCAGTCCTCTTCCTATCACATCTATGCCGGCGGCAAGGGATTGAATCAGTCGGTTGCAGCGGCGAGGGCAGGCGCTTCGGTGATCCACGCCGGTGTGATCGGAGCGGGCGGAGAAATGCTCCTCTCTCTGCTGAAAGACAATCATGTGGATATCTCTTCGATAGCCTCTCCCGGTGTTCCTCAGGGGCACGCCGTGATCCAGGTCTCCGAATCCGGAGAAAACTGCATCATTCTCTATCCCGGGTCAAACCATGCCATTACCCGTTCCTACGTAGATGACGTGCTGGCATCGCAGTCGGCACCAGAGTTCGTCATGCTGCAAAATGAGACCTCTGAGGTCCCTTATATCATCGATGCCGCTTTCCGCAGGGGATTTTCAGTCGTGTTCAACGCCTCTCCGTTTGATGCCTCGCTTCTGCAGATCGATCTTTCCAAAGTAGCCTGGCTTTTGATCAACGAGATCGAGGGCGCCTGCCTTACCGGCAGATCCGGCCCGGAGGAGATCCTCGCTGTGCTCTGTGAACGGTATCCGGAGACGGGGGTCGTTCTCACCCTCGGAAAGGAGGGCTCCCTCTGCGCAAAAGACGGCAGGATCCTTCATCAGGGCATTTTCCCGGTGGATGCTGTGGATACGACTGCCGCGGGAGATACCTTCACCGGTTATTTCGTTGCTTCCCTCGACGCCGGCATGTCGCTTGAAGAAGCGCTCCGGCGGGCTTCGGCAGCCTCAGCCATTGCGGTTACCCGTCCGGGTGCAGCGCCTTCCGTGCCGGTTGCGCAGGAGGTCAGCGCTTTTCTTTCGGAACGGTCCTGACGGATATCTTTCTATGAAATAAAGGTAACGGCACGCTCAAAAAGAACGTGCCGTTACGCTGTTATTTCAGTCCTTTGCCGCCGGGTATTCGTTGCAGAGCAGGCGATAAGGCTCCTCATCCTCTTCAATGGCCGGGAATCTGCCCACCGGCGGATTAAAGCGGTTGTCGGTATTGTCATCATTGCACTGGCTTACTTCGCCCAGCAGCACGCTCCCCGTCCCTTTCTCCACAGAGAAGTCGTGATAGAGCCGCTGCGGGATATAAATGCTCTCCCCCGGCGTCAGGCGTATCAACGTACCGGCCGGGACGGTATACGCACGCCCGTCGGTATGCACCGTTACATCCGTTATCGGATCAATTCTTTCATCCGGCAGGGAATTGTATACCCGGATCAGAATATTCCCGCCGCCGCGGTTGATGATATCCTCTGTTTTGTACCAGTGGAAATGGTTGGGGCTGTATTGTCCTTCTCTGACATACAGCAGCTTTTCGGCATAGACCTTGGGATATTTTTTTGCCAGCGCACGGTTTCCGTTTCGGATCGTGATCAGGCTCATCCCCACCTCGTCGAATCTTCCAAGTCCGTAGTCCGTGATGTCCCAGCCCAGCATACACTCCCGTACCTCGTCATACTCATGCCCCAGGCTTTCCCACTGTTTCGGAGTAAAATGACAGAAGGGCGGCAGATGGCAGCCGTGTTTTTTGCACATAGCCTCCAGTTCCCGGAGAGCTGTGTTGATCTCACTTCTTTTCATGGTCGTTTTCTTCCCTTCTCACAGTTTGCAGGTTTCCCAGCCGGGAAGCGGCAGGCGCTGCATGGCGCCGAATATCTTGCTTTTCATATCCGGATAATCCCGGCTCATCTGCGCCAGAAGCGTCTTGATTTCATACCGTTTGCTGGTTTTGTCCTGCGGACACGGGTTTTCAACGACCGGCAGCTGCAGTTCCTGCGCAAGAGCAGCAATTTTTTTCTCTCCCGCATAGATCAGCGGACGGATCTGCGTCACTCCGGAACGATCCAGGTACGTCACCGGACGAAAGCAGCTGATCCTGCCTTCAAACAGCAGGCTCATCATCATCGTTTCCACCGCATCATCAAAATGATGCCCCAGCGCAAGCTTGGTAATGCCGCGCTGCGTGATGGCGTCATTGATGGCGCCCCGCCGCATCTTCGCACACAGAGAGCAGGGGTTATCCTCCTGCCTCACATCAAATACAATTTCCTTGATGTCTGTTTTCAGGCAGGTATACGGCACCCCGATGTTTTCACAATACGTTTTTACCGGGGTAAAATCCATCCCCGGAAATCCCAGTTCTATCGTAACGGCTTCCACCCGGAAATGCTTCGGATAATAGGTGGAAAGATGCTGAAGCGCGGCAAGCAGCAGCAGGCTGTCTTTTCCCCCTGAAACGCCTACCGCGATGGTGTCTCCCTCTTCGATCATCCGGTAATCGTCCACTGCACGGCGTACCGTACCTGAGAATTCATTCAGCGCCTGATTCATAAATATCCTTCCAAAAATAAAAATTGATTTTAGATTTTTTGAGATTTTGAGAGTATTTTCAAGCTTTTGAGAGGAAACTTATTTAAAAATTAAAATCCTGTTGACATCCTGATGTGCTTGTGGTATAAAAGACAAGCGCGTCGGTTGAAAACCGGGTTTTATTGTAATATAGCGCATAAAAAATGTCAAAACATAGTTTGTTATATGGAGGCAAAAACATGTCTAACCAGAACACGACAATGGTTACCAAAGAAACCGTTGAACGCAAATGGTACATCCTGGATGCTGCCGGCAAGCCGATGGGCAAGACGGCCGCTCTTGCAGCGGATCTTCTCCGCGGCAAACTGAAGGCAGATTACACCCCGCATGTTGACTGTGGTGACTATGTCATTATCATCAACGCAAAGGACGCCGTTCTGACCGGTAAAAAGCTTGAGCAGAAGTATTATCGCACGCATTCCGGTTTCCCCGGCGGTCTGAAAGAGACCCAGTATAAAACGCTGATGGAGAAGCGCCCCGAGCTGGCCATGCGCCTCGCTGTGCGCGGCATGCTCCAGAAGAATACCATCGCACAGTGGCAGCTCAAACGCCTGCGTATCTTTGCCGGTGCCGAGCATGACCATGCAGCTCAGAAGCCCGAAGTCTGGGATCGCTGATTAGGAGGTAAGAAAGAATGGCAACCTATAAAACCAAGAGGCCCTATATGTACGGCACCGGCCGCAGAAAATCTTCTGTCGCCCGCGTTCACCTTATCCCCAACGGCAATGGTGTCATCACCATCAACGGCCGCGATATTGACGATTACTTCGGTCTTGAAACCCTTAAGCTCATCGTTCGCCAGCCTCTGGTCACCACCAATACGCTTGGCAAGGTCGATGTAGAAGCCCGCGTAGAAGGCGGCGGCGTTTCCGGCCAGGCCGGCGCTATCCGTCACGGCATTGCAAGAGCACTTCTTCTTGTCGATGAAAATTACCGCACTCCGCTCAAGGCCGCAGGTCTCCTCACCCGCGACCCGAGAATGAAAGAGCGTAAAAAGTACGGCCTCAAGGCTGCACGTCGTGCGCCGCAGTTCAGCAAGCGCTGATCTCGGTTCGAAATCATCAAAAAACCCTGGAATCTCAACGGTTTCAGGGTTTTTTCATGCTTGGAAATCTTTGATGGTTTTTCATGGCGTTCCGTGGGTTTCGACCGATTTTTTATAGTTAACGAGGGGCTAACCACCGTTTTTCGGGCCTTTATAGTTAACAACTGGGCTAAATGAGGGAGAGCAAAAAGTGCGTTTTCAGAGATATCGACAGATCGGAATATAAAAAGTCTTTGCTTTTTTCCTGCAATGATATGGAGAACTATATGAAACTTGGAATCGCATTCTTACAGCTTCTTCCAACGGGAAGTTTGGAAGGAAACACGGAAAAGGGAATCAAAGCCTGTCTTAAGGCGAAAGAGATGGGCGCAGACATCGCGATTTTTCCGGAAATGTGGAGCTGCGGATATGATTTTCCGCATGAGGAGGCAAGCCTACGGTCGTGCGCAATTCCCTGTGACAGCTTTTTTGTGAAACAGTTTTCGGCGCTGGCGGCAGAGTTGGATATGGCCATAGCCATTACCTTATTGGAACAGCACGAGCCGAAACCGAGAAATACAGTTTGTCTTTTCGATAGGCACGGCAAATTGCAATATCGATACTCCAAAGTCCATATCTGTGATTTTGGAGAAGAGGATGACGAAGGAGTCCTGGATGCGGGTGAGGCCTTTTTTGTGGCAGACTTGGATACAAAAGACGGAAACATAAAGGTCGGCTCCATGATCTGCTATGACCGGGAGTTTCCAGAAAGCGCCAGAATTCTGATGCTGAAGGGAGCAGAGCTCCTTTTGGTTCCAAATGCCTGCCCGATGGAACTAAACCGTCTTGCACAACTTCGCGGCAGAGCCTATGAGAATATGCTGGCTATCGCCACTTGCAATTATCCATCTCCTCATCCGGATTGCAACGGCCGTTCTACCCTGTTCGATGGTGTTGTCTATCTTCCGAAGCTCCCCGGTTCGAGGGATACGTGTGTGTTTGAAGCGAATGAGAGCGAAGGCGTGTACATGGCAGAACTGGATGTAGACATGTTAAGGGACTATCGCCGCCGTGAAGTATGGGGAATGAAAAATCGTCGTCCGGAACTGTATGGAGAAATATCAGATCACTCAGGGGCTGTGAAATAAAAGGTTCCTTGGAGCTTAATGACTTCAAGGAATCTTGTTTCGTGTTTAGACGATTCTATCGTCCAGTAAAAAGTCCAGAATTCCAATATTCAGAATACCGTTATCGTCATACCACCGCTTGCGGATGTCATGACGCACGATGATCTTCGGGAAGGAATCTCCGGTTAATGCGAAGGGCCTGTTTTCATTGAAAGCTTTTTCTTCCGTTGGGAGCGCGTATGCGGACTGAATATAAGTCTTCCTTCCTCCACGGGCAGCGATGAAGTCGATCTCCCTGGGAACCTGAACCGTCTGACCGGATTTGTTCTTTTCGGTTCCGTATACGATGCCGATATCAACTTCGCAGCCTCGAATGCGCAGGTCATTATAGATGATGTTCTCCATGATATGGGTCATTTCCTGCTGACGGAATCCGATACGGGCGTTTCTGAGACCCAGGTCATCGCAGTAGTACTTGTTCGGATAGTCGAAATAGTCCCTTCCCTTAACATCGAAGCGACGGCATTCTTCAAACAGATAGGCATCTGCCAGATGACCGATATAGGCCTTTACCGTATTGGGAGCAACGGTGTTTTCTCCATTCAGTCTTTGTCTGGAGTTTAAGGAGTTTGCGATATTGTTTGGATTTGTGAGAGATCCGATAGAGGAGCAAAGAAGATCCAGGGTAGCAGACAGCACATCTTCCCGCTTGATTTTTTTGCGCTCCACGATGTCCTTGAGATACACCTCAGAAAAGAGGGTCTTAAGGTAATTCATCTTTGCAGGATCATCCGGTCGTGAAAGGATCAGCGGAAGGCCGCCATAAAAGGCGTAGTTGTCAAAGGCTTCCGCCTTATCTCCTCCAACATAAGCATAGTATTCTGCAAAACTGAGCGGATGAACCCGAATCTCATCGCTGCGGCCTCTGAACTCTGTGAGGATGTCGCTCGAAAGCATGCGTGAATTGCTGCCGGTCACGTAGATATCCAGATTCGAAAGAGATTTAAGGTCATTAAGTGCATCGTAGAAGGTAATGGACTTTCCACCTGGATTATAAGGATTGGGAACCTCGTCTGACATCTGTATCTCATCCACAAACAGATAGTACTGATCCGTCTTTCCCTCCACCTGCTCACGTACGACCTTTGCCAGTTCAAGAGGATTTCTGAAACGGATATCTTTGGCAAGATCCAGTTCATAGGTGAGGATATGGTCTTCTGAAATACCTTGTTCGAGCAGATAGTTTCTGAAGATCGTACGGAGCAGATACGATTTTCCGCAGCGCCGAATCCCGGTAATCACTTTAACCTGCCCATCCCACATAAAAGAGATCAGCTTTTGCAAATATAGGTCGCGTTTGATTTCCATAGCATGCCTCCATTGAGAAGTTGGCTAATATATCAGTTCACTTCTCAATGGAGATTATACAGTCGCATAACCTCAAAGTCAAGATGTCCGTTGAGAACTTCCATAGTTTATTATGCAAGTTCTCAACGGCAGTTCTTTTCCATCCGTAATACGGGCCTGCCAGGACCACGGCAAGCAGTACCTTCTGGCCACGCTGTTCGATGCTCCGGTAACGATTGATGTATCGGCCCTGCTTCATAGATTTTTTACGCATAAAGAGCAACTGACTATTGACTAACGAACGAACGTTAGGTATAATAGGCGATGTAATTCAGCATTACGATTATTTTGAAGAGAGGACGAAGAGGATGGAAAAGAGCAACACACGGGAAGAAATACTGGAAGCGGCGCTGGATCTGTTCGCTGTTAACGGATACGAAGCAACCAGTATCTCGCAGCTCGCCGATGCGGTAGGTATCCGTAAGGCATCCCTTTACAGCCACTTCGCCAATAAGCAGGACATTCTGGATACTGTCGTCGAAACTGTTTTAAAAGGATATGCGGACCATTCGATCTTTGTACGTGCCGACTGGGATGATCCGGGTTTTACAAAGGATAAGATCGGCATGAACGCAGAAGATGTAGCAAAGCTCATCCAGGGACAGCTGCGCTACATTCTGCATGACCCGCACATCAGCAAGGGCAGGAAGATGCTCATGATCGAGCAGTTCCGAAATGCAGAGCTGGCAGAGCTGCAGACGAAACAGAACTATGGTGACGTCCTGAACTATTTTACAGGGATGATGAGATTCCTGATCCGTGAGGGAACCTTGAGAAATGCCGACACCGAGATTATGGCTGCGCAGTTCTCGTCCCCGATCACCGTCTGGATCAACCTGTGCGACCGGGAACCGGAGCGTGAAGATGAAGTGATGGAATTGGTCAGGAAACATGTCATGCAGTTTTTTGAGATTTATCGGAAATAGATCCGTTTGAACGGGGATTTACGATAGCCGGTCAGATTGGAGACGGCTGACCGGTTTTCTTTCCGGCATATAGCTAACGAACGATAGGACGCCAAGAAGGGATTGACGATGAAAAATAAAACATTTCCGATTTCAATGACCGTTTTATGGGGAATGGTATTCAGCTCTGCCATGCATAGCCTGACAATGGGGATATGTATGGGTCTGATGATGGGACTTGCATTCGGTCTGTTCGATTCCGATAAATAGGACAACCGGGAAAAAGAGCAGAGCCAACGATTCAAAGTAGGGAGGATATGACAATGAAAGAGCAGTTTGTAAAGTGGATGCCTGTTATGGCACTTGCCTTTTTTGTGGCAGCTGTGTTTATGATTGCTGACGGACACTTTTGGAACGGTCTTGCGTTTATCGGTGCCGGAACGAGTCTTTTTTCCGCCGCAGCTGTTTACAAGAAAAACGATGCCTCTGACAGGGATCAGGAAACGAAATAAGGAGCTGAGCCTATGGTTTTGGGTATTATCGGGGAAAACTGCAGCGGAAAATCCATCCTTGCAGAAAGGATAAAGGAGGCCTTGGGCGGTGAGATCATCACGGGCAAAGACTATCTGCGGATGGCAAAGTCGGAAAGCGAAGCCGTCTCCCTTTTCAGGGAGAAGCTTTGCCAGGCCATTTTGGGAGACTATATCATTTATGTGATTGCCGATCAGGAGCATGTGAAACTGCTTCCGGACGGGGCGATCAAGATTCTCGTAACGGCAGATCTGGAGACGATTAAGGAACGGTTTACAGCAAGAATGCATGGGAATCTCCCGGCGCCGGTTGCCCTTATGCTGGAGAGAAAGCATGGGATGTTTGATTCCGGGGAATATGATTATCGCTTTGACGGAGTTGCAGGAGATACGGAGGCGTTTTGTGAAATCCTGAAAAGAGCAAAGTGTGGTCGAGAGAACGACTTTACGATCCGCAAACTGTCCGAAGATGAAAGGCAGACCGCACTGGATCTGGCGTGGGTCGTGTTCTCGGAATATGAATCTCCTGATTACGCTGCGGAGGGAACAGAGGAGTTCCGAAAATGTCTTCACGATGAAGGGTATCTTTCCGGGCTGCATTATTACGGTGCCTTTGATGCAGAAAAGCTGATCGGTGAGATTGCCATCAGGCCTGAGCAAAAACATATCTGTTTCTTCTTTGTGGACGGCAGATATCACCGGCGCGGGATCGGCACGCGAATGTTTCAGCGTCTGCTTGAAGATTATCCGGGTAAGACGCTCACCCTCAATTCCTCACCGTATGGTCTCCCCTTCTATAAGGCGATTGGATTTGTGCCGACCGATGAAGAAAAGACAGTGAACGGCATCCGGTTTACACCGATGAAATATGAGGGCAAATAAGGGGGCGCTGCTGTAATGAGTAAAAAAGCACTTGTCGTGATCGACATCCAAAACGACATTACGAAGCACTACAGGGATATCATCGACAACATCAATGCTGCCATTGACTGGGCTGAGGAGCTGGGAATGACGGTCATCTATATCAAACACAATAATCTGTCTCCCGGTACGCGGACATTCAAACCGGACACAAAAGGCTCGGAACTTGCTCCGGAACTGAAGGTGGTATCGAACCATATCTTTGTTAAAACAAAGGCCAATACGCTGACCAGCGAAGATTTCTCGGAGTATATCCAAGAAAATGGCATCAACGAGTTTTATATTACCGGTGCGGATGCCACTGGTTGTGTGAAATCCACCTGTTTCAACATGACAAAGGCCGGATATACGGTGCATGTCATCTCCGATTGCGTGACGAGTTACGATCTGAAGAAGATGCCCGAGATGCTTGCCTATTACGCAGATAAGGGCTGCGAGGTCAAAACGCTGGCGATGTACATGGATTCAAATTAAGCGACTGTAAGAAAAAGTATGAAACAAGCATTGAAATTGTATCCGGATATGTTTGGATTTGAGTTGATGCGGGTCGTCAGATTCTATGACCCGGACGGCAACCTTATCGAAGTAGGCACCCTTGTATGATCCGTGTATATCTATTGTTTAGGTGAATCAGATGAGTAAATATCAGAGTATGATTTTAATAGAACCCTCTATGGAATATGACGAACAGATACAGGCATTCCGGAAGGAGTTTCTTGCCTGCGAGGGTTCTATGGACGGCTGTGGATCATTACGCCGTTTTGATATGACGCAGGACTGGCTGGACCAGGTCGAATCGCTCAGGCATCCAGAAACTGTACCGCCCGGTCTTGTTCCGTCGACACAGTATATCTATGTGCGGGAATCTGACAGCAAAATGGTCGGCATCATTCAGATCCGTCACTGTTTCAATGAGTTTCTGGAAAAATATGCCGGGCATATCGGGTACTCTGTTTGTCCGAGTGAGCGCAAAAAAGGTTATGCCACGCAGATGCTCCGGCTCGCCCTGCCCGAGTGCAAAAGCCTTGGAATAAACCGGGTTTTGATATGCTGTGTTCGGGGTAATGAAGGAAGCAGAAAGACGATTCTGAATAATGGCGGAAAATATGAATCGACCGTGTATCTGGAAGAACGGGATGTTTATCTGGAGAGATATTGGATAGACTTGGATCCTTGAGAACAATACAAATGCTGAGAGACTCTATCGTCGAATGGGCTTTACGGAAACAGGAAGGAAAAAACTGAAAGCAGATGGTCTTGATGAAATTGAGTTTGAAATGACAATGGATCATGAAGGAACCGGAACGGGCATTATTCTGGAGGCAGAAAGATGAGCGAACAGAAATATGTAACATGGAATCCCTGGCACGGCTGTACGAAGTACTCCGAAGGATGCCGTTACTGCTACGTCTACAGACAGGATGAGGCATACGGCAGTTCGGTTTCATCGGAGCAATGCCGCAA
>JAFRIV010000012.1 GCA_017432615.1 Oscillospiraceae bacterium
CCGGGGAGGACCCCACACATGGGATACCGTTTGCCGGATGGATCTTCCAACTCCTGCTGGAGATATAAAAACCCGCCGCATTCAGCAACGGTCGGAAGTCCACATTTTATTAAATTCCGGATGTTGCCGCGCATGCCGGCGTTTTCAGCAAGTTCAGCAGCGAATAGTTCCGGATATCCGCCGCATAGATAGAGCCCATCGATATCCGGCGGAGGACAGGCATCCTGAAGGGGACTGAAAAATACTATTTCAGCCCCGGCTTCATATAGAGCTTCCAGACTGCCCTCGTACAGGAAAGAAAATGCTTTGTCACGTGCTACAGCAATCCTGCAGACAGGAGGGATCGGGTTCGGAGCGGAGAATGCAGAAGGGGAGTCAGCTGCAAGATCAAGCAAACGGGGAAGATCGGTATGTTTTTGTAAAGTGTCCGCCAGAACGGAAATCCTCCTGGAAAAATCGGAAATCTCCTCGGGGGAACATAGCCCAAGATGACGGCTGGAAAAGACCGCCTCCTCCATAGGCGGCAGAAATCCAAGTACGGGAATGCCGCATTCCTTCTCCAAAATCGAGGTATAATAAGCAGCAAGGCTTTCCCGACAATCAGAAAGAAGCAATGCACGGATATTGCTTTCTCTCCTAAAATGCAGCAACCCCTGTATTTGTGCTGCAAGAGTAATACCCACGCCTGCCGGCCGAAGGACAAGAAGAACGGGAGTATCGGTTAAATGTGCAATTTCCCAGGCACTATTATCTGTAGTGCGAGATAACCCGTCATAAAAACCCATGGCCCCTTCCAGAATCGCCAGATCTGCCTGACAGCAGAATAGTGTTTTTTTCAGCGCAGCTTCTCCCAGCAAGAAAAGATCCAGGTTTTTACTCGGAACACCGAGAACCTGCGAATGGAACATCGGATCGATGTAGTCCGGGCCGCATTTAAAAGCGTGGACGGACAGTCCCTCTTTCTGCATGGCGGACAGCAAAGCACAGGTAATCACGGTCTTCCCTGCTCCGCTGTTCATGGCGGAAACCATAAAACGTTTCATGCAGGCACCCCTGTGATCAGATAGACCGGGTTTTGAGCCATCATCAGATGGAGATCTCCGACAGTGCGGCTGCGTGAAATCTGAATCTGGGAGATTTCAATCTGAAAACCGAGAGAAACAAGTTCCCTGCAGGCAAGAGAGAGCGTTTCTATCGAAACGGCAGAAATACAGACCCGCACCTTCGGATTTCTCCCAGCAATTTTCTGCAGGATCTCAGAGAGGTTGCCTTTGCTGCCGCCGATGAAAACGGCGTCCGGAACCGGCAGAGAAGAAAGAACAGCAGGAGCCAGCCCTTCAACCAGATGCAGATTCCATGCTCCAAAAAGGGAACGGTTTTTCTTGGCAACTGTGATTGCTGCGGGATCCTTCTCTACAGCCCATACTGAGCGACAGCAGAAAGCCATCTCAATCCCGATACTCCCGGTCCCGCTTCCAATATCCCAGCAGACTTCTTCCGGGGCGATGGCAAGTTTTGCAAGGGCAACTGATCGCACCTCCTGCTTTGTCATGGGGATCTTGTCTGCCCGCTCAAATGCATCGTCCGGAAACCCCGGGCAACGCCTGGCCACGCGAGGTGCGTTTTCTACCAGCAATACACTCAATGGGGAGAATACACGTGCGGCAAACTCCTCTGCAGTGCCGGCAGAGATACACTCCTTTGCACTCCCAAGATCTTCCCCGACCGTAACTGTCAGAAATCCCAGTCCAGCAGTGACAAGTTCACGACAGATCGAGGAGGGATCCGTTTGCCCTCCTGTCAGAAAGAATACCGGGACGCCATGGCATACCTCAAAAATGACATCGCAGGGTCTTCCGTGCGCAGAGCAAAGACGCCAGCCCTGCCAGGGGCGGCAGAGACGGGCCGCAAAAAGCTGCAGGCTGGTAATTCCGGGTAAAACCATTACCTCATGCCCTTTCAAAAGAGGAAGAAGCAGACGTGCTCCGGAATAAAACCCGCTGTCTCCACTGTATAAAATGCAGGCCTCTGAACAGAGAGAGACTTCCGTTTCAAGGATCGATAAAATATCCCGTGGTAAAACAGCTTCTTTTTTGGGGCAGCTGACAGTGACAGTCTGCAGAAGCCTTTCAGGGCCGATAACAATCTGTGCATGGCTAAGAGCTGCAGCGGCTTCCTCTGTTAGCCCGGAAGATCCACAGCCCATCCCAATTAAGGTGATTTTCATTTACTCTGTGCTGACTCCCTTCCGATATTGTGTGGTAAAAGACGGATTGTATAGGCAGCTGCGTTCATAAGGGGAAGAGAGAAAGTCTCCTGCCAGCACAAGCGCAGTGCTGCGAATCCCGTGCAGATGAGCAAGTTCAGATAATTTTCCTACTGAGCAACGAAGGAGTTTCTCTTCCGGCCAGCTCGCCTTATAAACAATAGCAGCCGGGGTGTCGGCGGTGTAAGCTCCTTTCAGAAGTGCATCCTGTAAGGACTCCATCATCCCAGCCGAGAGGAATATGACCATCGATGCACCGTGAGCAGCAAGTGCAGAGAGGCTCTCCCGCTCCGGTACCGGCGTCTTTCCTGTCAGGCGTGTGAGGATCACCGTCTGGCTCACACCGGGCAAAGTATATTCTGTTTCCAGTGCAGCTGCAGCCGCACAGAAACTGGAAACGCCCGGTGTTACCCGGAAAGGAATACTGTTTGCACGCAAGGCATCCATCTGTTCCTGTATTGCACCGTAAACACTTGGATCTCCCGTATGCAACCGCACGGTCATATGATGTTGTTCCTCTTCCTGAAGATAGATCTTTATTACCTGCTCCAGCGTCAGTTCGGCACTGTTAAATACGGTACAACCGTCTTTGCAATATGAAAGCAACGCCGGGTTGACGAGGCTCCCTGCGTAAATTACAGTGTCAGCCTGCCTGAGGAGTCTTACACCCTGCATTGTGATCAGATCCGGTGCACCTGGACCGGCACCTACAAAATGAACCATATATATTCCCCGTTATATGTTTTGTATTAAGGTTTTCCTGTTATTCTGCAAGTGGACTTTTAATCTGTCTCAAATACTACCATATCTGCGAATATTATTTCAACCCTGATAAACAAAAAGGATGACATTTCCGTGCGCAAGGAGTATAATGCAGTAAACTGAATAGGGTACACCTTTTCCGCCCGTCGGTATGCGGAACATGGAATCGGGTGAAAAGCCCGGCGAGTCGGTCACTGTGAAACTTCTCAAAAGAGAGGATAAGTCAGATACATGGGAAAAGGCGGTGCTTCTGCCGGAACTGGAAGTACGTTTTTAGGCGCAGTGTCTGCGTCTTGTTTTGCGTACCGTTTCGCGGTACGTTTTTTTATTGGAGATGAAAAAAGAAAAACAACTGTTAGAATTGATACAAGCAATTAAACCGGGGGACCCGATTGCTGCAAATGCTTCCCGAAAAAGATGGAACAGCATTGCAAAGCCTTTGGGAAGCCTTGGCCTTTTAGAAGAGGCAGTTGTGAAAACTGCTGCCCTGACAGGCTCCAAAGAATTATCCTTCAGGAAGAAAGAACTGCTCGTATTTTGTGCGGACAACGGTGTCGTCAGCAGAGGAGTTACCCAGCAGGGAAGCAACGTCACCGCTGCGGTTGCACTGGCTTTGGCTGAAGGGAGAAGCAGTGTTTCTCCAATGGCCGGGGTAGCAGGGTGTACAGTGATCCCAATCGATATGGGAATCAGAGATTTTCCAGGCTCTCCCGGCATCAGGAATTATCGGGTCCGAAATGGAACAGAGGATATCAGCCGAGGTCCGGCGATGACAAGAGAGGAATGTCTTGAAGCCATTTTGGCAGGTGCGGATGTTGTAAGGGAGGAGGCAAAAAAAGGAACTGATCTGTTTGCAGCAGGAGAGATGTCAATCGGGAATACAACAACAGCTACTGCCGTAACAGCATGCCTCCTTGACATTCCTCCGGAAATGATCACTGGGCGCGGCGCAGGACTTTCGACTGCAGGCCTGGCCAGAAAAAAGCAGGCAATTCGGGAAGCCTTGCGGATCAATGCACCCGATCGGGAGGATGCCATTGAGGTTCTCACAAAAGTGGGAGGGTTGGATATAGCAGCCATGTGCGGAGCTTTCCTTGGTGCAGCAAAGATGAGAGTTCCAATCTTAGTGGACGGGCTCATCAGTTCAACTGCAGCTTTGTGTGCTGCCCGCCTTTGCCTCAACGTGAAGGCAGCACTGTTGGCAAGCCATATTTCTGCGGAGCCAGCAGGCAAGCTGATTATGGATGCACTTGAGTTGAAGCCGCTGATCCAGGCGGAAATGCGGCTCGGAGAGGGGAGCGGAGCTGTGGCGGCTATGCCTTTGCTGGAGATGGCACTTGCTGTTTACAACAGCAATCAGACTTTTGACAAACTGGGTATCGAACCCTACCGAAAGTTGGACTGAAGAATGCTTACATTGATTATCGGCGGCGCTTCCAGCGGGAAAAGCCGATATGCAGAAAGTATGGTACAAACGCTTCCCGGAAAGAGAATCTACCTTGCTACAATGCGACCTTCGGATGGAGAGAGTATCGCAAGGGTTGCAAAGCATCGGGTGCAGCGCGAAGGAAAGCATTTTGAAACAATAGAATGCTACACCAACCTGACCGTCTGCGAAGTGCGGCAGGATGATAATGTCCTGCTGGAAGATCTCGCCAATCTTCTTGCCAATGAACTTTTCAGCCCGGAGGGGAAGGGCGTTGAAGCGGTAAACCGCGGAATAGAGGCACTGCAGGCACGTTGTACTCATCTTACAATCGTCTCCAACGAAGTGTTTTCCGGGGGAAACGTCTATGAAGGAGAAACACTGCACTTTCTTAAAGATCTTGCCCAGTGCAACAGATATATAGCACAGCGGGCGGATCTCGTGGTGGAAATGGTATGCGGCATTCCGAATATCCTTAAGAGGAGATAATTATGCATATCTATGAAGCAGCAGTGATCGCCTTTGCTATGTTTTCCGCTATTCCCATGCCAAACATTTTCTGGACAGAGAAGAATATGCGCATGAGTCTGTGTTTTTTCCCGATGGTCGGTCTTTTGATCGGGTTTCTGCTATGGATCTGGACCCTGATGTGCAACAGGTTTGCAATGCCGGAAATTTTGCGTGGAGCAGGACTTTGCATGATCCCGGTAATCCTGACCGGAGGTATCCACCTGGACGGGTATGCCGACACATGGGATGCGCTGGCGTCTCACGGAGGGGTCGACCATTGCCAGAGGATCCTCAAAGATCCGCATATCGGGACATTTGCAGTTATCCACCTTTGCGGATATTTCATTATTCTTTTTGCCGTAATGACTTCCCTCTCAGTGGAATCTCCTTTTCTGTTTCCCTGCATCTTTAGCCTCTCCCGTGCGCTTTCCGCTTTGGCATTGACGTGTTTTCCCATGCGGGAGGGCAGCGGAACTGCACGGAGTTTCGCTGATGCTGCTGATAAAAAGAAAGTTTTCTGCTTCTCTCTTATTGTCAGCCTTGCTTTTTGTGCTGGATTGATCGCTGCGAAAGCCTGGTCCGGAATACCGGCAGCAGCAATAACTTTCTTCGCGTATCGGATGATCGCCGAGAAAAGATTTGGAGGAGTTTCCGGAGATCTTGCCGGCTGGTTTGTGCAGAATGCAGAGCTATGGATGCTGACGGCTGTCTGCTTTCAGCAGTGGATGGAGAATGGAACATGATTTTTGTAACAGGTCCGCTGTTTTCCGGAAAAAAGGAATATATTCGTTCAGCTCTGAGAATGACAGAAGCGGAATTTGAGAGAGTCGCGGTCTGGGATGTCCAGCTTTTGGCAGAAGGAGATTTGAAATCGCTCGCTGATAAACTGGCTGAGAAGGAAATCGTGATAGCGACGGAAATCGGAGGCGGTGTGGTGCCGATCGATACAGAAGAAAGAACGCATCGCGAAGCAGCAGGCCGCCTTGCGTGCCTGCTGGCAGAGCGGGCCGATACCGTGATTCGCGTCTGCTGCGGTCTTCCACAGCTGCTTAAGGGAGAATGGCCGTGCAGATCCTGCTGATCCGTCACGGAGAAAACCAGGGTGAGAACAGACGAAAGTACTATGGTGTAACGG
Organism: Oscillospiraceae bacterium; assembly: GCA_017432615.1. GTDB lineage: Bacteria > Bacillota > Clostridia > Oscillospirales > Oscillospiraceae > Limivicinus. The sequence continues at coordinate 6,100 of JAFRIV010000012.1, forward strand.
ATGTACCGCTTACACCCCGCGGTGCCGCACTGCTGCAACCGGCAGATTTTTTCCCTGCTCAGGTCTTCTGTTCCCCTCTCTGCCGTGCCGTTCAAACGGCAAAGATCCTTTTTCCCAAAGCGGAGTGTATTTCTATACCGGAGTTTAAAGAAATTGATTTCGGTATCTTTGAAGGACGCGGCTGGTGGGAAATGGAAGAGGATGCTGAATATCAGGAGTGGATCGCTACCCAATGCACTGCTCGCTGCCCGGGCGGTGAAAGCTTTGCAGAACTGTCAGAACGAACTTGTACGGCCTTCGACAGCCTTATGCGTGAAGCGTTTGAAAAGAAACGGGAAATGCTGGTAATCGTCGCCCATGGGGGAACACAGATGGCCATTCTGAATCGCTGGGGGCAGTTGGACGACTCATTCTTTTCCGGGCAGACATCATATGGGGAAGGGTGGCTGCTGCAGGCGTCTCAATGGCCGGGAACACTGCAGATGATAGAAAAGAGGCGTTTTTCGGCATGAACGTTCTTACAGCAATGGTTTTCGGGTTTGCCCTCGATCTGCTCTTGGGGGACCCGAGAAAACTGACCGGAATTCACCCTGTTGTTCTGATGGGAAAAAGTATCCGTATCCTTGAGACATCCCTTCGTTCCCTCTTTCCAAAGACTCCCGCGGGAGAGCGCTTTGCAGGGACTGTGCTGGCAATTCTGCTGCCAGCAGGGGTGTACTGCCTGTGCCACATGATATCTGTACGAGCAGAGCGGTTTTCCCCTGCCTTGCAAACACTTCTGGAAGGAGTCTGGTGTTGGCAAGCCCTGGCTGTAAAAGATCTGAAAGTGGAGGCAATGGATGTTTCTGCCGCACTGGAATCCGGTACTCTGGAGGATGCGCGATATGCTGTAAGCAGGATAGTAGGGCGGGATACCCGGCAGCTGAGTAAAAAAGGAGTCATCTGTGCTGCTGTAGAAACTGTGGCAGAGAACTTTTCGGACGGAGTAGTTGCACCGCTTTTCTACATGATGCTTGGCGGAGCGCCGGCTGCCCTTGCTTACAAGGCGATCAATACTATGGACAGCATGATCGGTTATCAAAACGATCGCTATCGTTTTTTCGGTACGGCTGCCGCAAAAATGGATGATGCGGTGAATTTCATTCCTTCCCGGTTGGCGGCATGGCTGCTGATCGCAGCCTCCCAACTGTGCGTCGGGCGAGGCAGGGAGGCAATACGTATCTGGAAGCGGGACAGGAAAAAGCATGCCAGCCCGAATGCCGCCCAGTGTGAATCCGTAATGGCAGGAGCGCTGGGAATTCGGCTGTGCGGCCCGGCAAGTTATTTCGGCATTCTCCATGACAAGCCGTATATTGGGGATCCCGATCGGGAAGCGGATACTGCGGATATTGCGTGTGCCTGTCACCTGGAAGTCGCCGGGAGCGTTTTCGCTTTGATTCTTTTTTCAATACTGAGAGGGACTATAATTTGATGAGAACAGATCACGGCGGCAGTTTGGCACAGTATAAACAAAAATTCGGGGGAGAATGGTTGGATTTTTCCGCCAACATCAGCCCGCTGGGAGTACCGGCCAGAGTCCTTCACGAAGCGCAGAAGGCGATAGAGAAAGCAGACCAATATCCTGATGCGGAGTGTTACGCACTTCGTAAAGCAATTGCTGCAGATACAGGCATTCCAGCAGAACAGATCGTCTGCGGAAACGGTGCGGCGGATCTGATCTATCGTATTCCGAGGATATTCCGCGGGAAAAAAGCACTTCTTCCTGTACCGGCTTTTTCGGAATACGAGGCTGCACTGACGGAGGCAGACTGCAAAGCAGAGCTGTTTTTTCTGAAGGAAGAACTGGGATTCTGTCTGCCCTGGGATTTCCCGGTGTATTTACGGCAGGATCTGGATCTTCTGATCCTCTGCCAGCCAAACAACCCGACGGGGATCCCCATCGAACCTGCGCTTCTGAAAAAACTGCTGCTCTGTTGTCAGGAGAAAGATATTACGCTTGTAGTGGATGAATGTTTTCTGGATTTCCTCGAAGAACCAAAGAGATATTCTCTGCAGGAGGAACTGAAAAAAACGGAAAAGCTCATCCTTCTCAGAGCCTTTACCAAATCATACGGTATGGCAGGTCTTCGCCTCGGATATGCTTTGTGCTCCAATCCCGGTATGTCAGAAAGACTGCAGCAATGTGCACCACCCTGGGCAGTTTCCAACGTTGCGCAGGCAGCGGGGATCGCAGCACTTTCCGAAAAGGAATACCTCTCCTCATTGAGGAAACTGGTGGCAAAGGAAAGAGAACGGCTGATCCCGGAATTGAAAAAGCTGGGATTCAAGGTGATTCCGGGTAAAGCCAATTTTCTCCTTTTCTATTCTCCGGATGCTTTTCTCGGGAAAAAACTGGAACAGAAAAAAATCCTGATCCGGGACTGCAGCTCTTTTCCCGGCCTGCAGGAGGGCTGGTTTCGCACAGCAATACGGAAGAAGGAAGAGAACGAACTGCTTCTGCAGGCAATGCGGGAAGCTATGAGGTGAAGTGAGACTGTGGGCAAGAGAATCATGATCCAGGGGACAATGTCAGGAGCAGGGAAAAGCCTGCTCGCCACGGCACTCTGCCGGATTTTTCTGCAGGACGGGTGGCGAGTCTCTCCCTTTAAAAGTCAGAATATGTCGCTGAACAGTTATGTCACTCCGGACGGGCTGGAGATCGGGCGGGCCCAAGCGGTGCAGGCAGAAGCTGCCGGGCGTGATTGTGATGTGCGGATGAATCCCATCCTGCTGAAGCCGTCAAGCCATACCGGAAGCCAGCTGATCGTGATGGGGGAGGTACGCGGCCAGTATGAAGCGGCGGAATACTTTCAGATGAAAAAGAAGCTGATCCCGGGAATATTACAGGCATATACCGGCCTCGCAGCAGAGAATGACATTATGGTGATTGAGGGAGCCGGTTCTCCCGCTGAGATCAATCTTCGTGACAATGACATTGTAAATATGGGTTTTGCAGAACTCATTGATGCGCCTGTCCTGCTTGTCGGGGATATTGACAGAGGCGGTGTGTTCGCACAGCTTTATGGTACTGTTGCTCTTTTGACGGAGAAAGAACGGGAGCGGATCATCGGACTTGTGATCAATAAATTTCGCGGGGATGCAGCACTTTTGCGTACCGGCATTGACGAAATTGAAAAATTGACCGGAATACCGGTACTTGGTATCGTACCCTGGACAAAAGCACATATTGATGATGAAGACAGTCTTGCTCCCTGCCTGCAGAAAATAAAAAAACAGGAACAAACACTGGACGTAGCTGTGATCCGTCTGCCGCAGATCTCCAATTTCACAGATTTTTCTCCGTTGGAAGAGCATCCTGCCTTCAGTGTGCGGTATGTTTTCAGATCGGAGGATCTGGGCAGACCGGACCTGGTATGTCTCCCCGGAACAAAAAACACCATAGCAGATCTCATCTGGCTTCGATCAACCGGGCTGGCGAATGCCATTTTGGCTCTGGCAGGGGAAGAAATCCCTGTTTTCGGAATCTGCGGCGGTTACCAGATGCTGGGTTATACGATCGCCGACCCGTTATCAGTAGAAGGCGGAGGGATCAGAGAAGGGCTTTGTCTGTTACCGTGTGAAACGGTTTTCACATCGGGAAAAACGAGGACCAGAAAATCAGCCGTGATAACAGAGGGCTCCTTTCAGGGAGCAAAACTGGAAGGGTATGAGATCCACATGGGCCGGACACAGAGACTTGGAGGTCGCGCATTCTGTCACTTTTCAACCGGAGAAGAAGACGGTGTACAGGAGGGGAATGTATACGGCACCTATCTTCACGGTGTTTTCGATACAGGAGAGCTGGTGCAGCCGTTGGCAGAACTGCTTGCAAAGAGAAAAGGGCTGGAGATAGAAGAATGGAAAGCGGAACCCAGAAGCAGTTACCGTCAGCGGCAATATGACCTGCTTGCCGACGAAGTGCGAAGCAGTCTTGATGTGAATGCAATCGTACGAGCCATGGAGGCGTATGACCATGCCTGAACACTATTTACCAAGTGATATTGAGCGTACAAGCTTTTCCATCATTCGGCAGGAACTGAAAGAAAAAGGAAAGACATTTCCGGAAATGGAAGCTTCCGTCGTGTTTCGCTGCATTCATGCAACAGCAGATTTCGATTATGCAGATCTGCTGCATTTTTCGGATGGAGCTATTTCTGACGCCGTGCATGTCCTGCAGGGAGGCTGCACCATTGTCACAGATACCAACATGGCGCTTGCAGGCATCAGTAAAGTCGCCCTGAAAAAACTCGGGTGCGAAGCTGTTTGTTATATGGCGGAACCCGCCATCGCAAAGAGAGCAGAAGACCAAGGCATTACCCGAGCTGCTTCCGCTATGGATCATGCAAAAGAGACCTGCCCGACAGGAATTCGTGCTGTAGGCAATGCACCCACTGCACTGTTTCGGCTGGCAGACCAGATCGAACAGGGATTACGGCCGGCTCTGATCATTGCCGCCCCGGTAGGATTTGTCAATGTAGTGGAGAGCAAAAACAGGATCCTGACAGTCTGCCGTCAGTATGCGATTCCGATTATCACTGTGGTCGGGAGAAAAGGCGGCAGTACAGTTTGCACGGCAATCTGTAATGCACTTTTGTATGAAGCAGCCGGAATGACGGATCCGTCCGCAAGGGGGTGGAACTGAGATATGAGCTGTTCTTTTTTCCAGAACAGAGAATGCGCTTTTTTCCCTTGTCATAATGAAATACCGAAGGAAGAGTTCAACTGCCTTTTCTGCTATTGTCCGCTCTATACGCTGGGTGAACGTTGCGGTGGCGATTATACTTATCTGGAAAACGGGACAAAGAGCTGTTTGGCATGTACTTTCCCGCATAGAAAAGAAAACTACAGTGCCGTGCTGCAGCATTTTCCGGAACTTGCAGAACTGGCAAAGAAAAGTCACTCGAAATAAATTTCCAGGATAAGAGTCGAAGAAGGTGACGGAGATGGCTTTGAATTATAAGACGCGCATCGGTAACCAGTTGCTGCGTTGCGGTATTACAACGGGAAGCTGCGCCGCGCTTGCAGCCTCAGCCGCTGCATACTGCCTTCTGACCGGAGAAAAGCCGTCTGTTGTAAAACTGCTGACCCCGAAGGGAATCCCTGTGGAAACTGTTCCGGAATGCTGGAAAGAAACGAAAGACAGCGTGTCCTGCGCTGTTCGAAAGGATGCCGGAGATGATCCGGATGTAACAAATGGTTTGCTCATCTTTGCACGGGTATGGAAGACAGCTGACGGAATTGTCATCACAGGAGGAGAGGGCATCGGAAGGGTAACAAAACCGGGGCTGGATCAGCCGGTAGGAGAAGCAGCTATTAATTCCGTTCCACGGCGTATGATCCGGGAGGCTGCCCAGGCGGTATGTGCCGGTGAACAATATTTCGGAGGATTGAAAATCGAAATCTCAGCACCCGGAGGACAGGCAATAGCAGAGAAAACTTTTAATCCCATGCTGGGGATTCAGGGCGGTATATCTATTTTGGGCACTTCCGGGATTGTGGAACCGATGAGCGAACAGGCGCTTGTAGACACTATTGCTGTAGAAGCAAGACAGATTGCCGAGTCCGGCGAGAAGAGGGTGATCCTCGCACCCGGAAATTACGCAGTAGAATTCCTTCATCAGCATCTTCCCGACCTGGCGAAGGTCCCTCTGCTGAAGTGCTCCAATTATATCGGGGAGACAATTGACATCGCCTGTGTAAACAGCTTTCAGGAAGTGCTGCTCGTCGGGCATATCGGGAAAATCGTCAAACTGGCAGGAGGGATCATGAATACGCACTCCCGCATGGCAGACTGCCGTGCTGAACTCCTCTGTGCTCATGCCGCTGTATGCGGAGCGGGAACGGAACTGTGCCAAAAGCTGATGCGTCAGGTTACGACTGAGGCCTGTCTGTCTTTACTGCAGCAGGAAGCCCTGCTGCCGAATGTGATGGAGAGCCTTTTGAACAGAATTCAGGACCATCTGAATCGGCGAGCAGAAGGCGCGTTTTCAATCGGTGCTGTGATGTTCTCCAATACCTGCGGTCTGCTGGGCAGTACACAGACGGCAAAAGCGCTGCTGGGCAAATGGAGTGGATCCTGCGTATGAGGAAAGGCATTTCAATCGTAGCGTTCACACGCCGAGGGAAGGAACTTGCCGACCGGCTTGCCGTTTTTCTGAACGGAACGGTAAAGCCGGAGAGTGAGAATCTTCAGAACTGGGTAGAAGCTTCCTTTGGACACTGCTCTGCGCTCATTTTCATTGGCGCGACGGGAATAGCCGTTCGGTCGATTGCACCCGTCCTGAAAGGGAAAACACAGGATCCGGCAGTGATCGTTCTGGATGAGTTTGGCCGTTATGTCATCCCGTTGCTGTCTGGGCATTTGGGAGGAGCCAATATGTTGGCGGAAAAAGTGGCTTTGTATCTGAATGGAACAGCAGTGATCACGACAGCGACGGATCTGAATACTGTTTTTGCGATCGATCTATGGGCAAAAAAACAGGGGATGACGATCCTGCAACCGGAGAGGATCCGCCGGGTTTCGGCAAAGCTTCTGGCGGGGGAAAGCGTTCAAATAAAATGTCCCTGGACCATTCAGGGAAGTGTTCCGCGGCATGTGTCGCAGGGAGAGACAGATCCTGATGTCATCGTGGATGTGATAAAACACAAGGAAGAGGCCCTCCAGCTGGTACCGCAGATCCTTTCTCTGGGAATCGGCTGCAGAAAAGATATCCCCGTTCAGAAAATTGAATCAGAGTTTCAATGTTTTTGTGCCGAAAGAAAGATCCTGCCTCAGAGTATTGCTGCGGCGGCTTCCATAGACAGGAAAAAGACGGAAACGGGACTGCTTGTTTTTTGCAAAAATCATGGCTGGCCGATCTCCTTCTATACGGCTGAAGAACTTTCTTCCCTTCCAGGTAGTTATACCGCCTCCTGTTTTGTGGAAAAAACCGTCGGAGTGGATAATGTCTGTGAGCGGAGTGCCGTACTTTCATCGGGAGGGACATTGCTGGAAAAGAAGTACGCACGGAATGGTATCAGTTTCGCACTCGCATGTAACACACCGACAATTAACTGGGAATGGGTGACAACATGGGAAAACTCTTCGTAATAGGAATCGGCCCCGGCAATCCAGACAGTATGACATTTCGGGCTGCAAATGCATTGGAATGTTCTGAAGTGATCTTCGGATACACGCCTTATCTTGATCTTCTGCAGCAGGGACCATATGCAAAAAAAGAAATGGTTTCCACAGGAATGACGGAAGAACTTTCAAGATGCCGCCTTGCACTAGCCAGTGCTTCTTCCGGAAAAACGGCAGCACTGGTATGCAGCGGGGATGCCGGAATCTACGGATTGGCCAGCCCGGTACTGGAGCTTGCCCCGGACTATCCGGATGTGGAGATCGAGATCATTCCGGGCGTCAGTGCGGCTATGTCCGGAGCTGCACTGCTGGGAGCCCCTTTGGGGCATGACTTCTGCGTCATTTCTCTTTCAGACCGCCTAACGGATTGGAATACTATAGAAAACCGCCTGCGTATCGCTGCAGAAGGGGATTTCGTGATCTGCCTGTACAATCCCGGTTCCCGTCACCGAAAAGATGTACTGCAGCGGGCCTGTCATGTGCTGCTTGAAAAAAAAGCAGGAAGCACGTACTGCGCGCTCGCAAAGAATATTGGCCGGGAAGGGGAGGAGTACGAGATCCTGTCACTTCACAATCTCTCAAAGCGGCAAGCGGACATGTTTACAACTGTCTACATCGGCTCTTCACAGACAAAAGAGATACAGGGACGCCTGGTCACACCGCGAGGGTATCGGATATGAATGTGCTTATCTTTGGCGGAACAACGGAGAGCAGGATCCTCTCCGGAATCCTCCGTGATCGCGGAGCCACCGTTACTGTCTGTGTGGCGACTGATTACGGAAGAGAGGAACAGGCACAGGAAGAAGGAATCCGTATTCTTGCGGGAAAGCTCCCCAAAGAGAAAAAAGTACACCTCTTTGCACAGATGGATCTTTGCATCGATGCAACGCATCCCTATGCGGAGCATATCACATCCTCAGTTCGGGAGGCGTGTATCTCCTCGGGAACGCCGTACTACCGGCTTTTACGGGAGAGATCTCAACCGGAAGACGCGGTCCTTGTCCCGGATGCAGCTGCTGCGGCGAAATACCTTTCTGAGAAGGAAGGAAATATTCTTCTCACAACAGGCGGGAAGGAACTGTCGGCGTTTTCCATCCTTCCCCCCCGCCGCCTGTATGTTCGTATTCTGCCGACCTGTGAGGCGCTGGCAGAATGTGAAAAAATGGGGATCCCGCACAGAAATATTATTGCCATGCAGGGACCGTTTACACAGGAACTGAACCAGGCACTGCTTCACCAGTTCTCTATATGTTATCTTGTAACAAAGGATGGAGGAACTGCGGGCGGCTTTCCCGAAAAGGCTGCTGCGGCCAAAGCATGCGGTGCTGAAGTGATTCTTCTGCAGCGGCCGGCAGAGAGAGGTTTATCCATGGATGAAATCCTTTCGCTTTGCGACAGGTTTCAGAGGGAAGCGAAACTTCCCAATAATTAATAGAAAAAAGGAGAAGTAAAATGAAAAAAATGATTTCCGCAATGCTCGTTTTTCTGATGTTTGCCGGTCTGTTTGCCTGCATAGGCGCATGGGCTGAAGAGCCGAAAGAAGAGGAGACAGAAAACTATGCCACTGGGGACGCCTCTCTGGACGATCCTCTGAACCAGGATGAAATCGGCGAGAAGGAACTGCTGGTAGTAAGCTTTGGCACCAGTTTTAATGACAACCGCCGTTTGACAATCGGCGGAATTGAAAAAAGTCTGGCAGAAGCATTTCCGGAGTGGAGCGTGAGAAGAGGTTTTACCAGCCAGATCATTATTGACCATGTTTTTTCCCGAGACGGGGAAGCCATTGATAATGTGACGCAGGCACTTGACCGGGCTGTGGATAACGGAGTAAAGGAACTTATGGTTCAGCCCACCCATTTAATGCATGGTTTTGAGTATACCGACCTTATAGAGACTCTTGCCGCCTATGCGGATGCTTTTGAAACCATCGCTGTGGGAGAACCTCTCCTTACCTCAGAGGAAGACTTCTCCGCTGTGGCGGATATTATCGTGAATGCCACTGCCGCCTATGATGACGGGAAGACTGCCATCTGCTTTATGGGGCACGGAACAGAAGCGGAATCTAACAAGGTCTATGCCGAAATGCAACAGACGCTCTTTGATGCAGGATATGATAACTACTATGTGGGTACTGTAGAAGCAGAGCCTTCTGTAGAAGATGTACTGGCAATGGTTCAGGAGAAAGAATATACCCGTATTGTCCTTCATCCGCTGATGATCGTAGCAGGCGACCATGCCAACAATGACATGGCCGGGGATGATGAGGATTCCTGGAAGAGCATATTTGAGTCTGCAGGGTATGAGGTAATCTGCAAATTGGAAGGACTTGGTCAGCTGCCGGAAATTCAGGAGCTGTTTGTTGCCCACGCAAAGGATGTGATTGGATAAGATGACCCGGATAAAAAAGTCACTGCAAAAAACACTGCTGCTTCTGCTCGGCATCCTGCTTTTATTCGGATCGGTTTCCTCTTTTGCGGAAGAAGGATCCGCCACGGCCTCTCCGGCTGTGGCGGACGCTTCTCAGATGACAACAGTGGAAGAAGTGGTGGAAGAGGGGATGGTTCCCGTTCCGGGTACTGATCTGGTAAATGGAACTTACTCTGTTGCGGTGGAAAGCAGTTCCTCTATGTTCCGCATTGACCTGTGTATGCTGTCTGTTCTGGATGGAGAAATGAAAGCGACGCTTGTCATGAGCGGAAAGAGCTATCTTTATCTGTATCCCGGCACGGCATTGGAAGCGGCAACCTCAGAGGAACAGTCCCTCATTGCTTACTCGGAAAACGAAGAAGGAAAATTCTGCTTTACAATTCCGGTTGAAGCGCTTGATGCGGGAATTCCCTGTGCTGCATTCAGCAAAAATAAACAGCTGTGGTATGACCGCACCCTGCTTTTCCGTGCAGATTCCTTGCCGGCTTCTGCATTTCGCTCCGGTGTGCTCACAACAGCGGAAACACTTGGCCTGGAGGACGGAAACTATACGGTGGAGGCCTCATTGAGCGGCGGCAGCGGAAAGGCCGGCATTGCTTCTCCTGTATCCCTGACGGTTCAAGAGGGTGTATGTACAGCCAGAATCCAGTGGAGCAGCCGGAATTATGATTATATGATAGTGGAGGGAGTCCGGTATCTTCCGATACAGACGGAAGAATTTTCAACCTTCATGATCCCGGTAGCCCTGTTTGACCGTCCGATGGCTGTCATTGCCGATACTGTTGCAATGGGGCAACCCCATGAAATCAAATATCGTATTCGCTTTGATTCCTCTTCTCTTCAGATGCTGCCGGAAAAGGAAGTTATGCCCCTTCAGTATGCACAGTTATTCAAGGTGGAAGGATACGATGATCTGTCTCTTCTCCTGACACTTGGCGGGAAAGACCAGTTCCTTCTGGTTCCCAAAGGAATCGAAATCACCGGTCATTTCCCGGAGGGAATTCCGATCATTCCCATTCCCATTGAAAACGGCTATGCCGCGAGCTCTTCTGTTCCGGATCTGTTTTTAAACTGCGGTGCATTGTCTTCCCTGCGCTTTACCAGTACAGAGGAGCAATCCTGGAAGATCGATGAAATATGCAAGGCATTACAGGAAGAAAATCTTCTCTATACAGGAAAATACAGCGCACCGGATTATGAGCTGCTTCTGGAAGAAGGGTGTGAACTTGCCATAGAAAACACCATGATCCTCCACAGTCCCCGGACAAAAGAAAAACTGGAAGCGATCGGTATTCCTGTGATGATCGAATATTCCAGCTATGAACCTCACCCTCTCGGCAGAGTGGAATGGATCAAACTGTGGGGGCTTCTGACTGGCCACCTGAAAGAGGCTTCTGAATTTTTCAATCGGCAATCGGCTCTGCTGGAAGAATTGGCTGCTGAAAAACCATCCGGAAAAACTGCAGCCTTTTTTTACATTACGTCTGCAGGAACAGCGTCTGTTCGGAAGAACGAAGATTATGTCACCTGCATGATCGAACTTGCAGGGGGAAAAAGCCTTTTTCTTTCCCTGCCGGAGAGTGAAAATGCGCTTTCCAGCGTTACCATCCAGATGGAAAGCTTTTATTCGCAGGCAAAAGATGCCGATGTTCTGATATACAACAGCACGGTTGCAGGGGAATTGAATACGATTGATGACCTGATGGAAAAAAGCAGTATGTTCTCCGACTTTAATGCGGTTAAAACCGGTAATGTGTGGTGTACAGAACAAAGCATGTTTCAGAGGAGCTCTGCCGCTGCGGAAATCATCTCTGAGCTGCATGCGCTCTTTACCGGAACGGCTGATAATCTCAGCCTGCAGTATTTTCATCCTGTAAAATAACACATGAAGAATCAAATAGACCGGAGACGTTTTTTTTTCTGTCTGGCTTTCCTGGTGTTTGTACTGAGCATCCTGCTGGTGCTGAATCTGCTTTCCGGAAGTACCTGTATTCCCTCCCGCGCGGTGTTTTCTGCTCTCTTTTCAACAACACCGGAGCCGACGGCGGAAATGCGTATTATCCGGCAGATCCGTCTGCCGCGGCTTTTCTCGGCTGCACTTCTGGGAGGGGCGTTGTCAGTATCCGGGTACCTTCTGCAGACTTTTTTTGCAAACCCGATTGCAGGCCCGTTCGTTTTGGGAATATCTTCCGGAGCAAAACTGACAGTTGCCCTGACGATGATATTCTGCCTGGCGAGAGGTATATCTCTTACATCTCTCGGCATGGTGACAGCAGCGTTTTGCGGAGCCTTGCTCTCCATGATGGTGGTCCTGTTTGCCAGCCGCTGGCTAAAAAATATGGCGTTCCTTATCGTTTGCGGCGTCATGATCGGCTATATCTGTTCCGCCGTGACCGAGGTTGCTGTCACGTTCGCAGATGACAGCAATATCGTCAATCTGCATAACTGGTCGATGGGCAGTTTTTCCGGTATTGAATGGAAAGATCTCACCATTGCCGGGGTTTTTGTCCTCCTGGCTATGGCTGGTACGGTTTTTCTGATAAAACCAATCAATGCGTATCGGCTTGGAGAGTCCTATGCAAGAAGTATGGGAGTGAATATCCTGTCATTCCGAGTGGAGCTGATCCTGCTGGCCAGTATTCTCGCGGCAACCGTTACGGCATTTGCCGGCCCTATTTCTTTCGTCGGCATTGCGGTGCCACACCTTATTCGAAGCATGCTTCGCTCGGAAAGACCGCATTATATGCTCCCAACCTGTTTCCTCGGAGGAGCCGTCTTCTGCCTGTTTTGTGACTGGATCGCGCGCAGCCTTTTTGCACCGACGGAGCTGAGTATCAGCACTGTGACGGCTTTGTTTGGAGCACCAATCGTGATTCGATTGATGCTTTCGCGAAGAAGGGAGGATCGAACCAATGGATGTGCATGAAATCCTTCGTACGAAGGCACTTTCCGTCGGGTATGGAAAACAGAAAATCGTGGAAGACGTCTCCTTTTCAGCCCGTCCGGGAGAAATCATCTGCCTGATCGCTCCTAACGGAGAAGGAAAATCCACATTACTGAAAACATTGCTTCGGCAGCTTCCTCCGCTTGCCGGTGCAGTCTGGGTGGATGATCTTCCCCTTACGCACGTTAAAGAGGAAGAATTTGCCAAAAGCTGTGCGGCTGTTTTGACACAGCGCGTGAATCCTGAAATGATGCGCTGTGAGGAGGTGATCGCCACAGGAAGATATCCCTATACAGGCCGTCTCGGCATACTCTCGACGCATGATCGCCGGATCGTTGAAGAAATCATTCAGCTTGTCGGAATTGAATCGATCCGGCAGCAGGTTTTCAACCAAATCAGTGACGGGCAACGCCAACGGATCATGCTGGCCCGTGCTTTGTGCCAGGAACCGAAGCTCCTTCTTATGGATGAACCGACATCGTTTTTGGATCTGTACAACAAACTGGAATTTCTTCATCTGCTGCGCAGCCTCGTGCGGGAAAAACAGTTAGCTGTCGTCATGTCTCTCCATGAACTGGATCTGGCACAAAAGTATGCAGATACCATCATCTGCCTGAAAAGCGGCAGAATTGATCGCTGCGGCCCACCGGAGGAGATCTTTTCCGGAAATTATATTGAAGAACTCTACGGTGTAAAAAACGGAAGCTACAATGCCCTGTTCGGGTCAGCGGAACCGTGCTCCGTAACCGGAGATCCTGAGATTTTCGTCCTTGGCGGCGGCGGCACGGGGATCCCTGTCTTCCGCCGGCTTCAGCGTGCAGGTATCCCTTTCGCAACCGGTGTTCTGCAGGAAAATGATCTGGACTATCCGGTCGCCAGAGCATTGAGCGCAACAGTAATTGCGGAAAGAGCTTTTGAACCCGTTTCTGACGGAAAGCTGTCGGAAGCTCTGTCTGTTTTTCATCAATGCCGCGGCATGATCTGCACGCTAAGCCGTTTCGGTTCTGACAATCAAAAAAACCGGCTACTCTTGGAGGAAGCCAAAAGGAGCAACCGGCTTTTGACCGTAAATCAGCTTGTCTAAGACCAAACTGCCTGAATCTTAGTTTGCCGTAAATATCAATTGTAAGGGGTGATGATCACCGGATCGGAAGAGGAATCCGTAAAAATCGGAAGGGGTTCGCCGTGAACCAATCCCCCATGAATCAGGGCACTTTCTCCAATCCGGGCAGAATCCATGCTCTTTTTTTGGGGTGTGAGAGCACCGGCTATCAAAGAAAAAAACAGTACGATCAGAAAGCCGGCCAGTATCAGCTGTTTTACGTTCATTCTGTTTCTCCTTCGTTTATGTCTGGAGAAGCATCACAAGAGGCATTCTCCATTTCTGCATCTGTTGCAGATACTGAGTCTTCCTCAGACTGTTTCTTCCATTCTTCTTCCCGCTCCTGCTGAAGCGTGATGATGTCTTCCTTCAGACGGTCTGCAGTCATAAGCAGACCGACAAGAGATCCGATCAGCGCAAGGCCTGCGGCCAGAAAACGGCGTTGTAACATATTCTTTTACTCCTTTCAATCGATAGGGTTTTTCTTGCAATCATTTCCAAATTCTGGTAGGATACTCCCGGGAATTTTAGGAAAGTAAGGGAACAGCTTATGGAAATGAACTATTGTATGCAGTGCGGCACAAAACTTGTTTTTCGCCAACACAGCGAAGAAGGATTGGTTCCTTACTGTGATAAATGCGGGGAATACCGTTACCCGGTTTTTAATTCGGCAGTCAGCATGATCGTTACGAACCGGAGCCGGGACAAGATCCTGCTGATTCAACAGTATTCCAGACCTTTTTTCGTACTGACAGCCGGTTATGTAAACAAAGGGGAAGAAGCAGAACATGCAGCTGCCCGTGAAATTCAGGAAGAACTGGGAATGACGGTGGAGACGTTGTCTTTCAACCACAGCCATTATTTTGCGCCTTCCAATACATTGATGCTGAATTTTACAGCCACCGTGCTGGAGGAAGAAGCTCACCCGAACTGGGAGGTGGATCTGTGGCAATGGTTTACCGTGGAAGAAGCCGTAAAAAACATCAAACCCCACAGCCTGGCGGAAGCTTTTTTAAATGGCTATCTTACAGGAAAGTATCATTTCCCAGCATAAATTCTCTTTTCTTTATCATATCAGAGTGAGAATAATTCCTCAAGGACATAAATGTAAATAATCCGTTTACAGCGCAGAAATTATGCAGTATAATGATAAACATCAAATCGGGAGGAATAATAGAAAAATGGAGTATAAAGGAGAAAGAGAGATCAAAGTAGACGATGTTACGAATGCTTTTTTTGCAAGAGCAGCTTCTGCCATTCTGGATGATCTGGAGTTCGATTTTGATCTGGCAGAGATCGTTTACGGTGACGAAGAAGAAATCGACCTCGACATCGATGGGGAAGACTGGGTGATCTGCTATGATCAGGATGAAGACGGTTTCCATTTTCATCTCCTTACCGGTGAGGAATTTGATGATCAGTATTATCAGTATGCTGCATATGACGACGATGATTCCCCGGAGGACGAATTCAATGATGAAGACTGGTTTTCCGACATCGATGGGGAAGAGAATGACGAAGAATATGAAGGAAGCCGGATCATTCAAGCTTCGGAGGACGTCAGTATCTTCCATATCATGTCACTTGCTTCCGTGCTTGACGGCGCAGAGATCGACTTTGAAGTCGCTTCCATCGAACAGGCTAATAATCAGCAGATGACGGTTGACATTGACGGGGATAAAGTAGTCCTCGGTGAAAAGCAGGAGGACGGCAATCGTTATCTGGCTTTTCTGGAAGGTGACGATGAAGACAAAGAGAAAAACGATAAGAACAGTGAAATCATCCCCTTTCACCGGAGATAGGAAATAAAAAAAGCTGTTTTTATCCGACCAAACTTTTTCCAAATCTCGAACAATCCGAAAATCAAACGGCAATGAAAAACACAGCTGCTTTCGAGGAGATCTTAAGCAGCTGTGTTTTCAATTCTCTGTACGAAAATCAGAATCTGTTTATACAGCAAGTTCCTTTAAAATTGCCGGTGCGGTTTCTGCATCGGTAGAAACACTGACAACGAAATCAATATTTTCTTTCTCGGCAAAGCCCTTCAACCAGGAGAAAAATGCGGTAAGCGATTCTTCACTCTTGTCATGAACAAGTTTCAGAAAATTGTCAATGAAGATATGCGTAATATCATAATTGCCGGAATGAATCCCGCAGATAGCTCCTTTCAGAAATTCATAGGAGCCGATATCATAAATACCTGCATCAATCAGCCGCGCCTGATAAGGAATATCAAAAGTAAGCTTCCTGTCTTTTTCAATGACAACAACATCTCCGTTTCCTTCCCTCACAGCTTCAATGACAAGGTCCACGAGCTTTTTGGTCTTCCCAGAGCCCTTGGCCCCCATAATTACCTTGACCATGTTGAAAAGATCTCCTTTTTATAGTTTGAGGATACGAATTTCTTCGTTATTTATATACTACCATTTTTCCGAACTTTCATCAAGCCTATAAAAGAAAAATAACTGTAAAGGATTCAAAGTATGTAACCGCCGCCTAAAACACGATCCTTCAGATAAAGAACGGCGCTTTGCCCGGGGGCAGGTGCCCGTACTGGCTCTTCACAGCGGATCCGGACAGTACCGTCATCGAGAATGCTGGCAGTGCAGGCGGGGTTTTCCCATTTCGTGTGCCGGACGCGTACTGTAGCGGATATTTTCGCTTTCGGAGTGTTACACAGCCAATGAAACTCCCGCACAAGGATTTCCTTATGAAATAATTCTTCCCACCAGGATAATTCAATGATGTTTTCCCGGGCATCAATTCTGGAGATATATACTTTCCGCCCGTCGATCAGCCCCGGAAAACGCTGTCCAACCGTGTAACATACAATACCGCGGTGGGTGCCTACCTCCTGACCGTGCAGCAAGACTTTTCCCGGCGGCGGGAGAACAGTTCTACGGCTGAGCCAGCCGATATAGTCCTTGTCAGGAATAAAACAGATCTCCATGCTGTCCGGCTTATGTGCAACCGGCAGAGAAAACGTTTCTGCCATAGAGCGTACCTCACGCTTGGAAAACGAACCAAGAGGGAGAAGAAGGTGATCCAACTGTTCCCGGCGGATCCTGCAGAGCATATAGCTTTGATCATTCTCCGGATGCCCCTTGTAAAGACAGCCGTTTGCTACGCGGGCATAATGTCCGGTCGCTATGTACCCGGCGCCTGCCTTATCGGCAAAGGCAAGCAGGTTTTTAAACTTCATGGCAGGATTACATAGGATACAGGGATTCGGCGTTTCTCCCCGAAGATATGCCTGCTGAAAAGCCAGACATACTTTCTCTTCAAGTTCCTGACGGACATCGAGGATCTCCAGCGGGATACCGATATAAGAAGCGGTGTTTTCCGCACTCTGCCTTGCAGCAGCATCCGTATTATCCAGATAAAGGCCGATTACATCATATCCGGCATTACGAAGCAATACTGCACATACAGCAGAGTCCACACCGCCGGAAAAACCGAGAACTACTTTGTTCATATACGGCTCTCCAGATAGATCATTAATACGCTGATATCTGCCGGCGATACACCGGAGATCCTGCCTGCCCGGCCGAAGTTTTCCGGCCGGATCTTTTTCAGTTTTTCGCGGGCTTCCAGCCGAAGTCCGGAAACGGCATCATAATCCAGATCGGAAGGGATCGGGCGATCTTCCAGTTTGGAAAATTCTTCAATCTGCTTGAGCTGCCGGTGAATATAGCCTTCATATTTGAGGCTGATCTCCACTTCGTGAAGAACAGGTTTATCATAAACAGGGCGATCTTTGTCAAAAGGAGCCAACATGGCATAATCGAGCTGTGGGCGGCGGATCAGATCGGCCAGGGATACCCCGGTGCTGACCGATGTTGTACCGTGTTCGGTCAAAAAAATATTCAAGTCTTCAGAAGGAGAAAGATGGGTAAGGGAAAGCCGGTTTACCTCCTGACGGACAAGTTCATATTTTTCCTGAACGGCATCATAGCGTTCCTGCGAAACAAGACCGATCTGCAGCCCAATTCCGCAGAGACGAAGATCTGCGTTATCCTGCCGCTGCAGTAGCCGGTACTCGCTGCGTGAAGTCATCATCCGATAGGGTTCATTAGTGCCCTTCGTTACCAGATCGTCGATCAGAATGCCGATATATCCGTCGCTCCTGCGCAAGATCAGCGGCGGCCTGCCCTGAATCTTCAAGGCAGCATTTACACCGGCTACAAACCCTTGAACGGCAGCCTCTTCATAACCGGAAGATCCGTTGAACTGCCCCGCACCGTATAACCCGCTGATCTGTTTGCTTTCCAGCGTAGCCTTCAACTCTGTGGGGTCGATACAGTCATACTCAATAGCATAGGCAGGCCTGGTCATTTCAGCGTGCTCCAATCCGGGAATCGTATGGAGCATGGCAATCTGAACTTCTTCCGGCAGGGAAGAGGAAAAGCCCTGAATATACAGTTCTTCTGTATGAAGACCCATGGGTTCAATGAAAAGCTGATGCCTTTTTTTGTCGGCAAATGTCATGACCTTGGTTTCTATACTAGGGCAGTAACGCGGCCCGATCCCTTCTATTACTCCGGAATAAATCGGGCTGCGATCAAGATTCTCCCGAATGATCGCATGAGTCGCTTCATTGGTATAGGTAAGATAACAGACGGCTTTGTTCTCGGGCGGGACCGTCGTCGAGAAGGAAAAACCTTCCGGATTGCTATCTCCTTCCTGAATCTCCATCCTGGAAAAATCAACCGTCCTGCGGTTTACACGCGGGGGCGTGCCTGTTTTGAAACGCCGCATTCCAAGTCCAAGATCACGCAATTGCCCGGCCAGAGACACGGCAGGAGATAATCCATCCGGACCGGAAGAGCGAATCAGCTCTCCGGTAATTGTCCGGCCGTCCAGATAGGTACCCGTTGCAAGGATTACGGCTTTGCATCTGTAAGTAGCGCCCGTACCCGTCGTGACGAAAGCAACCTGTCCGTTTTCCACGCCGAGTTCCACCACTTCAGCCTGCTTGACGAGCAGATGCTCCTGCTTTTCCAGGGTGTGCTTCATCACTTCCTGGTAACGCCTGCGGTCCGCCTGTGCCCGCAGAGAGTATACAGCAGGGCCTTTCCCAAGATTCAGCATGCGGTACTGAATGCAGGCTTTATCGGCAGCTTTCGCCATTTCACCGCCCAGAGCATCCAGTTCACGAACAAGGTGCCCCTTCCCGGTGCCGCCGATTGCAGGGTTGCAGGGCATGTTTCCTACACTGTCCAGATTTACAGTGAAGCAGATCGTATTCAGGCCAAGTCGCGCTGCAGCAAGGGAAGCTTCAATTCCCGCGTGTCCTGCACCGATCACGGCAATATCAAATTGTCCGGCATTAAATTTTTTCATGAAAAGAATTATAAATTCTTGACCTTGGGAAATCAAGAGCATATAATAAAAAATACTTGGAGAATTTGAGAATAGCTGTAAGGAGAGACCTAATGAAGACAAAAAAACTCATTGCAGCTTTAATGGCCTTGTTTTTGTTTATTCCGATACTGGCAGTACCTGCCGCACATGCGGCGGAAGGTTTTCCCAAAGTTCAGTGCCAGACCTTTCCCGGAACAGGTGGCGCAGATCTGCCTTCGACCGGGCAGGATTATGATGCATTTTCATGCAGATGCATTACAGACGGGGTCTATGTTACAAGCTGGTCTATGGTCGATGAATCGGGAAACCAGTGTTCCGGTATCGTCCAGTATAAAAATTATACACTTTCTATTGCCGTTTCTTCAGACAGAGAAGACCGCGTGTTTACGGATGATACAAAAGCCACCATCAACGGAGTAGAGGCTTCCCTTTCTATTTCATCGGACGGCAAATCGGCAACCCTTACAAGGAAGATCCTGCCGAATTTGATTGCACCAACCATCTGGCACAACCCGGATGATGAGGCGCATAACGCGGGGGAACTGTTTTCCTTTATCGCATCTGCATCTCCCACTTACACATCTTTCCAGTGGTATCTCGTGTCCCCATCCGGACAGGAACATCCGGCGGAATCGGTGACGACGCTTTTCCCCGGTACGGTATTTGACATCGCTGATCTGGGGAGAGGAGTCGGAGCCCGCTGTAATTTGTATTATGTGCCTGCGGAGATGGACGGCTGGTCCGTTTACTGCGTATTTAAAGTCGAATGGGCTGAAACAAAGACGGGGATGGGCCACATAGAAGTACTCAATGCAGCGCCGTCGACGCCGGAGCCTACACCGTTGCCGACGCCCGAACCAACCCCTCAGCCGACACCGGAACCGACCCTTCAGCCGGCAGCGGAAGCATCCCCGGAACCGGAACTTCCGGAAGGATTATATATAGGTGCCGAAGACTGGTCGAGTGTCTGGTCGTTCGACGAGGATTATCACTGGCATAAAAGCATGAATCTGAAAAGTGATGCTGTGAGCGATAAGGGGACGCACGATCTGGTCTGGTCGGAAACTGTCCGGCCGACCAAGAAAACAGAAGGCGAGGAAACCGGAATCTGCAGTGTCTGCGGGTATACGACACATCGCCCGGTTATGTATTCCCGCGCGGCAAATCAGCCGGACTTTCTTCTGTGGGGTATTCTGGGGGTCGCCGGCCTCCTGCTCCTGTCTATGACCGTTATTTTTATACAGCTTCTCGCGGGTAATAGAGGAAAAAGAAAACGCAGAAGAAGCTGACAGAGAAAAAACTGTCTCAGATAGATTTCTGAGGCAGTTTTTCAGCTTCATCTTTCTGCAATATGCCTTGCAACGAAAACACCGCTGGCAGAGGCGTGAGAGAGAGAATGGGTGACACCGCTTCCGTCTCCGATGACATATAACCCTTTGTACTGCGTTTCCAGATTATTGTCAATTTTTACTTCCATATTATAAAATTTAACTTCAACACCATATAACAGAGTGTCATCATTTGCTGTTCCTGGAGCAATTTTATCGAGTGCATAGATCATTTCTATAATCCCGTCAAGGATTCGTTTCGGCATTACAAGAGAGAGATCACCGGGAGTGGCTTTTAAAGTGGGGGTAATAAACGCTTTGGCGAGTCTCTTTTCCGTGCTTCTCTGCCCGCGAATCAGGTCTCCGAACTGCTGCAGAATAACACCTCCGCCCAGCATGTTGGAAAGCCGGGCAATACTCTCTCCATATCCGTTGGAGTCTTTAAACGGCTCGGTAAAATGCTTGGATACAAGAAGAGCAAAATTAGTGTTTTCCGTTTTCAAGGCAGCGTCTTCATAGCTGTGTCCGTTTACTGTTACGATCCCGTTGGTGTTTTCAGCAACGACAGCGCCCATAGGGTTCATACAGAAAGTCCGCACCAGGTCCTGATATTTTTCTGTTTTATATACGATTTTGCTCTCATATACAGCATCGGTAATATGGCGGAAGACATCCGCGGGAAGTTCAACACGCACACCAATGTCCACACGGTTGGACAGTGTTGGAATCTCCAGAGAACGGCAGAGAGATTCCATCCATTTGCTGCCGCTGCGCCCGACAGAGATGATGCATTTCCTGCAGGTGAAAGACCTGCTCCTGGTAATCACTTCAAAGCCGCTGCTGTTTTTCTTAACATCCGTTACAGGGGTAAGGAAATGAAAATCAACTTTTTGCTTCAGATTCTGGTACAGATTGGATAGAACCTCGTAATTGATATCCGTACCGAGATGACGCACAGAGGCATCGAGGAGATGGAGCCCGTTGCGTAGGCATTCCTTTTTCAGGTTAATATCGGTTTCCGAATCCGTTGTGGAATACAGCTTTGTTTTCCCGCCCCCGAAAGAGACATTGATTCCATCTACATAATGCATCAGTTCCAACGCTTTTTTCTTTCCGATAAATTCGTGTAAGGTACCGCCAAATTCGTTGGTGATATTATATTTCCCGTCAGAAAAAGCACCGGCTCCGCCGAATCCATTCATAATGGAACACTGCGCACAGCCGATACATTTTTGAATCTTTTCTCCATCAATCGGACAGTGGCGCTGATCCAGCGGTTTTCCGAGTTCAAGAACAGCGATCTTCATATCCGGACGCAGAGAAGAAAGCTCATAAGCGGAGAAAATACCACCCGGTCCGGCGCCGATGATTATTACGTCGTAATCATTCATTATTCTTTCTCCTGTACAAAAAAGAAAAATTCCCAATTTCTGAGGATCATGTCAGAAATCAGGAACTTTTTTCAATGGTGCTCCAGCGGGGGCTCGAACCCCGGACACCCGCCTTAAAAGGGCGGTGCTCTACCTGCTGAGCTACTGGGGCAAACAAAACAGCTGGGACGGCGGGACTCGAACCCACAATGACGGAGTCAAAGTCCGGTGTGTTACCGCTTACACCACGTCCCAAAATGTGGCTAAATGGAATATATACTTGTTCCCAATATAAAGGGTGGGATATGGGGCTCGAACCCACGACACCCGGAACCACAATCCGGTGCTCTACCAACTGAGCTAATCCCACCATATTAAACAATGAATGGCACGCCAAGAGGGATTCGAACCCCCGACCTACCGCTTAGAAGGCGGTTGCTCTATCCTGCTGAGCTATTGGCGCATATCGGAAGCCTGGCAGGTGGAGCGGGTGATGGGAATCGAACCCACGTATCCAGCTTGGAAGGCTGGTGTTCTACCATTAAACTACACCCGCACGGCCATTCCCTTATCAGCCTTGGGATTATACCACAGATAAAACCGTCATGTCAACTGTTTTTTTATAATTGACTGGGTGATAGTCGCTGAAGCTGACTGCCGGCTAATCGCAGAAGCCGATCGGCAGGCATTATTGACAAACGGGAAAACAGGGATCAGAGGGAGAACAATGCCGGCAGGGAGATTGGCTTACAACTGCCGAAGTGTATTGCGGGCACAGGCAATGAAATTGCAGATTGCTTTTTCATTCTGGCGTTTTTCGCGGACTATGATTCCGATGCGCCGAAAAGAGGACGGCTTCAGAGGAACAACGGCGAGAGGCTCCTTGTTCCCCTGCATAATCAGGTGGGAAAGAATACTGACGCCAAGCCCGTGAGAAACCATGGAGATGATGGCGGCATCTTCCATATTAGTATAGCGGAAAACCGGCATTTGTGAAGAGGAAAGGTTTTGAAAAACTGGCATAATGTCCATATCAAAACCACCAGACGGCATCAGAAACTCCATCCCTGCAAAATATTCTACAGGGAAGGGACCTTCGTCCAGCGAGTAGGTACCGGGAAGAATCGCGACGAGTTCATCATCCCGCAGCGGAAACCAGGTGAGACCGTTCATCAGGTCTTCCTGATAGCTTACGATGGCGCAGTCCAGTTCGTCATTTTTTACGGCGCTGTATTGTTCGGCAATGTTCTGCATGGAAAGAGAAGTTCCTGTCTCCGGGCTGGAAAACTTGTAGGCAGAGAGAATGGAAGGAAGCCAGTGACGGGCAACCGAAGAGTAGGAACCGATGCGTATGGTTTTGAAGGTCCTCTCCCGCAAAGCTTCCGCGGCATGGTCCAACGTATCGGAAGCATCGGACAAAGCCTGCAGATGAGGGAGAAGCTCCCTGCCTGCAGGAGAAATATGTACGCCGAGTTTGCTTCGTACCAAAAGCGTCAGACCAAGGTCTGCCTCAAGGGAATTCATCATATGCGTGAGACCAGACTGCGTATAACCGAGAGCTTCAGCAGCAGAAGAAAGAGAGCCGAGTTCCACAGCGGTTAAAAGAGCGTGTATTTTTTTTGTATCCATAAACCACCATAAGCAAACAAAGAATCAAAGAAATGCCGACCTATTTTACATTGTCATCATAATACAACGAGAAGGATTAATCAACGGAAAAAAAGAGAAAGGGAACGAGGTTTTCAGATATTCATTTTTTATTCATTGCTTTCGGCCTTTCAGTATGGTAAAATATGGAGCAACGAATCGGAAAGGAAAAGACAGAATATGATCCAACGCGTTGTCATCAAAATCAGCGGAGAGGCTCTGGCCGGGGAAAAGCATACAGGGTATGACTTTCCCTTTGTCAATTCCGTGTGTAAGGTAATCAAACAGTGCGTGGAAGAGGGGCTTCAGGTTGGCATTGTGATCGGAGGGGGCAACTTCTGGCGCGGTGTGAAAGACGGAGAAGGGCATGTGGAGCGTGTAAGCGCCGATCGTATGGGAATGCTTGCTACCTGCATGAATTGCCTGGCTGTAGCCGATGTGCTGAGGCAGAACGGGGTTCCGGCTTCGGTGCAGACTTCAGTGGATATCCAGGGCGTTGGAGAACGCTACGATACCCTCAGGAGCATTGCCCTGATGGAAAAGGGAACGGTTGTGTTATTTGCCGGCGGTACAGGGCTTCCTTTTGTTTCCACCGATACCGCGGTGGTGCTGCGGGCATTGGAAACACATGCAGATGCGATCCTCCTGGCGAAGAATGTCGACGCCGTCTATTCCGCCGACCCGAAAAAAGAACCGACAGCGGTGCGCTTTGAAAAGATCTCCTATGGAGAGGTGCTGGAGAGAAGACTCCAGGTGATGGACAGCACAGCAACTTCAATGGCAATGGACAATAACATTCCGTCCATCGTATTTGCTCTGGCAGATCCGGAAAACATCTACCGGGTAGTGAAAGGTGAAAAAATCGGCACGCTGGTGGAGTAACTGGTTTATAAGTAGAGATTCTGCTTGCATCGGGGCGTGCCAGCATTATCCTGTAACAATTTTTTACATTTAAATTTTACATTTAAATATGATCAGGAGGGAAAAAACATGTCTGAATATCAGGAATTTGAAAACAAAATGAAAAAGACCTGCGAGGCTCTGGAAGCACAGTTCGCAACGATTCGTGCCGGGCGTGCGAACGCTGCCGTGCTGGATCAGATCACGGTGGACTATTACGGTTCACCCACCCCAATCAACCAGGTCGCATCCATTGCAACACCGGATGCAAGATCGCTGCTTATCCAGCCGTGGGACGCATCGGTATTGAAGGGAATCGAGAAGGCAATCCTTACCTCGGATCTGGGGATCCACCCCCAGAATGACGGGAGAATGATCCGCCTGGTCTTCCCGCCGCTGACGGAGGAGCGCCGTATGGAACTGGTCAAGCAGACCAAGAAGTACGGAGAAGAAGCCAAGGTCGCAATCCGGAATATCCGCCGGGATGCGATCGAGAAATACAAAAAACAGCAGAAGTCTTCCGAGATTACGGAAGATGACTATAAGAATACAGAAAAAGACATCCAGAAGCTCACCGACGATTACATCAAAGAAATTGACAAGATCATGGAGCGGAAGGAAAAAGAACTGAAAGAAATCTGATGGTGGATAACAGATTGAATGCGGGGGAGGGAGGCAATCCCATCCCCCGCCATATTGCAATTATCCTGGACGGCAACGGCCGCTGGGCAAAGAAGCGAGGCCTGCCGAGAACGGCCGGGCATGCGGCAGGTGCGGAGAACTTTCGGAAGATTGCAACCTACTGTAAAAATATCGGGGTAAAATACCTCACGGTTTATGCCTTTTCCACAGAAAACTGGACGCGCCCGAAAGAAGAAGTAAAAGCCATTATGAAGCTGTTGGACAAATATCTTCATGAGGCGATCACAACGATGGAGCGTGATCATATCCGTATGAGGATCTTGGGGGATGTGTCAGTCCTCTCTCCGGAGCTTCAGGAAGAGATCCGCGAGACCAACGAAATCTCTTCCCGCTACGAAGGGTTTCAGGCGAATATCTGCCTCAATTACGGCGGAAGAGCAGAGATTCTGCAAGCAGCAAAGCGCTTTGCAGCGGACGTTGCAGCCGGTAGGACAGAAAAGGAACTGGACGAGGCAAAGTTCGGAGGATATCTTTACTCTGCCGGGCTTCCGGATCCGGATCTGCTGATTCGGCCGGGTGGAGAGAAACGAATCTCTAACTTTTTGCTGTGGCAGTGCGCATACAGCGAGTTTTATTTTTCCGATGTACTCTGGCCGGATTTCAGTACGGAAGAACTGGACAGAGCCATTGCAGAGTTTAATCGGAGAGAGAGACGATTTGGAGGAGTGAAATAACGTGGTAAGATCTATTTCGGTACTCGGATGTACCGGATCCATCGGCCGGCAGACAATTGCCGTGGCAGAGCACACCGGCATTGCGGTCGCTGCGCTGACAGCCAACCGGAAGATCGATCTGCTGGAGGAGCAGACGAGACGGCTACACCCGAAGCTCGTCTGCGTTTATGATGAGGAAGCGGCAAAAGCCTTTCGGACGGCAGTGGCGGATACGGAGATCCGTGTCGTATCCGGGATGGAAGGACTGATCGAAGCGGCAACCCTCCCGGAGAGTGAATGTGTGGTGACGGCGGTATCCGGCAGTGTAGGGCTGCGTCCGACGCTGGCTGCCATCCGGGCAAAGAAGCGCATTGCCCTGGCCAACAAAGAGACGCTGGTATGCGCCGGCAGCCTTGTGATGCGCCGCGCTTCGGAAGAAGGTGCGGAGATCATCCCGGTGGACAGTGAGCATTCCGCCATTTTCCAGTGCCTGATGGGCAGAAGGAAGGAAGAACTGAGAAAGATCCTTTTGACGGGATCCGGCGGTCCTTTTCTTGGAAAGACCCGGGAGGAACTGGAAGATATCACCCCCCAGCAGGCTGTGAAGCACCCTAACTGGAACATGGGCGCCAAGATCTCCGTCGACAGCGCCACCATGATGAATAAGGGCCTGGAGTTTGTAGAGGCAATGCATCTCTTCAGGGTGACCCCTGACGAGATCCAGGTGGTGGTACATCCGCAAAGTGTGATCCATTCCATGGTGGAACTGGTGGACGGAACGGTGATCGCTCAGCTGGGTGTACCGGATATGGGCCTGCCGATCCAGCTGGCGCTGACATACCCAGAGAGAAAACCGTCCCTGTTTGAGCATCTGGACTTTGCAAAGCTCCAGGGGCTGACGTTTGAAGCACCGGACTTTATCAAGATGCCCTGCCTGAAGCTGGCCATTGACTGCGCCCGCACCGGCGGAACTGCGCCCTGCGTCATGAGCGCGGCAAACGAAGTGGCTGTGCACATGTTCCTGCGCGGCGAGATCGGTTTCAACCGAATCTACGACGCCGCAGCCGCGGCTGTAGCTGCCATCCCGGCAGTTGTTACCGAGGATCTGGATGAGATTCTGGCAGCAGACGGGGCAGCGCGGACGTTTGTGAAGGAGTATTTTTCAAAGGCGAGTAAGAAATGATAGTCTATGTGATTGTTGCAGTCCTCTTTTTCGGTGTGCTGGTGGGGATCCATGAATTCGGGCACTTTGCAGTGGCTAAAGCCTGCGGTATTCGGGTGGAAGAGTTTTCCGTCGGGATGGGACCGGCCATTTTCAAAAAGCAGAAGGGGGAGACACTGTATTCTCTGCGCTGCATCCCCTTCGGCGGGTACTGCGCCATGACGGGGGAAGACGGCGAGTCGGATGACCCGCGTGCCTTTGTCAACCAGAAGATCTGGAAAAGACTGCTGGTACTGGTGGCGGGCTCGTTTATGAACTTCCTGCTGGGGTTTGTGATCGTCTTCTGCCTGTATGCAGGGGCAGTGGGATACCCGGTGCCGGTGATCGCAAGCTTCATGGACGGTTGTCCCTATGAGACGGCGGAAGCCTTCCAGGCGGGAGACAGGATCGTCAGGATTGACGGGCACAGAATCTATTCTACTTCGGACATCGGGGATTATCTGCGAGAGAACACCAGGCAGAACTTCGTAATCGTCCGGAACGGGGAAAAACTGAAGCTGGACGGTCTTCTGATGCAGAAACAGGACTATGAACAGGAAGACGGCAGCACAGGACAGTATTACGGCTTCCGTCTGGGTTATGCTATGGAGGAGGCAAACTTCTTCAGCCATGTGCGCGCTACCTGGGATCAGACGATGGAATTTGTGCGCCTGGTGTGGAAGAGCCTGGGGATGCTGATCCACGGAGAAGCTACGGTCAAAGATCTTTCGGGCCCGGTTGGCATCGTCGAGGTAAT
Source organism: Oscillospiraceae bacterium (assembly GCA_017432615.1). Taxonomy (GTDB): domain Bacteria; phylum Bacillota; class Clostridia; order Oscillospirales; family Oscillospiraceae; genus Limivicinus. The sequence goes on from JAFRIV010000012.1 coordinate 33,657, forward strand.
GGCAGAGACAGGGGAGAATGCAGAGAGCACCACAGATGCGATTTCCAACATCGCCTATCTCGGCGCTTTTATCGCCGTGAACCTGGCTGTGATGAACATGCTGCCCATTCCTGCACTGGACGGAGGCAGAGTATTTCTCCTTCTGGTGACGGCGGCCATCGAGGCAATCACTCGGAAAAAACTCAACCCGAAATATGAAGGCGCTATCCATGCAACAGGTATGGCTCTGCTGCTGGCGCTGATGGCGTTTGTGATGATTAATGATGTTGTGAGGATTTTCCACCATGGATAAGAGAAATGAGACAAGAACGATCACGGTACGAAAGGTAAAAATCGGCGGGGATGCGCCGGTGACCGTACAGAGCATGTGCAACACAAAGACCTGGAACGTGGAAGCCACTCTGGATCAGATCCGCGCCTTCCAGGCGGCAGGCTGTGATATTGTGCGACTGGCGGTGCCGGATGTGCGCTCAGCTGAGGCTCTGGAGAAGATCCGGGAAAGAACGGAAATGCCCCTTGTCGCGGACATCCATTTCGATTATAAACTTGCACTCATGGCGGCCGAGCGAGGGATTGACAAGATTCGCATCAACCCGGGCAACATCGGCGGGGAGGACCACGTCAAAGCAGTGGCCGACGCCTGCCGGGTAAAGCACATCCCAATCCGCATCGGGGTGAATGCCGGGAGTCTGGAAAAGCCGCTTTTGGCAAAATACGGGCATCCCTGTGCAGAAGCCATGGTAGAAAGCGCACGGAGCCATATGGAGATGTTGGAACGCGTCGGGTTTGAAGACATCTGCCTGTCGCTGAAGACTTCCAGCGTGCCGCTGACTATCGCCTGCTACCGGCTGGCGGCAGAAGTCTTCCCCTATCCGCTGCATCTCGGGGTGACGGAGACGGGTACAGAGTATAACGGCATCATTCAGTCTGCTGTTGGAATCGGTACACTTTTGAGTGAAGGCATCGGCAACACCATCCGCGTATCCCTGACAGCTGATCCCGTAAAAGAAGTGACAGCCGGCGTTGCAATCCTGAAAGCGGCGGGATTGAGAAAAGGCGGGGTAAAATTCGTGTCCTGCCCGACCTGCGGTAGAACGGAGATCGACTTAATCGGTCTGGCGACGGAAGTGGAAAAGCGTGTCTCCACACTGAAAAAAGACATCACCGTGGCGGTGATGGGCTGTGTGGTCAACGGACCGGGAGAAGCCAGAGAGGCGGATTACGGTATAGCCGGTGGTGTAGAAAAAGGGCTGATCTTCAAAAAAGGAGAGATCGTCGGCACCTACCCCTATGACAGGCTGCTGGATGTGCTGATGGATATGATCGAAAACGACAGATAGATTCCGGAATTGCGGAAAAGAAACGCACCGGCCCTGCTCAAGTAAGAGCAAGGCCGGTGCGCTGATTTACTGCAATCATACATTATAGTAAGTCTTATACCACTCGGCAAACTTGCGTAGGCCTTCGCGAATGGTGATGCGGGGAGTAAAGCCGTAATCACGCGAAAGCGCTTCGCTGTCGGCATAGGTGACAGGCACATCCCCGGGCTGCATGCTGACCAGCTGCCGGTGTGCTTCAAAATCGTAGGATGGCGGCAGGATGGCGGCGCGGACAAGCTCCTCCTGCAGAATGGATACAAAATCCAGCAAATTTTCGGGCTGGCCGCCCCCAATATTATAGACAGCATAGGGGGGGAGCGGGAGGCCGTCTTCTCCCGGAACTTTCTCCGGCGCGCCCTGCATGACGCGGAGGATACCTTCCACGATGTCATCAATATAGGTGAAGTCTCGCTTGCAGTTGCCGTAATTGAAGATCTGGATGGTGCCTCCGGCAACAAGGCGTTTCGTGGCGCTGTAGTAGAACATATCTGGCCGACCGGCAGGGCCGTACACGGTGAAGAAACGGAGACCGGTAGAGGGAATGTTATACAGCTTGGCATAGCTGTGGGCAAGCAGTTCGTCGCTTTTCTTGGTAGCGGCGTAAAGGCTGACCGGATGATCCACCATATCCTCTACTGAAAAGGGAACTTTTTTATTGCCGCCGTAAACACTGCTGGAAGAGGCATAGACCAGATGCCCAACCGGGTAATGGCGGCAGGCTTCAAGGATGTTGTAGAAGCCGATGATGTTGCTCTCAATATAGGCATCCGGATGGTCAATGCTGTAACGTACACCTGCCTGGGCGGCAAGGTTTACCACCACCGAAGGACGATAGGTTTCAAACACGTCAAAGAGAAGGGCTTTGTCGGCAAGATTCCCCTGAATGAAAACGTGTTTTACGGGAGAGAGGGCTGCCGCCTGTTCTATCCGGGAAAGCCGCCACTGCTTCAGGGAGACTTCGTAATAGTCATTCATGCTGTCGAAGGAGATTACAGTACCACCGGAAAGTTCCTTCAGAAGGCGGACGACCAGGTACGCGCCGATAAAGCCGGGGGAGCCGGTAACCAGAATCGTCTTGTTGTTCAGGGAGACAGGTACTTTATTCATAACGCACTCCTTGTTTTATTGATGGACGGAAAGGACTCTGAACGGAGATTTTTGCTTTTGGGAAACCCGGGGATCAGTCACGGCGGAAAAGATCGCGCGTGTAGACTTTCTGCACCACATCATCCAGAACCGTGTCATAACGGTTGGCGAGGATGCAGCCGCACATTTTTTTGAATTTTTTCAAATCGTTGACTACCAGGCTGCCGAAGAAAGTGGAGTTGTTTTCCAGCGTGGGTTCGTAGATGACCACGGTTGCCCCTTTGGCCTTGATGCGCTTCATCACCCCCTGAATGGAGGACTGGCGGAAGTTGTCGGAATTGGACTTCATGGTCAGGCGATACACGCCGACGATCGTTTCTTTCTGTTTTGTCTCCTTGGCGGAAGAAAACGAGTCGCTGTTGCCGTAGGTACCGGCAATTTCCAGAACGCGGTCGGCGATAAAATCCTTCCGCGTTCGGTTGGATTCTACAATCGCCTGTATCAGGTTCTCCGGCACATCCCGGTAGTTGGCAAGGAGCTGTTTGGTGTCTTTCGGCAGACAGTAACCGCCGTATCCGAAGGAGGGGTTGTTGTAGAAATCCCCCACGCGTGGATCGAGACAGACGCCTTTGATAATGGCCGCGGTGTCCAGCCCCTTGATCTCGGCATAGGTGTCCAGCTCGTTGAAGTAGCTGACACGGAGAGCCAGATAGGTGTTGACGAAAAGCTTGGTTGCTTCGGCCTCCGTACAGCCCATGAAAAGTGTGCTGACCGGTTTTTTCAGTGCTCCCTGCTGCAAAAGTGCGGCAAAGATATGGGCGGGAGCTTCATTTTCGGCGTCGCAGCCCACGATGATGCGACTGGGATAAAGGTTGTCGTACAGGGCTTTGGATTCCCGCAGAAATTCCGGGCTGAAGAGGATGTTATCCATCCCAAAGACTTCACGTGCATGGAGCGTATAACCCACAGGGACCGTCGATTTGATGATAACGGCGGGCTTTGTGTCTCGCTGCGCGGTGCAGGACCGGATGAGCTTCAAAACGGCTTCCACAGCGGAACAGTCAAAATAATTGGTCTTGGGGTCGTAGTTTGTGGGGACAGCCAAAATGATGAAATCGGCATTGGAATAGGCGGATGCGCCGTCTGTTGTGGCGGTCAGGTGCAGCGTGCGCTTTCCGGCTTCCGCTTCAGACAGGTACTTTTCAATATAATCATCCTGAATGGGAGAACGAAACCGATTGATGGACTCCGCCTTTTCCTCCCTGGTACAAACGGCCGTGACTTCATGATGCTGTGCAAGAAGCACAGACAGAGAAAGCCCCACATAACCCACGCCAGCAACAGCAATTTTATAGGTGCGCTCTACAGAAACGGGTTCCCCCGTCTGCTCTACAAACATTTCCGTGAGATCAAAATTCAAAACGGAAGCAAGCGCCTCCAGCTGGTCAACGGAAGGCTTGTATATGCCGTTTTCCAGATTGGAAAGAATGGAGCGGTTCATTCCGGCCTCTTTGGCGAGTTGAACCTGAGAAAGACGAAGGGCCTTCCGCTTTGCAACAACAGTTTCTGCAAGAAGGGTGAGGGAGAGAGTTCGCATAGACTACCTCCAACAAAATGTTGCTAAAAACAACAAAAATTAGCTAAATTACCATTTTTAGAACGGATAGTATCGTAACACAGGAACAGCCTCCCGTCAAGAGAAATGTTTATAAATCATTCGATATTTTTGGCGGAGAATGCAGTCTGATAAAACGACAAGCGAAGTTCGATGTAATCGGGATTTGGCTCCTCTTGTGATAAAGGAGGAAAGCATACTGTTATCAAAACGCGGGAGCGGTTTTATAAACCGCCCCCGCAAAATTGATGTCCTGTCCGACATACCGGGAATTATCGCTGTGGCTTTTCTGCCTGTTGGTTTGGTTGGAAATCAGTGTTGTTTCCTCCGGAAATACAATTGTCGACTACAGAACTACGGAGGAGATCCCTGTCCAGCAGTGAAAATATACGACGAAACGACGTCTGAGTCAGGAAACAAATGGGAAATATTATTTTTACTGTAGCGGCATGCGGTTTAGTTCTGATGATAATGTGTCTTTCATAATTGTCCTGTCTCTGGAATACTTCGGGTGAAGATAAAGAGGAGAGATGATGTATCAGGAATACTATGAAAGGCTGCTGCGGCAGTTATCCCTTGATTATAGTAATTCATAAGTAATTTATAAAAGTGAGTTCAGGCCTGTCTGGACGGAAACCGAAGCAATCTCATGTTTTTTATTCTTCCGGGGCAAAAGGATATTTGATCGCTTCACAGCTGTCCGCCCACATCTGCCGCATGTGCTCCAGCGCTTTCTGATCTGCAGGTACATGACGGAAATAGGTTTCACGGTCCGCTTCGGTGATTTTACGGATGACCCTGCAGGGATTGCCGGCAGCAACACACCAGGCGGGAATATCCCTCGTTACCACGCTGCCCGCACCAATCACCGTATTATCTCCAACATGCACCCCTGGCAGAATCACCGAATTACCGCCGATCCACACGTTATGGCCGATGGTCACACTGATGCCGTATTCATAGGCTGTGTTTCTGGCCGCAGGATGCACGGGATGGCCTGCTGTATAAATTGCCACGTTGGGAGCCATTTGGCAGTTATCGCCGATGATGACAGGAGCTACATCGATGATGGTGCAGTTGTAGTTTGCAAAGAAGTTCTTTCCCACGTGAATGTGACTGCCATAATCGCAATAAAAAGGAGGGTTTAGAAAAACTCCGTCGGAGGTGCCAAACAGTTCCTTGGCCAGTGAGGAAATGCCCGCAAAGTCTGTCCGATCCATGAAATTCAGCTTTTGCAAGATCGCCCGGCACTTCTTCTGCTCCTCGAATACCGCGTCATCGGAGATATACAGGATCTGCTGATCCCGCCGTTCTATGTTGTTCATGTAATCTTTTCCTTCCTGTTATCTTTATTCGTCGAGCCAACAGAAATCAGTTTGGGTTCCTTTGATCATTAGCCGGATGGCATCAGTAAAAGGTTATGCACCACTCTTTGGAGCATTAACAATGCTGTAGGGTCAGGTATCCCTGTATAGTAATCTTTTTCAACCGACATATAGTGCAGCTGAATGCAGAATCCTGCCGGAAATCTTGCGATGATCGGATTTTCTTTTCGCAGCTGTTCCAGGCAGGTTTTCATCATAGCCGGGTCGATTTCGCTGAGATCCGGATGTGTATTCATGATGACATACAGAAGTTCAAGATACACCCAAGGGGGATCACCCGCGTACTTGTTATCTATATAGACAGGGCGCAGTTCCCGTATTTTTCTATATCAGAAGTCGGCTCAGATGTAGCTCTTTACAGATCGTATGGACAGGTCCTTTGCTGTAGCCTTTTTCTTTTGCCGATATTGGTATAGACGACGGGGTCATCCGGAAACAGTTCTTCCACCAGATGATAATACTCCGCATTAAGCGTAGCTGTGAATACCGGGGAGAAACGTGTTGACTCCGATATACGTGAACATGACGCAGACAAAACCTATGGCAGCAAAGATGGCTGCAGACCTACCCTGCCAGCCGCGGCGGATGCGAAGATGAAGATAAATCGCGTAGACGATCCAGGTGATAAGGGACCAGGTTTCCTTCGGATCCCAGGACCAGTAAGCACCCCAGGCTTGCTCCGCCCAGATGGCGCCGGTAACGATAGTGAAGGTGAGGAAGAGAAGCCCGAGGGAGACACTGCGATAACTGATCAGATCCAGCTTTTCACGCTGGGGGATATGCCGATCCAGGAAAGCGCCGGACTGTATTTTTTCACGCAGCAGAAAGATAACGGAAAGGACGAAGGACACCCCGAAGGATCCGTAAGCAATGATTGCCGTCGAGACGTGGAACCCCAGCCAGTTGCTGCGGAGGGCAGGCATGAGTTCCCGGACTTCTTTGCTTTGCATGCTCGCGTACCCGATAATGAGAAAGATGATCGGAGCGGAAAAAGCGCCCAGCACCGGAAAGCGAAAGCGGAAGATGAAGATCAGACTGACCAGACAAAGCCCCCAGGCAAAAGACGTGGCGAACTCATACTGGTTGGTGAGCGGCAGACGCCCCGCGCCGATACCGCGGCAGATAAGCGCCGCTGTGTGCAGCACGAATCCTGCCAGCTGAAGCAGGATGGCTATTTTGGGAATAAGATCCTTTTTTGCGACGATGAAGACAAAATAGAGGATCATCGAAGCAAAATAGAGAAGCATGGTAATGATAAAGAGCGTGTTCTCAAGCTGCAGCATCATAAATAAAACTCCTGTACATGATTTCGCCGGAGAGGGGAGGAACGGTCAGGATACTTCCCGAAGGAATTTCTCCCGGAAGAGGACGCCGCCTTTGCGGCTGCAGCCGGAGACAGTCCAGCAGCCGGGAGAAACCTCGACGGCCCAGAGTTTTTCTGTCTGAAGATAAAAAGAACAGAAGAGGCCGAGCATTATGATCAGCCCGCCAGCAAAAGCAAGGGGTGTGAAAACGTCTCTTTTTATCTGAATGAGAGAGTACATCTGAGGGTCCGAGAAAGTGACGGTATATTCATCGATGGTGAGTTCTTCTTCAGGCATCAGAATATTCATGCCGAGGATCTGATCCTGATAATAAACGGTATAGAGTGTAGCCGGGTTGTTGAGGGAACCGGTGGCGGTGCGCGGCATGGAACCGGCCTCCATCACCAGATCCGGATAGAAAGCGGTGAAATCGATGATCAGATCCGGCTTGTTCTCAACGGGGAGAGTTTCCCCAGTGCAGAGGATTTGCTGTTGGAGGAACTGCCCGTCCTGCGTGACAGTGACGGTTTCCGCCCAGCCGACGGAATTCTGATAGAACTTCATGCCGTAGAGGCTTGCCGGGTGGTTGACGCTCGCAGAAGCGCTGCGGGAGGAGCCGTCCTCTGTGCTGCGGACCGTGAAGGAGGCGGTATACTGCTCCACCGTGTCATCCGGGCGAAGTGCAACGTCAAACGCATCAAAGGTGAGGAGAAGGCCGGTATCCCCGATGGGGCACGTCTGCCCCGGCACGCCGTAAACCGTAAACTGCTGCTGCGTGGTCTGACCGAGAGTAAACCCGGCGATCAGAAGCAGAATGCCGAGATGACAGATCCATGCACCCCAGATACCGACGGGATTCTTTACAGAAAAAAACGCATTTCTACCGTCATCGGTCCGGCAGGATGTCGGCGCAGGCATGCGGAGATGGCGAAACACCGCTTCTGGATCAGAGATGCCGTTGGAGGAGATGTCTCCTTTTCCGGAGAGAACAGAGGCAGGGGAGGTTTCCGATTTGTACTGCAGGATAAGCTGCGGCAGGCGCAGGATATTGCACAGCAGAAGGTTGATGCAGAGGAAAGCGCTGATAAGCAGAAACCACCAGCTGTGGAAAGCGTCATCCAAATGAAGGGCCAGAATCAGGGCTGCGGTGCGCTCCGAGTAACGTTGGGCATACCAGGCAAAGGACTGCCCCTGAGTTACCATGCTGCCGACAGAACAGGCAAGCGCCAGAACGGCAAGCAGGAGAATCGCAAAGCGCATGGAAGAGATGAACTTCCAGATCTTTTTCAGGATGCTCATTTCAATACCTTCTTTTCAATACAAAACAACGGCAGAAGAGAAAACGCTTCTGCCGTGTGCAGCTTAAATGAGAAAAGGGAAAGAACAAAGCGCCGAAGAGGCAGCTGTGTTACTTCCCGAGAAGCGCCATGGCTTCGAGAATCTTAATCTCGGAAGTGTCAAGACAGCGGTAGGCAAGCTCGGAGTTATGGGCTCCCTCGGAGTTTTCCACATAACAGAAGTCGAAGAACCATTGTGCTTCGCGGTAAAGAGCGCGCACAGCGTCGAGCTCCTCTTCTGTCATTTCCCCGGCGGAAACAGCCTCCACAAGGGCGTCTTTCAATCCAGAAAGCTTGTTGCCGACTTCCGTTTCACGGGCAGTGACGCGATTTTGCAGGCGGTGCACCATATTGACCATATCGGTATCGCCGTGGCAGCGGGCGCAGGTGGATAGGAGCGTTTCGTTTTCCAGCGGGCTCTGCAGGTTGTGGCTGTGGTAGATGGTCCCGTCGTCCGCCTGTTCGATAGGCATATGGCAGTCAGCACAGTTGAGAAAAGCCGCGTGCTTACCGTAGGAGAAGGTTTCAAACTCGGGATGCTGGGTCTTGAGCATTTTGGTGCCGGTGGATTCCTGGATCCAGTCATAAAAATCAAAGGAATCGTAATAGGCGAGAATCGCCTCCGGTGTCATGCCGGGTCTATCATGATAGGGCATCATGGTTTCGCTGTTTTCCCGGGTGAAATAGTATTCAATATGGCACTGGCCGCATACCAGGGTGGAGGAATCAAAATTTTCCATTGCGGTACCGAGAGCCTTCTTTACATAGGAGTGGGTGACGGAGCGGCGGCCGGCATCCCCGGGGTTGTTGGCGTGGCAGGTATAGCAACTGATGTTTTCTTCCATCATGCCGAGGACTTCCTCAAAGGGCATGGAATAGACCCCGACCCCCTGATCGTTTACGAGCTTGGCAAAGTTGGGGGTTTTGCAGGTGAGGCAATTGGCCTTCGGGTGGGGCCGCTTGGTCTTGGCAACATCCTCCAGCGTGTAGTTGTGCCCGCGGGCACTGAGATAATCGATGGCGAAGCCGTAACCTTCATAGATGTTGGTAAGATAAGGGTCTTCCTCCAGATAACTGACGGTATAGCTGTTTTTGGAATTATCTCCCATAGTCGCGACGATATAGGGATAGGCGGAAGCCCAGTCGGATGCGTTCACCGTTCCGTCCTTCCCTGTGGGAGCGGGAGTGTCCAAATCCAGGTATTGGATATCGTCCCGGGTCAGGGGACCGAGAGCGCCCCGGTTGCGGAGATGATACATGAGATCGTGCCCGGTAAGCAGGCCGCCGATGCACAGCACCGCCAGCAGCACGCCAACCGCGCAGACCACCAGACGAATTCTTTTTTTAGTATCCATTAATGTACCTTAACCGTTTCCCCGACCCGTCAGGCCGGAATATTCTTCTTCACCTGACCAAGAGGCAGGGTAATGACTTTGACAGGGCATTTTTCCGCACACGCCCCGCACTGCACACAGTTTTCATAGGCGACGCAGGCCAAATTGTCTGTGACGCGGATGGCGTCATGCTCACAGGTGCGCTGACACATGCCGCACCCTATGCAGCCTGCCGAGCAGACTTTTTTGACGATTGGTCCCTTATCGCGGTTGGAGCACTGCACGGCGACGTGCCTGCTCTCGGGGATGAGTACGATCAGCTTGCGAGGACAGGCCTTGGCGCACAGCCCGCAGCCGATGCATTTTCTCGGGTCAACCACGGAGACACCATCCCGCACGTGGATGGCGTCATGCGGACAGGCAACCACACAAGAGCCAAACCCGAGACAGCCATAGGAGCATTCCGTGACCGTAAGGCCGGACAGAACGGCGGTGCGGCAGTCCTGAACGCCGATATAATTCCCCTGATTGCGGGTAACTTTGCAGCTGCCTTTGCATTGGACAAAGGCTACATTACGTTCTTTCACATCTGCCATAGTGCCCATGATCTGTGCGATGCGGGAGGCAACCGGGGCTCCGCCCACCGGGCAGCCGTTGACAGGCGCTGCGCCGGAGACGATAGCAGCCGCCATGGCGTCGCACCCGGCAAAACCGCATGCACCGCAGTTGTTGCCCGGAAGGCATTCCCGCACGGCGGTCTCGCGCTCGTCCACTTCCACATGGAACTTTTTGCCGGTATAGACCAGGCCAAATCCGACGGCTGCGCCGACAACGGCAATGACAAGCGTGGTAAGAAAAACAATCATGCTATCACGCTCCTCCCGTCAGAACGACAGGCTGGAGAAGCCCATGAACGCGATGGACATCAAAGCAGCCGAGATGAGGACGATCGGGGCACCGCGAAGCGGTTCCGGAATATCTTCCGGATGGATTCGCGTGCGGATGCTGGCCAACAGGACGATGGCTATGGTATAGCCAACCGCCGTGCCGAATCCGGACAGGACGCTTTCTATAAAGTTATACCCATCCTGCACGTTTGTCAAGGCAACGCCCAGCACGGCGCAGTTTGTGGTGATCAGAGGGAGATAGATGCCCAGCGCCTTATAAATGCCGGGGGAGGTCTTCTTCAGAAACATTTCGACGATCTGAACCAGGGCGGCAATGACCAGGATGAAGACGATGGTCTTCATAAAGTCCATCCCCAGTGGTTTGAGGATGTAGTCATACAGGAGGCTTGCCACCGCCGAGGCAATAGTGATCACGAAGATGACCGCTACTCCCAGACTTGCAGAAGCCTTAATCTGCTTGGAAACGCCGAGAAAAGAGCAGATGCCGAGAAACTGGTTGAGGACCACGTTATTGATCAGTGCACTGGTGATAACGATCAGAATCAGGCTTTTCATGATTCGTTTCCTCCTTCTGCTTTTTCACAGCGGGCGGCGCAGGTGCTGCAGCTGCCGTTGCAGCCGGATTCCACCAGTTGCTTCTGGCGGGTCCTGATGCCAAGCCAGTTGAGCAACGAAATGATCATGGCAATGACCAGAAAAGCTCCGGGTGGCTGCACGAAGATACCAATAGGCTGGGCGGATTCCGGGAGCACAGACATCCCAAAGAAAGTGCCGTTGCCGAGAAATTCACGAATGGCGCCGGCAACAGTGAGCGCAATAGTGAATCCGAGGCCCATGCCCAGCCCATCCATGGCAGACAACAGCGGCGTATGGCGGTTGGCATAGGCTTCCGCCCGGCCGAGGATGATGCAGTTGACGACGATGAGGGGAATATAGATACCGAGGGCATCATACAAAGAGGGGAGATAGGCTTCGATCAGCAGCTCCGCCACCGTGACCAGGGAGGCGACGATAACAATATAGGCCGGCAGGCGGATGTCATCCGGGATGACGTTGCGAAGGAGGGAGATGACCACGTTGGACAAAATCAGCACAGCCATCGTCGACAGCCCCATGCCGATGCCGTTGAATGCCCGGGTAGAAACAGCAAGTGTGGGGCACATACCCAGCATGAGGACCAGGGTCGGGTTTTCTTTGACGACACCGTTATAAATACGTTCCAGACAGGGATTGGCAATTTTCACATCAGCCATCTCCTTTCACAACAGTATGGAAAAAGTCAAGCCCCGCATTGACGGCATTGACCACGGCACCGGAAGTGGTGGAGGCGCCGGAGACGGAATCGATCTCATTGTCCGCCGAGGAACCGCCGGATTTGTTCAAAACGAAGGAAGACACCGCCTTGTTGCTGAACTGGTCTTTGAAGGCGGGTTCGGCTGCACGCATGCCCATGCCGGGCGTTTCATTCAAGGACGTAAAGGAAATGCCGTTGAGCATGCCATCCCGATTCAATCCCAGGGCAATGCCGATGTCGCCGTCAAACCCGTCGGCGCTGGTGACGTTGAGGACATATCCGGCGATGGCGCCGTTTTCATCTTTGGCCACCAGAAACTCATTGATGGTTGAGCGGCCGAAGGTCATGCCGTAAGGCTCGCCGTCCAGCTCCTCCAGATAGAGGTCAATCTCGGGATCGGTTTCAAAATCCGCCGCCCCCGGGCATACGCTTTTATAGGAGGCGCGTTTCGCGGCACGTTTCTGCTCTTCAATGATGTCCTTCGTCATGGCATAGACGCCTGACAGGGCGACGCCCGCAATAACAGAAATCACGGTGAGCACCAGAACCGGGCGCGGGATGCGCCGCAGAAGAGGCAGTTTTTCCTCATGAGAGCGCGCAGCGATCGCTTTGCGGGTATAGGCAAAAGGCTTGGGGATGATATACATGTCGATCAGCGGAACAAAGAGATTGCCGATGATAACCGAATAGCTGAAGGAATCGGCAGCCCCGCTTTTCAGACGGAAGAGCGCACCGAGAATACCGATCAGGATGCCGTAGACCAGTTGGCCAAGTTTGGTGACCGGAGAGGTGGCATAGTCCGAAGCCATAAAGAAAGAACCGAGAATAACGCCGCCTCCGCACAGATGGGCCAGAAGAAAATACGGATCAAAGCCCTGGCCGCCAAACAGCCCCATAAACAGGGTGAAGGAGAGCAGAATGGAGAAGCAGATCTCCCCGTGGATGATCTCCATCGCCCAGAGAAAGAGCCCACCCACCAGCAACGCGAGAATGGAACTGCCGATGACGCCATTTGCCGTGCCGAGGAACATTTTTGTGATGTTGACAGCCCTGCCGGTCATCAAAAGAGCAACAGGAGTAGCGGAAGAGACGCTGTCAACACTGCCGTAGGAAGTCATTGCGGTGCCGAAGGAGATCAGAAGGAAGCATCTCGCAGCGAGGGCAGGATTAACGAAGTTCTTCCCCAGACCGCCGAAGCAGCACTTGACCACGAAAATTGCAAAGAAGGAACCGAGGATCGGGAGGAAAAGCGGAACCTGGGGGGAAAGGGTGAGGGCCAGTGTAAGCCCGGTAACAACGGCACTGCCGTCTTTCCAGGTGTCCTCTTTGTGACAGAACCTGTCAAAAAGATACTCCGTTACAACAGCCGAGGCGACCGAGACCAGCACCACCAGAAACGCATGGAACCCGGACACCAGGATGCCGACAACCGTGGCAGGGAGAAGGGCAGCACATACGGCGTACATGATAAACTTTGTCGTCCACCTGTCCCGCACATGGGGGGCGGCCGAAAGATTCAAAACAGGATTCATTTCTTCCCTCCTGCCTGCGCGCGTTTACGAGAGAGGATCTCCGCCTTGGCACTGAGAAACATCTGTACCAGGGGGCGTTTTGCCGGACAGATAAAACCGCAGCAGCCGCAAGCGAGGCATTCCAGCCCGTAAAGCTTTTTTTCATACCGTTCCAGGTCCCCAACGGAAACAGCGTCTGCCATCATCTGCGGAGTGAGGCCTACCGGGCAGACTGTAGCACAGCGCCCGCAGCGCAGGCAGGCCGTCATTTTGGACTGACCCACTTCGCTTTCGTCTACCGAGACCAGAGCGACGCCGCTGCTGGTCTTCTGGATGGGGACAGAGAGAGAGGAAATTGCCATGCCCATGACAGGACCGCCAACAATGGCTTTTCTGGGACAAGCGCCTTCTTTCAATCCTCCGGCAGCCTCCAGCAGTTCGGCAAAACTCATCCCGTCACGAACGATAAAATTGCCTGGGGAGGCAACAGTGTCACCCGTGAGGGTGAAAACATGACGATAAAGGGGTTCGTGATAGACAACGGCACGCTCAATGGCATAAATGGTACAGACATTCTGCACGATGCACCCAACATCGGCCGGAAGCATGGAGGCGGGATAGAAAATGCCGGCGACGGTCTCGATCAGCATCTTCTCGCCGCCCTGGCCGTACTTGGCTTTGCAGGGAAGAACAGAGAGCTTCTGCCTGCCCGCAACGGCCGCCTGCATGGCGGCGATGGCTTCGGGCTTGTTATCTTCGATGCAGATGACACCCCGGGCATTCGGAAACAGACGGAGCATCAGTTCCAGACCTTCCACAATGGCGGCACTTTCGGTGCGCATCAGTTGGTCGGTACAGGTGAGATAAGGCTCGCACTCGGATCCGTTTGCAATCAGAAATCGGATGGCGGAGGGATCTTTCGGAGAGAGTTTGACGTGTGTCGGAAATCCCGCACCGCCGAGGCCGATGATGCCTGCATCACGGATGCGCCGGAGGATCTCCTCTCCGGTGATATGTGAAACGTCATACCGGCTGTCATAAGGTTCGAGAGACGTGTAGGAACCGTCATTTTCGATGACGACACATTCTGTCATTTGTCCGTTTTGCACGCGGCGCTTCTCCACGGCTTTGACTTTGCCGGACACAGAACTGATCACATGGGCGGAAACAAATCCGTCCGCTTCCCCTATGCGCTGTCCGACAAGCACCGCATCCCCTTTCTTGACGAGGGGGAGGGCAGGTTTGCCGATATGCTGAAGAAGGGGAAAAACCATTTCCCCCTTCGCCTCAACAGGACGCAGCGGCAGATCCCGCGTCAGAGATTTGTGCGTTTCGGGATGGATGCCGCCGCGAAAGGTGTTATTCATTCTGTCAACTCCTCTCTGGGGTTCTGGCAGGGAAAGATTTTCGGAGCTGCCTTTTTATTTATTGTATCAAATGAACCAATAGTTTGTAAAGATTAACCGAAACAGAATTGGGAAAATCACACAAAAAGGGGCGGAAACAGGGCGATGACTGCACAGTGGCATAAAAATACATACAAACCATGCGATTATACAAATCTCACGGAGAAGCCAGAAATTTTATTGACTGTTTTGGTTATTTTTCGCAATTGACAAAGCAGAAAAAGAAGATTATACTTGCCTCAACTTCCAAGAAGGGAGACAGGGTTTAATGACACGCTTTGAAAACACCGACACCATGATGATGTTCGAGATGCGCATGTGCAGCATGTGCATGATGTGGCGTGCCTGTTTTTCAAACCTGTCCGCTTCTTGAGTCCGTTTGAGCATCATTTTGTATTTCAAACCGGGAAGCCTGAACAGGCGGCCCGGTTTTATTTTTGAAAGGAGAAAATACCCATGAAACGCAGCAACAAGATTTTCACCCTTGCCATCGCAGCCATTTTAGTGCTCAGCCTGAGCGCTTCCGCTTTTGCCGAGACGCTTCAGATCGGTATCCCGGATGACGGCACCAACCTCTCCCGCGGCATTAAACTGCTGGAAACTGCCGGCCTGATCACTGTGAACCCCGAAGTAGGCTATACCCCGGAACTGGCTGATATTACCGGTTATATTTATGACATTGACGTAACGCCTGTTCAGGCAAACACCCTGCCCGGCACTCTGGGCGATTTTGCAGCAAGCGCGATCAACAGCACTTACTCGGTCCCTTACGGTCTGGTTCCCTCTCAGGGTCTGATCAGTGAAAAGCAGAGCGAAGGCAGTGACAACCCATACATCAACGTCATCGTTGCCCGCACCGCTGAGAAAGACAATGAGACCTATCAGAAGATCGTGGAAGCATACCAGACGCAGCTTGTGGCGGAATTCCTGATCGTTGTACGGAAGGAAGCGCAAATCCCGGCTTTCGATTACGATGAAAACATCACCCTGACAGAAGAAGAGGCACAGGAGATCATTGAATATGTATCTCCCAAAGAGGGCAAGGAAGTTGTGAAAGTTGGCGTTTGCGGCGCGAGCAACGAGCAATGGCAGGCCGTACAGAAGATCCTGGACGAAGAAAATGCCGGCATTTACATCGAACTGGTGGAATTTGACGCCTACAATCTGCCGAATGAGGCTCTGAACGCAGGCGATATAGACCTGAATGCATTCCAGCACAAGGCCTATCTGAACAACGACGCCACGGTAAACGGGTACGACATCGTCCCCATCGGGGATACCCTCATTGCACCGTTGACGCTGTATTCCGAGAAGTTTGATTCTCTGGACGCCCTGAAAGAGGCTGCCGGGCTGGTCGGATAAAGACAATACTGTCCCGGGCGGCCGGACAGGATCGGGAAAAAGACCCTGCCTGCCGCCCGGCTTTTTCCGGAAAGCAACATAGAATAAAAAACAGCGGAGCGAATCATCGGATGATTGAAGTCAAAAACCTGAAAAAGACATTCCATTTGAAAACCGGAGACGTGACAGCGGTAAATGACGTGTCTTTGCACATTGAAGACGGTGCGATCTACGGCGTCATCGGATATTCAGGGGCTGGGAAATCAAGCCTCGTGCGGTGCCTGAATCTGTTGGAGATTCCGGATGAGGGCACGATCACGATGGGGGAATACCGGAACATCGAGATCAGAAAAGGTGTACCGTATTATGAAGGAAAGCGCATGACCGCCCAGCAGCAGAACCGGATGCGGAGAGGGATCGGAATGATCTTTCAGCATTTCAATCTGTTGGAGCGCTCAACCGTTTTTGACAATATAGCCTACCCCTTGAAGTATACCGGACGCAGCCGCGAAGAAATCAGCGCACGGGTAAAGGAACTGCTGGAACTGGTGGATCTGCAGGACAAGATCGACGTGTTTCCCTCCCAGCTTTCCGGCGGGCAGAAACAGCGCGTGGCTATTGCAAGGGCACTGGCTGCCAACCCGAAGATTCTGCTTTCGGATGAGGCAACTTCAGCCCTGGACCCGGATGCAACGGAATCGATCCTTACGCTGCTGAAGGATCTGAACCGGAAACTTGGGATTACCATTGTGATTATTACCCATGAGATGGCGGTCATCAAGGCTATCGCGGACCGCGTGGCGGTGATGGAGGAAGGAAGCGTTGTAGAGGAAGGAAGCGTTTACGATATCTTTTCTGACCCGCAGGCTCCCATTACCCGGAAATTTATCGCTTCCTCGTCGCCGTTGGGGAAGATTGACAAAATGATTGCCGACAATTCCAGCATGACTCAGGTCAAGCCGGGGGAAAAGCTGGTAAAACTGGTCTTTCAGAAGGATTGTGTGGGAGAGCATATTCTGACAAGTGTGGCACAGGAGTGCGGGGTGAATCTGAATATCATCCTTGCCAATGTGGAGTATCTGCACGGAAACCCGCTGGGCGGCACCATCGGCGTGCTGAGCGGGGATGAAAAACAGCTGGCGGACGGCATCCGCTTTCTGGAAGAAAACCACGTAAGAGTGGAGGTGCTGAAAGATGGAAGCTTGGATTAGAAGCGTAGCCCCGTATCTGTACACATACCGGGCAAAGTTCTTTACAGCCTGCAGTGCAACTTTTGAGATGTTCTGGAAAGCGGGCGGCATCGCCTTTATGATCGGGCTGTGCTTCGGCATCATCCTGGTGATCACGAAAAAAGGTGGGATCCGGCAGAATCTGATCATATATCAGATCACAAACCTGGTGATCAACGTGTTTCGCTCCATCCCATTCATCATTTTACTGATTTTTCTGATCCCGCTGACGAGGAAGGTCGTCGGGACAGCCATCAATGTAAAAGGCGCGATCCTGCCGCTGGTCTTTGGAACCGTGCCATTTTATTCCCGCCAGGTAGAGGTGGCGCTCTCCGGTGTGGAGGATGGTAAAATCGAGGCGGCACGCAGCATGGGCAGCGGAACTTTCGGGCTGATTTTCCGGGTGTACCTGCATGAGGCACTGCCGGATCTGATCCGCGTAACAACGGTGACGGCTATCAGCCTGATCGGACTGACAACGATGGCCGGTGCAGTAGGCGCAGGGGGGATCGGTTCATTTGCCATCAACTATGGTCAGAACCAGAACCACAGTGACATTGTAAATGTGTGTGTACTGGTACTGCTGGCGGTAACCTTTGTGCTGCAGAGTATCGGGAACGGGCTGTCCAAACATACAACAAACCGCAGCCTTTTCCAGGTGCGGCACAAATAAGAGGAAGGACGAGTAAAAATGACCTTCAGAGAACAGATCATCCGGTATGTGGACATGCAGGACGAGACGTACCGTGCCATCGCGCTGGCAATCCATGCCAGACCGGAGGTCAGCAATTACGAGTTTTTTGCCTGCGAAACGCTTTCCGAACAACTGAAAAGGGAAGGATTTACCGTAGCTGTGGATGTGGCGGGGCATCGCACAGGGTTTGATGCGCGCTACCGCAGTGCGAAACCGGGGCCGGTGCTGGCTTTTCTGGCAGAGTATGATGCACTGCCAGGTATCGGTCACGCCTGCGGGCACAATCTCTTTGGTGCAACATCCTGCCTTGCTGCCTCTGCTTTAAAACAGGTTATCGACGAGGTCGGCGGAGAGGTTCGTATCTACGGTACACCGGGAGAAGAAGGCGGCGAGAATGGCAGTGCCAAGGGCAGTTTTGTGCGGGAAGGTTTTTTCAGGGATGTGGATGCTGCACTGTGCGTGCACCCGGGATCCGACCGGCATCAGCTGACCCAGGAAGAAATAGCCTGTGCACCTTTTCGCATCGTGTTCAAAGGAAAGGCTTCTCACGCATCTTCCGCCCCACAGGAGGGCATCAATGCACTGGACGCCATGATCCTGGTGTTCAACGCCATCGGTCTGCTGCGGCAGCAGTTGGAGAAGGATGTACGCATCCACGGTATTATTTCAAAAGGCGGGGATGCACCGAATATTATCCCGGATTATACCGAGGCGAAGTTTTTCGTACGCGCCGCAACGGTAAAGCGTATGATGGAAGTCTATCACAAGCTGGAGCGTATTACCGAAGGGGCAGCTTCACAGACGGGCTGCACCGGACTGATGGAACCTACGCAGAGAAACATGGTGGACAACATCATCCCGACTCCGAGTTTCGATGCTGTGTACAGGAAGGAACTGGAATCACTTGGAGAGCAGTTTGACGACCTGCCACCGAAGTCATTAGGTTCTTCAGATGTGGGGAATGTTTCCCAAGTGATTCCCGTGATTCAGCCCATGATTCGTATCAGCAAAGTGCCGGTAGCAGGTCACAGCATAGAGAAGCGGGAAGCATGCTGCGCAGAGAGCGGGCTGAGAAGCATTGGGTTGGGAGCAAAGGCCCTGGCACTGACAGCCCTGGACCTGATTGAGGACCCAGCCTTGCTGCAGCAGATCAAGATAGACCATACGCAGGCTGTGAAAGCGCAGCAGTAAAATAACAGAGCAGGAGAACCAACGCGGCATGATAGAGATCAGACATCTCGGCAAGACTTTTCAGACTTCCGCAGGGGACATCGTTGCCCTTGACGACATCAACCTGACGATTGCAGACGGAGAAATATTCGGCATCATCGGCCTGTCCGGGGCGGGGAAGAGCACACTAGTGCGGTGTATCAACCTGCTGGAACGGCCCACCGCCGGAGATGTGATCATCAACGGAAAAAGTATGATGAGTCTGCCGGAGAAGGAACTGCTGCAAATGCGGCGCTCTATCGGGATGATCTTTCAGAACTTCAATTTGTTGGAACAGCGCACCGTGTTGGGCAATGTGTGCTTCCCGTTGGAGATCTCCGGTGTGGGAAAAAAGGAGGCAAAAGCCAAGGCGCTGGAATTGCTGAAGATTGTCGGGCTGGAGGAGAGAACAAGAGCATATCCTTCCCAACTGTCGGGCGGGCAGAAGCAGCGTGTGGCTATTGCAAGAGCACTTGCTACCGACCCGCAATATCTGCTGTGCGACGAGGCAACCTCTGCTCTTGACCCTAACACCACCCGGCAGATCCTGGATCTGTTGAAGTCCATCAACCGGGATCTCGGTGTGACAATCATCGTGATCACCCACGAGATGAAGGTGATCGACAGGATCTGTGACAGCGTGGCAGTCATCGATGCCAGCCACATTGCCGAAGTCGGGAAGGTAAGCGAAGTATTTACCGCCCCGAAAACGCAGATCGCCCGGGACCTGATCATCCCGAAGGAGAGCAACATCATCAGCACTACAGGCGGAAGAAAGCTGCGGCTGACCTTTGACGGCGAGGAGAAAACGCGGGAACCGCTGATCTCACGCATGGTGCTGGAATGCGGTGCTCCGGTGAATATTCTTTTTGCCGACACCAGGATCTATGATAATGTGGTGCACGGCCACATGGTCATTGAACTGCCGAATGAGCTGCATGAGGCAGAAAAAATCATGTACTGGCTGAGCAGCAACAACGTGAAATGGAAGGAGGAGATATAAGCATGCTTTCCAGTATGTTTTACAAACTGTGGGCCAACGGTCTGATCCAGATGGGCATTTGGGAAACTGTATATATGACGATGATTGCGTCCTTCTTCTCTTACCTGTTCGGACTTCCACTGGGGGTGATCCTGACAGTGACTGATAAAAACGGCATTTGTGAAAACCGGGCAGTGAACAGCATTTTGGGGTTTGCCGTCAATTTCTTTCGCAGCATTCCGTTTATCATTTTAATGGTAGCAATGCTGCCCGTAGCCAAATTTGTTGTAGGCACCTCCCTCGGGAATAAGGCTGTCATTGTCATGCTGATCATCGGAGCCTCCCCCTATGTGGCGAGAATGGTGGAATCTTCCATCAAGGAAGTGGATGCGGGGGTCATTGAAGCGGCCCAGGCTATGGGAGCCAACAAGCTGCAGATCATCTGCAAAGTGCTCCTGCCGGAGGCCAAACCCTCTCTGATTATTGGAGCAGCCATCTCTATCGTCACCATTTTAAGCTATTCCGCCATGGCGGCTACCCTGGGCGGCACGGGATTGGGGCAGATTGCCATCATCTACGGCCACCAGAGAAACAACAGCGACATCACATGGATCTGCGTCTTTTTGACGGTGATCATAGTGCAGATTATCCAGATGGCCGGGACGGCCATCGCTCAGAAAACGGATAAGCGTATCCGGAATAAATAAAGGAATTATTTTTTAAGGAGGATAAACCCATGAAAAAGACTCTTGCACTGATCCTTGCACTCATTCTCGCACTGTCCCTCATCCCAGCAGCGTTTGCCGCGGATGCCGATAAGACCATTACGGTAGGCGCCAGTGCCACCCCGCATGCTGAGATCCTGGAAGCGGTAAAAGATACATTGGCCGCAGAAGGATATGAGCTGAAGATCGTGATCTATGACGACTATGTGCTGCCGAATACCGCCCTGGAAGAGGGAGACCTGGATGCCAACTACTTCCAGCATACCCCATATCTCAACTACTTCAATGAAGCGGAAGGAACCCATATCGTTCCCGCTGCGCTTGTGCACTATGAACCCTTCGGCATTTACAGCGAGAGCATCACAGACCTGAAAGATCTGGAAAAGGGAGCTACCATTGTGATCCCGGCAGACGACAGTAATGAGACCCGCGCTCTGCTGCTTCTCCAGCAGGAAGGCCTCATTAAGATTGAAGAAGGCTACACCGTAGAAACCGGCATTACTCATCTTGACATTGCCGACGATGGCGGGTTTAAAATCGTTCCTGTTCAGGCAGACACCGTGCCAGCGCAGCTGAAAAACGGAGACAAGGGCACAATAGCCGTTATCAACGGCAACTACGCCCTGGAAGCGGGTTATACCTCTGCCGATGCTATTGCTCTGGAGGATGCTTCCGGTGATGCTGCCCAATACTATGCCAATCTGATCGGCGTGCGGGAAGGCGAAGAAAACAGCGAGAAAACCCAGGCACTGGTTAAGGCTCTTCTGACGGATGAAGTAAAGACCTTTATCGAAGAGACCTATAACGGCTCTGTAGTGGCAGTATTCTGATCGACCTACAGGAAAACAGCGGATTTTAACAGGCGGCGGACCGGTACGGTCCGTCGCCCTTTCTGTTTACAAATGAAGGGAAGTATGATAAACTCACCCTTGTTATGAAGAATAAAAAACGCTGGGTCAACTTCATACTGTTTGTTGTGCCGGCAGCAGGGCTTGCCGTCGGGGCTAGGCCTGCTATTGGGTTTCTGGAAGGGTTTCTGAGCGACGGAGAACCAAAGCGGGTCACTATTGCTGCGGCAGTACTCCTTTACGGCATGGCGGCAATTGTAGTGCTGACGGCGATTTCCGGCTTTCTGGCAGTTGCACGCGGACCGGTAGCAGGCACCTCGGTGCTGCTGGTGCTGATTGCAGCCCTCTGCGGGGCTGGGCTTTACTTCGGTGTACGGAACATGCCGGTCGGAGAAGCTGAGCCCACTGGAACGCCTCGCCCGACGGTGACGCCTCCCGAGGTGACGATCGACAACACGATCAAAAGCAACGGCAACCCGGAAACAGGCACCGTTTTCTACAGCCGTTATGGGGAGGGGCCGAGTACGCTGATCGTTGAAAATAACAGTCAGTCGGATATCTGTTTTCGGATGAGCGACCGGCATGATCTGCTGGTGATGGTGTTTTATGTTCGCGCCGGAGAGACGGGAGAATTCAAAGCACCTATGGGAACGTATGAATTTCGCTGCGTGACAGGCAAGATCTGGGAGAATGAGAAGACCTATTTCGGTGAGCGGTCATACTTCAGGAAGCTTGCCGAACAGGTGGTGATCTACCACGGCAGCACAGCAAAGATCACGTTAAGTCCCGGACTCCCGGAAATGAAGATTATCAAACAGCAGGAATATGAAGCAATATAGCATTAACAAAACCGGAACGAAAAGAAACAGGAGAAGGCACTCCTTTATGGAAAGGGAAAGCCTTCTCCCAAATTTATTAGTATTATTAGTATTATAAGTAGTATTATTAGTATTATAAGGAAATACAGGGCTGTTACGGCTTGAGTTCCAGATAAAGTGCGCGATACTGCTTGGCGGCATTATCCCAGGAGACGTCTTTCTTCATATCACGGACTACCAGCTCATCCCAGTGATCCCGTTCGGTAAAGTAAATGGTCTTGGCACGGTTGATGGCGTCCAGAAGCAGATGCTGTTCATAACGGTCAAAGGTGAAGCCGTTGCCCTCTCCGGTGTACATATTGTAGGGCTCCACCGTGTCCTTCAGGCCGCCGGTTTCCCGCACGATAGGAACGGTCCCATACCGCATGGCGATCAACTGCGTCAGGCCGCAGGGCTCAAACAGACTGGGGACGAGCAAAGCATCAGCTCCGGCATAGATCTGATGAGCACGCCCTTCGTCATACATGATGTTGGCACACACGCTGCCCTTATAGGTATTCTCATAATAACGGAAGGAATCTTCATAGAAGGGATCCCCGGTACCGAGAACAACTACCTGCGTGTTGCCATCGATCAGTTCCGGCAGGATGGCGTTGACCAGATCCAGCCCCTTCTGATCCGTCAGGCGGGAGATCAAACCGATGACGAACTTGTCCTCGTCGATGTTAAGGCCGAGAGTAGCCTGCAGGGCTTTTTTGTTTTTCTTTTTCTTAGCTGTAACATCTGCAGCGTCATAAGGCGCTACGAGGAGAGGATCGGTTAGGCTGTTCCAAATGCTGCAATCAATTCCATTGACAATGCCGCGCAGCTTCGGGGCATGATAACGCAGATGCGCGTCAAGCCCCTCACCGTAGAAAGGCGTCTGGATCTCGGAAGCATAGGTGTTGCTGACGGTTGTGATCATATCCGCATAGGCCAGACCGCCCTTGAACATATTCGCATCCCCGTGATCCTGCAGAAGCACATCGTAATTGAAGAGGTAATCCGGCAGGCCGGACCAGTAGCGGAGCCTTTCGTTATAAAAAAGCCCCTGGAAACGAAGATTGTGGATCGTGATGATGGATTTGGCATTGGCGACCGGCGTGCCGGCAAACTCCGTACGGAGGTATACCGGGACAAGGCCGGCCTGCCAGTCATGGCAGTGAACGATATCCGGGTGCCAGTCCATATAATTTAAAGCGGCAAGGGCTGCCTTGGAGAAGAAGCAGTACTTGGGAATATCCTCCACGAGGTCGGTATAAGGATTGCCCCAGGAGAAGAATTCTTCATTGTCGATAAAATCATAGACCACGCCGTCCCACACATATTCCATGATGCCGACAAAAAAGCTGCGCCCGTCGGAACAGAGATCCATCATAAAATCACCGCGATAGACCATCTTATCTTGATACTGCTGCGGGATACAGCGGTAACGGGGCAGAATCACTTTCACATCACAGTTCTGGCGGGAAAGCGCCCTGGGCAGGGCATACATCACGTCACCAAGGCCGCCTGTTTTCACGAAAGGATAGCATTCCGAACCGATGAAAGCGACGCTTCTTCTCGGCTGGGGAAGTGCCTCTTCGCCGAACACGGCAGCGGCAGGGGCGGAAACTTCCGGTGCAGGAGTTTCCGGGACTGCGGCTTTCACCGCGCGTTTTCTCGGGGCCTTCTTTGCTGCTTCTTTTGTTTCGTCTTTCACAGGGGCCGGTTCGGTCACGGGTTTTTTCTTTGCAGGCATAGGGGAAGATCCTCCTTCAATGGTTGTTTGTTGTTTTCTACACAGATTATACTTTGCCGGGAGAAGAAATGCAAGAGGGTTTTATCGGGACAGCTGCTGGCATCCCTCACCACCACTGCTTTCGCTGAAGCACAGACGGAGACGACGGAAATTGCGGAATACCACTGGGAGGATTTTGAACCCTTGCTTGAGCAGGCCGGTATTCCCGGGGATTATTATACCTTCAATTCCTTTGATCTGCAGATGTGGATCCCCGACGTGCTGGAAATCGAAGACGTCCCGGACGAAGATCGTGAACAGGGGATCTATGTCCTGGCAGCCAGCGAGGATGAGAAGTATCAGATGGTAATACGCAGATACGCTTATGAAAATGAAATTGAATCTATCGAGGAGTGGCAGGAACTGCTGAGAGATCAGATGGGTATCGATGAATCCGTTATTTGCTACGTAAACGGTCTCAAAGTGCTTGAATATCAGGATACGGAAAACGATGTTTTCTTCTGCGACATTCATATCACTGACGGCAGCATCCTTGAGTTCATCTTCAAACCGTTTTCCGATCAGGATTATGCCACCTGCATTGTGTTTATGGTCAATTCCCTGATGCCTGAAACAGAAGAATAACGATTTTTCTTTCCCGCTGCATGAATGATCCCGCCTTCAGAAAGAGGCGGGATCTTCTGCCTGTTATCAGGGGTTCTGACCAGGATTAGTCTTTCACCGTCAGGAAAGGCAGCGCACAGGTATGGCAGATGCTCCGGTTGCTTCGCTGTCTGGTTCCGCATCTGGGGCAGATCACATGTTCAGGATCTTCCGTCGGAATGGGAGACTTTGCGTCCGATGCCTCCGGACCGACGCCGTCAGGTCCAGCTGTGAAGCCTTCGAGAGCAGGGGAACCCTCTGCCTCGTTGTCCGGGAACTCTTCCGGAACGGTCTGCCGATGCCCTTCTGTAATCGCCTCCAGGAAAGAAGAAGAGACGGATCCGTATAAAAGCTGATTCTTTTTCTTTATGAATTCTTCAAGCGTCAGTGCTTCGGAATCCAGCAGTTCCTTGTATTGTTTTAAATAATCAATAATTTCGTTTTCTGTCAGGGAAACTACGGTATAATCTTCATCCAGCTGCAGCAGCTGGGTCTTTTTTCTTTTATAGTCATAATCGTTCAGAACAGCCTGATCCAGCAATTCCCTGTACTGCCGGATATAATCAATGATCTCATTCTCTTTCAGCATCCTGCGTGTCATTGGACGAACCTCCCCAATTCCCTCAGTTGCCGGACAGACAATCCCCGGCATTTCCAATATTTCCTGCGGATGATATTCTATCATAGTTTTACAACGTTCACAATGCTGTTTTGCGGTGCCTGTTATTAACACGGCAGATGAAAAATAATTGCGGAAGCAAAAGCAATGTAGTATAATGCCAACATATATTTCTACAGGAGGGTACTATGAAAAAACTGCTGTCTCTTTTTCTGATTCTTGGAATGCTCCTGACGTTATGCCCGTTCTCTCTCGCGGAAGAGGACACAGCGGAGATACCTGCTGTGGGGCAGACAGTGGAAGGTTTTACCGTGAAGGAGAGACGTCCGTTCCCGATGCTTGGGGCTGAGGTCACTCTGTTTGAACATGACAGGACCGGTGCCCGGCTGATGTATCTTGCCAACAACGATACAAACCGGATGTTTGATCTGACGTTTTTGACCCGGGCCATTGATAACACCGGGCTGCCGCATGTTTTTGAACATGCTACACTGAACGGGTCGGAGAAATACCCGTCGACGGATCTGTTTTTTAATCTGATGTATCAGACCTACAACACCTATTTAAATGCCTCAACAGGGGCACTGTTCACCACTTACCCCATGGCAAGCCTCTCTGAAGCACAGCTGCTGAAGTATGCCGATTTCTATACGGACAGCTGCCTGCATCCCCAGATCCTCGAGAAGGAAAGCATCTACCGGGAAGAAGCCTGGCGTTATCGTCTGGAGAATGAAGAGGACGATCTGACGATTGAGGGCACCGTATATTCTGAGATGCTGGCGGCACTGAATATCCAGTCGATGTCCTATACCAATCTGCTGCGCACAGCTTTCCCGGGCTCCACCATCGGCAATGTTTTCGGCGGCGACCCTGCTTTTATACCGGATATGACATGGGAGAATCTGAAAGCTTACCATGACTATTATTATCACCCGTCCAACAGCATTGCGTTTCTCTATGGCCGGTTTGAGGATTACACGGCTTTTCTTGCCCTGCTGAACGAGGCGTTTGAGCCCTATGAAAGGAAAGAAGTTGTCCTGGACGATCCGGGATACCAGCCTCTCACCGGAACGGTGGAAAAAAGCTTTACCTTTCCGGCAGAGGCAGGCTCGGCAACGAAAAATGTCTCTTACATCTATTACGGAGCCTATTGCCAGGGGCTCGGTATGAATGAGGAGACGGCATTTGTCCTGAATACACTGACAGATATTCTCAATGCCGATGGCTCCCCCCTGATGCAGAAGCTGAAGAAAGCACTTCCCGCCGGATCCTTTGCCTGCTCAATGGAGATCAACGGGCCGGCACCGGGCGTGGTGGTGGTTGCCCAGAATGTGAATCCGGAAGATGCAAAACGGTTTCAAAGCGTTGTGGACGAGGCTTTTGGCGAAATCGCGGAAAACGGGTTTTCCCAGGATCTGGTGGATGCGGTGATGAACAGCCTCTCCCTGACCGGTAAGCTGAGCCGCGAAGACCCCAACGCAGGCGTGGATGTTGTTGTAGGTCAGATGGCAGTCTGGTATGCTGCCTCCGGAAATCCGTTTTATTATCTGGATTATGTCGATTCCATGGAAAAGATGGATCAGTGGAACCTGGACGGCGTATATGCGGATACGGTACAGCGCTGCTGGCTGAATAATGAGATCAAAGCGCTGGCAACCACTTCTCCGGAGCCGGGGGCAAAAGAAGCACAGGATGCTGCCGAGGCGCAGCGCCTGGCTGCAGTAAAAGCGGCCATGACCGAGGAGGAGATCCGCACCCTTGTGGAACAGACCAAAGCGGAAAAGAAAGAGGAGGACACTTCCCAATATATAGCTCAGCTGCAGGCGGTTTCCGCAGGCTCTCTGCCGGAAGAGCAGCGCTATTATTCCCTGCAGGATGAAACAGGGGAAGACGGCGTACGCCGTTTGACGGCACAGGTGGACGTGGATGACGTCGGCATGACGCTGCTGCTCTTCGATGCGCTGGGGCTTCCCCAGGATGATCTGCACTGGTTCGCTCTCTATACCAGCCTGATCGGGAAAATGGACACTTCCACCCATACCAGAGAGGAACTGGCCGCCCTGATGGATCGGTATCTTTACAACTGCGATATCCGCTTCTCCATCCCTAATACTTTCGGAACGAAAGAGTATCACCCTTATCTGCGTGCAGGGTGGATCGCAGCGGACGAGGATCTCGCTACCGGATATGATCTGATCGGGGAGCTGTTGTTTGATACGCAGTTCAATGATGCAGAAACACTCTCCGGCCTGATTTCACAGAAAAAGGCATCCCTGAGAAGTGAGATCACGCAACAGCCGTTTCAGGCGCTGCTTTATCGGGGGCTGGGTGCAAAGGAGCCGCGCTACGCATATCATGCGTATATGAACTATCTGCCGTATTACGCTTTCCTGGAAGAAACGGAACAGCGGATGCAAACGGAGCCGGAAACGGTGATCGCCAGGCTGCAGACGATTCAGGCGTTTTTCCATAACAAAACCAATGCTATTGCTGCCTATGCCGGCAGCGCGGATGGGATTGAGGCAAACGCAAAAGCGACAGATGTATTTTTCAACACGCTGGATACTTTGCCCATCGAAGCACAGGAGTATGTTTTCGATGCTCCGGCCGCCAGTGAAGCGCTGATCGTTGACAGTTCTGTACAGTATAACATGGTAATTGCCGACTACGAGACCATGGGGCTGGAAGGCTTTACGGCAGATCTGAATGCCGTGGCCGCTATGACGGGGGATCTGTACCTGATCCCGGTGCTGCGGGAACAGTACGGCGTTTATACCCCTCAGCACGGATTCGCCGAAGAAGCAGGCGGATATCTGCTTTCCTATCGTGACCCGAATATACGGGAAACGTTTGATGCTTACGATGCATTGCCGGCATTCCTGGCAGAATTAACCCTCGATCAGGAAACCATTGACGGATATATTCTTTCCAGCTATTCCAGTTATGCCATGCCCCGGGGAGAACTGAACGGAGCTATCGAGGCAATCACAGGAAAGATCTGCAGCGAGCCGGAAGACCTTTTGACCCGGAGAATGCGTGAATTGAAAACGCTGACGCCGGAAAAGCTGGCGGGATACACCGCTGCCTATGAAAAGATGATGGCCGGCGGCCTGCGTTCGACAGCGGGCGGTGCGGGAGCCATTGGAGCGAATGCCGGCCTTTATGACATAATCTTCAATCCGTTTGGCACAGTGGATACCTCCGGGGTAACTGCCACGCTGGGAGATCTGGCGGGAAACCTCTACGGACTGATCGGCGGGGATCCGTCAAATACGGAGGAGGCTTTCACCTTCTTTGCGGGCAACGGTTTTTTCCGGGAAGACGCTTCGATGAATGCAGAGCTGACAGGTGAGGATATGGAGGAAGTGCTTGCCGTCTTTGCCCAGGCGGCGGGTGCAGAATATGAAGCCCCGGAAGGAAACAAAACCGGCCCTGTTACCAAGGGCGAGATGGAAAAGGCTATCAATGCCTTCCTGACGGGTCTGGGATAAGCGAGCCATCAAAAAAATCAACAGGAAACAAAAAGCGGAGGCTCCCGGAAAGTTCCGGGGCCTCCGTCCTGTATCATGAGAAGATAGCTTTACATGGTCGTATTTACAACGGCGTAGCACAGATCATGCACAGCATTTTGCAGGTTCTGCACTGTGCCTACCGGGTCTCCCAGACTGGATAAGTGGAAGGAGAGCAGGAGTGAAACATAGCCAAAGCCGGTGTCAAAGAACAGATCCGATCCGTTTTGCAGGCTTAGCGCAACGGCACGTGCAGCACGGGGAGAAGCCTCTGCACTGATCACACCCCGGAAGCCCCATTCATCCTGAAGCACGGACCGCAGAAGAGCATCGGATGCACTGCACCACTCTGCACCCAGACGCACGGATGGGATACTGATACCGGCAGCACCGCCCTGTTTAACGGCAATTTCAAAGGGACGCAGCCACAACTGACGCAGCGCCTGCTCACTGACGTACAGACACACCCCATCTTTCAATGCGGAGGATCCGCCGAAGGGGAAGCCCTGCAGAAGGGCAAGCATGCTGCCGGCGCTGGCACTTTGCACCTGTGCCGAAGACATGAGCCCGCACAGAAGAGGGTCTTCTGAGAAAGAGGAGATATTGCCGGCATCCAGCGGCGTCCTGCGTATACCGGGATTGGGAGCATACCACCCGCTGATGCCGTAGGCGGCAGCTTCCGAAGCTATGGCTTCACCGAATCTGGATGACAGTTCTGTATTCCAGCTTGCACCAAGCACGGCAGATGAGGGATAGGAAACCGCGTTCAGCTTGCCTGTGCGGGAAGTAAATCCCGTATCTCCACCGAGAAAACGAAGGGAGGGTACGCCGAGCCGGCTGACGGCTTCTGTGTGGAAAGCACCGTTTGATACCAGTCGGATCATCTCTTTTGCAGAGAAGGAGGACACAAAAGCATCCCATTTGGGGTCGTCATAGGCAAGGCCTTTTAATTCAGCGAGGGCAGGTGTGCTGTCACCCTGCATGCTGCCGCCGGAAGCTCTGACAGGCTGGATCTCATCCGTTTGCCCGTATGTGCTGAGCGTTTGCTTCAGTGTGTCTGAGGCGACAAGGCGGTCTTCCGGAGCGGGGAAGGTCTCCTCCCAGGCAGCGCGAGAAAGCAGCTGCGCATTTCCGGAAGAATCGATAAACCGGTTCTGAAGTTCAGCACCGGTGACGTCGTCTTCCCGGTAAGTCAGCGCTTCTTCCACTGTATAAATTTCAACGGATTCGGAAAGAAGGGCATCATGCACATCCTTCCCCAGAGAGATCGAATAGTCTCCGGCAGGGAGGAGATAGCAGCCGGCTTCTTCCAACCAGCAGGAGAGATCCCGCAGAGAGAAGGCGATGGACAGAGCAGCTTCTTCACCGGGGGCGAGTTCCTGCGTTTTGGCAAACCCGGCCAGTTCGATGGCTGAGCGTTCCGTCACTCCGTCAGGATCCTCGGGCGGCATAAAGTAAAGCTGCACGACGTCTTTCCCCGGCACTTCGCCGGTATTTGTCACGGTGATCTCTGCAGTGATGGTTCCGTCCGCTTCGGAAAGAGAGGTCAATTCTTCCGTAAATTCCGTATAGGATAGCCCGTGCCCGAAGGGGAAGACGACCTGCGCATCATAGGCTTCTTCCTCGGCTCCGTAGCGGGTTTCATAATAGCGATAGCCTACATAGATACCCTCGCTGAAGTCCATGGTCTGAACACCGCTGAGATTGGCATAGAAAGATTTCTGTGTGGCAGCCAGAGCGGGAGAGGAGGAGAGAGCGCACGGCCAGGTATCTGTGCTTCGGCCTGACGGGTTGATAACGCCGGTGAGAACTTCCGACAACGCGGTGCAACCGGATTCATCGGGTTCGCCCATCCAGAGCACGGCATCGATGCTGTCGTAATCGTCGAGAAAGCCGAGTTCCATGACGTTGCCGGAAAACACAACAAGGATCACATGCTCGAATTGCCGGCAGACTGTATCAATCAGACGGGCCTTCGGCGTATCGCCGACCATCGGAGAAAGAGAAGAAAGAGAGAGATCTTTCCCATTATCCGAAACGGCGGAGAGAAGGATCAGCGCCTGATCAGAAAAGGCGGCAGCTTCTTCCAATACTTTCCGGTCCGGTACAGGCCAACTCAGATCTTCCGCTTCCCGCCCGGGAAGAAGTGAAGCAGCTTTGGCCTTCAGCTTTTCCAGCGTGCCGGGTACTTCTTTCGGTGTATAAATACGCGATAGAGCCGGGTTGCAGGCGATGCCCTGCGTCAAAAGAGCATCTGACAGCACGGAACTGCCGGAGGGGAAAGAGTAGGCATCATCTCCGAACACATTCAGCTTTTTCTCCTGCAGCGGCAGGAAGCCCTCTTCGTTTTTCAGAAGGACAATCCCTTCTCCGCGAATCTCTTCGGAAAGTGCATAGCCCTTGACCCGCGCTATCTCCACTTCTGCACCGGAATTGGTAAACTTCTGACTTTTATAAATACGCCAGGATGTAACGGCGGCAGGCAGCCCGAAGCCGAGCAGACAGAGGATCAGTAATACTGCGATCAGGGTTTTAAAGATCCTGCCTGTGCGGTGGATACGGTGCCTGAAAGCACGCCGGCCTTTTTTCCTGGCAGCACGCTGCTCTTCATCCAGCGTCTTGTACTCGGCTTTCCATGCCTTCTTCTGCTGCCGCCATTTTTTGCGAAAGGCTTTTGTCTCAGCCAAAGAGGAACAGGCGCGTTTTTCTTTCAGATACTGGGCACCGTCTGCTTTTCCCTGCCGTATTTCAGCTTTTACAAGGGCTTTGTCCGGCCTAGCTTTCGTTTTCGGGGCGGGACTTGCTTCCTCCGCGGAGAGAGGGAGGACATCTTCCGTTCTTTTTTCGTCCATCGTCTTCCAACAATCAGCCGAGCACTTCCAGCGCGGCGATGCGCTGGCAGAGGCAGAAGATCCTGATACTTTCCTTCAGTTGTTCCGGCGTGGGATAGGTGGGAGCAATGCGGATGGTGCTGTCCTCCGGATCAATGCCGTAGGGGAAGGGAGCGCCCGCACCGGTGAGCTTCACGCCCGCATCCGCACAAAGCTGTACACAGCGTTTGGCAGTGCCTTTCAAGCCTTCAAAGCAGACAAAGTAACCGCCGTTGGGCTTCGTCCATGTACCGATCTCCAGCCCGTCCAACTCGTCAGCCAGGGTTTCCAGCACGATGTCAAACTTGGGGCGGATGATCTCAGCCTGTTTTTTCATATGGGCATTTACGTCTGCCAGCCCGTTCGGGAAGTAATTGGCATGACGAAGCTGATTGATCTTGTCATAGCTGATGGTCTGTACTCCCATCTGTTTGAGCAGGAAGGAGACATTATTTTTGCTGGCGCCGATAGCGGAGATGCCCGCGCCGGGGAACGTTACCTTACTGGTGGAGGCAAACTCGTAGACCATGTCGGTACTGCCGTATTTTTCGCACAGATCGAAGATGTTGGCGAGCTCATCATCTTCCTCGCGGAAGCCATGTACCACATAGGCATTATCCCAGAAGATTCTGAAGTCATCTGCAGCGGGCTTCAGTGCGGCAAAAGCCTCAACCGTCTCCGCAGAATAGGTGTAGCCCTGGGGGTTGGAATACTTCGGTACACACCAGATACCCTTGACGGAAGCGTCGTTTTCCACATAATTGCGGACCATTGCCATATCCGGCCCGGCGGGAGACATGGGAATATTGATCATTTCAAAACCGAATTCCTGAGTGATACGGAAGTGCCTGTCATATCCGGGGACCGGGCAAAGGAACTTGACTTTTCCCTGTGCGCTCCAAGGCTTGCTGCCGCCGTAAACGCCGAATACCCAGGCTTTGATGATGCAGTCATACATCAGGGCAAGGCTCGCCTGCCCGCCCATGATGATGTTTTCCACCCTCAGGCCGAGAATCTGCGCAAAAAGTTCCCTTGCCTCGTCAAGGCCGGCAAGCTCGCCGTAGTTGCGTACGTCGGCGCCCTTGCGGGAATGCACCAGCGTTTCCGGTGCTTCTTCCAGAAGCCCCATGCTCAGATCCAGCTGAACCGGAGCAGGCTTCCCGCGGGACATATCCAGCTGATAGCCTTTTTCCCGGGCTTTCTCATACTGCGCCTGCAGCGCTTTCAATTCTTCTGCGCGCTCCTCTTTTGAAAGGGAACGATAACCGGTCATTTTGATTCCTCCTGTTGCATTTCTTGTTTTTCTGCATTTTATCACGGAACCAGGACAAACACAAGAATTATCCGTGGGAAGATCGAAAAAAACCGCGGGAAAACACAGCCGGAGGCTTGCCCTGAATCCGGAGATGCGTTATAATGCGTCAAAAACCTGTGAGTACGGCAGAACGCCGGATCATCCGGAACTGTTGGCGGGAAAGAATCTTCTGTGATGAAGAGTACTCTCTCCGGGAGGAGCTTCCTGAAGCTGCTGGACTATACGCCGGAAGAAATCCGCTCTTTGCTTGATCTCTCCGCACGTCTGAAACGGGAGAAGCATGGTCATATCCTGCATAAGCTTTTGAAGGAGAAAAATGTCGTCCTTCTGTTTGAAAAAACATCCACCAGAACGCGGTGCGCGTTTGAGGTAGCCGGAAATGACCTGGGAATGGGTGTGACATTTCCGGATGCCGCCTCTTCCCAAATGGAAAAAAGGAAAGTATTGCAGACACTGCCCGGGTGCTTGGAAGGATGTATGACGGGATTGAATATCGCGGCTACGGGCAGGACGCTGCAGCAGAAAGAGGAAAAATGAGATGAGAACACTACTTATGCCGATGGAACTCTCTATTCAGATGGTTCTTATTGTGGCTGCAGGGGTTTTCCTTGCCTCGTTTATCGACGGAATCGCGGGGGGAGGGGGGATCGTCTCTGTTCCGACATATTTCCTGGCAGGACTGCCGGCACATCTCGCACTGGGGACCAATAAACTCTCCTCCGGGATCGGCACTGTGGTATCGACTATCCGTTTTATCCGCGGAGGGTATGTTGATTGGAAGCTTGCCATGCCGTCAGTCCTGCTGGCGCTGTTCGGCTCGGCGATGGGGACAAAGCTGCAGCTTGCCCTTGACGAGAAGTATCTGAAACTCCTGTTGTTGTTTGTGCTGCCTGTGGTGGCTGTTGTTATACTGAAACAGAGAAAGCTGCCGGAAGAGCGCGGAGAGATAGACCCTGCCCGTCAAATGGCTGTTGTGCTTTCTGCATCCCTGATCGTAGGCGCTTATGACGGATTTTACGGGCCGGGCACCGGCACTTTCCTGATCCTCATCTATTGCGGGCTTGGCAAGCTCGACGTTCGAACTGCCTCGGGAAATGTAAAGCTCGTCAATCTTGCCAGCAATATAGGGGCTCTGTTCACATCCCTCATGGCCGGAAAGGTATTTCTGATCCTCGGACTGATTGGCGCTGTTTTTTCGGTGTTGGGGCACTATTTCGGTTCCGGCCTTGCCATACGGGACGGCTCCAGGATCGTTCGCCCGGTGATCCTCATCGTGCTGGCATTGCTGACCATTCGGGTAATCTCGGATCTGATTGCATAAAATGCAGAAAGGAGAAGGAGGCATGAAAAAAACACTCGGGATCCTTGGCGGGATGGGACCGCTTGCCACTGCGGACCTGTTTCATAAGATCACTGTTTTGACGAAAGCTGCTTCCGACCAGGAGCATATCCATGTCCTGATCGACAGCGATCCGTCTATTCCGGACCGTACGGATGCGCTGCTGCATGGCGGGCAGGATCCTCTGCCGAAAATGACGGCTTCCCTTCGTAATCTGGAGAGGGCAGGAGCTGAGTGCATCGTTATGCCATGCAATACTGCCCACGGCTTTCTCCAGGCGCTGCAGGCGCGGACATCTCTCCCAATTCTGAATATGCCCGCGCTCACTGCCGCACGATGCCGGGAACTCTACGGAGACAGACAGGCATGCATTCTTGCGACCAGCGGTACACTGGAAACAGGAATCTATCATCGTGCGCTGCAGGAACAGGGCGTCCCGGTTCTCACACCAGCGAAGTATGAGGAAGAGATCCTGATGCATCTGATTTACGACGTAGTGAAGGCGTCAAAACCTCTTCAGCCGGAAAAAGAGACCTGGCAGCACCTGCTGGACTCCCTTCGTGCCGTAGGGGCGGAGTATTTTCTTCTCGCCTGCACCGAACTGCCGATCCTGGCGGAAGGGCTGGCAGTGCCCGGACCTTTTGTTGATCCTACTGCCGAGCTTGCCCGCGCAGCCATCCTGTTCTGCGGGTATGAGATCCGGGAGCAGGTCCCTGTCTGAAGCATCTGAAAAATTATTCACCATTTATTCAAAAAAACTTTACAATTCCACTCTCGCCCGTTATAATAAAACACGTCCCGTAAAAAAACGGATATTATTATTTGAAGGGAGCGAAATCAAGTGAAACAGAAAAAACAGTTTAACCTTGGCATGCAGATCCTGATCGGGCTTCTGCTTGGCGTCGTGGTCGGGGCAATTTTCTGGGCTGTGATGGGTGCAGACAAAGCGGGCAGCTTTACAGCGAAATATATCAAGCCTTTTGGTGATATCTTCGTCAACCTGCTGAAGTTTATTGTTGTTCCGCTGGTACTGTTAAGCATTATGGACGGCGTGATTGCAATGGGAGATATCAGCAAGGTCGGCAAGATCGGCTGGAAAACAGTTGCTTATTTCCTTGTAACAACAGCCATCGCCTGCATCATCGGCCTGGTTGTGGCAAACGTGTTCAAGGCTTCTTTCCCGATGCTTGAGCTTGCGGAGGGCGCAGCCTATGAGGCGAAAAGTTCCAACCTGATGGATGTGATCGTCAATCTGTTCCCGAACAATGCGATTACTCCTCTGGTGAATTCCTCGATGCTTCAGATCATTGTGATCGCTCTGCTCTTCGGATGCGGGGTTCTGGTCGCAGGCGAGAAGGGCAAACCATTCGGCAGTTTTATTTCCTCCTTTAATGAGGTTACACAGCGCGTGATGATGTTTATTCTTCGCGTTTCTCCTTACGGCGTGTTTGCACTGATGGTGTGGGTCGTTGCCGCACAGGGTCCGAAAATCCTCGGCTCTCTCGGCCTGGTGCTGTTGGCTGCGTATATAGGCTATGTTATCCATGTAGTGTTTGTCTACAGCATGTCAGTCAAGATCTTTGCAAAAATGTCTCCGATGACGTTCTTCAAAAAGATTTTCCCGGCAGCCGCTTTCGCTTTTACTTCCACCTCTTCGGTGGCAACGCTGCCGATCACCAAGGAATGCTGCGATGAGATGGATGTGGAGCATGAAATATCCTCCTTTGTCCTGCCGCTCGGCGCTACTGTGAATATGGACGGTACAGCAATCTACCAGTGTGTGGCGGCAATCTTCCTGGCCAAGTGTGTCGGCATTGATTTGACGCTTACCCAGATGATTCTGATCATTGTTACCGCGACACTTGCCTCTATCGGCACAGCAGGGACTTCAGGCGCTGGTATGATCATGCTGGCAATGGTACTTGATGCAGTCGGTGTTCCGACCACCTATATCGGCATCATTTATGGTATTGACCGTCTCTTTGACATGGGTCGTACGGCACTCAACATCGTGGGCGATGCTTCCTGTGCAGTCTGTGTCAACAATTGGGAGTCCAAAAAGGCGAAGAAAGCATAACCGGCAGTGGTTTCATGACAAGTCTGCTCCCGGGCCATGCTCGGGAGCATTTTTTTAAAGGGTACTTTATGGATTTTTCTTCGCTCCTGATCAAAATGGTTATCTTTGCGGTATTGCTGATCATTGGATATTGCTCTGCCCACAGAGGTATGCTTTCCCCTGCGTTTGCCCGGTCGGCAAGCTGGCTGCTGCTTAACGTTTTTCTGGTTTCCTCCATTGTCAGTTCTGTGCTGGGCAGCCGCCCCGAATTGCCGGCGAGAGAAGTGTGGATAGCAATGCTGGTCGTCTCTGCCGGGATGATCTATCTGTACGCTATTGCTGCGATTTGCATGAAGCTGGATGGTTCTGCGCAGGCTCCGCAGACGCTGATTCTGATGGGAGCAGTCAACAGTCTGTTTGTCGGGCTGCCGGTTGTGCAGACGGTCTTCGGCAGTGAAGCGGTGTTTTATATGGGCCTGTCCTGCATTCCTTTCAACATTCTGCTCTATTCCTACGGCGTGGGTTGCCTGAAAAAAGGGTCCGGCTCATCAAAAGTGCGCATCCGCGACGTGATTTCCGCTCCTCTGATTGCTGCCTTGGTATCTCTGCTGATCTTCATTCTGCGGATCCCGATGCCCAGGCTGATTACTGAACTTTTCAGCACTGTCTCGGCCGCCACGGTTCCGCTTTCCATGATTGTGGTAGGCGCCACACTCGGTCCGGTGAGCCTGAAAACGGCATTTTCCGCAAAGAAGATCCTGCTGCTCTCGTTCATCCGCCTGATTGCGGCTCCTGTCCTGGCGTATTTTCTGCTGAAACTGTTTGTGCAAAATGAGGTGCTGCTCCTTACAACCGTTGTAATCATCGGCTGTCCAAGCGGGGCGGTCAACACACCGTTGTCCATCCAGTATGGATATGACCCGGCTTATGCCTCGGAGATGATTATGGTCAGCACCGCACTTTCGATGATTACATTGCCACTGCTGCTCTTTATTCTGTTTTGAACAGGGAGAAAGCGATTCTTTCTCTTTGCTTTTCTTCTAAAACCATTTAAAATATTTTTCTGTCAAAGGAGATATGATTATGAATAATCAACGTGAAAAGCTCGGCAGCCGCCTGGGCTTCATCCTGCTCAGTGCGGGGTGTGCCATCGGCTGCGGCAATGTATGGAAGTTCCCCTGGATGACGGGGCAGTATGGCGGCGGCGGTTTTGTGCTGGTATATGTGCTGTGCCTGCTGCTGCTCGGCCTCCCCGCGCTGACCATGGAGTTTGCCATCGGCAGAGCTGCTCAGGCAAGCCCGGTCAAAATGTATCAGAAGCTGGAAAAATCGGGGCAGAAGTGGCATATCCACGGCTATCTGGCCCTGCTGGGAAACCTGGCGCTGATGGCATTCTATACAGTGGTTACCGGCTGGATGATCTATTACTTTGTCATGTTCCTGCTTGGCCGCAGCGCAAACCTCGGCTTCGTAGGCATGATCACCAATCCGACGGTCAATGTGGGTTACCTGGCTATTGCCGTGGTGACCGGCTTTGCGGTATTGAGCTTTGATCTTCAGGGCGGGCTGGAGCGCATAACCAAATATCTGATGGTCGCGCTCTTTGTGCTGATGCTTGTCCTGGCCTTTCACAGCGCAACCCTTTCCGGGGCCAAGGAAGGTCTTTCCTTCTATCTGATCCCGGATTTTTCCAAGATCAACGGCTCCGTTATCGTCGGTGCGATGAACCAGGCATTCTTTACCTTGAGCATCGGCATCGGATCTATGGCCATTTTCGGCAGTTACATCGGGAAAGAACGTACGCTGATGGGGGAATCCGTCAACATCATCCTGCTTGATACTTTTGTTGCCGTCATGTCCGGGTTTATCATGTTCCCGGCCTGCTTTACCTACGGCATTGAAGTCAACGCGGGTCCCTCTCTTCTTTTTGACACGATGGCGACGGTCTTTAACAATATGGCGGGTGGTCGCTTCTGGGGAACGCTGTTTTTCCTGTTCATGGTCTTTGCCGCATTCTCCACGGAACTTGCAGTGTTTGAAAACATCCTTGCCTGTGTGCGTGAACTTACCGGCTGGAACCGGCCGAAAGGCTGCATTGCCTGCGGAGCAGGTATCTTCCTCCTGGCGCTTACAACGGCTTTGGGTTACAGCAAATTCACCTTCCAGCCCTTTGCCCCCGGTTCCGCCTGGCTGGACTTCTGGGATTTCATCGTCAGCACCAATCTGCTGCCGCTGGGCGCGTTTATTTTCTCCATCTTCTGCTGCTACAAGATCGGCTGGGGATGGGACAACTTTATTGCTGAGGCCAATGCCGGAAAAGGTATGAAGGTACAAAGCTGGATGAAGCCTGTCTTCAAGTATTTTGTGCCCGTTTGTGTGGCTGCGCTGTATATCTACGGGCTGTGCACTTTCGGCTGGAAGTAACGGAGATGCCGCAAAACTATTTTCCTGCAGCATAATTGAAGGGGTGAGCGTTTTGCTCACCCCTGTTTGCTGCGGGATTCTCCGCTCAGTAGATCTTTCTGATTGTTTCCGGTGCTGCGCTGTAGGCACAGCAGAATGCCTCGAGATCCTCCGATGTGCGGATCAGCAGGATCTCGTGCAGTTTTCCCGTGGAGCGGTTTTGCATACAGGCAACCTGTTCTCCCGTGCAGATGCTGCTTTTAATAACCGGCTCATACTCTGACAGCGAATAGGCAGGGAAACTGTTTTTCTCTTTCCTGAAGAATCTCATTTTTCCTCCGTTTCCGATTCCCTCGGCCGTTTTTCTGTTGCGGCATACCCGGATGCTTCCCGCATTCGTTGTTCGCCTCACTGTGGGAATAGTATCATATCTGAATCGGTATTTGCAATACCCGTTTCTTCCGGCTTAACAAAAAAACGTTTGTGCTTCTCTCCTGTGTATGCACAGAAGAGGGTTCTGCAGACCGAAAGCATGAAACAGCCCGGTTGTTCACATTTTTTTCATTGTAAAATCTTTATGCGCATGATAAAATACCATAATTACGTATTGTCTTGGAGTTTTGGAGTATCAATATGTGGATTTCAGATGCCTGGCAGGATTTTGAGCTGATTGACTGCGCCGACGGTGAGAAACTTGAGCGCTGGGGAAACTATTTTCTCGTTCGCCCGGATCCGCAAGCGATCTGGTCTACGCCGCGGCTGGATGGACGATGGAATTCTCCGGATGCCCAATACCACCGCAGTGACACCGGCGGCGGGAGGTGGAGCAGAACCCGTCTGCCAGAGAGCTGGCTGATTGGCTATCGCGATCTGACGTTTCATGTCAAGCCGATGAATTTCAAACACACCGGCCTTTTCCCAGAGCAGGCAACGAACTGGGACTGGGTCTCCCGGGTGATCCGCAGTGCCGGCAGGGACGTAAGCGTGCTCAACCTTTTCGGGTATACAGGGGCGGCGACGCTGGCCTGTGCCAAAGCCGGCGCGTCCGTGTGTCATGTGGACGCAGCGAAGGGAATGGTCGCCTGGGGGAAGGAAAATGCGGTTTCCTCCGGTCTGGCCGAGGCACCGATCCGCTGGATCGTGGACGACTGCGCCAAGTTTGTAGAGCGGGAGATCCGCCGCGGGAGACGGTATGATGCCATCATTATGGATCCCCCTTCCTACGGCCGCGGTCCGGGCGGAGAGGTATGGAAGCTGGAAAAGGACCTGTGGCCGTTTGTATCGCTGTGTGCCGATGTGTTAAGCGATGCACCTCTTTTCGTGCTGATCAACTCGTATACTACCGGACTTTCCCCATCGGTGCTGACGTATATCACGGAGAGTATTTTCACTAAAAAATACGGCGGAAAAAGCGAAGCGCAGGAACTCGGCCTGCCGGTCACCGACAGCGGCCTGGTACTCCCGTGCGGCGCATCCTGCCGTTGGATCAAAGGATAGAGAATGAAGCAGGAAACTATCATCACGTTTGATAACGTGCACTATACCTACCCGGAAGAAACTGCGGAGACGCTTTGCGGCATCACGATGCAGGTGAAGAAGGGCAGTTTTGTCGCCGTTCTTGGGATCAACGGATCGGGAAAGAGCTCCCTTGCCAAACACATGAACGCCATTCTGACGCCCAGTGAGGGGAAAGTCACGGTATATGGTATGGATACCGCAGACGAAGAGCTTACCCTGGAGATCCGGCGCAACGTCGGCATGGTGTTTCAGAACCCGGATAATCAGATTGTAGCAAACGTTGTGGAAGACGACGTTGCCTTTGCCCCGGAAAATCTCGGGGTACCCACCGAGGAGATCCGCAGGCGGGTGAATGATGCGCTGGCCCAGGTAGGGATGGAGGAGTTTCAGAAGCATGCTCCGCATCTCCTGTCCGGAGGGCAGAAGCAGCGCGTGGCGATTGCCGGCGTGCTTGCCATGCAGCCGGACATTATCGTGCTGGATGAGCCTACCGCCATGTTGGATCCTCAGGGACGACGGGACGTGTTGGCAACGGTGAAACGCCTTTGCCGGGAAAAGGGGATGACAGTGATCCTGATTACTCACCACATGGAAGAGTGCGTGGAGGCAGACAGCCTCATTATTCTGGATGCCGGCCGTATTGTGGAAACCGGTTCTCCGAAGGAGGTCTTTTCTCAGGTAGAAAGAATGAAAATGCTGGGGCTTTCCTCGCCGGAACCGACGTGCCTGCTCCATGAACTGAACGACGAAGGGTTTAGCTTTCCGACGGACGTGCTGGATGCTGAGACCTGTGCCGAACTGATTGCGAAGGAGTTGAACCATGGCTGAACTGCAAGTGATGGCGCTCAGCCATATATACAGCAAAGGAACACCTTTTGAACAGACCGCCCTGCGCAACGTTACGCTGACGATCCCGCAGGGGCAGCTGGTGGGTATCGCAGGAAAAACGGGTTCGGGAAAATCCAGTCTGATCCAGCATCTGAATGCTTTGCTCCAACCGTCTTCCGGCACCGTACTGCTGGACGGGAAGGATATTTATGCCGATAAAAAGGCGCGCCGTGAGGCTCGCTTTCGGGTGGGGCTTGTGTTTCAGTATCCGGAATACCAGCTATTTGAAGAAACAGTTTACAAAGATATCGCATTTGGCCCGGGGAACATGGGCCTTTCCCAGGAGGAGATCGACGAGCGGGTGCGGGAAGCGGCCGGTTTTGCCGGTGTGGAAGAGGCACTTTTTGAAAAATCTCCTCTGGAACTGTCCGGCGGACAAAAACGGCGTATCGCAATTGCCGGCGTGATTGCAATGCGGCCGGAAGTGTTGATCCTGGATGAACCGACGGCCGGGCTGGATCCCGGCGCCTGCAGCCGCGTATTGCGCAATATCAGCCGCTACCGGAGAGAAACAGGCTCCACGGTGGTGATCGTCAGCCACAGCATGGATGACCTTGCCGCCGTTGCCGACAGGCTTTTGATCCTCTCTGACGGTACAGTCGTCATGGACGGGACCCCTGCGGAAATCTTCTCTGATCCTGAGAGACTGGAGGGTCTGGGACTGGAAGTTCCCAAAGCTACCGAGATTGCCATGGCCCTTCGCAGAAGAGGAATCCATCTGGAAGGTGCTGTCTTTACGCATGCCCAGCTGAAAGCAGCCATCCTCAAAGCAAAGGAGGATGCAAAATGCTGAAGGACATAACACTCGGTCAGTATTTTCCGGGCGATACCGTTGTGCACCGTCTGGATCCGCGCACCAAGCTGCTTCTGGTGGTGATCTATATCGTGGCGCTGTTTGCGGCATCGAGCTGGATCACCTATGCGCTGGTGCTTCTGGCGGTCCTGTGCTGTATGGCACTGGGGCACATTTCCCCCGGGAACATGTTCAAAGGCCTCAAACCGATGCTTTTTATCATCATCCTGACGGCTGCCCTGAATGTTTTCTATACCCAGGGTACGCCAATCCTGCCCGGCTGGAAGATCACCTGGGAAGGGATTGACCGTGCGGCAAAAATGGTGCTGCGCATCATGCTCCTGATAACAGGAACCTTCCTCCTCACCTATACCACCAGCCCCATTGCCCTGACAGACGGTCTGGAAAAACTGCTTTCACCGCTGAAAAAATGGAAAGTGCCTGTCCATGAGATGACGATGATGATGAGCATGGCACTCCGCTTTATCCCGACGCTGATCGAAGAGACAGACAAGATCATGTCCGCGCAGAAAGCGAGAGGAGCGGATTTTGAAACCGGCAGTCTGATCCAGCGTGCAAAAGCGCTGATTCCGATCCTGGTACCGCTGTTCGTCTCTGCTTTTCAGCGTGCGGACGATCTTGCCGTGGCTATGGAGTGCCGCTGCTATCACGGCGGAGAGGGGAGAACGCGCATGAAAGTACTCACTTTTGCCCGGCGTGATTATATTGCGCTCACCTTGGGTGTCGTGTTTCTGATCGCGGTGATTCTGATGAGAAAATGCGGAATATAGTGTTACGCCTTCGCTACGACGGCAGCCGGTATCACGGCTGGCAGGTGCAGAAAAACGATGTGACAGTGGCGCAGACGATGGAAGAGGCAATCGAAAAGGCCTTCGGGCAGCGCGTTCACGTCACCGGCTGCGGCAGAACGGATGCGGGCGTACATGCTCTGTGTTACTGTGCCAATTTTCGTGCAGACCTTACGATCCCGTCCGACCGGATCCCTCTGGCACTCAATACACGCCTGCCACCTGACATTGCGGTGGTAGATGCCTGTGATGCGCCGGAAGACTTCAATGCAATTACTTCCTGTATCAAAAAAGAGTATATCTATCGCATTTTGAACAGCCGTATCCGGGATCCGTTCCTGGCCGACCGGGTTTGTTTCTGGCCGCAGCCGCTGGATATGCAGCGGTTTTCCCGAGCGGCGGAGGCTTTCCTCGGCACCCATGATTTCAAGGCGGTGCGCAGTCTCGGCACCGAGACGAAGACTACCGTACGCACCGTTTATTCCTGCCATGCGGAGAAAGAAGGAAACCTGATCACGGTCTCCGTATGTGCCGACGGCTTTTTGTACAACATGTGCCGTGCCATGGTGGGCACGATGGTCTATGCCTCCTATGGAAAACTGGAGCCGGAGGATATCCCCTCTCTGCTGGAAAGGGGAGACAGGCGCCTTACGGGTCCCACCATGCCCCCGCAGGGTCTCTATCTCAACCGTGTATGGTATGAAGGAAGTGTAGGCAAACTGTTTATTGCCGATAAAAAGGAGACATCATGAAACTGGTTTTAAACATTGTGCTTCTGGTCATCCTGGCACTTTGCATCTGGGGCGGATTCAAGCGCGGCCTGATCGGCGGGATTATCGGTCTTCTGACAATCATCATTTCCCTGATCGGAGCCAATGCCCTGGCCTCTACCTATGGCCGGGAAGTCGTTCCTGCACTGAACCCGTTTGTAGGGGGCTTTCTCAGTTCCGAGACGAATACGGACGAAATCCTTGACAGGCTGGGGTACGGGGGTACCGAACTTTCACTGAATGATATTCTGAATCAGGATACCTCTCTCCGGTACGACTACGCCTATGAGTGCTTTCGCTCCATCGGATTTTATCGGGATATTTCGGAAGATCTGGCAAAAACCTCAGTCTCGTACGCTTCCCGTTCCGGCGCGGCGCTGACGGATGCAATCATCATTGTCGCCTGTAATGCAATTGCTTATGTGGCCTGTGTAACAATTGCCTTTATCATGATCCTGATCCTGATCACAGCGGTGCTGGATATGATCAATCTGGATTTTCATCTGGCCAATGTGGAAGCGGTGGACGAAGTGGCGGGCGCAGCCATGGGTTTTGTGAGAGGATTTCTCTATTGTGTGCTGCTGTGCTGGCTGCTGGGTTTTCTCGGCCTGATCATCGGGAAGGATACCTGTGACAATTCTCCCCTGATCAGCTTTTTCCAGGCGTTCCGGTTTATTACGAGGTCTTTATTATAATGCAGATTTTTCTCCCGTACAGCAGGGAGAGT
The DNA here is from genome assembly GCA_017432615.1 of Oscillospiraceae bacterium. Classification (GTDB taxonomy): domain Bacteria; phylum Bacillota; class Clostridia; order Oscillospirales; family Oscillospiraceae; genus Limivicinus. The sequence goes on from JAFRIV010000012.1 coordinate 78,100, forward strand.
TTTAGGAGAATCTATGCAAACAACTATCTGTTCCCGCTGCGGCAAAAACCCGGCGGTGATCTTCATCTCAAAAATTGACGGTGCCGGCAAGCAGAGCAATGAAGGGCTGTGCCTGAAGTGCGCCCGGGAACTGCATATCAAGCCGGTGGACGATATTATGCAGCGCTTCGGCATCACGGATGAGCAGATCGACGAGATCAGCGGGGAAGCCATGAATTTTCTCAACAGTATGGAAGATTCCGCCTCCTCCGACGATGCTGAAACCGAAGAGGGCAAAACGGCAACGTTTCCTTTTTTCGGCCGTTTGTTCGGCAATATAATGCCGCAGGCAGGCGCACAGAGCAAGGAAAATCCCCGTCCTTCCGACGCAGCCTCTGCCAGACCGGGAAAGGAAGCCCCGCGGCAGGCAAAATACAAATATCTGGACAGTTACTGTATTGACCTCACCGGCAGAGCCCGTGAAAAGAAACTCGATGAGATGATCGGACGGAAGGAAGAACTGGAGCGCGTGATCCAAATCCTGAACCGCCGGCAGAAAAACAACCCCTGTCTGGTCGGGGCACCGGGAGTAGGGAAAACATCTATTGTGGAAGGGCTGGCGGAAAGCATTGCCATGGGCAATGTGCCGTCCAAGCTGCTTGACAAGCAGGTCTTCCTGCTGGATCTGACTTCCCTTGTGGCAGGCACGCAGTTTCGAGGCCAGTTTGAAAGCCGCATGAAAGGGCTGATCGAAGATGTACGCCGCCACGGCAATGCCATTCTGTTCATTGATGAGATCCATACTATCGTGGGGGCGGGGGATGCCGAAGGCAGTATGAATGCGGCAAATATCCTCAAGCCGGCGCTTTCCCGCGGAGAGATCCAGGTGATCGGAGCCACCACATTTGAGGAATACCGGAAGCATATTGAAAAGGATTCTGCCCTGGAGCGCCGTTTTCAGCCCGTCACGGTAGAGGAACCCTCCATAGAGGACAGTGTCCGCATCCTTGAAGGAATTGCCCATTACTATGAAGACTATCACGGGGTGACCATTTCTCCGGAGATGTGCCGCCTTGCCGTTACAATGAGCGAGCGATATATCACCGACCGGTATCTTCCGGACAAGGCGATCGACCTTCTGGACGAGGCGTGTTCCGATGTCAATCTGAAAGACGAGGGGATCAGCCGCAGAATGCTGGCTTCCCGCGATCTCGAGAACATCCGTTTTGAGCGGGATGCCCTCATGACGGAGCCTGTGCCGGAGGATGTAGAGAATTCCGCCGACTATCTGGACAAGCGCTATGCCCGCATTGCGGAGCTGCGCACGAAGGAGATGCGCCTGGAGCAGGAGCTGAAAGAGCTTGATGCCGCAGGCCGCCCGCAGCTGACGGTAGACAATCTTGCCCGCATCATAGAACTGTGGACCAAGATTCCCGCGACCTCTGTCAAGGAAGGGGAGCTGGAGCGTCTTGTGGGGATGAATGAGCGGCTGAAGGCACACATTATCGGCCAGGACGAGGCAGTGGATGCTGTCTGTTCCGCCATTAAACGCAGCCGGATCGGTCTGAAAGCCAAACGTAAGCCGGTCAGCTTTATCTTTGCAGGGAGTACGGGGGTTGGAAAAACAGAACTTGTCAAACGCCTGGCGGCTGACCTGTTCGATTCCCCGGAATCGTTGATCCGTCTGGATATGTCCGAGTTTATGGAGAAGTTCTCCGTCTCCCGGATCATCGGCTCCCCTCCGGGATATGTGGGCTATGATGAGGCAGGCCAGCTCACGGAAAAGATCCGAAGAAAACCCTATTCCGTCATCCTGTTTGACGAGATCGAAAAAGCCCATCCCGATGTGATGAATATCCTGCTTCAGATCCTGGATGACGGGCATATCTCCGATGCCCAGGGCAGAAACGTCAACTTTGAAAACACCGTCATCATCATGACGACAAATGCCGGCAGCAACAGCAAATCCGGCGGCATCGGGTTTGGCGGCAGCCTGAGCGATCTCTCCCGCGACCGGGCCATCAAAGCTCTCGGAGAATTCCTCCGACCGGAGTTTATGAACCGCGTAGATGAGATCATCACCTTCAATCAGCTCACCGAGGAAAACTTTGCTTCGATCGCCGTGCTGATGCTGGACGAACTCAAAGAAGCGCTGCAGGCACGCAATATTGCCCTCACCTGGGCCGATGACGTGCCGGCATGGTTGGTGAAGAAAGGATATTCCGTTACTTACGGCGCCAGGAACCTCCGCAGGCTGATCCAGAAGGAGATCGAAGATCCCGCCGCAGAAGCGGTGATCGCCCATGCGGCTTCCGGCGCACCTGCCGCATCTGCTCTGGCGGTTTCCGTCGCCGAGGATAAAGTTTGTATTACCGTAAATTAAAATAACAGAATCGAGGTATTATCCATGTCAACAACACCTGCTCTCCCTGAGATCCTTGCCCTTTGTGACCACACGCTCCTGCGTGTCGACTGCACAACAGAAGAGATCCATACTCTCTGTGATGAGGCCATCCGCTATCACTGCGCCTCCGTCTGTATCCCGCCTTGCCATGTGGCGGAAGCCAAAGCCTACGTGGGTGACAAACTGACGATCTGCACGGTGATCGGCTTCCCGAACGGATACAATACCAGTGCCGTGAAAGCTTTTGAAGCCGCTGATGCTGTGAAAAACGGTGCGGAAGAGATCGATATGGTGATCAATCTCTCTCTGGTAAAAGACGGCGCATGGGATGCTGTCGCTGACGATATCCGCGCTGTGCGCGAGGCAACAGAAGGCAGCCTGCTGAAAGTAATCATTGAATGCTGCCTGCTGACGGAGGAAGAGAAGATCCGCCTTTGTGAGATCGTTTCAGCCTCCGGCGCCGAGTTTATCAAAACTTCCACGGGCTTTTCCAAAGGCGGTGCCACGTTTGCGGATGTTGCCCTGATGCGCAGCTATTGCCCGGCATCCGTTTCCGTAAAGGCAGCCGGCGGGATCTCTTCCCTGGAGGACGCCCGGGAGTTTATGCGCCTCGGCGCAACCCGCCTCGGGACCAGCCGTATCGTGAAACTGGCCATTGCGCAGGAGAAACAGCAGTGAAAAAGATCAGTTCTTTTCTGATCTTTCTGCTCGTTGTTCTTTCTCTGGGGGTTACCGCTTTTGCAGAGGCGGGAAAGAGCGCACAGGGGGAGGAGGCTATTCTCAGTGCGGAGGCATTCCTTTCCGCCATGAAAGCCTCCCCGGATACGGAAAAAGAAGTTCTGTTCGATCTCTTCGGGCAGACTGTCAGCTCCCGGAGTACGACCAGCCTGAGCTATCTGAAAACTCCTATCGGAGAAGACGGCATCCGCCTGATCGAAAAGGTGATGGCCTATCTGCCGAATCTCAGGCGCATTACTTTTGACCGCTGTGAGATCAGCAATGAGAGCATGGCAAAGCTGCGGGATGCCTATCCGGACAAGGAAGTCGTCTGGCGTATCTTCTTCTCTCCCTTCAGCTGCATGACGGATGCGGAGACGATCTGGGCATCCGTAGACCTGCGCAATGAGCAGGCGGAGCCGCTGAAGTACTGCACAAAACTGAAGAATCTGGATATCGGGCATTCAGCCATGAATTATCTTGATTTTCTGTACTATATGCCGGATCTGGAGGTGCTGATCCTCTCCTGCAGCGATTTTGACGATCTCACACCGGTGGCCAGCTGTAAGAACCTTCGGTATCTGGAAATTGCCGAGTGCTGGCGTGTCAAGGATCTTTCTCCGCTCGCCGAGCTGAAGAATCTGGAACACCTGAATATCGGGCAGTGCACCGGCGTACGGGATCTTTCCCCGCTTTACCACCTCGACGAATGCAAAAACCTGAAGCGCTTTTACTGCACCAATATGTGGCAGGGGCTGGATATCCATGCCGAAGAGACGTATTTCCGGAAGATCCTTCCGCCTACGGTGGAGATTGATTTCAACTGGTACGGGGAGCTGGGCGCTCTCAACACCGGCCACTGGCGTTTTACCCGCGGCAATTATGAAGGAAGTTACGTAGAACCCTATCGGGAGATCCGCGAGATCTTCGGATATGATGATTTTTCAAACCAGACCCGCCTCTGGGAGCCGTAAAACAGGAAAACAGCATATGAATACGTTTGACAGACTTTTAGCACAATTCTCGTGATCCTGGTCCTGGCAGGAGGTGCCGGGCTCAGCCGCTCCGCTTCGGCTGAAGCGGCGGCCTCGAAGACAGCAAAGGGGAGTTCCGTTCCGTCAGCTGCCGCCGTAACGGAGAAGACCCTGAAAGAGAACGAAAGCCCGGAACAAGGCTTCTCGTATGTTCACGATCCGCGCCTGAATCGGAAGGCCATGGAGGACATCCTCGAGAACCCGGATGCCGTCTACGGCTTTTCCCCGGATCCGGATTCCGCCCGGCTGGGCACCTTTGCGGAATATGACTGGACCGATCCGGATGTTGTGGAAACAGCCAGAAAGCTTCGTGTGGAATACCATGAATCCATGGAATCCATGACGGATATTCTTTACCGGATGCGGGACGAAGGCGCCTCCATCGAAGAGATGGCAAGGGCGATTTCTGCGGAGAGGAACCGTATACGGCTTGCCAGCTCGGCGGACGATCCGGAAGCGTTGGAAAAAGTGAAGAAAAGCAATCTCAAGACGTACGGGCATGAAGAAGGTCCCACGCCGGATGAACTTTTCGAGAAATACGGCTCATGGACCGGCGTTATACAGGGCGCTTTCAGCACCAACATGGGGATGGATGCCTGCTGCGGGCTCTATGACGAGTATTATCCGCTCTATATCGAGCTCGGTCTGGCAGAACCCTGACGGCAAAAAGGCCGAAAAGAGAAAACAGCTGTATCGGGATATTTCCGATACAGCCGTTTTTCTTACCCTCACCGGTTGAAGCAGTATACCGACATCCTCCTGCTGTCGGTGAGCGGGGTTATTTTCATTTCGTCGGAATTATGTTTTTTTCTTTACCGGTACCCAGATTGCACTATGATAATCCGGGTCCGTCATTTCTCCGTTTACACAGTCATACCACTCTACCGTGGCGTTTCCACTCAGCTCATAATCCGGATTTCCTGGCAACCATTCAGAGAAGATTCGGGTGTTCATGCTCTGAAGTGTCTGAGGATTAGGCCCGATGCAATTGAATACAGCCCATTCATTTCTTGGAAACTCATAGACCACCATTCCCTCAGGAACAGTTCCACCTGTGTACTTCCCCGCGATCAGATAGCGGAATTTGCCTCCGCCGACATCGTCGATGCAAATTCCGTATTCACCGATGTAGTTGTCCACCAATGCCTGCTCATAGGGATTTGCCGGTGCATTTCCGGCATAAACACTGTAAGCATACTTCTCACAGGTTTCATTCCAGAACTTCGGAATTTCTGCATAGGCTGATTCATTATCAAAAACCTTCTGAAACCCGATGACCTTGAACGGAAACATTGGAGCAATCTTAAAATTCATCTGACTACCTCCCTGAACAGATAATTTGATCGTCACGGGAAGAAAGACTTTTCCGGCGGCTCCGTCACGGACCTGTGAAGGGGTAACGCCGTGAAAACGGGAAAATGCTTTTGAGAAGCTTTCCGGAGTTTCATAACCGTACCGAAGGGCAATATCGATCACCTTATCTTCTGTTCCCGTCAGATCCATCGCCGCCCGATACAGCCTGCGGTTTCGGATGTATTCTCCGATTCCGTAGCCTGTCATCAGTGAAAATCCCCTCTGGAGGAAGAACGGTGAGAGATGCACCCGGTCAGCGACATCCTGTGCACTGATGTTATCTTCCAGATGATCTTCCATGTAATCAATCGCCGTTCGAATACTGGTAAGCCACTCCGTCGCTGCCGCCTCCTTTCCCTGACGGGATCATTATACCTGACGAGGAAGAAATCTTCCTGTCAATTTTTGCCCAATTCTGTCCGGTACACAGGGAATAATATGAGAATCAATTTTTAAATACGACTAATTGCATCTAAAAGAAATCCGACACGAATTATGCCGGCTGAATAAACACTTCATAAGAGTTTCTCAGAGAAACCATATCCATCGTCTGGTATTGATCTGAAAGGAACCACAGGATTTCAACCGGATGTCTGTCAAAGTTACTGAAAACAGTTTCCCAGTTTTCAAATTCAGTCTTTGAAATCTTATTATAATTCATATCATAATAGATCCAGCCGTTTTAATGTGGTATCTCATAATAAGCCCAAACGACGGGCTGAATGGAAAGTGAGCCATGGCTGAGGGAGAGCCATTCTTTTATATCTTCCCTCTTATCAGCACCCACACTGTTAAAATTGCTGCAAGGGTAGTACCACTCACCTTTAGGAGAAACATAAGCATTGATCTTTGCGAAGTGTGGTAAACCTATAAATTCCGGAGGAGCATTTATCGAGGACAGATTAGGATAGAATGCATCCTCGAAAACAGGAATACTATCCTGGAAAAGTGGCGAAAAATGCTTTACCTGATCGGTATCAACACGGTTCAATCCACTCATTGCTTTATTTACTTCATGAATTTCAAGGTGTGTAAGGTTCCCGGATGAATAATTGACGGCGCTGATTATTTCCACTCTTCCGTTATGGTCAAGATCCGTTATGGCATAACAGCCGGGGATCGGGTCTGCGTAATCTTCCAGATCCCACATTTTTCGGTTATCAAGAATCACCTGAAGTTGAACGTCGATATCCTTCAGATCCAGTATTTTCCATCCGTTTTCGAGCAGGCACTTCTGATTCTCTGCATAAGAGATGGAAGAACTGCCGGCAAATACATCCGTCGGGCCGCCTGCATATTGAAAAGCCTCAAGGTTTTCGGCGTCATTGAGGTCACGATACTGGTAATACTCCGTAATCAACGGGCCAACGAACGAACCGCTGTACGTAATAAAGCCGTAATGGGAAAATTCCTCGGTATAATAATCCTGATATTCTTTGATTCCTTCACTTCCGCTGTCATAGCTTAAGATATTGCTTTCAAAAATATTGGTCCTCTCAATCTGATAGACCGTATCACCGCTATGATGCAGTGTCAGGGAAGAAAACTCTCCGCTCTCATACTTTATTACAAAAGTAGTTTCATTACGATCTGATGACAGCTGATTGTTTATACCATCCTGACCCGCTGAGAAAACAGGCAGCTTCTCTCCGCAATACATACAGAATTTGCTGCCTGGAGCTATCATTTTTCCACAAAACGGACTATATTTCGCTGTTTCAGCAAAAATATCTGCCTCAAGAAAAGAGGAGATCAGCCAGATAACAAGAAACAGCATACTTAAAAAACGGGTCAGTTTTTGTTCATTATTTTCCTGCTCTTTAGTATTTCAGAATTATGAATGTGTTGGATTTCAGTATTCTGTCATGCGGAGTTACCGTGTAAGGGCAGCAGTAAACCGGAAACGACACGAAACATATCTTTCAGGACAGACTGAAATGGATATACATTTTTTGTTTAATATATCGTAAATGTATTGAACATGCAATAAGAAAACGTTATCAGTTTTGTCTATTATCACAATGCTTTATCAGCCGCTGGCATACAAATAAAAAAGACCGGCAACGTTTGATGTTATGTTGCCGGTTCTTTTACCGTGTCCGTTGACATTGCCGGAAATACCACTATTTTCTATGAAAAAAGCCATCCAGCATGAGTGTGATCCTATACCGGTAAAACTTCCAGTATCTTTTCATTTTCGTAACTGTAAAATATGACGGAAGGGCAATCAGCCGGGCTTTATACACATCTTTCCAGTGGTCCCATCTGACACCGAGATAATAATGAAGCCATTTACTCCACGATGTCCAGCAACCATAATAGTATGTACAGCTTGCATCATATAATCCCGTATCAGTTCCTGTTTCTACCGGCAGATTTGGACGGATCATCTTTATCTCGCTTTTTCTTTTCTCCGGTGTTTTCGCGCCTTCTTTATCAAATTGCAGAACAATCCTGTTACTGGAGTGCTCAATGATCCGAACCCGTCTTTCATCAAAAGTGACCGTCTGGCCAGTCTGCAAATCCTCTATCTCATGGATTTTGATCAACGGCTTCGACCATCCTGTATAATGTCCGGAAGACAATGACCCTTCTTTGAATTCCGGATGACTCATTAAAGAAAAATGTGCAAGAACAAAACCGGGCTTTTTCCTGTGTCTGTATTCTTTTATTGCCGTACAGATCTGCATTCGAATAAATCTATCCTTTTGAAGAAGCGTCTTCATTGCCAACGATCAGCGGCTTTTCCTTCAGATTTAAAAGGGCTTTGAGAAACTCTGCTGAGTCTTTCTTCTCACTGCAGGGGACACGGTAGAGCGCTTCAGCAAGAACATGATAATCATCCCTGAGCATATGCATGATGCGTGCAAACAATTCGAAGCAACATTCACCAAGGCACTCATCATCAGTTCTCACAGGAAGATCCGCCTGCACATTGACGTTGGAATCGGTATCCAGAAAAAACTTGATAAAACGGTACTTTGCATTCAATGTATTGCAGGCATCCAAGATCTCTCCCCGCCTGTCTGCAGGGATCTGATAAATAAGGCCGAAAATACGAATCGTAACATCATTGTTTTCACTGGTGGATATAAAATGCACTGTCGCCTGCGGTCCGGCTTCGATGATGAACCCTGCCTCCACAACTGAGGCGTCTTCTGTCTCGTTCACACGGTATTTTACATTGTGAAGATCAAAGGTTTCCATGATTAAGTTTGTAGCTTTATAAATCATATTTATCCCCCGTTTCTCTAATCCTGATAAAAAATTCCTGCTTCCGGATTCTGACCCGGCATATTCTGATGTTAACGTTCGTTATAGTCCCGTTCTACTTCTTCCTTCCAGTCGGCTGCCATTGGCGCACCGTGACGAAGGGCTGATACCACACAGAACATAGAATGAAAACTCAAATCCAGACCCTTTCTGTCTGGGTGAAAGTTTGCAGACCGATTTTCCCAGATTTCCAATTCACCGGCAGTTTCTGCGGCATCAATATTCACCCCGAGGAACAGAAACTCCCAACCGTATTTTCCTTGCTAATGTTCTATAAGTGTTTTTACTTCGTCACGGCTGAAAACACGACTTCCTGTTCCATATGTTGTACCAAGAGGACGCAGGGACATGGATTATATAAGGGCTTTCGCCTGCACGATGCTTACCCTGGCATCACATCGGATGGACAGAATATCCCCTCTAACAATCTGAAACGGCATTTTTAGCCTCCTTTCTCATATCATTATAATCTTTTCTCTGTGCTATCACAACAAGAAATCACGATATGCAGGCGGTGTCAAAATCACGATATGCAGGCGGTGTCTATTTCATTCTTTTCGATTGGGAACAGAGTGTATTGTTTCGCGTGCGTTCAGGATTTCTGTTTTCCCGTTCTGAAAATATATCTTTTTTCATAAAGGATTATATGAAGTGACTCCAAACTTGTAAAAAGTAGATATACCGATCATAGAATTATTACCACAAAACCATGATGGGAATTACCACATACAAGGAGGAGCCACTAATGTCAAGTATACTCTATATTGGAATGGATGTCCATACCGGGCTGCTTGTGTCATCTTGTTCATAGCGAATAGGATTCACCTGCTTTCGGTTTTGCTTGGGGCAACTCAACCGTAGCACATTGTTTTCCTATTCGCTACCCTTTTTTCTCCTGTCACACATCATTGTAAAACACAGTTAAGGGATACCCTCATGAATCAGTTCCTTGACTTTGACAAAGAGCTCTGATATGCTGTGACAACGGGATCTGGCACAATCCTGTGCCTGTTTTTGGCAGATGAGACAGGTACGATAATGTGTGCGAGTCAGTTTTTCCCCAGCTGTATCTATAATATCGATATCGAATAAACGTCCCAGTGGGTGCTTTTCTTCAATAGCGCACATTGCCTGTTTCAGAAAAATAGCATCGGCCTGAATGCTGGCAATCCATTCATCTCCGGTTTTCTCGTGAACTTCATATTCTTGTTCCACCTGCCAGCTGTTCTGCAGCAGCGCAGACAGAATGTTGTTCTTTCCAACTTCAAAGGCAGAACGGATTTCATCATCTGTTTTTATGGGACCGGGAATGTTCATGCAAAAAGATAGGACCGGGTTTCCGGGAAACTGCCTGCGCAAAGAAGCCTGCAAGGCTGCCCTATGCTCACGGCAGTCCATCATATCCTGCGTCGTTACTTCATTCATAATGATTTCTCAATAATGGGAAACGTTCTCTTCTGCCTGGATATGAGCAATCAGAGGAGAAGCTTCCGGACTTGTTAAAAACCTATAGGTCGTTTCAGGAACCAGCTTTTCCACCAGGGACAGATCGCCATCATGGAGTGCTTTGCGAACGGCAGATGCGCTGATCGGCATACCGTCGATTTTTTTTCGGGGAACGACTACACAGCGTATTCCGTTAGAGGGCAGTTCTTTCTGCATGATTTCGTTATAAATGCCTGTGACGATACTGTGAGGTTCTTCTCCAACATAGCGTACAGTGATCCCCAGAGTTGCTGCTATCTGCGTAAAAATGGACAGGTCAAGAAGTGCGTGACCACGGATGACAGATTCCTCATCCCGCTGGAAGTAGCTTGGAAAAGTTGCATTACTGATAATATAAGGTCCGCTTTCGTGAACAGCGACATTGGGAAGATCTGCAATGCCGGCCAGTATTAACTTTTTTCGTACAGCAAAAGGAAACAGGCTGGCGTCTTCACTGATTATAAAGAGATGAACGATATCATTATTCCGTGCAGCCTGTTCAATTAAATAACGATGCCCCGATGTAAACGGATTTGCGTTCATAACAACGGATGCAACAGAAGCACCTTCTTTACGCTCCTGACGCAAACAGGAAAGATAGCGGGAAAACCCTGAACTGCTGTTTTCCATAAATACGAGCTCATCTTTTATTTGTACGATCTCATGAAAACCGAGTTCAGCAAAGTATTTCGCTGAGCCGCATTTCGTGTAAAGATAAAGGCGAACATTTCCGCGCTGATATTGTATTCCGATCAGATGGGAAACAACAGTATTCATGAGCCCTTCGCCCTGATGATCGTGAGATACGGCAATACAGCGTAGGGTGTTTTTGAAACAGCTCCCGGTAGCGATTACGTTATATTCATCATCAACAACGGCACAGGTGTAATCCAGGTTGGCATCCAGATGGATGCCTTCACTTTGCAGAAGTGCTTTAATTTTATCCGCCATTTGGATATCTGACGGGTAGAATGTGGTTATAAGGGGTTGGGACATGTCTTCCCTCCGGTTACGGGTTTTATACAATGTTTTATGCTTCACAAAAGAGCATCGTAGGCTTTGGTGATAAACATCTGTTATGACGGTATATTTTTTGACAAGTTTATTGACAATTCTGTCTCTGCAGAGAAAGAAATAAAGAATGGGATATGGATCAGAGTAATATGGGGGAAAAGCATAACAGGCTTGCCTCTTTGATTTGCGGGATCGTGACGCAGAGCCTCATAGAGGAAGTCAATACTACGCCCAAGCCGGGCCTTGTAGACCTCAGCAACAATGGTTCTCATCGGGATATGACTCCGGAGACTTTCTACATCAGTGCAAAAGCGCTGGAATTATTCTGGGGACGCTGTTTTTTAACAGGAGGTAACTGCAGGGGACAGAAGCCGGCGGAGTGCTTTGAACTGCTGAGGAGAGAAGGCCGGTATGCAGAGAAGATCATGCTGAAAGCGACAAATGGTGTTAACACACATAAGGGAGCTATTTTCACCATTGGCACTGTCTGCGGCGCAATCGGACGTCTGTACGAACAAGGCAGCCTCTTTTGGGACCCTGCCTCGATTGCAAAAGAATGTGCAGGACTTTGCTTCTCGGCAGTTGAGAATGATTTCAGGAGCATGGCAACTCATGATACAATCAGCACAACAGGAGAACGATTGTACCTTGACTTTGGATTAAGGGGAATTAGAGGAGAACTGGCGGACGGATTGCCGGGAGTTACAACAGTATCCCTACCATGTTTTGAAAAAGCATTGACAGAAGGGAAGAACAGAAATGACGCCGGTGTTTATGCTTTGATCCACCTGATTGCACGCGGTACAGATACAAACATGATAGCAAGAGGAGGGATCGAAAAAGCTGAAAAAGCTTCCGGGAAAGCGCGAAAACTTTGTGAAAGAGAAGAATTGTCTCTCGCTGATGTTAAAGCGTTAGATCGGGATTTTATACAGGATAATCTTTCTCCCGGCGGATGCGCAGATCTGCTGGCAGTAACTTATTTTCTTCATGACTGGAAGACAGCCATTGAAAAAATGATGATCATATAAGGAAATGCACCGAGGAATCTTTTCAGGGTGCAGACAGATCTGTCAAGGTTCTCTTATTCCCCTTGTTTTTAAAGTTTCTGACAGAATTCAAGTCTTTCTTTGTTCGGCCCTTCAATGATAAAGTATTTTATACCCTTTTCCCAAAACCCCAAAGAGCAGATACCGTCTGATAAAAAACGATATCCCTGTTCTTTTGCCAGACAATAGGCGGTTTCTATATCCAAACAGTTCAGTGCAATATGATCAACTGCACCATCACGCAGGGCGGGAGTCTCTTCATAAAGTTCTAAAACCAGATCATGCATCTGCATAAAAAATACATGCTGATTTTTCTCGGGTACATAGCCCCTGTATACTACAGAGAAACCTAAATCATCATAGAATTTCTCTGATGCGGCAAGGTCGTTTGTCGGAATCCCGATATGCTGAATGCCGGAACAAAAATCTGACAGTTTCATGAACGAAGCCTCCTTTTAATTCTGCTTTCGATACTGAGAAGGAGCAATGCCGGTAAAATTTTTAAAAGCTCTGTTAAAATGAGCCTGGTCCTGATAACCTACGGCGAGGGCAACATCAATCAGTTTTGCTCTTGGATCTTTCATCAATTCTTTGGCCTTTTCTATGCGCGTTCGAAGGATATATTCCCGGATTGTTACTCCGGTTTTCTTTTTGAACAGAAAGCTGAAATAATTAGGGTGGAAATGGAACTGTTCCGCAATGTTTGCGAGAGCCAGTTCGTCTGCGTAGTGTTCATTAATGTATTGCAGTGCCTGTTTTACAAGTTCGTCTTCTCTCGTTTTCTGATAGTCTTTCAAATCTGAAGAATACAGTTTCAAAATCTCGATCATTTTATACATCAGCTGGCTTGCGGTCGGCTGATTTTTTATTTGTGCAGAAAAGTCTTTGTCAGACAACTTGTAGTTTGCCACAATTCGGATCATGATTTCGTTTTTATGAAGCATGCCGTAAAGAAAATTATAAAGGATACTCTTCCACTGACTGACAGAAAGAACTTCAATGGATAAGCCAGAGAACAGGTTCCGAATCTGCTGCTCCATTTCCGCTGTTTCATATTGAAAAAGCAGGGATTTTATTTTTTCAAGCTTCTCTTCAATGGATTCTATAGAAAAAGGCGTTTTACAAAGCGTGTCAAAATAGGGAGCAGAAAGAGGCGTGCTTTGAATCGTATCGATACAGGAATCGGGGAGAGTTGCACTACTGCTGACGAGATCGGTATACACATTTTTTAAAATATCTGTCAAGGTATTGATGTTGACGGGCTTTAGCAGGTAATCATAAGCTCCGATTTTCATGGACTTTCGAACATAAGCATAATCATCATATCCGCTTAACATGATAACTTTACTTGGAATATGATGCTTCTTGATTAGTTCCAGAAGCTGCAGACCGTCCATATTAGGCATTTTAATATCTGTGATAATAACAGGAAAATACTGCTTTTCCATGTGCATGATCGCTTGGTGACCATCGTAGGCTTTGGTTATCAGGTAAATATCAGGAAAAGTGTTGCTGATGATTTGAGATATGCCATCCAGGATCGTCCCGTCATCATCGATCAACAGCATTGGAACAGGCATCTGCATAACAGTCGTTTTTTCCATTTTTTGACCCCGCGTGTTCTTCGCCGAAACTCAATCGGTTTCGGAGACATTCTTCTCTACATCCGGACGATAGGGAAGATATAAAGTGACAATAGAACCAACATTTTTTTTGCTGTCGATCTCAGCAGTGTATTCTTCACCATAATTTAAAAGGATACGTCTGCATACATTTCTGAGACCGACGCTGACGCTGTTTGTATCTTTGATACTTTCTTTTAAAGTTGAAAGCTGTGCTTCATCCATGCCGGCACCGTCATCAGAGATCTTGAAAACGATTCGTTCTCCGCTTCTGTAACCCATTATATCGATATTTAATATCTGGTCGGCAGATGATATTCCATGGATGACAGAGTTTTCAATGATAGGCTGGAAGATAAGCTTGATAATTCTGCAGTTCGCCAATCCATCCTCAATAGCAATATTGGTGCGGATCCGATTCCCGTATTGATAAGAGAGAATGTCCAAATAGATTTTAACCTGCTCCAGTTCTTCTGATAAAAGAACTTCCTTTGTAGTGTTTCTTAACCCGTATTGCAAATTCTGCCCAAGTAGCTCTGCCATATTTGCCACGTCATAGTTTTTCCCCATATACGCACGCATATGGATCATTTCCAGTGTGTTATAGAGATAATGCGGGTTGATCTGTGTACGCAGTAACTGCAGTTCTGTCTCCTGCTGCTTTTCCTGTTTGGCGATTACTTCACCAATCAGGCTGCGGATCCTGTCGGACATATGATTGAATGAATGAAAAAGATAGTTGATCTCCGTTGGAAAGCCATGATCTTCAATTACACTTATTTCTGTCAGTTTTTCCACACCAAAATGATTGCATGCGTCAACAAGCCTGTTCATGGCTTCCAGCACATGCTGAATGATCGATGCAATTATGGATACCAATACTATCAGAATAAGGGCGATAATTGCAGAAAATGTCAACTGAATGCCGCCAATACTTCCGACAGCTTCTGAAAGAGGGGTCCGCAGGACAATAGAATACCCATCCGCATGATGAAGATTATTATACAGATAAAAAGTTCGACCTGTTTTGCGGACCACTTTTGATTGAAGTTCACTTTCCGCACCTGCTTTTTTCTCAACCGTGAAATCGTCAAAGGCTTCCGGATCAGACGAAAACAGGAGAAGATCATCTTTATAAACCGCAAAGACCTGATGCGGACTAAACCGCAAGGCTTCAAATTGACGAGAGATGGAGTTTGTGCTGATGCCGGTCATACAAAAGCCTACGATTTGAATCGTGCCTATATCCATGATCCCTCTGCAAACGCAGAGGTAATTCCGGTCAACTTCAGGCATTCCCGTACCAGCAACTTCCGAAACAGGAATAAGATAAGGTTTTCCCGTATAAAAAGTCTTGGCAGTCTGATACCATTCAGCGTCTTCCGGCACATGACATATCCGGTATTCAGAAAGCAGACCGCTCTGGACGGAAACACCATGTCCATCCTGATCATACAATGCTATCATCTCTACACTGTTCTGAACCAGATAGGTTCTTGCCTGCTGGCTGAAATAGGAATAGAGACGAAAATTCCCGGAGATACATTGCCCTTTCAGCGCTTTGACGATCGTCTGGTCATTGTTGACAGTTTCCTGGGATACAGGAAACAGAGCAGCGTCGGAAAGATCAGTCAGAGCGTCTTCCAGGTTTGTCAGCAACTGTTCCCCGGATTGAAAAATGCGATTTGACAGATTGTTATAGGTCTGATAGGCAGACATCAAAACAGAATAGAGGAGGAAAAACACGGAAACCAATATCTGCAGCAGTATAATTACCCGAAGTTCTGCTTTGATCGATATTTTTTTGTTTCTATTGGTTGTAATGTTCATGTTACTATACCGGTATGATTATCACAGTATTATTATCAAAGCTGACGATCCTGGCGGAAAAATTCCCCACAAGGAGAATAGCATTATTCTTAAAAAATGGCAAGTAAAGTTTGAAAGCGGCATGAAATAAACGGAAGTGTATGTTATAGTTACAATCACAGGGCAACAAGCCTAATACTATTTTAAACTGGAGGGAAACATGAAAAAACTCATAGCAATGCTTCTGTGCATTATTTTTATTGCCTCTTTTGGCGCTAATGCATTTGCAGCAACAGACAAGGTAGCCATTGAATTCTTCCATCAGAAGCCTGAAAATGTTGAGCTCTACAACACTTTGATTGCTAAGTTCATGGAAGAAAATCCTGACATTGAAGTGAACATCACCCTGGCAGAAACCACAACCACCACGCTGATCTCCCGTATTGCGGCAGGCAATATCCCGGATCTCGTTTCTGTGTATCCGATGTCTGCATCCTACAGGAATATGATGAGAGAAGGTATCTATGAAGAGATCACGGATACGGAGATGCTCGATCGAGTAAATCCTTCTGTTATTGAGAGGTGCCTGGTCGACGGCAAGATCTACTGCATTCCCATGACCATGAATGCTTATGGACTCTATTACAATGTAGATGTTTTTGAAGAACTCGGCCTTGAAATCCCGGCAACTATGGATGAGATGTGGGAAGTGTGCGATAAACTTGTAGCTGCAGGCTATCAGCCGTTCTCTTTCCCGGACAAGAAAACCACTCGTATCAGCCAGATGTTTGACCGTTCCCTGATCGGTTGCATTGATCATGATTTCTACACCAAGTGTGATGAGCTGTACGCGGGGAATTATGATGCAAGTACAGATCCCAATCTTCGCCTGTATGCAGAAACCATTCTCAAACTCAGAGAATATGGCAATCCAGACTCTCTGGGATATGATGATGAGCCTGCGTATGAAGAATTCACCAGCGGAAAGTCAGTGATGTATATCGACGGCTCCTGGGCAGTCACAACATTTGAGAAAATGAATCCTGAACTGAATTTTGATTGCACAGCAATTCCTGTTGTAACCACGGAAGATTTCTGGACTGCAGGCACTGTAGATACAGCTTTTGCGATCTCTGCAGAAGCTTCTCCTGAAAAGAAGGAAGCATGCACGAAACTCCTGAAGTTCCTGCTCCGTGAGGATATTGCTCAGGAATTCTGCGACGGCGACAAGAATCCGAACCTCATCAAAGGTGTTCAGTATAATGTCGAGCAGCTGAAAAAGATCAATGGATTCATTGATGCCGGCCAGTTTGGGCCGTCCCTTGCAAGCATATGGACGCAGGATCTGAGAAACAACATCAACGTTGCCGTTCAGGCTCTGATTCTGGATAAGGACGTCGATACTTTCTTGACGGACTTTAATGATATCCTAAAAGAATATTACGAGCCCCAGGAATAATTCAATAGCAGAATAAATAAAGAGGGAAAGGGGTAACCCTTTCCCTTCGCTGCAACAGGAGGAACATTATGCTATCAAAGAAAAATAAAAATCGAGACAGAAACATTACGCATTTTCTGTATGTGCTGCCAAATCTGCTCTTGTATTCTATTCTTTCCGTTGTTCCCATTGTTCTTGGCCTCTACTACAGTTTTACGGACTGGAACGGTATCAGCAAAAAATATAATATTATTGGATTGGCAAATTATGCGAAAATTCTGTCGGATAAGAGATTCCGCAAAGCTGTTATCTTTAATCTTCGTTATGCAGGGATGCTGATTATTTGCATCATGATTTTAGCTGTCATTCTCGGTCTTCTTTTAAATTCGAAAGTCAGAGGACAGAATGCCTACCGTGCCATTTATTTCTTCCCCGCCTGTATCAGTATGCTGACCATAGGATTGATCGCCAACTATATCTTTTTCCAAGGTGTTCCCAGTATAGGAAAATCATTGGGAATTGTGGCTCTTCAAAAGAATATATTATCCAATCGCTCCTTGGCTATTTATGGGATCCTTGTAACAAATGTCTGGAAGAGTGTTGCAATTCCGACTGTTCTGGTCATTTCCGCACTGCAGACAATTCCAAAAGAAATAACGGAAGCGGCAACGGTTGACGGAGCAAGTTCCTGGCAACGCTTCTGGCGTATTACAGTTCCTTATATCCTGCCGATCCTGAGCATTATCTTTGTCTTAGTACTCAAAGAGGGATTAATGATTTATGATCTTATTATGGCACTGACTTCAGGCGGTCCTGCCGGAGCAACAGAGAGTATTACGCTTTCGATATATCGCCTTGGTTTTGAAGACAGCAAATTTGGCTATGCAATTTCAGAAGCGATGCTGGTGGCCATCATTATTGCAATCATCTCTGTCATCCAGATCCGGTTTACGGATAAGCGTAAAATCTATGACTAGGAAGAGGACGTAAAATATGAGAATGAAAAGCCTTACGAAAGGTCTGATTTATCTTTTTCTGACCTTTGGAGCTATTTGCGTTATTTTTCCATTTTATCTTACAGTTGTCTCTTCTCTGAAAGATATGAGCGATATATTCAGTAATTTCTTCGGGCTGCCCAAAAAGTTTACCTTAGAAAACTTTCGCTATGTTTTTTCAAAACCGGATTATTTCATCGCCTTAAAGAATACTGTTATCATAACCGGAACATCCGTAATTGCCATGATCACTTTTCTTCCCATGTGTGCATATGCGATCTCAAGAAGAAGGTTTGAATCGAAGTTTTACAATTTTCTGTATTTCTTTATGGTAGCAGGCATTTTTGTTCCGTTCCAGGTGAAAATGCTTCCGTTAATCAAGCTGATGAGTCAGCTTGGCCTTCTGAATCGTGGCGGAGCAATTCTTCTGTATATTGCGAATTCCACCTGTGAAGGCATCTTTTTAATGGTTGGATTCCTTTCCTCCATACCGAAAGACCTGGAAGAAGCGGCATACATCGACGGAGCTTCTACCCATCAGGTGTTCCGGATGATCGTCCGCCCGATTATGAAGCCGATTATTTCCACGGTCGTAATTAAGAATTCCCTTTGGATCTGGAATGATTATTTTATGCCTTCCCTGGTACTGAATCAATCAAATCTGAACAGAACATTAACGCTGTATCAGTATTCTTTCCGAACTGAGAACTCAACCAATTTTACGATCGTATTTGCCGTTATGCTTCTTTCCATCTTACCAATCTTTGTTATTTATTGCATTTTCCAGAAAAAGATTGTGGCTGGGATGATGGAAGGCGCAGTGAAGGGTTAAAGGAACAGACTATGTCACTACTTCATATCGACCTTTTTTCAAAGGTTTTGCAGATGGATACAGGAATCTCTGTTATTGTGCCGGAGAGTATGCAGGGCATAGGGCTGGAAGGTGCCCATGCAGAGGATAATTATCCTGTTTTATGGCTGCTTCATGGCAGGAGTGATGACCATACCATCTGGATGCGGCGTACATCTATAGAACGCTATGCGGCACCGTTGGGTATTATGGTAGTAATGCCTGAAGTCAGCTACAGCCGGTATATGAATATGGTTTATGGCCCTCGTTACCGGGATTTCATAGCAGATGAACTCTATCATTTCTGTAAGAAACTGTTCCCCCATATGAGCACCGATCGAAAAGATCACTATATTGCAGGCCTCTCAATGGGCGGAGGAGGAGCAATGCTTTTAGGCCTTACCTATCCTGAACAATATGGGACAATCTGCATGCTTTCGACCGGCGGAGTGGCTCCGCTTGAAGGACTGTGGAGAGCAAAGGGCGGACAGGATACCAATTATCGAAGATTAAATACGGATATATACGGAACTGATGACACAGATTCTCTGGCGGGAACAGAATATGACATTCTGAAGCTGATCCGGGATACCGCAAGGAATCATGCCTTGCTTCCGGAAGTGTATCATGCTATGGGAACGGAGGACGTCCGTTATCCTGTAGCAATGAAGATCAAGGAAACCTTTGAATCAATTCCGGGTAACCCGTATCACTATGAGTACCACGAGGGACACGGAAAGCATGAATGGATTTTCTGGGATGAATGGATCCGGAAATTCCTGGACAGCAGATTCTGTCAGGAGGAAAAATAAAATGGCTGTGATAATCCATCATTTTTATTCCAATGCACTGACTGAATGCAATTCCATGTCTGTAATTGTCCCGATAGAAAAAGCGGACAGAGATACTTATCCGGTTTTGTGGCTGATTCCTCCTTTCGGCAGTGATCATACAGCCTGGATACGCCATACGGATATGGAGCGTCTCGCAGAAGAAAAAGAGATTATGATCGTTATGCCCGACATGAAATTAAGCTTTGGTACGGATATGAAACATGGCCTGAAATACCGGACTATGCTTACTGAAGAACTGCCCCAGATCATATCTCATGTCTATCCGGCGGATCTGTCACAGCAGATGATCGCCGGTGCGAAAGAAGGAGCATATATCACCATGTATTCTTCGCTGACATGCGCAGGGCAATACAAGAGAACGATCGCGCTGTCGTGCGGATCCCTTACCGATGAATGTCTACCGGATGATCTTAAAAAACCGTTCTTTAATGCCTTCGCTGCCGCTGATCCGGCTGAGCTGTTAAATACAGAGTATGATGTTTGCAATATGCTAAAAAACTGCAAATATGCTAATGACTGGTTTCTTGCGTGGTCGGAGAATGATACCTACCATCGATCCTGTGAACGGCTCTCCGGCTACCTATTAAAAGAATCGGTAAAAGAATATAAAGGGGCTGCTTTGTCCTGGAATGCGTGGGAAAGTATACTCAGGGAAACTCTGAATTAATCCGGTCGCGGAAAAGAAAACAGATGCGAAGGGAAAGAAAATGAAAAAAAAACAAGTATTCAGGCTGCCTGTTACAATTCTGCGCGGTGGAACAAGTAAGGGTGTTTTCATATTGGAGGAAGATCTTCCTGAAAATCGGGAAGAATGGGATGAAATTCTTCTGCGCCTGATGGGAAGCCCGGATAAAAAACAGATCGATGGCCTCGGAGGGGCACAGTCTGTCACCAGCAAGATTGCAATTATCAAAAAATCCGAGAGGGAAGATGCTGATGTCGACTATACTTTTGCCCAGGTAGCCGTTGATAAGCCTATTGTCAGTTATAAAGGGAATTGCGGCAATATTTCCTCGGGTGTCGGACCATTTTCTGTTGAAAAGGGACTTGTAGAATGCAGGGAAGGAATAACACCTGTCAAGATCTACAATACGAATACTGATAAACTCATCATTTCAGAGGTTTGCACGAAAGAAGGGGCAGTGCAATACAGCGGAAATTACTCTATTGCGGGTGTTCCAGGCACTGCTTCTCCGGTAAAGCTCAGATTTGTTCAACCGTCCGGCACATTGGGGAAAGGACTCCTGCCAACAGGAAATATCATTGACAGACTCCATGTGCCCGGATTCGGAGAAGTGCAGGTATCAATTGTCGATGCAGCAAATCCTCTCGTTTTTGTCAAAGCAAAAGATATTGGACTTACAGGTAAAGAACTCCCGGATGATTTGAACGCAGATCTGGAAAAGCTTGCGCTTTTGGAGGAAATAAGAGGACTGGCAGCAGAGAAACTGGGCTTAACGGATGATTATACCAAATCTGCATGGGAAACTCCGGGTATCCCCAAGATGACTTATGTCGCCGAAGCTGACGATTATGAGACATCGGAAGGGCAGAGAATACAGAAGGGAGAAATTGATCTGCTCTCGCATATGATGTCTATGCAGAAAACACATCCGAGTTATGCTATGACAGGCGCCATGTGTACAGCTGCCGCGGCAGTTGTCCCGGGAAGTATTGTAAACCAGGTCCTTCCGGAATCCATAAATACGCAGCTGATCCGTATAGGGCATCCGGCCGGAGTATTGGAATGCGGTGTCAATTATAAAGATAACGGAACAGTTCCGGATATTGAAGATACCTTCGGTTTCAGAACAGCAAATCTCTTGATGGAAGGAATTGCATCCGTTCGAATATAGGTTTTATGGAGATTCGGAAACAATCATTAAAAAAGCATTATTTCGGATCCAATATGATATGACAGTTTTTTGGAAGAAAGAAATAATTGATCAGGAGTAAAGAGCGATGGATATTCTAAAGACCGCGATAGCAGGAACAGTTGAATCCAGCGATTGCCTGGTAACCGTAGAACCGGGTTCGGGAACAATAGAACTGGATCTGGACAGTTCCGTGATGCGCCAGTTTGGCAGGCAGATTCGCAAAGTGATTTTTGAGACACTCGGGCGTCTTGATGTTTCTAATGTGAAGATCACTGTTGTAGATAAAGGAGCATTGGACTGCACCATAAAGGCGAGAGTGGAATGTGCCGTCTATCGCGCCAATGAGATGAAAGATAATCTGCCGTGGGGAGATGTTATTGTATGAATCCAAACATGAAAAGACTTCGCAGAAGCATGATGTTTTTGAACTGCCAGAAGCCGAGTCTCATCAAGGACCCTTACGTTTATGCACCGGACTCCATTATGCTGGATCTTGAAGACGCAGTTGCCGAGCGGGAAAAGGATGCTGCACGGTATTCTCTGTATCATGCTCTGCAGGAAATCGACTACAGAGGAGTGGAGCGGGTTGTCCGAATCAATGGACTGGATACCGATCTGTGGAAGGAAGACATCCGCTGTTCGATCGCAGGTGGATGCGATGCTGTGCGTATCCCAAAAACAGAAACGGCAAAAGATGTTCAACTGGTAGAAGAAGCTGTCTTAAAAGCAGAAAAAGAATTTCATGTTGAACCTGGGCGCACACTGATCATGGCGGCGCTGGAATCTGCCAGGGGAGTTATGAATGCTTTTGAAATCTGCTGTGCATCTTCCCGGCTGTTTGGAATTGCACTTTCCGGCGGAGACTACACCAAAGACTTACAGACAACTATTTCCGGTACCGGCGTAGAACTGATGGGAGCACGTCAGCACATGATTATTGCTGCACGAGCGGCAGGGGTGCAGTGCTTTGATACAGTTTTTACGGATCTCAACAATATGGATGGTTTTCGCAAGGATGTTGAAACGATCCATGCGATGGGATTTGACGGGAAATCGATTATTAATCCCCGACAAATTCCGATTGTTCATGAGATCTTTACTCCGAAACAAAAAGAAATAATCTTTGCTGAAAAGGTTGTACGGGAAATAGATAGCAAAAGAGCACAGGGAATCGGTGTATTTACTGTGGACGGGAAGATGATCGATATCGCATTTTATGACGGCGCCAAACGAATTCTTGCACTTGCACGGGCATCAGGTGTTTATAAGGGGGAACTGTAAGATGAAAAATGCTGTTGGCCGGGAAATACCTGATGATATTCTCAGGGCATTGGGGAAAGAACCTTTTCAGGGGAATAATTATAAGAACGGTGTACCATTTCGCCGTGTGGCACCTATCATACATCCCGTTATGGATAACCAGCACTCAAAGCTGGTGAAAGATATCCATGAAGCGCTGGTAAAATGCAAAGCGCACAGCGGTATGACAGTCAGTTTTCATCATCATTTTCGCGAGGGTGACCTTATCGTGAATATGGTGATGGAAGAGATTCATAAAATGGGGTTAAAAAACATAACATTGGCGGCAACCTCTCTTGGTAAAGCCCACGATCCTCTTGTGCCCATGATTGAAGATGGTACAATTACGCGGATAGAAGCTTCAGGCGTCCGGGGAATGATAGGCAGGACAATTTCCGAAGGAAAATTGAAGGGACTTGCTATTATGCGATCCCACGGCGGACGAGTGCGGTCATTAATGACAGGAGAAACAAAGGTAGATATCGCTTTTATCGGCGCCCCCACTTCAGATGATTACGGTAATCTGAGAGGGATTGGCGGCAAAACCAATTGCGGCGTTTTGAGTTATTCACATATAGATGGAGATCAGGCAGAATATGTAGTTGCGATCACAGATTGCCTTGTACCTTTCCCTAATTTTCCCGCTCATATTTCCATGACAAAAGTTGATTATGTGTGTGTGGTGGATGCAATCGGGATTCCCGAGAAAATTGCCACAGGAGCTGCAAAGCCGACAACAGATCAACGCAAACTGATGATGGCAGAGTACTGCACGCAGGTCGTTGTCAATACTCCCTATTTTAAGGACGGTTTTTCTTATCAGACAGGCGTTGGAGGGGCATCGATCGCATCAACGATTTCGCTTACCAGAATCATGGAAGAGCGGGGCATCAAGATGGGCTTTGGTGTTGGCGGCCTGACAAAACCGATGTGCGATCTGTTGGATAGAGGAATGGTACGTGTGCTGATGGACACGCAGGCATTTGACCTCGATACCGTTTCAAATGTTATTAACCCGGCACACCATCGTATTTCAGCAGGAGCTTATGCAAACCCATTCAACAAGGGGGCTTTTGTCAACAAATTAGACTACGTTATATTAGCATCGTTAGAAGTAGATGTTCATTTTAACTGCAATGTTGTTGTCGGATCTGATGGGGTAATAACAGGCGCACAAGGCGGCCATCCGGATACTGCGCAGGGAGCCAAATGCACCATAGTGATCTGCCCGTTGCTTCAAGGACGTATCCCCGCTATCTGTTCAGAAGTTACCACAGTAACAACACCAGGGGAGAGTGTGGATGTTGTAGTAACTGACTATGGCGTTGCCGTAAATCCAAACCGTCATGATCTGCTTGAAGCACTCCGGAAAGCAGACTGTGTTCCTTTGAAAACAATTGAAGAGTTACGCGATATTGCTTACAGCATCACCGGAGAGCCCGATCCGGTAGAATTTGAAGACAGAGTTGTGGGCATTATTGAGGCACGGGATGGCACTATTATGGATGTCGTTCGGCAGATTAAAAAGTGCGACCCAAAAGAGTAAAAGTACAAAAAACTGTTTCGGTTTGACAACTGGAAGAAATAGAAATAAAGCGATCGGATAAAAGAAACATTTTCACGGCAGGCAGGAGGAATTGTGTATGATTAAGCTCTATGACGGCGGTATTTACCTGGTAAATGGGTTGGAAGTTATTCCGGAAAACGAAGCTATAAGGATACAGAATATGATTGGAGCTCCGGCAGATAAAGAACAGGCAAAAAAGGGAACAATCTCCTGGCCAATCATAAAAGAGCACAACAAAAGCGAAAATATGGAAAATCTGAAGCTGAGATTCGATTCATTAACCAGCCATGATATTACCTATGTCGGTATTATTCAAACAGCACGCGCTTCCGGTATGAGAGAATTTTCTCTGCCTTATGTGATGACAAACTGCCACAACTCTCTTTGTGCCGTCGGGGGAACGATCAATGAGGATGATCACAAATTTGCTCTTTCAGCGGCTCATAAATACGGCGGGATCTATGTGCCTGTGAATTTAGCCAACATCCATTCTTATAACCGGGAAACCATGGCGGGATGTGGCAGGATGATTTTGGGATCAGACTCCCATACACGCTATGGTGCTCTTGGCACTATGGCAGTAGGCGAAGGCGGCGGAGAACTGGCCAAACAGCTTTTATGCCGTACCTATGATTTTCCGTATCCAAGAGTAGTGGCTGTTTATCTTTCGGGAAAACCGAAACCGGGTGTCGGGCCGCAGGATGTAGCTCTTTCCATTATTGGCTCTGTATATAAAAACGGGTATGTCAAGAACGCGGTGATGGAGTTCGTCGGTCCGGGGGTCGCCGAGCTTCCCATAGAATACCGGAATGCAATAGATGTAATGACCACGGAAACCACTTGCTGGTCTTCTGTTTGGATCACAGATGAAGAGACACAGAAGTATTATGCACGCCACAGGAGGCTGGAGGACTTCAGGAAGCTGGCGCCTGCCGATATCGTTTATTATGACGGGTGTGTATGGGTTGATCTTTCAACTGTTGAATGTACTATTGCCATGCCTATGCATCCTTCCAATATCTATACAATCCATGAAGTACAGGAGAACCCAGAGGAGATTCTTCATCTTGTTCAGGAAGAAGCCAATAAAGTCCTCAAAGGGGTAAAATTAGACCTGACTTCCAAGATCCGTGGCGGAGATATTTGGGTTGAGCAGGGAATTATTGCAGGTTGTTCAGGCGGTACTTTTGATAATATCTGTGCAGCGGCAGATATCCTTCGAGGCAGAAGCTGCGGCAACGGCGCATTTTCCCTTAATATCTATCCCGGATCCATGCCAGCTCTCTCAGCACTGATCAAAAATGGTCGAGTCTCTGATCTGATTTCTGCAGGAGCGATCATGCGTGAATGTTTCTGCGGACCGTGCTTCGGCGCTGGAGACACGCCTGCTAATGGTGAATTCTCTATACGTCATACTACACGAAACTTTCCTAACCGGGAAGGATCCAAGCCCGGTGAAGGGCAGATTAGTGCAGTAGCACTAATGGATGCCCGTTCCATAGCAGCAACGGCGGCTAATGGCGGCAGACTCACAGCTGCCTCCGATCTGGAAATAGAATATACTTGCCCGGACTATATATTTGACTCTGAAATCTATGAAAAAAGAGTCTACAACGGTTGGAGAAGGCCACAACCTGATTATGAACTTAAATTTGGCCCCAATATTAAAGACTGGCCAGATATGCCAAGCCTGACCGAGGACCTGCTTATAAAAGTCTGTTCCTATATTACAGATCCTGTCACGACAACAGACGAACTGCTTCCCTCGGGTGAAACATCCTCCTTTCGCTCTAATCCGGAACGTATGAGTGAATATACACTCAGCCGCAGGGATCCGCAGTATGTTTCCCGAAGCAGGAGTTTACAGCAGGCGGACCACGACAGAAGAGCTGGGAAAGTGCTTGGGAAAGAAATAGCAGCTGTTTATGCGGCACTCGAAAAGTCTGGAATCCAAGTAGATCCTGAAGGTACAAATATCGGCTCAACCATCTATGCAAATATGCCCGGAGACGGTTCGGCAAGGGAGCAGGCTGCATCCTGCCAGCGAGTCATCGGAGCTTCTGCAAATTTTGCAAGGCAGTATGCAACCAAACGTTATCGCTCGAACTGTATTAACTGGGGAATAATACCATTCCTTGTAGAAAATCCTGAAGTGTTTGCCTTGGGAGATTATATTTTCATCCCAAATCTGAAAACAGCCATCTGCAATAAGATCGATCGGATTACCGCCTATGCTGTCAAACCGGACGGAAACGTGATTACTTTCTTATGTTCTATCGGCTCTTTGACAGATACCGAACGGCAGATCCTTACAGAAGGGTGTCTTATCAACTATTATCGAAATAACTGATACCCAATAAAACTAATAACAGAACCGAAGACGGAGAAAGCTGTCCGCCTGATGCAGGCCTGTCTTGTCAATACGGGGAAGCGCAGAGGATTTGGAAAGGATGATCGAACGGTTTGCCGGCAAGGGACCGGAATACATGGAAATTCTGGAAAATTAAAAAGATGTTGCCATTTGATGTTATCTGTCGTAAGAGAAATCTGATAAAATAAAAACACTCACAAGTGTAAAACAAAAAAGCCTGAGGAAATCCCCGGGCTTTTTATAATGGGAGAGATACGATGCGAGAGAAGATACTGTATTTCTGTTCATATTATGAGCTGCCGAATCTGCCAGAGATTCCGGAGTACCCGGCGTGCGGGAGTGACTGATGGCGTTAAGAAAACAAAGGACCTGCGGCGGATACCACCAGCGCTGTCTGACAGAAAAAGAGAAAATAAGAATATTCGGGTCAGCATGATACTGTTCTGTGTTTTTGTGTTTTACATCGTTTTTCTTTTGTGGTATATTTTCAGCAACAGATAAAGAGATCATTGTTCCAACAAGATGGGAGAGGATAATCATGCCGATTTCGATTCGCATCCGGAAAACAGATCCGGATCTGGAGAGCACCAGAGTCTTTCTGGAAAAAAACCTGACGTTCAACAACCCGGAAAAAAAGATGACCGCCCTTCTGATCTGCGAGGAACTGATTACCCGCCTTCTGCAGTCCGGCAATGAGGAGGTATCCGTTACCATTCGGGGGCGGCTGTTTCCCCGCGTCATGCTTGTCTGCAGCTTGCCGATGGATGACAGCCCGAACATGACGGACAAAAGCGAAGACGAACGCATCGAATCGGAGATCCGCAGGGATATACTGAAACAGTATGAGGCATATATCGATCAGGAGCAGCGCGACGGCCGGATCGTTTACAGCGTCCATTCCGTCCGGAAAAACGGGGACGGCTTCAAAGACGATATCCTCCGATATTATGAGCGGGAAGGCCGGCGTGAAAATCGCAGACCGGCGGACCTGCTGCGCTTCCTGGCGGGAGAGAACCGCGTTATGGTCGGGCTGTCTGTGACCAACCGGACGGTCAAGCATCTCTGTGCCCTTCTGCTACCGGTGTTTGCTTCCGGGATGATCGATACCCTCTCCCGCTGTGAATCCTTTTTTGAAGCGCCGGTCATGATGAATGTTCTGGGAGCGATCCTGGTACTGGCGATCAATCTGATTTGCGCAACCGCTGACGCGCGTATATCAGCGCTTTGTCCGAGGCATCGAATCCGGTTTCAAGGTGGCGATCATCCAGAAGCTGCAGATGCTCTCCATGAAGTATTACAGCCGGACGCCCAGCGGCAAGGTGTTTTCCAAGCTGGCTTCTGACGTTCAGTTCATCAAGATGCTGATGTGCGAACAGATGCAGACGGTTCTCCACCTGGGGATCGATATCATTTTTGTTACCGTCATGGCGCTGATCCGGATGCCGGTCATGCTGCTGTTTTATGCCGTTGTGCTTCCTGTATCAGTATGGATCATCCGTCGCCATATGCCGCCAATCCGCGCCAGCAGAGCCGCCATGCGTCAGAAGACGGAAGTGGTGAACGCCGCCTTCAAGGAAATGATCGGCATGGAGCAGCTCACACGCTCCCACGGCATAGAGAAGACGCAGGTTCAGAACATCTCCTCCAAGGTCTACTCGGTCGAGAGTGCCTCTATCGAGCAGGACAGGCTTCAGGTCGGGCTCAATAATGCCATTTTTGCCACTTCCCAGGGCTTTCGGCTTCTTTGCATCTCCGTTGCGCTTTATTTTGCCTTCAAGGGGCAGATCAGCGTGGCATCCATCGTCCTGTTTGCGTCTCTGTTTGATGCCCTGAACAACAGTGTTCAGAAGTATCTTGATGATGTCCCGCAGATCACCCAGGAGCTGGAGAACCTGGCGAGTGTGGATGAACTGCTCAGCGAGAAGGACATCGAAAAAAACGGGACCGCCCTGCTGCCGCTTCCCGTACGGGGCGAGATCCGCTTCGAGCACGTGACATTCCGCTATGCACCGGATCAGCCTCCGGCCCTTTCCGATGTCAATATTTCTATCCCGGCAGGGAAGAGCGTCGCCTTCATCGGGAGATCAGGCTCGGGGAAATCCTCAGCCCTGTCGCTGCTCGTGGGGCTTTATTCTCCGCAGGAAGGGAAGATCACCATCGATGGGTTGGAGCTCGATACCCTTGACAAAAACCGCTTCCGGCGTCATATTGCGGTCGTCCCGCAGACGTCGGTGCTGTTTTCAGGGACTCTCTGGGATAACCTTGTCTTTGGCCTGAAATACGTCTCTGAAGAGCGCGTCATGGCAGCCCTTCGGGATGTCGGGCTTGAAGAACTTGTCACCGGGCATCCGGACGGCCTGTTCCGTCCAATCTCCGAGGGAGGAGAGAATCTTTCCGGCGGCCAGCGGCAGCGGATCTCCATTGCCCGGGCTTTGCTCAGGGATCCTGGTATTATCCTGCTTGATGAGGCGACCAGCGCCCTGGATACCGAAAGTGAGCGCGAAGTCCAGGCGGTGATCGAGACCATTATGGGGAAGTGTACCATCATTATGGTGGCGCACCGCCTGAACACTATACAGAATGTGGATCTGATCTATCGTTTCGAAGACGGCATCGTCACCCCCTGCAACAGGGATGGGCAGTGAGCCGCCCGATCGCCGGCATGGTATTTGTTTTTCACTGCGTATTCGGATGCGACAGATGCAGGGGCAGATGCCCGTATGATGAATCGCCTGTGCCCGATCAGAAGATCGGAAGAACGGAAGCGAGAAGCCCCAGAAGCACACCGCTGCCGTAAAGGATCCCGAGTGTTGCAAAGTTTTCCGCCCGATAGCGCCGGTTCATCCGGAACAGGACCAGAAGGCCGACACCGGCCCCGGTCAGCAGCCCGGAAAGCATCGCTCCCGCAGACATGGCACCCTGCAGATAGAGCTCCGTGATGATCACACTGGCGGCGCAGTTCGGGATCAATCCGACAACCCCAGCAAGCAACTCCCCAACCAGCGGCTTGTTGAGGATAAAACCGGCAAAGTGTTCTTCTCCTACTATCTCCACGGCAAGATTGATCAAAAACGTCGTCAGCAGCAGAAAAGAAGCGATCTTTACCGTGTGGAAAAGGGCAGAGCGCAAAATACCGCCTTCCGCATTGCAGCCTTCCTGCTCACAGATATCGTGCAGGTCCTTCCCAGAGCTCTTTCCGAACCGGCGTTCCGCAACGTCGATGAGGAACCCGGCCAGCATCCCGGCAAGGAATTTATATCCCAGTATTTTGAAGATCAACCCGACGGGGGCACTTTTTGAGATCAGGATCGGCAGCATTTCATCGGAAGTGGAGAGAAATACCGCGATCAGGGTGCCGCGGGTGATCAGCCCGTCGGTATACAGGTTGGCCGTTGCAGCCGAAAAGCCGCACTGCGGGATCACACCCAGCGCACTGCCGATAGCCGGCCCCCACTTCCCCGCGCGGTGGATCAGCGACACGGTCTTGTCCTCGGCACGCTGTTCCAGGTATTCGATCAGCAGATAGGCGAGAAAGAGAAAGGGGAGAATTTTCAGCGTATCGAGAAGGGCGTCCAGTGCAGCATCCGGTATCAAATCAATAAACAAAATGAAACTCCTCTATAGCATATTCAATCGGAGGGGATTATAGAGGAAAATGCGCATTTCGTCAAGCAGTTTATAAACGGCAGAGATTTCTATCTGTAGAGTTACAATAGATGTGATACAAAAGGGTATACAAAAGCGATTGAGTTCATTAGAATAAAAGTTACCACACCCATAAACTAATGAAAGGCCTCAATCGCATGAGTATTGTAACACAAAACAGGCGGTATTTACCAC